>JAZKFO010000025.1:0-64345 GCA_040386395.1 Pseudomonadota bacterium | reverse complement strand
GCCCCGGCGGTGTGGCGGTGATGGTCGACTGCATGACCGACAACCCGACGCGCACCGTGGCCGAGGTGCGCCACGCCTTCGTGAAGAATGGGGGCAACATGGGCACCAGCGGGTCGGTGGCCTTCCAGTTCGCTGAAGTGGGCGAGCTGATCTTCGAGCTGGGTGCTGCCGTCACCGAAGACAAGCTGATGGAAGTGGCGCTCGATGCCGGCGCCGACGACGTGGTGAGCGACGATGGCTACTGCGATGTCATCACATCGCCTGCCGCCTACGAGGCGGTGAAGAAGGCACTCGAAGCGGCGGGCCTCAAGCCACTGCAGGCCGAAGTCACCATGCGGCCGGCCAATCGCGTCGCGGTGGCCGGCGAGGTGGCCGAGCACCTGCAGAAGATGATCGACATGCTGGATGATCTCGATGACTCACAAGCGGTCTACCACAACGCTGATCTGGGCTGACGCCCGCATTTGCGATGCCCTGCCGGCTTGAACCCCTGGCCTGT
Organism: Pseudomonadota bacterium; assembly: GCA_040386395.1. Taxonomy (GTDB): domain Bacteria; phylum Pseudomonadota; class Gammaproteobacteria; order Nevskiales; family Nevskiaceae; genus Stagnimonas. The sequence goes on along the minus strand of JAZKFO010000025.1, from coordinate 63,846 downwards.
GGAGCTTGATTTACCGGTGGTCAGTGGACCGGCTTTTGCTAGCGTCAGCCCTGAAGAGCTGAGTTGGTAGAGACCCCTTCCACGTCGGTATGGGGTGTGCTGATTCGGCAGAGACCTCCCATGAAGATTGCCGTCCTTGCCGCCTCACTGGCCGTCCTGCTCAATGTCGGCTCGGCCCTCGCCGCCGAGCCTGCCGCCGCCACGCTTTCGCTGGCTGCGCCGGCCACGCGGTTCGAGAGCGGGCCGTTCACCACTTCCGGTGGCGTGTTCTGCACCTTCACCAACGGCTGCGACAGCTACGAGCTGACGCTGACACTGCCCGCCGATTACGCAGTGACCAACCCCAAGGCTATGGTGCGCATCGGCCTGGGTTGGGACTTCAAGCTCGATCTGTTCACCTTCGCGCTCACCGACGTCGATACCGGCGAGGCCGTGGCAACTTCAGAGAGTACCGATCTCGGCTCCGGCACGCTCTATTTCGCCGCCGGCTCCGGCACCCGCAAGGTGCGGCTCGACATCACGCCGCTCGCGGCCAACAACAGCGTGGTGTTTGGTTTCGTGGGTCTCGTCGATGGCACGGGTGAGACGCTGGTACCCAATCCCGTCGGCCCCGGCATCCCGCGTTATCAGGTCTACGCACCGCCTGAGGGTTTGTCCGGCAACACCGGCGAGCCTTCGGTGGGCTACAACACTTCGTCCAAGCAGGCCATGATTCTTTCTGGCCTGAAGACGCTGTTCCTCAAGTTTCCGCAGGACCTCAGCCCCGCACAGCCGCAGGCCTGCGACGGCGAGTGGGAAAACCGCAGCTCGCCGCTCACCAGCGTCACCACGCTCGACCCCATCGGCGTCACCGACTCGCTGGTGCGCGGCCGCGAAACCGGCCGCACCTGGATCGGCCAGTTGGCCGGTGCCAACAGCGTGATGGCCTTCAGCGATGACGATGGCGCGACCTGGACGCCCAACCAGGGCGGGCCGTTTGCGGCCGCGGTAGATCATCAGACCATCGCTGCCGGGCCATTCCCCGCGCCGCTCAATGCGGTGCCGAACCCGATCTACCCCAACGCCTTCTATTACTGCGGACAGGACATCGGCTTTGCCAGCTGCGCGCGCTCCGACAATGGCGGCATCACCTTCGGTGCGCCGACGCCGGTCTACACCGTGGCACAGTGCGCGGGCATCCACGGCCATGTGCGCGTCGCACCGGATGGCACGGTGTACCTGCCCAGCAAGGCCTGCGGACCGAATGTGGCGATCAGTGTCTCCACCGATGCGGCCACCACCTGGACCCAGCACCCGGTGCCGGACAGCCAACCCTCGATCCGTGATCCCTCGGTCGGCATTGCCAGCGACAACACCGCCTACTTCTGCTACTCCGATGGTGATGGCCGCGCGACTGTTTCCGTGACCAAGGATCGTGGCGAAACCTGGCTGCGCACGACGCAGCTCGGTGCCGAGATGGGCATCAAGCATGTGATGTTCACGCACGCGATTGCGGGTGACGGTGACCGCGCGGTGTGTGCGTACCTCGGCACCAATACCGAGGGCAATCCGGTCGCGCTCGACTTTCCCGGCGTCTGGTATCTCTACTTCTCGACCACATACGACGAGGGCCGCACCTGGGTGACGGTGAACGCCACGCCGACGGACCCGGTACAGGGCGTGGGCGGCATCTGGAACTCCGGCGGCGGCAACGTCAACCGCAACCTGCTCGACTTCAACGAGATCACGCTCGACGAAAACGGCTACGCCATCTATGGCTATGCCGATGGCTGCATCGGCATCTGCGATCAGGATCCTTCGCAGAACCCCTACGCCGCCTTCCCCAAGCTGGCGCGACAGATCGGCGGCAAGCCGCTCTATGCCGACAAGCAGCTCGCCGAACCACGCCTGCCCGCCAATGCCTGCCTGAGTGGCGTGCGAACGGCTGAGCGCACGCAGCTCAACTGGCGCGTGCCGGAGAACGGCGGGTCCAATATCAGCCAGTACCGCATCTTCCGCAGCACCTCGCCGGATGTCGCGGCGACACCGGCCAACTTCGTCGGCACCACCGACGGCACGCCGGGCTATATCGACCCGACGGCCGATCTCGCAGTCGAGAAGTACTACTACCGTGTCACGGCGGTGAATAGCCTCGGCGAGGGCATCAGCAGCAACGAGGTGGAGCTGCCCATCACCGTGCCGGTGCTGCAAACGCCCTGCCTGGTGCCCGGCATCAATCTCGCCAACGATGCGACCGGCGATGGCACCGTGCCGGGTGCTGATCTCATCAGCCTCAACATCGCCGAGCCGCAGGACCTCGACGGCAAGCTCTTGGTGCAGATCAAGGCCGACGACCCCGCCGGTGCGCCGCCCGCCACCATGTTCGCGATGCTGTTCCACACTCCCGACCAGCCGCTCTCCAACCCCAACGACAGCTTCGTCGGCATGGTGGTGGATGCCGCCGGGCCGACCTACGTCTACGGCACCCGCAGCGAGATGGTGGTGGGTATCGCCGTGGTGCAGACCTACTCGGTTCTGGGCGAGCTTGATGCCGCCAGCAACATCGCCGAGGACGGCACCATCAATCTCGTGGTGCCCTATGACCTGCTTGGCCTTGAACGCGGTGACCGCCTGGGCGTGATCTCGATGAACTCGCACACCGGCGCACTTTCCACCGGCGACCACATCGTGCGCAGCACCAACATTCTCGACTCGGCCGAAAGCAGCCAGCCCTACACCCTGCGCGATGCAGCCTTCTGCCTCGCCAACACGGCTCCGATCGCGCGCCTCACCGCCACCCCGGTCACCGGCACCGCGCCGCTCAATGTCCTGTTCGATGGCAGTGCCAGCAGCGACAGCGAGGATGCGCTGGTCGAGTTCAGTTTCAACCCCGGCGATGGCTCGGCCATCGTTGCGCAAACCGGCAACAAGTTGATGCGCAGCTACACCAGGCCCGGCACCTATCGCGCCACGCTGACGGTGAAGGATGCGCGTGGCCTGGTCAGCACCAGTGTCGCGCAGGCGATCATCGAGGTGAAGGCAGCAGGCAGCGTGGTGACGCCGGCACCGGGGACGCCGGGTACCAGCGTCGGGCAGGGTCGCTTCGGTGGTGGTGCCCCTGGTCTTGGCCTGCTGGCGCTCGGCGCGCTGGGTGCAGCGCTGCGGCGTCGCGCACCGCGTCGATAGCGGCTGCGGCGGGTGCCGGTGCCGCAGCCTGTCATCGGCCTGCGGCACAATGGCGACATGGCCCGCCGCATCCAATCGCTTGATGAACTCCGACGTCCGGCACCAGCCGTCTCCGCATCGGGCGCTCGTTATGTGGCGTCGGCGACGGTGCGAATCCTCGGCATCGACCCCGGCTCGCGTTTCACTGGCTGGGGCCTGATCGAGGCACGGGGACTGAAGCTCACGCACATCGCCCACGGCTGCATCAAGACCGGCGAGGGCGCGCTGCCGCCGCGCTTGCGGATGATTCACGACGGTCTGCGCGCCGTCATCCTCGAACACGCGCCGCAGGAATATGCGGTGGAAGAAGTGTTCATGCGGGTCAACATCGGCACCGCGCTCATTCTCGGTCAGGCGCGTGGCGTGGCCGTGCTGGCGGGTGCCATCGCGGGGCTGCCGTTTGCCGAGTACGCGCCGGCGCAGATCAAGCGCGCCATCGTCGGCAACGGCCGCGCCGATAAAGCACAGGTTCAGCACATGGTGAAACTCTTGCTGAAAATGCAGGGCGAGACCGCAAGCACGTTGACGGCGGACGCCGCCGATGCGCTCGCCATCGCCATCTGCCACGCGCATGTGCGCGGCAGCATCAATCAGGGTCAGGGACTACAAGGACATTGGGGATGATTGGAAGACTGAGCGGCAAACTCGTTCTCAAGGCACCGCCGCAGTTGCTGCTGGATGTGGCTGGCGTCGGCTACGAAATCGAGGCGCCGATGTCCACCTTCTACCGCCTGCCGGCGGTGGGCGAGAGCGTGGCGCTGCACACCCATCTCACCATCCGCGAGGACGCGCACCTGCTGTTCGGTTTTGCCACGCCGCAGGAAAAAACCCTGTTCCGAGAGCTCATCAAGCTGAGCGGCGTCGGCCCCAAGCTGGCGCTGGCGGTGTTGAGCGGCGTGAGCGTGGAGGAGTTCTGGAATTTCGTGCGCAGTGGTGACGCCGCGCGCCTCACCAAGCTGCCGGGTATCGGCAAGAAGACGGCCGAGCGCATGGTGCTGGAGCTGCGCGAAAAGGCGGGTGCCAGCGATGAGCCTGCCAGTTCTGGCTCCGGCAATTACGCGCAGCCCGCCACGCCACTGGCCGAGGCGCGCTCGGCGCTGGAGTCACTGGGCTACAAACCTGCCGATGCGGCGAAGATGACCGAGGCCTTCACCACCGAGGGCCTGGGTACCGACCAGATCATTCGTGAAGCCCTGAAGCGCGCCGTGAGATGAAATCGTTATGAGCCTTTACAGCTCATCCCGCGAACGCATCCTGGCGCTGGCTGCCATCGGCAAGGGCGCCCTGTCGCGCTTTGACTCGCTGCGGGACGTGGCCACCCTGCTGGGCGAGCTGATTCTCGCCACCCTTGCCCTGCTGCGCGGTCGTGCGCGCTTCGACCGCGCCGACACCTGGGCGGTGGTGCAGGCCAGCGGTGCCGGTGCGCTCGGCGTGGTGGCGCTGGTCAATTTGTTGGTGGGGTCCATCCTGGCTTTCGTCGGCGCCATCCAGCTGCAAAAGTTTGGTGCGGAGATGTTCGTGGCCGATCTGGTCAGCATCGCCACCGTGCGCGAGATGGCGGCGGTCATCACCGCCGTGGTGCTCTCCGGCCGCACGGGGGCTGCCTTCGCGGCGCGCATCGCCACCATGCAGGGCAACGAGGAGATCGACGCGCTCAAGACCATGGGCGTGTCGCCGGTGGAATATCTGGTGCTGCCGCGGGTGCTGGCGCTCACGCTGATGACGCCGCTGCTCTATGCCTTTGCCTGCGGCGTCGGTCTGCTGGGTGGCTGGCTGGTGGCGGTGGGCACGCTGGATTTGTCCAATGCCCTCTACTGGGATCGCACCGCCGATGCACTCGCCGGTCGCCACTTCGTGCTGGGGGCGCTGAAGAGTGTCTGCTTCGGCGCGCTGGTGGCCTTTGCGGGTTGCTATTACGGCCTGCGCGCCGGCCGCAATGCGGCCGCGGTGGGCGAGGCGACGACGAGTGCGGTGGTGAGCGGCATCGTCGGCGTGATCGTGGTTGATGCGGTGTTCGCACTCTGCGCTTTTGCGCTGGATGTGTAGGCCATGAGCACCACAGACACCGCCGTCGAAGTGAAAGACCTGCGCATGGCCTATGGCAAGAAGCTGATCCAGGAAAACATCAGCTTCGAGGTCGCCAAGGGCAGCATCTTCATCATCATGGGCGGCTCTGGCTGCGGCAAAAGCACCTTGCTAAAGCACATGATCGGTCTGCAACCACCCGCTGACGGACAGGTGCTGTACGGCGACACCGACTATTGGAATGCCGAGGTCGAAAAGCAGGATGCGATCCGTCGCCGCTTCGGGGTGCTGTTCCAGGGTTCGGCGCTGTTCAGCACGCTGACCCTCACCGAGAACGTGACCATGCCGATGAAGCTCAACGGCGATTCAAAGAAATCCGATGCCGAGCGCCGCGACCGCGCCCACGAGCTGCTGGAGATGGTGAGCCTGGGCCAGGCCAAGGATTTGCTGCCCAACGAGATCAGCGGCGGCATGAAGAAGCGCGCGGCCCTCGCGCGCGCGCTGGCGCTCGACCCGGAGTTCCTGTTTCTGGATGAACCCTCCGCCGGGCTGGACCCGATCAGCTCGCGCAAGCTCGACGACCTGATTCTGGAATTGCGCGAGCGCACCCAGGCCACCGTGATGGTGGTGACGCACGAGCTGCCCAGCCTGTTCGCCATCGGCGACGACGGCATCTTTCTCGACGCCGCCTCGAAGCAGCCCATTGCCCGTGGCGCACCCAAGGCGCTGCTGGAAAGCTGTGAACATCCCTTCGTGCAAGCCTTTTTGAATCGCGAAGTGCCAGAAGGAGATAACCAAAATGAGTAGTGTCAGAAAGGCCAATCCCACCGTGATTGGCGCCTTCGTGCTGGCGGCGCTGGGCTTGATCGCCTTCGCGATCATGGCGCTCGGTGGTGCGGCGCTGTTCACACCCAAGCAGCGGGTGGTGGCGTTCTTCGAGGGCTCGGTGAAGGGTCTGGCAGTCGGCTCTGCCGTGAACTTTCGGGGCGTGAAGGTGGGCAGTGTCGATCGCATCGTCTTGCAGTTCGCGCCCGACTCGCTGGAGCCGCGCATCCCGGTCTACATGACCCTGCTGCCGAACCAGATCAAGCTGATCGGCACCGGCGAGGATGGCAGCGACATCCCCTTCAGCACCTACATCGACAAGGGCCTGCGCGCCAAGCTCAGTATCGAGTCCATCGTCACCGGCCAGCTGCTGGTCGATCTCGACTTCAGGCCCGATGTGCCGGCGGTTTTCCACGGTGCGCGCGAAACCGCGCACCCGGAGATTCCAGCGATGAAATCCGATTTCGATGTGCTCAAGGATCAGCTTGCCCAGCTGCCGCTGCGGCAGCTGGCCGACGATGTGAAAGGCATGGTCGAGGCTTTCCAGGTGCTGGCGAAAGGCACCAGCGGCACCCTGGGCGTGGTCGGCGAGGAGCTGAAGGCCACGGCAGCCACCACCCGCGTGACGCTGGAAGAGGCGCAGGTGACGATCAGGACGCTCAACAAGACCTTGCAGTCGCTGGAGCGCACCTCCGAGCAGGCGCGGCAGACGCTGGCCACCTCCGGCCCGCAGATGGAAGAAACCCTGCGCTCTGCCCGCAGCGCGATGTTGCGGATGGAGACCACCATGCAGAGCGCCGACGATGCGGTGGCGCACATCACCGAGATGACTGCACCGGGCGCGCCGATCCGCACCGAGCTGGAGCAGAGCCTGCGTGACCTGAGTGCTTCCGCCGAATCGCTGCGCCACTTCGCCGACACCGTCGAGCGCCAGCCCAATGCCGTGATCTTTGGCAAGGATTGACCCATGAATCGCAAACACTTTGCTGTTGCAGCCGCCGCGTTCGCACTGCTGCTCACCGCCTGCGCCGGTGGCGCCACACGGGCCGAGCCCAAGCGCCTGCTGCTGGCCTACGAGGGGCCGCTGGCCCTGCAGGTGAGTGCCGCGCGGCCCCGCCTGGTGGTGCGTGCCGTCAGCGTGCCGGACTACCTCGACCGCCGCGAGCTGGTGCGGCGTGCCGGCGCTTCGGAAATCGTGCGCGATGAAACCGCGTTCTGGGCCGAGCGTCCGGCCAAGTCCATCACCCGCTGGATCGCCCAGGCGCTCGCCGCCCGGCGCGCCGACTACGCGGTGGAGGCCAACACCACCGCCGATGGCCGCGCCCCCGACGCGGTGCTGGCCATCACCCTCGACGGCTTCGAGCCGGGGGCTGACGGCACCGTGCGCCTGCGCGGCAGCTGGATCTATGCGCCGAACGGCAAGGTGGCCGCGCGATCGGGTCGCTTCGATGCCGATGCCGCCACCCGCGATGGCTCGGCCGAGGCCAGCGTCGTCGCCCTGCAACAGGCGCTTGAAGCTGCCGTGCAGGCGCTGGCCGCCCAGCTGCCGCCGGCCGCATTTGCAGCAGCGCCACGCGGCTGACAAGCCTTGCCGGTGTGCGACACTGACTGCTGTCTTCCAGCCCCACCTTCGTGATGTCCAACCGCCTCGTCACCGCCGCATCCGGTAGCACCGACGAAGAGCGCATCGACCGCGCCATCCGCCCCAGCAAGCTCGCCGATTACGTTGGTCAGCAGCCGGTGCGGGAGCAGATGGGCCTCGCCATCGAGGCCGCCCGCCGCCGCAACGAGGCCCTCGACCATGTGCTGATCTTCGGGCCGCCGGGTCTGGGCAAGACCACGCTCGCCAATATCCTCGCCACCGAGATGGGCGTGAACCTGCGCGTCACCTCCGGCCCGGTGCTGGAGAAGGCGGGTGACTTGGCAGCACTCCTCACCAATCTCGAACCGCGCGACGTGCTGTTCGTCGACGAAATCCACCGCCTCTCGCCGGTGGTCGAAGAAGTGCTGTACCCGGCGATGGAGGACTACCAGCTCGACATCATGATCGGTGATGGCCCGGCCGCACGTTCGATCCGGCTCGATCTGCCGCCGTTCACGCTGATTGGTGCGACGACCCGCGCCGGTGCGCTGACCAGCCCGCTGCGCGACCGCTTCGGCATCGTCCAGCGGCTCCAGTTTTATGGGGTGGATGACCTCACGCAAATCGTCACCCGCAGCGCCGGCATCCTCGGTGCGCCGGTCGAAGGCCAGGGCGCGCATGAGATCGCCCGCCGCTCGCGCGGCACGCCACGCATCGCCAACCGCCTGCTGCGCCGCGTGCGCGACTATGCCGAGGTGAAGGGGCAGGGCGTGATCACCGAGCAGATCGCCGCCGCCGCGCTGAAGATGCTGGATGTCGACAGCGAAGGCTTCGATCCGCTGGACCGGAAGCTGCTCGAAGTGCTGATGCAGCGCTTCGATGGAGGGCCGGCGGGGGTCGAGAGCCTGGCGGCGGCGCTGAGCGAATCGCGCGACACCATCGAGGACGTCATCGAGCCCTATCTGATCCAGCAGGGCTTCCTGGAGCGCACTCCCAGAGGCCGCGTGGCCTCGCTGCGCGCCTATCAGCACCTGGGCCTCACCGCCCCCAAACGCGGGCCGGAGTTGTTCTAGTGGGTGAAGTCTTCGTCTGGCCGATCCGCGTCTACTACGAAGACACCGATGCCAGCGGCGTGGTCTATCACGCCCGCTATCTGCACTGGTTCGAGCGGGTGCGCAGCGAATGGCTGCGGGCCAGGGGCAGCAACCACCAGCATCTGGCCAGCGGCTTCGGGGCCGCCTTCACGGTGGCTTCCATCGAGGTGCGCTATCGCCAGCCGGCCAGGCTGGACGATGCCCTGGAGGCGACCGTCACCGTGGCCGAGTACGGGCGTGCCAGCCTCATGTTCAGCCAGCAGATCCAGCGCCCAGGGCAGCCAGGGCAGCCGCTCGCCACCGCGCTGGTGCGGGTGGCCTGTGTCGATACCCAGTCATTCAAGCCACGCGCCTGGCCACCGGGCTGGCTCGAACCTTGATTACCAGAGCCTGCTGATGAGTAGTAAAAAGCCAACCAATCAGCAGCCAGCTTCACTTAAGCTATGAGCACCACCGCAAACATCCAAAGAAAAACTCATGGGCACGACCGAAGGGCTTTCGTTTACACACCTCATTCTGGCTGCCAGCCCGCTGGCGCAGATCATCCTGCTGCTGCTGTTGATTGCATCCGTGATCTCCTGGGCGGTGATTCTCACCAAGCGCAGCCTGCTGTCGCGCGTCACCAAGCAGTCGGCCGAGTTCGAGAACCGCTTCTGGTCCGGCGGCACGCTGGGCGATCTCTACGGCTCGCTGGGCCGTGATGGCAAGCCGGAAGAAGGCGCAGCCGCCATCTTCAAGGCCGGTTACGAGGAGTTCACCCGCCAGCAGGGCAATGCGGGCCGCACCGATCCCGAAGACGCCCTGGCCGCCGTGCAGCGCCAGCTGCGCGTGACCCAGGTGCGCGAAGTGGAGCGTCTCGAAGGCGGCCTGTCGCTGCTGGCAACCATCGCATCGTCCAGCCCCTACGTCGGCCTGTTCGGCACGGTGTGGGGCATCATGTCGGCCTTCATCCAGATCGGTGCGGCCAAGCAGGCCACGCTGGCGCAGGTCGCCCCCGGTATCGCCGAGGCGCTGATCGCCACTGCCATGGGCCTGTTCGCGGCCATCCCGGCGATGATCGCCTTCAACTTCCTCACCCGTGGCGTCGAGCGTCTCGAAACCCGCTACCACACCTTTGCCGAAGAACTGACCGGCATCATCGACCGCGGCCTGCGCGGCCACGGCCACCAGGGCTAGAGGCTCGCCATGGCAATGAGCTATTCGCCGGGCCGCCCCGGCAAGCGGCGGCTGAACGCCGAGATCAATGTGGTGCCCTACATCGACGTGATGCTGGTGCTGCTGATCATCTTCATGGTGACCGCCCCGCTGCTGACCCAGGGTGTGGTGGTGGAACTGCCGCAGGAAGCCAGCGAGCCGATCACCCTCGACGAGCAGCCGGTGGTGTTCAGCGTCGATGCCAAGGGCAATTACTTTCTCGACATCGGCACCAACAACGAAGAGCCGCTGGCGGATGCCGATGTCGCCCAGCGCGTTGGCGCGGTGCTGCGCAACAAGCCGGAAACCGTGATCCTGATCCATGCCGATCGCAAGGTGGATTACGGCCGCGTCGCCAAGGGCATGGCCCTGCTGAATGCGGCCGGTGCCAGCAAGCTGGGTTTCCGCATGGATCCCTCTGATAAGGTGCCGGCCAGCAAGTGAGTGCTCCGATCGAACAGGCGCAACGCCCGCTGGATGGCGGCGCGCTGCCGGCCAAGCCGAAGCACCTGGCGCTGGCCTTTGTGGGTCACTTGCTGGTGGGCATCCTGCTCGTTTCCGGGGTCAAGTGCAGCCCCAAGCCGCCGGAAGAAACCATCATCCAGGCCGTGCTGCTCGAAGAGCCCGTGGTTGGTGAAAAGCCGGTGACCGTGAAGGAAGCCGTCAAGCCGAAACCGCCGAAGCCGGAACCACCGAAACCGGAGCCCAAGCCGCCAGAGCCAACCCCGGAACCACCCAAGCCCGAACCGCCCAAGCCGGAACCGCCCAAGCCCGACCTTGAAAAGCTGAAACAGGAGGCTGCGGCCGCCGAGCAAAAGCGCGAGCAGGATCAGTTGCTGGCCAAGGCCAAGGCTGAAGAGCAGGTGCGTGTCGCAGCTGAAAAAGCCAAGGCCGATGCCGATGCCAAGACCAAGCGCGAGGCTGAAGAAGCCGCGCGCAAGGCTGCTGAAGACGCTGTCCGCAAGGCCGCACTCGATGCCGAGCAGAAGCGTCTGGCCGAGATCGAAGACGCCAAGCGCAAGGCTGCCGAAGCCGCCGAGAACAAGCGCAAGGCCGAGGAAAAAGCCCGTGCCGAAGCCCTGGCTGCACAGATTGCTGCCGAAGAGGCTGCCCGCATGGCCGCCATCCGCGCCGACTCGCAGAAGCTCTGGGCGCGTGCCCTGGCCGAGGCCTTGCGCCGCAACTGGCTGCGCCAGCCGGGTGCGGAGAACTTTTCCTGCAAAATCAAGTTCAGATTGCTACCGAATGGTCAGGTAGTCAGCGCCGTGATGGTCAGCAGTTGTGGATCGCAGTTACTCGACGACTCGGTGATCGCTGCGGCCAACAAGGCCTCACCGATGCCACTGCCCTCAGAACCTTCTGCCTTTCTGCCCGAAGTGACTGTGACATTCAGGCCATAGCCGATTTATCGGCACTGTTAACGCTCCAAGCTCCCGCTCCAAGGTTGCCTAGATGAACCCTATGATCATGCACAAACGTCTCGTCTCATTGCTCAAACTCCCGCTGTTCTGCGGCCTGCTGTGGGCTGCCACTGCACAAGCCCAGCTCGAAATCGAAGTCGATGGCGGTGAAGTGGGCGCCAAGCCCATCGCCATCGTGCCGTTCGCCACGCCCATCGGTGTGAGTTTCGATGTCGCGCAGATTGTCGAGGCGGATCTGGTGCGTTCGGGTCTGTTCCGCACCATCCCGCGCACCGACATGCTCGAAAAACCCACCGAGCCGGGCAAGATCAACTACCGCAACTGGAAGGCGGTGGGCATGGAAAACCTGGTGGTCGGCTCGCTCACCCAATCCGGCCGCAATGTGGCCGTGCGTTTCTTCCTGATGGACGCTACCCGCGGTGCGCAGCTGCTGGGTTTCGACATGCCGGCGGTGGGTCCTGAGCAGCTGCGCGTGGTCAGCCACCAGATCGCCGATCTCATCTACGAAAAGCTCACCGGCACCAAGGGTTATTTCAATACCCAGATCGCCTACGTCACCGCCAGCGGCTTCGGTCCTGGCCGCCGCTTCGAGCTGATCGTGGCCGATGCCGACGGCTTCAACCCCCGCACCATTGCCACCTCGCGCGAGCCGCTGATGTCGCCGGCCTGGTCGCCGGATGGCAAGCGGCTGGCCTACGTCGGCTACGAGCGCGGCCGTTCCTCCATCTACGTGCATACCCTGGCTTCGGGCGATCTCAAGAAGGCCGTGTCCGAAAAGGGCATCAATGGCGCTCCAGCCTGGACACCGGATGGCGGCAAGCTGGTGGTGACACTTTCCTTCGAGACCAATCCCGACCTGTATCTGATCGACCTGAACGGCGGTGCCCGCCGCCGCCTGACCGATCACTATGGCATCGACACCGAGGCCGCAGTCTCGCCTGATGGCCTGCAAGTTGCTTTCCTTTCAGATCGTGGCGGCAGCCCGCAGGTGTATCTGATGTCGATCAACGGCGGCGAGCCGCGGCGCGTGAGTTTCCAGGGCCGGCAGAACCTGCGCCCGCGCTTCTCCCCCGATGGCAAGAGCCTGCTGCTGGTGAATGCCGACGGCGGCCGATACACTATTGGGCTGCTCGACTTGCAGTCCGGTTCAGTCAAGTTGCTGACTGACGGGCCTCAGGACGAAAGTCCCAGCTTTGCCCCGAATGGTTCGGTGGTGATTTACGCCACTTCCAGCCGTGGCCGGGCCGAGCTGGCAACCGTGACCACCGATGGCCGTGTGCGTCAACGCCTGCGCCAGCCCGGTGAAGTGCGTGAGCCGGCTTGGGGGCCGCAGAGTCGCTAAGCCGCCAGTCAGTTGCCCGCTGTTTGATAGGGCAGATGCAAAGTCTTCATCCAATACATCGATACCAGGAGTTTTCTGTGAACAAAAATCTCGCCCTCGCCGCTGTCTTTTTCGCCGCCTTTGCGGCCACCGGCTGTGCCAGTAAAGGTGCCAAGCCCCTGCCGCCGCCGTCAGTCAATGACTCGGATGCGCCGACCGGCATTTCGACCAGTGGCACGGCCAACAATGGCCTGGACAACGGCAGCTCCATCAATGCCCCCATCAAGCCCGTTGGTGCTGGCTACGACCTGTCGAGCAAGATCGTCTACTTCGGTTACGACAGTGCCGACATCGACACCGCTGGCCAGGGGGTGATTGCCAACTACGGCCGTTATCTCTCCACCACCAGCAGCGCCAAGGTGCGTCTCGAAGGCCATACCGACGAGCGTGGCTCGGCTGAATACAACGTCGCACTCGGTGAGCGCCGCGCGCAGACCGTGGCTCAGGAGCTGAAGGCGGTGGGTGCCACCGATGCCCAGCTCGCCATCGTCAGCTACGGCAAGGAGCGCCCGGCCGTCCCGGGTTCGACCGAAGAGGCCTGGGCCAAGAACCGCCGCGTGGAAATCAACCAGCCTTGATGCCTGATCGGCCCTCGTCATGCGCCATCTGAAATCACTGCAACTGGTCGCCTTGCTCGTCGCAGCCCTCGCGGTTTCGGCCTGCACGCCGCTGTCCCGCACGGGCGAGCAGCCGCTTTCGCCCGAAGAGCTGCGGATGCGCGCGGTCGAAAGCAAGCTGGGTGAAGTCAATCGCCGTATCAATGCGGTTGAAGGCAAGGAAGACACCAAGACCCAGGATGAGCTGCGCAACCTGCGTGGCGAGATCGAGCGCCTGCGCTTTGATCTCGACACACAGACACGCCGCAGCAAGGACGTCGGTGGTGACATCGAGCGCCGTCTGCAAAAGCTCGAATCGCAGCCCGTGGCCGCACCGGCTGTCGATGCCACGCTGACGACACCCGCTGTGCCGCCGGTTATCTATGCCCCACAGGCTGCGACGACCGATGGCGGCAGCACGGCGGCCGAAGAACAGGCGGCCTACCTCAAGGCTTTCGATTCACTCAAGGCCGGCAAGTACGATGCGGCCATCACCGGCTTCAAAGGCATGATCGACAAGTGGCCGCAAGGCAACTTTGCCGACAATGCCTGGTACTGGCTGGGCGAGTCGCAATACGTGAAGCGCCAGTACAAACCGGCGCTGGATTCCTACACCGCGCTCATCGAGCGGTTTCCGGCCAGCCCCAAGGTGCCGGATGCGCTGTTCAAGAGCGGCCTCTCACAGCTGGAGCTGAAACAGCCCGATCAGGCCAAGGCAATCTGGCGGCGGGTGATCAAGGACTACCCCAACGCCAATGCGGCGGGCTTGGCCAGACAGCGTCTGGCCCAGACCCCCTAAGCAGAAGCGCCGTGGCTGCGGACGATCTTCCCCTCGCTCCGCAAGCCGCTGCGGTGGAGGCCCCGCGCCTCAAGATCACCGAAGTGTTCTGCTCGCTGCAAGGCGAGTCTTCGTATGTCGGCTGGCCGACCGTATTTGTGCGCCTTACCGGTTGCCCACTGCGCTGCGGCTATTGCGATACCGCCTACGCCTTCCATGGTGGCAACTGGCGCACCGTGCCAGACCTGCTGGAGACCGTGCGTGGTTTCGGCGTTCGGCATGTCTGCGTGACGGGCGGCGAGCCCCTGGCCCAGAAGAACTGCCTGCCGCTGCTGATCGCACTTTGCGATGCCGGCTATTCGGTATCACTCGAAACCAGCGGTTCCATCGACATCAGCGCAGTTGACCCGCGCGTGGCACGCATCGTCGATGTGAAAACGCCGGGCTCCAATGAGGTTGGCAGGAACCGCTGGGACAATCTGGCCCTGCTCAAGCCGACGGACGAAGTGAAGTTCGTGCTCTGCTCGCGTGCCGACTACGACTGGGCGGTTGCGGTGGTCGCCGAGCATCAGCTGACGGCGCGTTGCGATGTGCTGTTCTCGCCCAGCCACCACCAGGTCAAGCCGCGCGAGCTGGCGGACTGGATCGTCGCCGACCGCCTGCCGGTGCGCATGCAGTTGCAACTGCACAAGGTTCTCTGGGGCGAGGAGCCCGGTCGCTGATGGTGAAGAAGGCGGTGGTGCTGCTCTCCGGCGGTCTGGATTCCGCCACCGTGCTGGCCATGGCCAAGGCCGACGGCTACGAGTGCCATGCGCTCTCGGTCGCCTACGGCCAGCGCCACAGTGCCGAGCTGAAAGCCGCCCTGCGGGTGGCAGAGCGCCTGGGAGCAGCCAGCCACAAGCACATCCAGGTGAATCTCGATGCCATAGGCGGCTCGGCGCTCACCGACCGCAGCATTGCCGTGCCGGAGACGGGCGACACCAGCGGCATCCCGGTCACCTACGTGCCGGCCCGCAACACCTTGTTTCTGTCGCTGGCGCTGGGGCAGGCCGAGGTGGTGGGTGCGCGGGCGCTGTTCATCGGCGTCAATGCGGTCGATTACTCCGGTTATCCCGACTGCCGCCCGGCCTTCATCGAGGCGTTCCAGCATCTGGCCTCGGTCGCCACCAAGGCCGGGGTCGAAGGGGTCGGCTTCGAGATCCACACGCCGCTGATCGCGCTCACCAAGGGCGAGATCATCCGCCGTGGCGCCGCCTTGGGCGTCGATTTTGCCGAGACCGTCAGCTGCTACCAGGCCGACGATGAGGGCCGCGCCTGCGGCCTTTGCGACTCCTGTCGCATCCGCCGCGAGGGTTTCGCGGCAGCAGTCTTGCCTGACCCGACCCGCTACCGCTGAAAGCAGTTCGCAAGACTGTAATAATCGGACGCTGCCAACCGGCAGTCCAGAAAAATAAGAGGAAACCCCATGTTGAAAAAACTGTGCGCTGCTGCCTTGCTCGTTCTGCCGGCCGCCGCAATGGCCGATGGCCTGTCTTACAACTACCTGGAAGGCAGCTACGTCATCCCGGAGCAGGATGACGCCCTCCGTTTTGGCGGCTCGTTCGCACTCAATCCGCAGTTCTTCTTCAAGGCCGACGGCACCATCTTTGATGGCGGCAATCTGCTCACCGGCCAGCTTGGCTACCGCCATGCCCTGAGCACCACCCTCGACCTGAACGTGACCGGCGGCCTGCTGTACGCCGATCCGGATGGTGGTGACTCCGAGACCGGCTACACCTTTGGCGGCGGTCTGCGCGCCCTGGTTGCGCCGCAGCTGGAACTCAACGGCGGCATCGCCTACTACGACATCTACGACAGCAGCGAGGTCGGCTTCTCGGTGGGTGCGGTCTACAACTTCACCCCCAACTGGGCGCTTTCGGGCGGCGGCACCTTCATCGACGACGCCGAAGAGTTCAATGTCGGCGTGCGCTACAACTTCTGAACGCGGTCGTTTCAGGAAAGGCCCCGCTTGCGGGGCTTTTTTGTGGGCGCTGGCCAAATTAGTACGCTTGCGAAGTTGTTACCCTAGGGGGATGAACAGACATTCCCGCATCGTCGGCACCGGCAGCTACCTCCCCGCACGCAGCGTCAGCAATGCCGAATTGCAGACCCGCATCGAGACCAGCGACGAGTGGATCGTCTCCCGTACCGGCATCGAATCGCGCCATGTCGCCGCCGAGGGCGAGATGACCAGCGACCTCGCATTTCATGCCTGCCAGCGCGCGATGGAGGCGGCCGGCATCACGGCGGATGAGGTCGATCTGATCGTGGTGGCCACCACCACTCCCGACATGGTGATGCCCTCCACCGCCTGCCTCTTGCAGGCCAAGCTGGGCGTGAAGAACGGTGCCGCCTTCGATGTGCAGGCGGTCTGCACCGGCTTCATCTATGCCTTGGCACTGGCGGACAAGCTGGTGGCAAGCGGTGCGCACCAATGCGCGCTGGTGGTGGGGGCGGAAGTGTTCTCGCGCCTGCTGGACTGGACTGACCGCCGTACCTGCGTGCTGTTCGGCGATGGCGCGGGTGCCGTGGTGCTCAAGCCTTCGGACGAAGCCGGTATCTACAGCAGCCACCTGCATGCCGA
The DNA here is from genome assembly GCA_040386395.1 of Pseudomonadota bacterium. Taxonomy (GTDB): domain Bacteria; phylum Pseudomonadota; class Gammaproteobacteria; order Nevskiales; family Nevskiaceae; genus Stagnimonas. The sequence goes on along the minus strand of JAZKFO010000025.1, from coordinate 47,123 downwards.
TGGCTCGCTCAGCCACATCCTGCAAGTGGATGGCGGCATCGCCAACGGCGTGCTGCGCGGTAACCCCTTCGTGCAGATGGACGGGCAGGCGGTCTACCGCACCGCCGTGCGGGTGCTGGCCGAGTGCGCGCACGAGGCGCTCACGCACAGCGGCATGACCGTTGCCGATGTCGACTGGCTGGTGCCGCACCAGGCCAACATGCGCATCCTCAACACCACGGCGGACAAGCTCGGCCTGCCGATGGAGAAGGTGGTCACCACCGTCGCACGTCAGGGCAATACCTCCGCTGCTTCGGTGCCGCTGGCACTCGACGCTGCCGTGCGCGATGGCCGCATCAAGGCCGGCCAGAACGTGCTGTTGGTGGGTGTGGGCGCGGGCATGACCTGGGGGTCGGTGCTGCTGCGCCTCTGAAGTTTTTCATGCAACTCGCACTCGCCCCGATGGAGGGCCTCGTCGACGACATCCACCGCGATGTGCTCACGCGCGTGGGCGGCATCGACTGGTGCGTGACCGAGTTCATCCGCGTCAACGAGGTGCCGACCCCGGCCAGCGTCATCCGCCGCTTCGCCCCCGAACTGGCGCAGGGATCAGTGACGCCCGCAGGCACCGCGATGCGCGTGCAGTTTCTGGGCTCCAACCCTGAAACTCTGGCGGAAAGCGCCGCGCTCGCCTGCCAGCTGGGTGCGCCGGTGATCGACTTGAACTTCGGCTGCCCGGCCAAGACCGTCAACAAGTCGCGTGGCGGCGCGGTGCTGCTGAAGGAGCCGGAGCTGCTGAATCGCATCCTCGTCGCCGTGCGGGCGGGGGTGCCGGCGCACATCCCGGTCACTGCCAAGATGCGGCTGGGTTACGAGAACACCGATAACGCCCTCGACTGCGCCCGCGCCCTTGTAGATGGCGGGGCTGCGCAAATCGTCGTCCACGCCCGCACCAAGACCGATGGCTACAACCCGCCCGCGCACTGGGAGTGGGTGGCGCGCATCCAGGACGTGGTGAAGGTGCCGGTCTACGCCAATGGCGAGATCTGGAGCGTGGCCGACTGGCAGCGCTGCAAGGCGGTCAGTGGTGCCGAGCACTTCATGCTCGGACGCGGCCTCATCGCGCGGCCCGATCTGGCGCTGCAGATCCGCGCGGCCCAGGCCGGCGAGACGCCGCAGCCCATCGAGTGGCCGGTGATCCACACCATGGTGCAGCACTTCTGGCGCCAGCAGCGCGCGCGCCAGCCCACGCGCTTCGCCCCCGGCCGGCTCAAGCAGTGGCTGGTCTGGCTGGCACGCAACTATGCCGAGGGTGCGGCCCTGTTCGCGGCCGTGCGCACGCTTTCCGACTGCGAGGCCATCGACAGACTGCTGGGCTGTGAGACCCAGCAGCCATCAGGTCACTAGACGCGCCCGGTCACCGGCGGCTCCACCTTGTCGTGATCGAGCACCTGCTTGTAGAAGAACCCGGCCACCGCCGCGCCGACGATTGGCATCACCCAGAACAGCCAGAGCTGTTGCAGCGCCCAGCCGCCGACGAACAGCGCAGGCCCCGTGCTGCGGGCCGGGTTCACCGAGGTATTGGTGACCGGGATGCTGATGAGGTGGATCAGCGTCAGCGCAAGACCAATGGCGAGACCGGCGAAGCCCACCGGTGCCCGATGGTGGGTGGTGCCGAGAATGATGATGAGGAACATGAAGGTCATCACCAGCTCGCTCACCGCCGCCGCCATCAGCGAGTACTGCCCCGGCGAATGTTCGCCGTAGCCGTTGGAGGCGAAGCCGCCGGCCAGGCTGAAATCCGCCTTGCCGCTGGCAATCAGGTAAAGCACGCCTGCCCCGGCGATGCCGCCCATCACCTGGGCTGCGATGTAGGGCAGCAACTGCGAACCCGGAAACCGTCCACCGGCCCAAAGCCCGACCGAAACGGCGGGATTGAAGTGCCCGCCGGAAATCGGCCCCAACGCATAGGCGCCGGTCAGCACCGTCAGGCCGAAAGCCAGCGACACGCCCAGCAGCCCGATGCCCACGCCGGGGAAGGCGGCTGCCAGCACCGCGCTGCCACAGCCCCCCAGAACCAGCCAGAAAGTACCCAGAAACTCTGCCGACAATTTTGCGAACATGCCTGTCTCCCTGTTGTGATTGCAGTGAGCGGATCGTTGCAGCAGCCGTTCAGAAAAGCCATGGCCTCCAGTGGTGTGCTTTTTGCTATGACGTTGCGCAAAGCAACAGGGCTTGAAAGCGCATCGGCAAACCCCACCTCATGCGCACAAAGCGCATTGCCGGAATGCGCTGTCTCCTAAAGACCCCCACTGAACATGACCGACGCCCCCCAACCGACGCCGGATGCACCGCTTGCGCCGCAGGATGAGATCAACCTGCTGATGCTCGAAGTCGACGCCCTCAAGACCCAGCTGGCCGAAGCGCAGGCCGCCATCCCCGCCGCCCGCGATGCCCAGCTGCGCGCTGCCGCCGAAGCCGAGAACCGCATCCGCCGCGCCGAGAACGAAGCCGCCAAGGCCAAGAAGTTCGCGGCCGAAGACATCGTGCGCGAGTTTCTGGGCGTCACCGACTCGCTCGAACTCGGCATGAAGGCCGCTGGCCCCGCCCCTGAAGGCGTGGCCAAGGCGCTGGTTGAAGGCATGGCCATGACGCTGAAGCAGCTGCTCTCCGCCCTCGAAAAGAACGGGGTGAAGCAGCTGGATCCGGTGGGCCAGCCCTTCAACGCCGAGCACCATCAGGCGATGAGCATGGCAGCTGCTGGCGACGTGCCGGCCAACCACGTCATCAGCGTGATGCAGAAAGGCTATCTGCTGCACGACCGCCTGCTGCGCCCCGCACTCGTGGTGGTCGCCACCGCCGGCTAGTCGGCACTGACGTGCGCTCTTGAAAAATCACTGCGCAGTCGCATTTCCAAACCAAGTCAACAACAACGCTTAAGGAGCACCTTTCATGGGCAAAATCATCGGCATCGACCTCGGCACCACCAACAGCTGCGTCGCCATCTTTGAAGGCGGCACGGTCAAGATCATCGAGAACAGCGAGGGTGAGCGCACCACGCCGTCCATCGTCGCCTATGCCGACGATGGCCAGGTGCTGGTCGGTCGCTCGGCCAAGCGCCAGAGCGTGATGAATGCCAAGGGCACCATTTTTGCCGCCAAGCGCCTGATCGGCCGCCGCTTCGACGACAAGGAAACCCAGAAGGCCATCGAGCACAGCCCGTTCAACATCTTCAAGAACGAGAACGGTGATGCCTGGGTGGAAGTGAAGGGCAGGAAGTTCGCCCCGCCGCAGATCTCGGCCGAAGTGCTGATGAAGATGAAGAAGACCGCCGAGGACTATCTGGGCGAGCCGGTGACCGAGGCCGTAGTGACGGTGCCCGCCTACTTCAACGACAGCCAGCGCCAGGCGACCAAGGACGCCGGCCGCATCGCGGGCCTCGACATCAAGCGCATCATCAACGAGCCGACCGCCGCTGCACTTGCTTTTGGTGTGGACAAGGTCAAGGGCGACAAGAAGGTCGCCGTGTATGACCTGGGCGGCGGCACCTTCGACGTCTCCATCATCGAGATTGCCGACATGGACGGCGAGAAACAATTTGAAGTGCTCGCCACCAATGGCGATACCTTCCTCGGCGGTGAGGATTTCGACCAGCGCGTGATCGACTGGATCGCCGCCGAGTTCCAGAAGGATCAGGGCCAGGACCTGCGCAAGGACCCTCTGGCCATGCAGCGCCTCAAACAAGCGGCTGAGAAGGCCAAGATCGAGCTGTCCAGCTCGACCCAGACCGACATCAACGAGCCCTACATCACCGCCGTCAACGGCGTGCCGCAGCATCTCAACCTCAAGCTCACCCGCGCCAAGCTGGAAGCGCTGGTGGAAGACCTCATCGCCAAGTCGATGGAGCCCTGCAAGATTGCGCTGAAGGATTCCGGCCTCAAGCTCGGCGACATCGACGAGATCATTCTCGTCGGCGGCCAGACCCGCATGCCGATGGTGCAGGAGGCGGTGAAGAACTTCTTCGGCAAGGAGCCGCGCAAGGACGTCAATCCCGATGAGGCCGTCGCGGCCGGTGCTGCCATCCAGGGCTCCGTGCTCTCCGGCGACCGCAAGGACGTGCTGCTGCTCGACGTTACGCCGCTGAGCCTCGGCATCGAAACCCTCGGCGGCAAGATGACCAAGCTGATCGAGAAGAACACCACCATCCCGACCAAGAAGAGCGAGACCTTCACCACCGCCGACGACAATCAGACGGCGGTGACGATCCAGGTCTACCAGGGCGAGCGCGAGATTGCTGCGGCCAACAAGTCGCTCGGCCGCTTCGACCTCACCGGTATTGCCTCGGCACCGCGCGGCCAGCCGCAGGTGGAGGTGATCTTCGATATCGACGCCAACGGCATCCTGCATGTCACGGCCAAGGACAAGGCCACCGGCAAGGAGCAGTCGATCCGCATCACCGCCAACAGCGGCCTGAGCGAAGCCGAGATCGCCAAGATGGTGAAAGACGCAGAACTCAACGCCGACGAGGACAAGAAGTTCGCCGAGCTGATCACCGCCCGCAACAGCGCCGACCAGATGGCCGGCGGCATCGAGAAATCGGTGAAGGACCTGGGCGAAGGCGTCACCGCTGACGAAAAGGCCGCGATCGAAAAGGCCGTGGCCGAACTGCGCGAAGCCGTGAAGGGCAGCGACAAGGCCGACATCGAAGCCAAGACCCAGGCGCTGATGAGCATTGCCAGCCCCGTGATGCAGCGCGCCTCGGCCGGTGCCGGCGGTGCAGGTGCCGACATGGGCGGTGCAGGCGCAGCCCCCGGTGCAGCCAAGGCCGACGATGTGGTCGATGCCGAGTTCACGGAAGTCAAAGACAAGCCCTGAGGCAGCCGCACACCGCCGCAAAACTCACGCCCGCTCCTGAAGCGGGCGTGAGCATTTCAGCCGCACAGATTTGAAGGGAGCAGAGCGTGTCGAAGCGCGATTACTACGAAGTGTTGGGCGTGGCGAAAACAGCCACCGACGACGAGCTGAAAAAGGCTTATCGCAAGATGGCGATGAAGCACCACCCGGACCGCAATCCGGGTGACAAGGCCGCGGAAGAAGCCTTCAAGGAATGCAACGAGGCCTACGAGACCCTCACCAATGCCAACAAGCGGGCCATCTACGACCAGCATGGTCACGAGGGCTTGCAGGGCCGTGGCAGCGGTGGCGGTGGCGCGGGTGGCTTCAGCGACATCTTCGGTGATGTGTTCAGCGACATCTTCGGCGGTGGCGGCTCGCGTGGCGGTCCGCGTCGTGGTGCGGACCTGCGCTATCTGCTGGACCTCACTTTGGAGCAGGCGGTGTTCGGTGTCACCGAGACCATCAAGCTGCCGGCCTGGGACGATTGCACCAGTTGCAGCGGCCACGGCACCGCCGATGGCAAGAAGCCGCCCAGCTGCCGCCAGTGCGGTGGCGCGGGGCAGGTGCAGGTGCGTCAGGGTTTCTTCGTGTTGCAGCAGACCTGCCCGGTGTGCCGTGGCAAGGGTGTGATGGTGACGGACGCCTGCAAGCCCTGCCGTGGCGCGGGCAAGATCAAGCGCGAGAAAACGCTGGAAGTGAAGATCCCCGCCGGGGTCGATACCGGCGACCGCATCCGCCTCACCGGCGAGGGCGAGCCGGGCGACGCCGGCTCGCAGAGCGGCGATCTCTACGTGCAGGTCAACGTCAAGCCGCACGAGTTCTTCGAGCGCGATGGCAGCGACCTGCACTGCACCGTGCCGGTCAGCATCGTCACCGCCAGCCTGGGCGGCGAGATGGAAGTGCCGACGCTCAAGGGCAAGGCCCAGCTCAAGGTGCCGGAAGGTACCCAGAGCGGCAAGACCTTCCGCATGCGTGGCATGGGCGTGAAGAGCGTGCGCGGCGGCCCCCAGGGTGACCTGCTGTGCAATGTGGTGGTCGAGGTGCCGGTGCAACTTTCGCGCAAGCAGAAGGACCTGCTCAAGGCCTTCGGCGAATCGCTGGAAGGCGAGGGCGGCAAGAACACGCCGGAGTCATCGAGCTGGCTAGACAAGGCGAAGAAGTTCTTCGACGGCATTGCGAGCTGAGGACTCTATTGGGCCTTGCGAAAGGTGAGGTTGATGCGCTGCTCGCCGGTGGCCGGATGTGCGGGCCCCTTCAGCGCCAGCACGCCGTGATAGCGCAGCCGGTCGGCGCCGCCCCAGATCACCACGTCACCGTGCTCCAGCAACACTTTCGCGCAGGGTGAGTTGCGGCTTAAGCCGCCGAACTGGAACACCGCGCTCATGCCGAGCGAGACCGAGACGATGGGCTGGGTGAAATCGGCCTCGTCGCGGTCCTGGTGCAGGCTCATGCGTGCGCCGGGCGCATAGCGGTTGATCAGGCAGGCGTCCGGCTCGAAGCCGGCATAGCCGGCGGACTGTGCGGCGTTGCTGGCTAACTCGCGGAACAGCGCCGGCATCGCCGGCCAGCGCTGGCCGGTCAGCGGGTCGTCGTCGCGATAGCGGTAGCCCTGGCGATCGCTGCTCCAGCCGCAGTCGCCGCAGTTGGTCAGCGCCACCGACATGGTGAAGCCGCCGGGTGTGACCATGTGCCGGAACGGTGCTGCCTGCGCGATGGTGTCGATGTCGGCCAGCAGCTCAGCGGCGATGGGAGATGCGAAGCCGCGTTGCAGCAGGGCGCCAGCGCCGAGGCGTTCGGACTGGAAGAGATTCATCGGACTTCAGTCGATGCGGGGCGCATCCAGCTGCTTGAGCAGGGTCTTGGTCGCGGCCAGCCGCCAGGCTGCGCGTGCGTGGTGGGCGAGGGCGCTGTCGTCGATCAGCTTCAGGTGCAGGCCGATCCAGCCATAGGGGCCGACATAGGGCGGCTTGAACACCTGTTCCGGCGAGGTTTCCAGCAGCAATTGCTGCATGCCGGGCGGGGCCTTGAGCCAGACGGCGAGGCGGCCATCGCCGTGGTGGTCGTCGCTGAACATGGCGAAGATCTTCTTGCCGGCATAGAAGCAGGGCGTGCCCCAGGCCAGCTTCTCGTTCACACCCGGTAGTGCAAAGCAGAGCTTGCGCAGGCGGGCGATCTGCCGACCTTGCTGGTCAAGCACGACCGGGCGGATGGGATGGCTCATCAGCGGAAGGTCAGCAGCTTGCCGCTGTCGGTTTCCAGATGGCCGTGCTCGTTGAAGCTCTGCAGGCTGATGCCGCGCGAGCCGTAGAGCAGCTTGGTGATGCTGGCATTGGCGATGTGCCAGTTGAAGCCGAAGGCCTGCTGCGCGGTGAGGCCGAGCAGGCGCTGCACGGTGACGCCGATGTAGCCGCCGGAGGTGAACACCAGCGCGGTCTTGCCATGGCCGATGCGCTGCACCAGCGCATCCAGCGCGCCGCCGCAGCGGCTGTGGAATTGCGGCCAGCTCTCTTCGTACTCGTGGTCGTGCTCGCCGCCGATCCAGCGGGCGATGGCGGCCTCGAAGAATTGCTGGAAGGCCTTCTTGTGATCGCCGCTCTTCGCCAGCTCGGCCTTCATCACCGCCTGGTCGTGGAAGTCGGGTCGATGTGCCTTGACGATGGCCTCGAAGGCGTATTCGTTGAAGCCCACATCCTCGATCACCGGCAGCTCCAGGCCCATGGCGGCCAGCGCGGTGTCGGCGGTTTCGCGGTGGCGGCGCATGTTGCCTCTAGCCACCGCATCAATCGGCCCCAGCCGGTTTTTCAGATGCTCGCCGACGACGCGTGCCTGCTCGAATCCCAGCGGGCTGAGCTGGTCGTAGTTGCTGCTGCCGAAGCTCGCCTGACCGTGGCGCACCAGATAGATGACACCCATTACTTGGAGTACCCGCGCTTGGCCAGTTCGATGCGCGCGATCACGCCCTTGTGAACCTCGTCCGGCCCGTCGGCCAGCCTCAAGGAACGCGCCTGGGCGAAGAAGCCGGTCAGCACCGTGTCGCGGCTCATGCCCATGCCGCCGTGAATCTGCATGGCCATGTCGACCACCATCTGCAACACATTCGGTGCAACCACCTTGATGGCGCTGATCTCGGTCATCGCCGGGATGGCACCCACCTTGTCGATCTTCCAGGCCGCATAAAGGGTGAGCAGACGGGCCTGGTCGATGGCGATGCGAGCCTCGGCGATGCGCTCGCGGTTGCCGCCCAGGCTCAGCAGCGGCTTGCCGAAGGCGGTGCGGCTCATGCCGCGATGGATCATCAGGTCCAGCGCCTGTTCGGCGGCCCCGATGCAGCGCATGCAGTGGTGGATGCGACCCGGCCCCAGGCGACCCTGGGCGATCTCGAAGCCGCGACCGAGACCGGCGATGACATTGCCCACCGGCACCCGCACATTGTTGAAATGCACCTCGCCGTGGCCATGCGGCGCATCGTAGTCGCCGAACACCGGCAGCATGCGCTTGATCTCCACGCCGGGCGTGTCCATCGGCACCAGCACCATGGTGTGCTGGCTGTGGCGGCCGAGTTTGTCGTTGGGGGTGAGGCCCATGAAGATGCCGACCTTGCAGCGCGGATCACCGACGCCGGAGGACCACCACTTCTTGCCGTTGATGACGACTTCATCGCCGTCGAGCAGGGCAGTGGCCTGCATGTTGGTGGCGTCACTCGATGCCACATCCGGCTCGGTCATGAAGAACACGCTGCGGATCTCGCCGGCCAGCAGCGGCGTCAGCCACTCAGCCTTCTGCTCGGCGCTGCCATATTTCCACAGCACTTCCATGTTGCCGGTGTCGGGCGCGTTGCAGTTGAACAGCTCCGGGGCCATCAGGCTGCGGCCTGTTTCCTCGGCCACCGGCGCGTATTCCAGCACGCTCAAACCGCCGCCCAGCACCGGGTCGGGCAGGAACAGGTTCCACAGGCCCTCGGCTTTGGCTTTCGCTTTCAGGGTCTCGACATGCGCCGGGATTTTCCACTGCGTCCAGTCGCCACTGCCGTGGCTTTCGTGGATGCCTTCCCAGTGTTGCTTCTCGATCGGCATGACGTGTTCGCGGATGAAATGGCGCACCCGCTTGACGATGTCCTTGCTCTTGGCACTGGCTTCAAAATCCACTTTTTTCTCCTCATCGTTGTGATGGGCGCAGTGTGACGCAGCAACCGACCAACGGCCATTGCCGTGTTGAATGACGAAAAACAATAATCGTCACATGCGAAGCGCTTCCATCACCCAACCCCAGGTCCGCAGCCAGATATTGAGCACGGCGGAGCGGCTGTTCCGTGCCCATGGCTATGGCAAGACCACTGTCGCCGACATCGCCCGCGAGTGCGGGATGTCGCCGGCCAATGTCTACCGTTTCTTCGAGAGCAAGGCGGCGGTCAACGAGGCGATCACCGAGGTCTTGCTGGACGAGGTGGAGACCCGCGCCAAGGCCATCGCCAGCGAGCAGCGGCCGGTGGCCGACCGCCTGCGCAAGATCCTGCTGGAGATGCATGGCTTTGCACTCGCCCGCTATCTCAACGAGTCCAGCGTGCATGAGCTGTGCGCAAAGGCCATGGACGAGCAGTGGGGCGTGATCGAGGCGCACATCCATCGCAGCCGTGCGCTCACCCGCAGCCTGATCGAGGAGGGCATGAAAAACGGCGAGTTCGCACGGCGCGATCTCGATACGGCAGCGGCCTGCTACCACAACGCCATCATCCCCTTCTGCCACCCGCAGCTGGTGGCCGAGAACTTCTCCAAGGACCAGAAGCGGCAGGCGGTGATGATGGGCGAGTTTCTGGTGGCCGCCCTCAAGGCCTGAGTGTTTTTGCAGGCAGTGTCAATGACGATTGCGAAAAAACGTCATCTTTAAGCGTCATCTTTAATCGAGAAGATCAGCACCACGCAGTGTTGAACAACCGCAGGAGCGAGACATGGGCAAGGCAACAACAACGGCAGTGAGTTTCCCCCGCGTGGCTGTGGTCGCACTCAGCCTGCTCGCGGCCTGCAAGCCGGCGCCGGTGCCGGTGGAAGACATCCGCCCCGTGCGCACGCTCACCGTCGGTGCCACGCCCACCACCGCCATCAACACCTATGCCGGCGAAGTGCGGGCGCGCTACGAATCGACACTGGCGTTTCGCGTCGCCGGCAAGCTGGTCGCCCGCGAGGTGGATGTGGGCCAGGCGGTGAAGGCCGGGCAGGTGCTGGCCCGGCTCGACCCCAAGGACTTGCAGCTGGGCGATGCCGCCGCACAAGCCCAGGTGGCAGCGGCGCAGTCGCAGTTCACCGTCACCAAGAACGACCTCGAACGGGTCAGTGGGCTGTTTGCCAAGGGCTATGCCAGCAAGGGCGAGCTGGATCGCTTCACCACCCAGTACGAGGCCGCCAAGGCCCAGCTCGAAGCGGTGAAGGCGCAGCGCGACCAGATCGCCAACCAGGCCAGCTACTCCACACTCACCGCCGATGCCGACGGCGTGGTGACGGCGGTGCTGGCCGAGTCCGGCACGGTGGTGGCCGCCGGCCAGCCGGTGGTGCAGCTGGCGCGCGATGGCGACATCGAAATCGCCGCCGCCATCCCCGAAGACCGCGTGAACAGCGTGCGCGAGGGCATGGCGGTGCAGGTGTCGCTGTGGGCGGGTGGCGACAAAAGCTACCCCGGCACCATCCGCGAGCTGGCCTCCGCCGCCGACCCCCTGACCCGCACCTACGCGCTGCGGGTATCGGTGCCGCAGGCACCGGCCGAGATGAAACTGCGCATGACCGCCTCGGTCGCCATCCCGCTCACCGGCCTGCCGGATCTCATCCACATCCCCTCGCCGTCGATGGTGACCCAGGGCGGCAAGGCCGGAGTCTGGCTGGTGGAGCCGAAGAGTTCGGTGGTGCAGTTCCGCGCTGTCGATTTCGTCGGGGTCGAGGCCAACGAGGTGCTGGTGGGCAGTGGCCTCAAGCCCGGTGATCTGGTGGTGACGGCGGGTGCCGCCTACCTGCGCGAGGGCCAGAAAGTGAAGCTGCTCGGCGCGCCGCTCGCCGCCCCCGCGCAAGCGCCCGCCAAGGCCGGCTGAGGCACACGGCCATGCAGATGCCCGATTTGAGATCTGGTTTCAACCTCTCCCGCTGGGCCATCGAGCACGGCAATTTCACCCGCTTCATCATCGTGCTGCTGATGCTCGCGGGTGTGCTCTCGTACCTGAAACTGGGGCAGAAGGAAGACCCCGATTTCACGTTTCGGGTGATGGTGGTGCGCGCCTACTGGCCGGGTGCCACCGCCGCCGAGATGGCGACCCAGGTGGTGGACCCGCTCGAAGCCAAGCTGCAGGAAACCCCCTGGCTGGACAAGATCCAGAGCTACGCCAAGCCCGGCGAAGCCGCCGTGCTGGTGTTCGTGCGCGAAGAGACGCCCGCCAAGGAAGTGCGCAACGTCTGGTACCAGGTGCGCAAGAAAGTCAGCGACGTGCGCGGCACGCTGCCCAACAATCTGATCGGCCCCTTCTTCAACGACGAGTTCGGCGACACCTACATCGCCATGTATTCGTTCACCGCCGATGGCTTCAGCTACGGCGAGTTGCGCGACTACGTGGACCAGGCGCGCGGCGGTTTCCTGCAGGTACCGGGCGTCGAAAAGGTCGAGATCCTGGGCGCGCAGGACGAGAAGATCTTCATCGAGTTCAGCTACCGCAAGTTCGCCCAGCTGGGCATCAGTTTCCAGCAGTTGCAGGCGGCTCTCGCCGGCTACAACACCATGACGCCGGCGGGGGTGCTCAACACCGACCAGCAGGCGATTTTCGTGCGGGTGGCCGGCCACTACGACTCGGTGAAAGAGATCGAGAACACCCGCATACGAGCGGGTGAGCAGAGCATCCGCATCGGCGACTTCGCCACCGTCACGCGCGGCTTCGAGGACCCGCCGCGCAGCAAGATCAGGCACCAGGGCAAGGAGGCGATGGCGATCGGCATCGTCATGCGCAACGAGGCCAATGTGCTGCATGTCGGCAAGGGGTTGGAGATTGCCAGCGCGCGGCTGAAGGCGGCGTTCCCGGTCGGCATCGAAATCCGCCAGTTCACCGACCAGCCCCAGGTGGTGGACCAGGCCGTCGGCGGCTTCGTCAAGGCCCTGGTCGAGGCGGTGGTGATCGTGATGGTGGTGAGCTTCCTTTCGCTCGGTTTCCGCACCGGGCTGGTGGTGGCACTGACCATCCCGATGGTGCTGGCCGTCACCTTTCTCATCATGGATGCGCTCGGCATCCAGTTACAGAAAATCTCGCTCGGCGCGCTGGTGCTGGCACTCGGCCTCCTGGTGGACGACGCGATGATTTCGGTGGAAATGATGGCGCGCAAGCTGGAGGAGGGCTACGACAAGCTGAAGGCCGCGAGCTTTGCCTACAGCTCCACCGCCTTCCCCATGCTCACCGGCACGCTCATCACGGCGGTGGGCTTTCTGCCGGTCGGCATCGCCAAGTCCTCGTCGGGCGAGTACGTCACCACCATGTTCCAGGTGATCGGCATTGCACTCATGGTGAGCTGGCTCGCCTCGGTCTACATCACGCCCTACATTGGCTTCCACCTGCTGAAGGAACACAAGCTGCCCGACGGCCAGCAGCACGAGCTGTACGACACGCCCAACTACCGCCGCCTGCGCGGCATCATCGACTGGTGCGTGCGGTTCCGCTGGACCATGATCGTGTTCACGGTGGTGCTGTTCGTGGCGGGCATCGCCAGCTTCAAGTTCATCCCCAAGCAGTTCTTCCCGGACTCGACCCGGCTCGAACTGCTGGTGGATCTCTGGCTGCCGGAGGGCAGCAGCTACCAGGCCAGCGAGAACATCGTCAAGCGCATGGAGGCGAAGCTCGCCAAGGACGAGGACGTGGTTGATTACGTCGCCTATGTCGGCGTCGGTAGCCCGCGTTTCTTCCTGCCGCTCGACCAGCAGCTCAACCACACCAACTTCGCGCAGTTCATGGTGGTGTCGAAGGATCTCGAAGGCCGCGAAGTGCTCAAGAAGCGCATCAGCGGCTGGCTGAAGGAGGACTTCCCCGAAGTGCGCGGCAAGCTCGACCGCCTGCCCAATGGACCGCCCACCGGCTGGTCGGTGCAGTTCCGCGTGCAGGGGGCCGACCCCGCAGTGGTGCGGCAGCTCACCGAAGAGGTGAAGGCCGTGGTGCGTGCCAACCCGCATACCCACAACGTGCATGACAACTGGCACGAGCCGATTGCGACCATGAACATCGACGCCGACCAGGAAAAGCTGCGCCTGCTCGGCATCACCAGCAACGACGTGCGCGGCGCGGGCAATACCATCCTCAGCGGCACGCCCATCGGCAACTACCGCGAGCGCAACCGCGACATCCAGATCGTCGCCCGCCAGCCGCTGGAAGAACGCGACAGTCTCGGCAGCCTGAAGGATGCCTACATGCCGACGCAGTACGGCGTCTCGGTGCCGTTCTCGCAATTCGGCAAGGCCACCCCCGGCTTCGAGCCGGGCGTGCTCTGGCGCCGAGACCGGCAGTGGGCCATCACCATCCAGGCGGAGGTCACACCCGGTGTGCAGTCGCCCGATGTGTCGATGGCCATCGACGCCCAGCTGGACGACATCAAGTCACGCCTGCCGGAGGGCTACAGCATCGGCATCGCAGGGCCCTTGGAGGCCAGCAAGATCGCCAACGATTCCATCAACGCCGAGATGCCGAAGATGGTGGTGATCATCCTGCTGCTGCTGATGATCCAGTTGCAGCACTTCGGCCGCACCATGCTGGTGTATCTCACCGCGCCGCTGGGCGTGATCGGTGCGGCCTTCGCCCTGCTCGCCACCCAGACACCGTTCGGCTTCGTCGCACTGCTGGGCGTGATCGCGCTCTCCGGCATCATCATGCGCAACTCGGTGATTCTGGTCGACCAGATCGAGCAGGACATCAAGGAGGGCTTCGATCCCTGGACCGCCATCGTCGAGAGCGCGGTGCGGCGTGCGAGGCCGATCATGCTGACGGCGGCGGCGGCGATATTGGCGCTGATTCCGCTCACCCGCAGCGTGTTCTACGGGCCTGCCGCGATCTCGCTGATGGGTGGTCTGTTTGTGGCGACACTGCTGACCATGACCTTCCTGCCCGCGCTCTACGCCGCCTGGTTCAAGGTGCGCCGACCCGCCGTTTGAGATTTTCCACGTCGCGCAGCAGCAGACGCCCGCCCTTCACCGCCACCAGGCCGTCGGCGGTGAGGGCGCGCAGTTCCTTGTTGATGCTCTGGCGCGTCGCGGCCAGCATGCGGGCGAGGTCTTCCTGCGGCAGCGGCAGTTTCAGCCAGAGGCCCTCGGCGGTCGGCTCGCCGTAGACGGCGGCGAGGTCGAGCAGGCGCTTGGCAAGACGCAGGCCCAGGGGCTGGGTCTGGTCTTCGAGCACCTCGAAAGCCACCCGCAGCTTGCGGCAGAGCACGCGGGCGAAATGCCGATAGCCCTGCGGATGCGCTTCGAGTGCGGCATGAAAGGCCGCACTCGGCACCAGCAGCACCTCGGTCTCGCCCATCGCATAGGCATGCAGCGGGCGAGGGGCATCGTCGAACAGGGAGATTTCGCCGAACCAGCTGCCGGGGCCGAAGAGACCAAACAGCAGCTCTCGGCCATCGCTGCCCAGATGCACATTGCGGATCAGCCCGCGCTTCACGCCGATCAGGCCGCTGGCGATATCGCCCTTGGCGTAGAGCAGCTCGCCATCGTGCAGGCGCCGCAGGCGGGCGCTGTCAGCGAGTGCGGCATTGAGACCCTGCGGTGCGTCATCGAGCCAGAGGCGGCTCCACAGCAGGGCCTCGTCGCTCATCAGTGGCTGTGCTTCTGCATCGAGCCGGTGGCGAGCAGGCGGTTGAGCTTTTGCTGCACGAACAGCGGGCCGACCAGCAGGAACACCAGGTCATCGGCGAAGGAGGGCTTGGCCCCTTCCACATGGTGGCCCCAGAACTGCGCGGCCCAGGCGGCGACCCAGCTGGCGGCGGCAATCCAGCCCACCGGCAGATTGGCCTTCAGACCTGCCAGCGTCAGCGCGAAGCTGAGTGCCAGCCAGAGGCTGCCGACCAGCAGGGCATGGGCCGACATCCGTGCATACAGATAAAGCGCCGGGATCAGGCTGAGGGTGGCGACATTGATATAGGGCGCGATGTCAGCCGGCACGCCCGGAATGAAGCGGCCGACCGGCAGCAGCCAGAGCAGGGCGATGCTGGCGATGAAGATCACCGGCACGCAGATCATGTGAACGATCTGGTTGCTGGGGTTCTGGTGGCTGACCGCGTATTCGGCGAGAAACTGGGCTTCGCTGCGCATGGGGTGCTCGTCTGTGGGGTTGATGGTGCGCTCATCATGCCGAGGCCGGTCGGCAGCGGCTGTCGCCTGGCCGACAGCCAGGGCAGAAAAATTGACCTAAGCGCCGCCTTGCAGCGGCTGCGCGAGGATCCACAGCCCGGCCACCGTGAACGCCATCATCAGCAACAGCATGGGCAGCTGGCTGATGAAAGCATCGCGCCGGTTGCCGAACTGTTGCACAGCATCGAGGTGTGCGAGGGCCACGCTGGCCACATGCCCGAACAGGATCAGCCCGACCTGGCTGTGCCAGACCCAGGCCATGTCGGGCAGCAGGGGGCGGCCCCAGCGTGCGGTGCCGAACAGGTCCCAGCCCAGGCCGAAGGGGTCGGAGAGCAGCGCCAGTGCCGCCGGCCCCTGCGTCAGCAGCAGCGTGAAGTAGTGCGTGAAGTGGTAGACGAAGGCGATGGGCAGCAGGCTGAAGGCAAAGCGCAGTGCCAGTTCGCTCAGCCGTATCGGGCTTTTCAGCAGCATCTTGGCGACGGCCAGACAGGCGAGATAGGCGGCCAGATACAGCAGCGGTGACAGCAGCAGGCTCAGCGACTCGAAGCCCAGGTGGATGCTGCGCAGCTTCAAGTAGGCCTCGGTGGGGTGCGTGCCCGCCAGCGCGCGCAGCCCGGCGAGCGGCTCGCTCCAGAACACCTGGAACCAGGGCACGGTCGCATGCAGGCCGTCGAAGGCGGTGGACGAGAGCATGAACAGCACGAACACGAGCAGGCTGCCTTGCTCGGCCCGCGCGGCCAGCAGGCCGGCGAAAGGCAGTCGCCAGCACAGACGGCTGTTCTCCACATGCAGCGGGGCCATCAGGCCCAGCAGCCGCAGGAACACCGCGAAGAACTCGCCATACCGAAACCAGTCGCGCGCGCCGAACAGCCAGACGCCCGCGAGATTGATGGCGGTGTATGCAATCAACCAAAGCGAGAGTGAATACGGATTGGTGCGGCCGAACAGCTCGATCCAGATGAAGCCCGCATACAGGGCCAGCGCGGGCCAGTAGGCGAGTGCGGCGGGGTAGCGCAGGCGGCCCGCCGTGAAGCGTGGCCAGAGGCGATCCACCGCCGCCGCCAGCACCGCCCAGGGATTGGTCTCGGCATAGACATCACCCAGCAGCACCGTGAGATAGGCGAGGCCCAGCACGAACACGATCCAGAACCAGGTCATGTTGAAGTTGCGATAGGCATCGCCGCTGCCGAGCAGCCCGGTGGCGATGGCGAGCAGCAACAGGCCCACGCTGGCGAGGCGCAGCAGGGGGCGCAGGCGCCGGGCGAGTTGCGTGAAGCGCTGCGGCAGCGCAGCGCTTGCAGTGCCGCCCGACGGGTGTGCGGTGGTGAAGAACCAGGCGATCAGGACGAAAGACAACAGCAGGGCTGCCGCCGCACCCCAGGCATAGAGCCAGAGCGGCACCGGCAGGTTGTAGCTGCGGCCGAAGGAGTGCGCCTGGGCGGCCAGCGGCAGCGCGAAGCCCGCGAGTGCCGCTCCCCGGCGGGCGAGGCGGACTACTTCCACATGTCGTTGGTGACGCGCACCACGAAGAAGCCGTTGTAGCCGTCGGAGTACCAGATCTCCTTGCGTTCCGGCACGAAGCTGGGGCTGGACATGGCCCAGTTGCTGGCCTCGAAGAAGCCGGCTGCCGGACGCTCGCGGACGGGGGCGACGAAGTAGGCGACCTCCTTCGGGTTGGCCGGGTCGCGGATGTCGAAGATGCGCAGGCCCGACATGATCATGCTGCACGCGACGATGGTGGGGTCGACACGCGAAGGCACATTGCAGTAGTGGCCGGCATAGCCCTGTGTCGGGTTCTGCGCACCGGGGTCATTGGCAATCGCGGCGCGGTTTTCCGGCTGATGCACTTCGAGCCGCAGATTGGAGACCACGCGCGGCTTGGTCTCGTCGCTGATGTCGATCATTCGCCCCGCACCCACAGTGGTGCCGTGGGCGGCAACACTACCGCCGTTGCTGGAGTACTCGTCGATCTCCACCAGATAAGGCTTGCCCTTGATGGTGATGGGAATGGCGTTCTGCGGGATGGTGATGGTGTCCCAGGTCAAACGCGAGATGACACGGCCCTGCGGGTTGGCCTTGCGGGACTGGAAGTCGGACACATCGACCACCAGCAGGCCCGCGTCGTCGCCGGAACCCGCCATGTAGGCGCGGTTGCCGTCATTGCTGAGCGAGAGGCCATGCGAGTTGAGCTGCATCACGCCCAGTGGCGTCGGCAGGTTGAGGTTGGTCAGGTCAATGGCGGTGACGGCGGGGCCGGCCGTCCATGCGGCGTAGAAAGTCTTGCCATCGGGCGAGAAGCCGCTCTCGTGGCCGAAGTTGCCGACCGGCAGCGAGGCCTTGAGCACCGGGTTGCGGCAGTCCGGGGCGAGGTCATACACATCCACCACACCGGGGCCGAAGGCCGGGTTGCCGAGCACGGCGGCCAGCACGCCGCGCTCCTTGCTCACCACCACCGACTCGTGCGGCGAGTTCATCGCCGGGGTGACCAGGCGCGCAGTCATGCGCGGATTGGTGGGGTCGGACATGTCCATCACGTTGACGCCGGACTCCACCCCCGTCGCATTGGTGGGGTAGAGCAGGGTGGTGTCGTAGTAGGCGCAGTCGTTGCCGCTGGCATCGACGTAGCGCTCAACCTTGAAGCCGCCGACGGTGCCGACCATGTTCGGCGTTTGATAGGCACCCACCATCTGGGTATTGCAGGTGTAACCGTCGGCGACGGCACCGCTTTCGACCGCCTCGCGCGGGATGCGGCCCTGCATGCCGGGTTCGGGGCGCGAGCCGGGGCCGCAGGTGGCTTTTGGCGTGGCGGCGAGCGGCGGCTCCGGCGTGTTGACCGGCGGCGGCACGGTGATGGGGCCGTTGCGGCTCAGCGGGCTGTCGCCGCCGCAGGCGCTCAGTGCGAGCGTGGCGGCGACCAGCGCCGCCAGGGGATGGGTGTTTTTCACGTCAGGCTCCTCGACAACTGTTGTTCTTGGTATGGCCGGATTATTCCGCATCGCCATGCCTCTGGCGGTGCCGGGGGCATTTTTCCCCACCGCCTGCGGGGCCCTGCTCGTCTGGCTTTAAGGCCTGTCCAGACGATAAACTCCGCGCCGAACCGAACGCCCACCGATTACCCACGAGGTTGCCCTTGAACGAAAAAGTCCTGAACGATATTGCCCTTGCCATGGTTGCCAAAGGCAAAGGCCTGCTCGCCGCTGACGAGTCCACCGGCACCATCAAGAAGCGCTTCGATAAGATCAATGTCGAGAACACCGAGCCCAATCGCCAGGCTTACCGCGACATGCTGTTCACCACGCCCGGCTTCGAGCAGCACACCAGCGGCGTCATCCTGTTTGAAGAGACCCTGTTCCAGAAGTCGCTCGCCGGCCCCACGTTCTCCGAGCTGCTGACCAGCAAGGGCGTGATCCCTGGCATCAAGGTGGACAAGGGCGCGCAGCCGCTCGCCGGTGGCGGCAATGAGGAGACGATCACCGAAGGCTTAGACGGCCTGCGCGAGCGCCTCGCCAAATACCACGCCGCCGGTGCGCGTTTTGCCAAGTGGCGCGCGGTCATTGCCATCAACGACGAGGCGCCGAGCGACTACGCCATCCACGTCAACGCCCATGCGCTGGCGCGCTACGCCATCCTCTGCCAGGAAGCCGGCATCGTGCCGATCGTGGAGCCCGAAGTGCTGATGGACGGCGACCATTCGATCGAAGTCTGCGAAGAAGTGACCGACGTGGTGCTCGATGCCGTGTTCGGCGAGCTTGGCGCGCAGGGCGTGCTGCTCGAAGGCATGATCCTCAAGCCCAACATGGTGGTGCCGGGTGCGTTGTGCGACGAGCAGAACAGCGTTGAAGAAGTGGCCGCTGCCACCCTGCGCGTGCTCAAGCGCCGCGTGCCGATTGCCGTGCCCGGCATCGCCTTCCTCTCCGGCGGTCAGAGCGATGTGCTCGCCACCGCCCACCTCGATGCGATGAACAAGCTCGGCGGCTTCACCTGGGGCCTCACCTTCAGCTACGGCCGCGCCCTGCAAGCCGCAGCCCTCAAGGCCTGGGGCGGCAGCAATGTCGAAGCCGGCAAGGCCGCCCACCTGCACCGCGCCAAGATGAATGGCCTGGCTGCACAGGGTCTTTGGAGCGAGTCGCTGGAGAAGTAGTTTTTGCAGCGATCAAAGCCCGCTCACGCAGCGGGCTTTTTTATGGGCAGCACACTCAAGGGGCAGGATATGAATCAACTCAAAGACAAGGTGGTGTGGATCACCGGTGCCAGCAGTGGCATTGGCGAGGCGATGGCGGTGGCGGCCTCTGCGGCTGGCGCGAAGCTGGTGCTGAGCGCGCGTCGTGAGACGGAATTGCAGCGTGTGAAAAACGCCTGCGCGAACCCCCAGAACGTGGCGGTGCTGCCGCTGGATCTGACGGACTTCGATGCCGACCAGGCGGCAAGGAAGGCAGCGACGTTCTTTGGCCCCATCGACGTCCTGGTCAACAACGCCGGCATCAGCCAGCGCAGCACGGTGCTGCAAACCGAGATGGCGGTGTATCGCCGCATCCTGGAGCTGGATTTCTTCGCCTGCGTCGCACTCACCAAGGCGCTGCTGCCGGGCATGGTCGCGCGCAAGGCAGGCCACATCGTCACCATCAGCAGCGTCGTGGGTTACGTCGGCACGCCGCTGCGCTCAGGCTATGCGGCGGCCAAGCATGCGCTGCATGGTTTCTACGATGCGCTGCGCGCCGAGGTGTGGCGCGAGGGCGTGCAGGTGACGCTGATCTGCCCCGGCTACATCAAGACCAATGTCTCGCTCAATGCCATCACCGGCGATGGCGGCAAGCACGGGCTGATGGACGATGGCCAGCTCAGCGGCATAGCGCCTGCCGAGTGCGCCAGACAAATCTGGGCAGCCGTCGCGGCGGGCCGCGAAGAGGCGCTGATCGGCGCCAAGGAGGCACTCTTCGTGCGCATCAAGCGGCATCTGCCGGGCTTGATGAGCTACGCCATCAAGCGGGCAAAAGTCACCTGACGCCAAGACGCCGCTGCTCGCGGCTGAGATCGGCGAGCACGCTCTTGGGGATGCGCGCGATCAGCTGTTCGCGCTGCGATTGCAGGCGGGCACGATCCTGCTGCGACAGGCTGGAGAGTCTCAGGCCTGCATCCACCTGGGTCAGCGCGGCACGCAGATCACCACGCGCCAGCTCGTAGTTGGCCATCTCGTACTGGGCGTCACCGATGTTCTTCAGCTGGCGGCTCGCCTCTGACAGCAGGCGATGGGTTTCGGGCGTGTCGTCGTGCGCCTGCTCGTGGCTCAGCAACAGCTGGCGGGCTTCGAGCGGCTTGCCGGCATCGAGCAGCGCACGGGCCTGGATGATGACGGCGGGCGCCGAGCGCGGGTTGAGGCGCGTGGTGCGGTCGAGCAAAGCAAGGCCTTCATCCACCTTGCCGGTGGCCGCCAGCAGCTGCGCCTGCAGGAGATTGACGTTGAGCTGCCGGGGCAGGGTGACCAGCACCGGCTTGAGCGCATTCAGCGCATCGGCCGCACGGCCCGCATTGAACAGCGCCAGCGCATAGCCGTACTGCGTGGCGCTGGATGAATCACCCGCGCTCAGGCGTCGGCCCATCTCGTCGATGGCCGCCGTCGGGCTGGTGGCCATCAACACGATGGTGCGCGCCTTCATCAGGTCGAACTCCGGGTTCGGCTTGAGCGTGACCTTGGGCAGCAGGGCGGCGCGGGTGCGGGCCTCGGCAATGCGTACGGTGTTGACCGGATGGGTGCGCAGGATGTCCGGCAGCTGCGAGTTGTAGAGCCGCGACTGCTGCTCCAGCTTGGCGAAGAAAGTCGCCATGCCTTCGGGGTCGTAACCCGCCTCGGCCATGGTGCGGATGCCGATGCGATCCGCCTCGATCTCGTGCGAGCGGGTGTAGTTGACCTCGCGCTGGTAGTTGACCGACTGCCCCAGCGCCAGCCCGCCCAGGATGATGTCCGGGTTGCCGGAACCGGCGACGATCGCCGCGAGGATCGCAGCCCAGGTGGCGAGATTGGCCACACTGGTGTCGTTGCTGGTGCGGGCCAGGTGGCGCTGGGTGACGTGCGCCTGCTCGTGGCCGACCACGCCAGCCAGCTCGCTCTCGTTGTCGGCATTCAGCATGAGGCCGGCATTGATGCCGATGACCCCACCCGGCACCGCAAAGGCATTGATGCGCGGATCGCCGATCACGAAGAAGCGGAAGTTCGGCGGGTTGACCGCGCCCTTGGCCGCGAGCTTCCAGCCCATCGAGTTGATGTAGTCCGACAGCTCCACATCGTTCAGGCCGTAGTCGCCGCGATACAGCTCCGAGGCCACCTGGTCGCCGATGCGGTTTTCCTGGCTGGGCGAGAGCGTGAGGTCGGCGGGCTCGCCCATCTCCGGCAGTTCGACCGATGCCGCGCCGTTCTGTGCGCTGGCGATACCGGCGCTGAGCAGGGCTGCAAGCAGCGCAGTGGTGAAAGTCTGGGGGCTGATGGAACGACGCACGGTGGGCTTTGGTGAGTTTCGCGGTGAATCAATAGGAGTAAGGCCTCACGACTTTAGTTCGTCGCGAGCATTGCCGATGATAAAATGCGCGCCTACTTCGGCGAGCACTAGCACCTACAGCATGAATTGGGCGGACTACGTGATTCTCGCAGTCTTCGCAGTGTCGATTCTCGTCGGCCTGTTGCGCGGCTTCACGCGCGAAGTGCTGGGGGTGCTGGGCTGGGTGCTCGCCTTCTGGGTCGCCTTCACCTACACCCATCTGGCAGCCGAGTGGCTGACACCCCATATCGCGACACCCTCGGTGCGCCGGGCGGCGGCATTTGGTGGTCTGTTTCTGGTGGTGCTGCTGTTCACTTCGCTGGCGACCTACTTCATCGGCAAGGTGATCCGTGAAGGGGCCATGGCCTCTGCTGATCGCACCCTGGGTGCGGGCTTCGGCATCTTGCGCGCCCTGGTGATCACGGCCGCATTGCTGTGGGCCGCAGGCAGCACCGCCGCCCGCGAAGATGCCTGGTGGCGCGAGTCGGTATTGATCCCGCGCTGCGAGTGGATGGCCGATCTGCTCAAGGCCGTCGTGCCCTCGCACTGGATTCGCGTACTCGAATCCCCATCATCTCAGTCGCAGCCTTCAAAGAAACCTTCGTAAGGAAGACCCCAGCTCATGTGCGGAATCGCCGGCATCGTTTCAAAATCGCCCGTCAATCAGGATTTGTTCGACGCGCTGACCATGCTCCAGCACCGGGGTCAGGATGCCGCAGGCATCATCACGGCAGAGGGCAACCGCCTGCACCTGCGCAAGGACAATGGCCTGGTGCGCGATGTGTTCGCCGCCGACGAACACATGAGCGCCCTGCGCGGCAACATGGGCATCGGTCATGTGCGCTACCCCACGGCGGGATGCACCACCAGTGCCGAGGCGCAGCCGTTCTATACCAACATGCCCTTCGGCGTGTCGCTGGCGCACAACGGCAACCTCACCAACACCGATGACCTGAAGCAGTCGCTGTTCGAGGAAGACCGCCGCCACCTCAACACCGAGTCGGACAGCGAGGTGCTGCTCAACGTCTTCGCCCACGAGCTGGCGCAGCTCGGCAAGCTCCGGCTGGTGCCGGAAGACATCTTCGAGACCGTGGCCCGCACCCACCGCCGCATCCGTGGTGCCTATGCCTGTGTGGCGATGATCACCGGCTATGGCGTGGTGGGCTTCCGTGATCCCAATGGCATCCGTCCCGCCGTTGTGGGCCGTCGCAATGGCATCAATGGGCCGGATTATCTGATTGCCTCCGAGAGCGTGGCGCTCGATGCGCTGGGCTTCGAGGTCCTCGGCGACATCGAACCCGGCGAGGCGGTGCTGCTCACGCTTGATGGCAAGCTGCATCGCAGGCAATGCGCGCTGCATCCGGAATACTCGCCCTGCATCTTCGAGTACGTCTACATGGCGCGACCGGACTCGATGATGAACAACATCTCCGTCCACAAGGCGCGCCTGCGCATGGGCGTGAAGCTGGCCGAGAAGATCCAGCGCGACTGGCCCGATCACCAGATCGACGTGGTGATTCCCATCCCCGACACCTCGCGCGTGCCGGCCTCCGAACTCGCCCAGGTGCTGGGCGTGCCCTACCGCGAGGGTTACATCAAGAACCGCTACATCGGCCGTACCTTCATCATGCCCGGCCAGGCCCAGCGCAAGAAAAGCGTGCGGCAGAAGCTGAACCCGGTCGATGTCGAGTTCCGGGGCAAGAACGTGCTGCTGGTGGATGACTCCATCGTGCGTGGCACGACGAGCCAGGAAATCATCCAGATGGCGCGCGACTGCGGTGCGAAGAACGTCTATTTCGCCAGCGCAGCACCCCCGGTGCGCTTCCCCAATGTCTACGGCATCGACATGCCCAGCGTGCATGAGCTGGTCGCGCATGGCCGCACCGAGGAAGAACTGCGGGTGCTGCTGGGGGCCGACAAGCTGGTGTTCCAGGACCTCGAAGATCTGATCGACGCGGTGAAGCACAAGAACGCCAACATCGACAAGTTCGACTGCTCGGTGTTCACGGGCGAGTACGTGACGCAGGACGTCGATGCCAAGTACCTCAACCAGCTCGAACTGTTCCGCAACGATGCTGCGAAGGAAGCGCGCACGCGCGCCTCTGCCACGCCGCTTGACCTGCACGCCGCGTAAGCCATGAACGAGTTCGACGAAAGCTGGGGCTTTGCCACGCTGGGCATCCGCGCCTTCGAGCCGGAGCGCCACGAGGGCGAGCACTCGGCGGCGATCCACCCCACGTCGTCGTTCGTGCATCGCTCCGCTGCCCACGCGGCCAGCGTGTTTGCGGGTTCGGAGCCCGGCAACGTCTATTCGCGCTTCACCAATCCCACCGTGCAGGCGTTTGAAAAGCGTCTGGCGGCGATGGAGGGCGGCGAGGCTTGCGTGGCCACCGCCAGCGGCATGGCGGCCATCCTCACCTTGTGCATGAGCGTGCTGAAGGCGGGCGATCACATCCTCGTTTCCAAGAGCGTGTTCGGCGCGACCATCAACCTCTTCAACAATGTGCTGACGCGCTTCGGCCTGAGCGTGAGCTATGTCGAGCTGGTGAACATCGAGGCCTGGAAGGCCGCGATGACGCCGCAGACGAAGCTGCTGTTCGTCGAGACGCCGAGCAACCCGCTGGCCGAGATTGCCGACATCCGCGCGCTCGCCGACCTGGCTCATGCCCACGGTGCCTGGCTGGCGGTGGACAACTGCTTTCTGACGCCGGTGCTGCAACAGCCGCTGAAGCTGGGTGCCGATTTCATCATCCACTCCGCCACCAAGTATCTGGACGGGCAGGGGCGTTGCATGGGGGGCGCGGTGATCGGTAACGCGCAATTGGTGGGCAAGGAGGTGTTCGCCTTCATGCGCAGTGCCGGCCCTTGCATGAGCCCGTTCAATGCTTGGGTGTTCCTGAAGGGCCTGGAGACCCTCGCGGTGCGCATGCGCGCCCACAACGAATCGGCGCAGAAGCTGGCCGAGTGGCTGCTGACGCAGCCCAGGGTGCGGCACGTGTTCTACGCCGGCCTGCCCTCGCACCCCGGCCATGCCCTGGCCAAGACCCAGCAACGCGGCTTCGGCGGCGTGGTGAGTTTCGAGGTGCAGGGCGGGCGCGAAGCGGCCTGGAAGCTGATCGACGCCACCCGCCTGTGCTCGATCACGGCCAACCTGGGTGATGCCCGTACCACCATCACCCACCCGGCCACCACCACCCATGGCCGCATCACGGCCGAGGCGCGGGCAGCTGCCGGCATCACGGATTCGCTGATCCGCGTTGCTGTCGGCCTGGAGGATTTCGAGGACATCACCGCAGACCTCGCGCGCGGCCTGGCATGAGCCAGGCGCTGCAAGCGAACCTGCGCAAGGCGCTGGCGGGCACCAGCGAGTCGCGGCGGCCAATGGTCGATCTCGAATGGCCGAAGCTGATCCAGATCGCCCTGAAGCCACTCCTGAGCAATCTGCGCGAGGCGGCCGTGCTGGTACCAATCCTGATGCGGCCGCAGGGCTACAGCGTGCTGCTGACGCGCCGCGCCGACACGCTCAGAAATCACAAGGGGCAGGTGAGCTTTCCCGGTGGTCGGCGTGACCCCGAAGACGCCACGCTGGCCGCCTGCGCCCTGCGCGAGGCGGAGGAGGAGGTGGGCCTGCCGGCCGCCAACGTCGAGATCATCGGGTATCTGGATGACTACCCCACCACCACGCGCTACCGCGTGACACCCGTGGTGGCCCTGGTCACTCCGCCGGCACAGTTCGCCTTCGATGCGGGCGAAGTGGCCGAGGTATTCGAGGTGCCCTTGTCCCTGCTGCTGGACAGCCGTCGCTACGAGTCAAAGATCCTGACCAAGGACGGGCTCAACGTGCCGTTCTTCGAAATCCATCACGAGGGGCACCGCATCTGGGGGGCGACCGCCGGCATGCTGCGCGATTTCTCGCGAAAGATGGCTGCTATCAAGTAGTCAGCTGCAATGGTTATGATCCCGCTCAAATAAGAGAGGAGCAACCATGCGGATTGGAGTAGTGGTCGATTCAGCCTGTGATTTGCCGCAGGCATTCATTGAAGAAAACAAGATTGTCATTCTGCCCATCACCCTGAATCTCGATGGCAAGCAGATGATCGACCAGCGTGACCCGGCAGAGACGCTGGAGTTCTATGCCCGGCACGTCACGGCGGCGGCGCAGGCCGAAACCACGGCCTTCAGCGTGGAGCAGACCAAGAAGCTGTTCCTGGAAAAGCTGGTCATCGATTTCGATCTGGTGTTCGTCTTCACCATCGCCAGCTCGCGCTCGCCGATGTATGAAAACGTCAAGCAGGCGGCGCTGACCATCCTCAATGAATACAAGGCACCGCGCCTGGCGGCCGGCATCAAGACGCCGTTCGCGATGCGGGTGATCGACACGCAGAACTGCTTTGCCGCGCAGGCGATCCCGGTGATCGAATGCGTGCGGATGCTGAAGGCGGGCGAGAGCCACAACAAGATCCGCGAGCGGGTCGAGTACCTGGTGAACAACACCTTTGGCTACATGCTGCCGCGCGATCTCAAGCAGCTGCGCGCCCGTGCCCAGAAGCGCGGCGACAAGAGTGTGGGCCTGGTGCAGTACATCATCGGCTCCGCACTCGACGTGAAGCCCTTGGTGCGCGGCTATCGCAACAATACCGGTCCGGTCGCGCGCGTGCGGCACTTTGAAGAGGGCAGCGCCAAGGTCTTCAAGTATGTCGAGCGGCAGATCCAGCGCGGGCTGCTGACGCCCACGCTGGTGCTGGAGTACGGCGGCGACCCGGCGCAGCTAAAAGCACTGCCGGGTTACGCCTCGCTGATTGCCACCGCCGAGGCGCATGGCGTGGAGTTGTTCACCAGCATGATGAGCATGGTGGGCGGCATCCACGTCGGTGAAGGTGCGATTGGCGTGGCCTTTGCGGCCCACGAACACGAGGTCGACCTCTGAGGCTTCAAGCCAGGCGATTCAGACCGTTGTGCGCGGCTACGCGATAGGCCTCGGCCATCGTCGGATAATTGAACGTGGTGTTGATGAAATAGCGCAGGCTGTTGAGCTGCGCGGTGGCCATCACGGTCTGGCCGATATGCACGATTTCCGAGGCGCGGTCGCCGAAGCAGTGGACGCCGAGAATCTCCAGTGTTTCGGCATGGAACAGGATCTTCAGCATGCCGGTGGTTTCGCCCGTCATCTGCGCGCGGGCGAGGCTCTTGAACTGTGAATGGCCCATCTCGTAGGGCACACCCTGTTCCTGCAACTCGCGTTCGGTCAGGCCGACGCTGCTGATTTCCGGGATGGTGTAGATGCCGGACGGCAGCAGCTTGAAGCGCGAGGCGTCTGCCGCATGCCCCAGAATGTGCTCGACCGCGAAGCGGCCCTGGTCGTAGGCCGCCGATGCGAGGGCAGGCGGGCCAGCAATATCGCCGACGGCATAGATATGGGCGGCTTCGGTCTGGAAGAAGGCATTCACCTTCAGCTGTCCGCGCGAGTTGGGTGCGAGACCAGCCACCTCGGCCGCCAGGGCATCGCTGTTGCCGGTGCGGCCGTTGGCCCACAGCAGCACGTCGGACTTGATCTTGCGACCCGATTTGAGATGCAGGATCACGTCGTCCGCCCGCGCCTCGATGCGTGCGTGCTGCTCGTTGTGGCGGACGATCACGCCCTGCTCGCGCAGGTGGTAGCTCAGTGCCTCGGTGATCTCGTCGTCGAGGAAGGACAGCAGACGATCCTGGGTGTTGATCAGGTTCACCTTGCAGCCGAGCTTGACGAAGATCGAGGCATATTCGCAGCCGATCACGCCCGCGCCGTAGATGGTGATGGTGTGCGGCGTGTGGCTGAGCTGAAGGATGGTGTCACTGTCGACCACGCGCGGATGGTTGAAGTCGACATCGGCCGGGCGATAGGGGCGCGAACCGGCCGCGATCACCAGATGCTGGGCCCGGATGCGACGCGGCGCCTTGCCGTTGGCGCTGATTTCCAGCGTGTGCGGGTCGATGAAGCGGGCCTGCCCGGCAATCACCGGCACCTGGTTGCGCTCGTAAAAGCGCCGCCGCATGGCCACCTGCTGCTCGATCACCCGGTGCGCGTTGCCGAGCAGCTGCGGGTAGCTCACCTTGATCTGGCTGCGCAGATCGCGCAGCAGCGGGTCCTGGCCGAAGTCGCTGAGCACTTTCACCGCGTGGCGCAAAGCCTTGCTGGGGATGGTGCCCCAATGAGTACAACCACCACCGACGTCGTGATGGCGTTCGATCACCACGGCATTGAGGCCGCTCTTTGCGGCCATCATGGCAGCGCCTTCGCCACCCGGTCCGCTACCGATCACGGCCAGATCCACTGTTTCGGTCATGCTCATGGAGAAGTATCTTTCGGCTGCATCGTTTCGAGTCGGACCGCTATATTCACCGGAGGACGGTGGGGGCAGTCGGCCAGTAGTCAAAAATCTTTATTGAAATCATTGATTTCTAGGATTACCTTAATCACGATTGTAACCTGCTGGTCCATGCGGCCCTAAGGCCGCAGGCCATCGACTTCAAAGGGAGTTTCACCATGTTGGATTCGGAGCAGGGAAGCCTGAGCTACTTGATGTCGCGGCCCGCCGATGCACAGTGGGGCGGCTTCCTGGGTGTGCTGGCCGAAGAACTGTCGGCACAGATGCCTGCCAACGAGACCAAGGCTTTTCTCGCGGTGCTGGGTCGACGCTGGGCGCGCCGTCTGCCCTTGACCCCAGGCAGTGATCTCAAGCAGCTGGAAAAAGCCATCAATACGGCGCTCGCCACCTGCAATTGGGGCTGGGTGCAGGTCGTCGATCTCAACAACTGTGTGGAGTTCAGGCACTCCTGCGCGCCCTTGCGCAAGGCGTTTGGCGATGAGGCCATGGTCTGGGCCAGCGGCCTGCTTGAAGGGCTGTACGAAGAATGGCTGCGTGAGCAGGGCGCGGGTCGCGGCCTGGTGCTGCGGCAGGTTGGCGGCGCTGAAGGCACTGCCGATACGCTGAGCTTCCGTCTGGCAGGCGCCGATTATTTTTCTTGAGCCGCATGCTTGAAACGTCATCAGTATTCGTGATCGTCAGCAGGATCAACGCGAGGAAGCAGTCATGGCAGAGAAGAACGACGACATCAAACAACTGTTCTCGCATCTGGGGCTGAATCCCAACGATTACCAGGAGATCCGCAGCGCGCCCACGGCGAGCGCCACGGTGACGGAAGCGCCGCGCCGCTGGTCGCTGCTGCAAGCCGCAGCACCCGCCCGCCATGCACAGGCGCCCGTCGCTGCTGGGCTGCCAGTTGCTGCCCCGCCGGTGACACAACCGCTGCCTGCGGCTGCGCCCCAACCGGATGCCATGACTGCTTCCAATCTGTTTTCGGCGGCACTGCGAGCCACTGCCGAAGACATCCTGCGGGCAGAAACCAGCGGCAGCATTGCGCCTCGCGCTGCCCCCTCGACTGCCGCAGTCGCGCTGCCCAGCGCACTGTCGGCGGCCTTGGCGGAGCCTTCCGCAGATCAGGGTCTGCAATCGCTGTTTCAGTCGGTCAAGGAGCCTCAGACGGTCTCCATCATCCCGCCGGCACCAGAAGTTCTGGTCACCCAGCGGCGTACCGAGCTGATTTTCGACCGTCCGCCGGTGCCCACCAGCCTGACGGAACGGGCTGGCGCAATGGCTCCAGAGCCCACAAAAGCGGTTCTGGACATGTCGCCCATTTCGATGCAGTACAGCCCTGAGGAGCCGGAGACCCGCTACTCGCCGCCGCCTTCACGCCTGGGGCCGGTGCCGGTGACTGCGCCTTCGATGCCAGAGCCGGCGGCACCTGCTGCCGCTGGCAGTGGACGGCTGCGGTTTGCCGCCAGTGCAGCTGCTGCGCCTGCGGCAAGCCATGGTGAATCTTTACAGGATGTATTTGCACGCCTGTCACGGGACAATCGCCGTTGAGCCATCCCGCCTCCTCACTCATCAAATCGACCTGCCAGCGCAATGACCACTAGCGCACAACGACGCATTGTCTCGGTCGTCTCGCCCAAGGGCGGCGTCGGCAAGACGACGGTCGCCGCCAACCTGGCGGCCACACTGGCGGCTGCGGGCCGCGCGGTGCTGCTGGTTGATCTGGATCCGCAGAACAGTGCGCGATTGCACCATCAGATGCCGCTCTCCGACGGCGCGGGCCTGGCGGTGCAGACGCTGCTCGGCCAACCCTGGGCGAATGCGGCCTTTCGCGGCCCCTATGGTGTCGATTGCCTGCCGTTCGGCACCCTGACCGATCACGACCGCCGGGCTTTCGAGCAGCAGCTGGATCGCAACCCCGACTGGCTGCGCCAGAATCTCGATGCGCTCGGCCTCACGCCCGGCAGCATCGTCATCATCGACACCCCGCCCGGCGGCACCTGCTACATGCCGCAGGCCCTGCAAGCCAGCGATCTCGCGCTGTGCGTGCTGCTGCCGGACGCCGCCTCCTTCGTCACCCTGCCATCAATGGCACGCTGGTATGCCGAGGCTGCCCAGAGCAATGCGGCCCTTCAGGGCTATTACCTGCTCAACCGCATGAACAACGCCAAGGTGCTGTGTCGGGATGTGGCCAACGCACTGTCGCGGGACCTGGGCGCGCGCCTGCTGCCTGCCGAAATACACTTTGACTCTGCGGTTGAAGAGGCCCTGGCCTCGCAAAGCCCGATTCACCGATATGCTCCGGACTCGCCTGCGAGTCGTGATTTTGCTGCCATAGCCGACTGGTTGATCAAACTGCCATGAGTGATCCAAACACCAGCTACGGTCTCAGCAACGCCGCCCGCGAAGGGCAGCCCTGGTCCACCTCGCTGATCAGCAACATCTGGGATCGGCGCATCGAGCGGGTCATCGAGCTGAAGTTCTGGGATCAGCCACTGCTGCTGCTCGCCATCCTGATCCTCTGCGCGCTGCCGGTCATCAGCATCGTCAGCACGCCGCTGGCGCTGGGTTGGCAGACTTTCTTCGGCCTCGGCATGCTGCTGCTGGCGCTGTGGATCAACCGCATCCAGGGTCGACTTGCCACCCACGTGATGATCCTGCTCTCGGTGCTCGCATCCAGCCGCTACATGTACTGGCGCGTCACCGAATCGTTCGGCAACGGCAACGGCCGGGATGCGACCGACCTCTTCTTCGCAGGCGGCCTGGTGGCAGCCGAGGCCTACGCTTTCATCGTGCTGATGCTGGGCTATTTCCAGGTGCTCTGGCCGCTCAACCGCAAGCCCGCCACCCTGCCGCGTGACATGGCCGACTGGCCGACGGTGGATATCTTCATACCCACCTACAACGAGCCACTCAAGGTGGTGCGCCCCACGGTGCTGGCCGCGCTCGATCTCGACTGGCCCAAGGACAAGCTGCGCATCTACGTGCTGGACGACGGCAAGCGGGCGCAGTTCAAGGAGTTCTGCGATGAGGTGGGTGTCACCCACATCACCCGCAGCAATTCCAAGCACGCCAAGGCGGGCAATCTGAATGCGGCGATGACCAAGACACAGGGTGAGTTCGTCGCGATCTTCGATTGCGACCACATTCCCACGCGCTCTTTTCTGCAGGTATCGATGGGCTGGTTCAAGCGCGACCCGAAGCTCGCCATGACCCAGACGCCGCACCATTTCTTCTCGCCGGATCCGTTCGAGCGCAACCTCGACACCTTCCGCAAGGTGCCCAACGAGGGCGAGCTGTTCTATGGCCTCCTGCAGGACGGCAACGATTTCTGGAATGCGACGTTCTTCTGCGGCTCCTGCGCCGTGCTGCGCCGCTCGGCACTGGACGAAGTGGGCGGCATCGCAGTCGAGACCGTGACCGAAGACGCACACACTGCGCTCAAGATGCACCGCAAGGGCTGGACCACGGCCTATCTCAATATCCCGCAGGCAGCGGGTCTGGCAACAGAATCACTGTCGGCGCACGTCGGCCAGCGCATCCGCTGGGCGCGTGGCATGGCGCAGATCTTCCGTATCGACAACCCGCTGTTCGGACGCGGCCTGACCTGGGGCCAGCGGCTGTGCTACTCCAACGCCATGCTGCACTTCTTCTATGGTCTGCCGCGCGTGGTGTTCCTCACTGCACCGCTGTCCTACCTGTTCTTCGAGGCGCACATCATCGAGGCCTCGGCACTGATGATCGCGGCCTACGCCTTCCCGCACCTGGCGCATTCCTCGATCACCAACTCGCGTATCCAGGGGCCTTACCGGCACTCGTTCTGGGCGGAGGTCTACGAGACGGTGCTGGCGACCTACATCCTGGTGCCGACACTGCTGGCACTGATCAATCCCAAGCTCGGCACCTTCAACGTGACGGCGAAGGGCGGCATGAACAATGAGACCTATTTCGACCAGGACATTGCCAGGCCCTATGTGTTCCTGCTGATTCTCAATCTGCTTGGCCTGCTGGTGGGCCTGGGACGATTCGTCTACTGGAACACCCACGAGGTCGATACCGTCGTGCTCAACATGGTGTGGACGGTCTACAACACCATCATCATTGGCGCAGCACTGGCGGTGGCCTGGGAGTCGCGCCAGGTGCGGCGCACCATTCGCGTCAACGTCGCCATCGGCGCCCGTATTCGTATTCCAGACGGGCCTGAGATCGAGGCGGTCACAGCCGACATTTCGGAGGGTGGCACGGGCCTCAAGCTCGCCATCCCGCAGTCCATTCCCCAGAACGCCATGATCGAAGTGGCGCTGGCACCAGATTTTCGTCTGGTGTGGACACCGGCCAAGGTGGTTCGCTCGAAGGGCGAGTCGCTGTTTCTGGAGTTTGCGCAGCCGATGAGCATCGACCAGGAGCGACAGCTGGTGTACGCCATCTTCGGCCGTGCCGATGCCTGGGTGAGTTGGTCGGCAGATCGCCCCAATGATCGTATTGGCGAGAGTTTCCGTGCCATCCTAGACTTCGGTCTAGGCGGCACCATCCGTATTGTAAAAATGACATTCACAAACCTGAAGAACACCATGACCAATGCCCTGAGCCGCCTGCTATCCCCGCTGACCAAGCGCAGTGGCACTGCCTTGATGGCAGTTGCCCTGCTGACCGCCGCCTTGTTGCAGACCGGCACTGTCATCGCACAGGCACCGCCTGCCAGCGACACGGTGGCGGTGAGCGAGCCGCTGGCCATTCCGCAGCAGGCCTCGCTGGGCAGCCGCAGCGAATCGCGGGTGCTCTCCTTCGAGTCGCTGGGTGTTCAAAAGCCCATCCGACTCCGCGGTGTGCAGGGCGAAATCGCATTGCCGGTCGCGGTGCGCGATGACGAGCTGGTGACGCGCGCGCGTCTCACGCTCAAGTTCGCGCACTCGCCGTCGCTGATCTTCCCGCTCAGCCACCTCAACATCCTGGTCAACAATGAGCTGGCGGCGACCATCCCGCTCTCCTCGGAAACCGCCAGCGGTGCCGAGCGCACCATCGACATCGACCCCAAGCTGTTCGTCGAATACAACCAGATCGGCCTGCAGCTGATCGCGCACTACACGATGGACTGCGAAGACCCGGTCCATACCACCCTGTGGTCGATCATCGACAACCGCTCCACGCTTGAACTCGATACCCAGCCGCTGCCACGCAGCCGTGATCTCAACCTGCTGCCGCAGCCTTTCTTCGACAGCCGTGACTCGCGCCGCGTCAACCTGCCGTTCGTGTTTGCCGGCACGCCGTCGATGGAAGAAATCGACGCCGCCGGCGTGGTTGCCAGCTGGTTTGGTGCCCTCGCGGACTATCGCGGTGCCAGCTTCCCGGTCTACTTCAACAAGCTGCCCACCGGCCATGGCGTGGTGTTCATCAATGGCAACAAGGTGCCCGCCGGCCTGAACCTGCCGGCTGACAGTGCGACCGCGAAAGTGCAGCTGATCCCGAACCCGGAAGCCCCCGGCTCACTGCTGCTGATCGTGCGCGGCGCGACGGGCGAGGGCATCAAGACGGCCGCCCGCAGCCTCGCACTCGGCACCCAGGCGCTGTCCGGCCAGGACACCGCGATCAAGGAGTTCATCGAGCCAGCACCGCGCAAGGCCTACGACGCGCCGCGCTGGGTGCCGACCGACCGCCCCGTGCAGCTCGGCGAGCTGGTGCGTTCCTACGCGCTCGAATCCAGCGGCCTGTATCCCGACACCATCAAGGTGCCTTTCCACGCACCGCCCGATCTGTTCACCTGGCGCGGCCGCGGCATGAAGCTCGACCTCAAGTATCGCTACACGCCCACCATCGGCGCCAAGTCGACGCTCAACGTCAACATCAACAACGAGTTTGTCGAGGCCATCGCACTGGCCTACACGGGCGAGGACAAGGCTTCGGAACAGCGCATCAATCTGCCGTTCGTGTCGGAAGTGCAGTCTGTGAACCGCGGCACCGTCTATGTGCCGGAGTACAAGTTCAGTTCCGATAACACCCTGCAATTCCAGTACTACTTCGAGCGCAAGAAAGAGGGTGCTTGCAAGGACGTGATCCTGGACAACCTGCGTGGCTCGATCGACGAGGATTCCACCATCGACCTGACGGCATACCCGCACTACACGGCGCTGCCTGATCTCACCCTGTTCGCCAATGGCGGCTTCCCGTATACCAAGTACGCCGATCTCGACCAGACGGCGGTGGTGCTGCCGGAGCGTCTCGATCCCGAAGAAGTCGAAGCCTTCCTCACCGTCATGGGCCGCATCGGCGAGGCCACCGGTTACCCGGCAACGCGCTTCAAGCTCGGTCGCGCCGCCGAGGCCAGCGGTTTCTCGGATCTTGATCTGATCGTGATCGGTGCCGGCGGCAACCAGCCGCTGCTGGAGACCTGGGCCGAATACATGCCGATGTCGATCAGCAACGGCGAGACCAAGCTCAAGGTGCTCGGCCCGATCGAACGCCTGCGCGCCAAGTGGCAGGGCCGCGACTTGCAGGGTGCCGTCGACCACGCGGGCCACGTCATTCTCGAAGCCGGCCGTTCGCTCGGCGCGATCATGAGCTTCGAGTCGCCGCTGTCGTCCAAGCGCACCGTGGTGGTGATCACCGCAGGTGACAGCAAGCGTCTGACGGCCGTGACCAGCCTGTTCACCGAAGCCGGCAAGTCGCAGTTCGTGCGTGGCGATCTGGTGCTGTTCAACGGCGATCAGGTCAACAACTATCACCTCGGCGACCAGTATCACGTTGGCAGTCTGCCGATCCTGATGCGCTTCCGCTGGTGGTTGTCGCAGCAGCCGGTGGTGATGTTGTTCCTGTCGCTGCTGGCCGCACTGCTGCTCTCGATCGTTCTCTACCGTGTGCTCCGTCGCATGGCGATGCTGCGCAAGCAGGGCGGGCACTAAAAACCCGTCCCGACTCCAGAACAGGGTGAACGGCCAGTGAGCGGATGAAATACACGATTGCGGCGCTGTTGGCCGCTGTCGTGCTGCTCAGTGGCTATCTCGCCCATTGCTGGCAGGTTCGCAACTGGGCGGCTTGGCAGTCGTTCGCCAGGGTTTTCGTGCAGGCCGACGGCAGGGTCATTGATCGCACGGCCGGCAACCGCAGCACTTCCGAGGCACAGGCCTATGCCATGTTCTTCGCGCTGGTTGCCAACGACCGGACGCAGTTCGCACGCATCCTGAACTGGACCACCAATAACCTGGCGCAGGGGGATCTCAGCGTCCACCTGCCAGCCTGGCTCTGGGGTGCGGGCGAGCAGGGCTGGGGCGTGAAGGATGCCAACCCGGCATCCGACGCCGATCTCTGGCTTGCTTACTCACTCATCGAAGCCGGTCGGCTCTGGCAGCAACCCGGCTACCGGCGACTGGGCCAGGCCCTGCTGGAGCAGATCAGGACGCGCGAAGTGGCTGAAATCCCCGGTATGGGATTGATGCTGCTGCCTGCCCCGGATGGCTTCAAGGCAGAGGATGGCAGCTGGCGGCTCAATCCCAGCTATCTGCCGGAGTTCCAGTTCCGCTGGCTGGCGCTGGTCGACCCCGAAGGTCCCTGGAAGGCCATCTGGCAGAACCATCTCACCGCGATGCGCCAACTGGTGACGCAGGGCGTCGCGCCGGATTGGTATGAGGTGATGGCGGACGGCCGCCTGGTGGCGGATCGCAAGACCGGTGGTGTATCGAGCTACGACGCCATCCGGGTGCCGCTCTGGGCGGCAATGACCCCTGCGTCGGATGACACTGATAGAGATAACGACCTATTGCCGCTGCTGAAGCCACTTGCACGGCGGCTTGCAGGCTTCGATGATCCGCCTGAAAAGCTTGATTTTGAAAGCGGTCAAGGCTCTGGTGGGGCGCCGATTGGATTCTCCGCCGCTTTGTTGCCTTTCCTTGCGAAGATGGATGAAGATAGTGCTGTAAGACAAAGACAACGTTTGAAAAATGGTCGTGTGGACGGAAATCTGGGCAAGCCGCCGCACTACTACGATCAGGCATTGGGAATGTTCGGTGAGGGTTGGGATTCCGGGCGTTTCCGCTTCGATCAGTACGGACGACTCATTCCAAGGTGGGAAATATCATGTTGCGAATGGCTATTCTGAGGACACTCACCGGGCTTGCACTTGCGATCGGGCTCATGTCCACAAGCAGTGCAGCAGAGGTCGCCAAGGAAACGGGCGCCAGCGAGCAGCTCGCCAACCAGGCCCGCTACTGGGAGGGCCAGAACCGCTATGACCTGGCCCGCGAAAACTGGCTGAAGCTGCTGCGCAGCACGCCTGACAGTGCCGCCGCATTGGCTGGCCTTGCCAATGCCGAGGCCATCAGTGGCCGCGCTGCCGCAGCCCAGGTCTACTTCGACCGGCTCAAGGCGGCTCACCCGAACCACCCCGAATTGCGTCGCCTCGAAGCCGCCATCCGCCAAGGCAGCATCAACCAGGACAAGCTGACCCAGCCCAGGGCGCTGGCCCGACAGGGCAAGTACCAGGAAGCTGCCGATGGCTATCTCGCCACGTTCGGCGGCGAGCCGCCGAGTGGCCGCCTGGGGCTGGAGTATTACCAGACCCTCGCCGGCACCGAGAATGGCTGGGAGCCCGCGCGCGTCGGCATCAGCAAGCTGGCCGCCGACAATCCGGAAGAGCCCGTCTACAAGCTGGCACTGGCGCAGCACCTGACCTATCGCGAGTCCAGCCGTCGCCAGGGTATTGCCGATCTCTCGGCGATGGCCACCGGCACTAGTAGCGTGGCAACCCCCGCTCGCCAAGCTTGGCGTCAGGCACTGATCTGGCTGGGTGCCAAGCGTGGGGACGAAGCACTGTACCAGGACTACCTCAAGCGCTACGGCAGCGATGCACAGGTGAGTGCGCGACTGGCCACCCTGCGCGATCCGGTTCGTGCCGCCGCTGTCGGTGGCGAAGACCAGCCCCGTGTCATCACCCAGGACGAGCTGCGTGGCCGGGTGGTCAAGGAAGGTTTCGAGGCACTCAACAACAGCCAGCTCGATGTCGCGACCGAGCGTTTCGAGAACGCCATCAGCCAGTACGGCGAGTCAGCCGATGCGCTCGGCGGTCTCGGCATCGTGCGTCTGCGCCAGCAGGCTTATCCCGAAGCGCAGGGTCTGCTGGAGCGGGCCACCAGCAAGGACAGCAAGCGCGCCGCACGCTGGAAGGAAGCACTCGACACCGCCCGCTTCTGGCAGTCCGTGCGTGGTGCCGAGGCCGCGCGTAAAGCGGGCGATAGCTCGGTTGCCGAGCGTGAACTGCGCCGAGCCATCAGCCGCGATCCCAAGCGTGCCGGCGAAGAGCTCTCGGTGCCGCTCAGCCTGGCGGACATCCTGGCCGAGCAGGGCGACAGCCGCGAGGCGGAAAAGATCTACCGCGACGTGCTGCGCCGCGATCCTGAGAACGTCGATGCCCTGCGTGGCCTGATCGGCGTGCTGACCCGCAGCCAGCGCCTGCCGGAAGCCATTGCGCTGGCCGAACGCGCACCGGAAAACATCCGCAGCCAGCTGGGCAGCTTTGGCGTGCTCAAGGCGCAGGCACTGCGCGAACAGGCCGCCCTGGCGGTGACAGCCAAGGACGACGCCCGCGCCGAAGGCCTGCTGAAAGAGGCGCTGCTGCTCGACCCTGAAAGCGCCTGGACCCGACTGGACCTGGCGCGCATCTACCAGCGCGAAAGCCGCATCCGCGAAGCCAATACCCTGGTCGACAATCTTCTGGCCTCGGCCAATGGCAGCGGTCCTGTGAACCCGGACGTGCTCTTCATCAAGGCCTCGCTGCTGGCCGAGCAACAGGACTTCTTCGCTGGCTTGGAGATTCTCGAACAGGTGCCAGCTGCCTCGCGCACGCCAGCCATGACCGAGCTTCAGAAGCGTCTCTGGGTGCGTTACCAGACCCAGCGTGCCGGCGTGTATTCGCGTGCCGGTTCGCCGCAGGAAGCGCAGCAGATCCTCTCTGAAGTCGAGCCCTTCGTCGGCGAGATGCCGGAGCTCCTGGGTGCGATGGCCACCGCCTATGCCGATCTCGGCGACGAGGCACGCGCCCTGCGCTACATGCGTCAGGCACTGACCCGCAATGCCCAGTCGGATTCCGGCCTGCGGCTGGCCTATGCCAGCCTGCTGTTCAAGCTGCGCCAGGACACCGAGTTCGAAGTGGTGATGGACGACCTGCTGCGTCGCGGCAAGCTCACCGAGCAGCAGAACCTCGATCTCGCCAACCTGCGCATCGGCTACCGTCTGCGGCAGGCTGACCTGGTGCGCGAAGACGGTGATCTGGCCCGCGCCTACGAGTACCTGGAGCCGCTGATCCGCGTCAATCCCAGCGATCCACGCTTGATGATGGCCCTCGCCAGGCTCTACGCCGACAGCAAGGACCTCGACAAGGCCTACGTCATCTACGACCGCGTCCTGCAGCAAAACCCCAACGAGCTCGATGCTATCAAGGGCGCAGCGGGTGCGGCGCTGGCCATGAACAGGCTGGACGATTCCGATGCCATGCTCGAACGTGCCTTCGCGATCGACCCCAACAATCCGCGTCTCTATGCGCTTGCTGGCCGCGCCGCTCGCGCACGGGGTGACGAGGGCAGGGCGCTCAGCCTGTTCCAGCAGGCGCTGCGTCTCGATGCCGCGCAAAGCCAGAGTGCCCAGGCCGGTACCGCAGCGCCCACCGGCAGCGGCAATTCACAGCCGCTGCTGCAACTCATCGACCCGGCCAGCAGCTACCAGCGTGCGCCCGCCCGCGTGGTCGGTGCCGTCAGCGCGCCCGTCAAGGTAGCTGCCAGGAGTAGCGGAAGTTTTTTTAAGACTCGCGCCAACCCAGCGCTTCGTCCCGCTGCGAAGAAGAAGGTTGCCCCCCTGCTGCTCGCTGTCAAGCGGCAGTCCGCAAAGCCTGCCGTGGCCGGTCTCTACAAGGCCACGTATCGCCTGCCGCGTGGGGATGTTTCTCTGCCCGCCCGCCGTCCGCATCTGAGGGGTGGTTTCATCAAGGTCTCCACACCGCCGCAGACCGGTGCCGCCCAGCCTGCCAGGGGCACGGTGGAGCAGCCCAGTGGCTACTGGGCAGAACAGCCGGGCAGCAACGGCGCCGCACCGACCTACAAATACGTTGAATCGCTGACCCTGTCGCCGCCCACCATCCGGAGCAGTACCGCCACCAAGTCGCAGGTGCAGCCTTACCAGGCGCCGGTGAGCGATTTCCCGCCGCCGCGTCGCGTCAACCCGGCTATGAGCCTGCGTCTGAGCCGCCCCAGCAGTTCGCTGCGTGAGGAGGTCGGCAGCGAGATCCGCGAGCTCAACGGCACTGCCGGTGCCTATGGCGCCACCCCGGTCTATGAAGTGCCGCGCATGGATGGCGGCTACGGCAGCGTGCCCGCGCCGATCTACGCGGCTCCCGGCTATGTGCCCACAGTGCCTGTGGCGCCGAAAAGCGCGGTGATCAGCAGCGATCCGATGCTGGCCACGCCCGACTTCGTGCTCGACCGCAACCGCGTCGAGAGCAAGGATCGCCGCGACCTGCTGAAAGAAATCGGCGAGCTGCGTTCCAGCCGCACCCCCTATGTGCAGACCGGCCTGGCGTTGCGTTCGCGCGATGGCAGCGAAGGGCTTGATCGCCTGTATGACGTCGAAGCGCCGGTGGAGATCAGCTTCCCCGCCAACGAGGGCGGTCGACTGAAGTTCCGCGCCGTGCCGGTCTATCTCGATGCAGGCACGGTGTCCGGCCGCAACCTGCCGGTCTATGGCGCACTCGGTCTTGCACTGGCCACTGAGCAGGCCAGCCCGACGCTGCGCTACGACAACTCCGAAAGCGGCATTGCCGTCGGTGCGGCCTACGAGGCTGGCGATTTCAAGCTCGATGTCGGCTCCTCGCCGCTGGGAATGCCGGTCGAGAACATCGTGGGCGGTATCAACTGGCGTCCCAAGAGTGGCGATCTGAGCTTCAAGGTCGACGTCGCACGTCGCTCGGTGACCGATAGCCTGCTGTCGTACGCCGGTGTGCGCGACCCGGCCACCGGCTTCACCTACGGTGGCGTCACCAAGACTGGCGGCCGACTCGACCTGGCCTATGACCTCGGCAAGTACGGCGTCTACGCCAATGGCGGCTACCAGATCTACAACGGCGAGAACGTGCCGCAGAACTCGGCCGTGGAAGTGGGTGCCGGGCTCTATGCCCGTGCCATCGAGACCCGTGGCAATCGCGTCACCTACGGTCTCAACGTCACCACTTTCGGCTACGACAAGAACCTGCGCCGCTTCAGCCTCGGTCACGGCGGCTACTTCAGCCCGCAGTCCTATCTCGCCGTCAGCGTGCCGGTGGAGTGGGAGGGCTACCGCAACCGCTTCAGCTACAAGCTGGGTGGTGCGCTCGGCATCCAGGCCTTCAAGGAAGATGGCCAGGGACAGTACCCGGCGGATGAAGGTCTGCAAGGCGCGCTGGAAGAGGCACTGACCACCTATGAGGGCGACCTGCCCATCGTCGGCGGCTACCCCTCCAAGCGGCAGACCGGTGTGGGCTTTACCGTCACCGGCCAGTTCGAATACCTGCTCGACACCAATCTCGCCGTCGGTGCGCGACTGGCGCTCGACAATGCGCGGGACTACAACGAGGCCAGCGCCTCCGGCTACCTGCGCTACATGTTCTACCCGCAGACCCGCGTGTCCTTCCCGCCCAACCTGCTGCTGCCCTACTTCAACCACGGGGACCCCCGCCTATGAACCAGCGTCTTCAGGCTGTTCTGCTGCTGAGTGCTGCGCTCTCCGCAAGCTGTGCCAGCTCGGTCGAGCCGCGCCTGCCGGGCACCGTGGCCGGCAGCAGCCGGGGCGTGATCGCACCCGGCCAGACCGTAGTGACCCAGCCCCAGGGGCAGGTTTTCGGCACGCCTTCCAACATTCCTGAACCCATCCGCGCCCCGTTTGCTGCCCAGCCCGCCTTCGCGACACCGGTGGACATGGACGCGCTCTATGGCTACGAAGGCCAGGGTCGTCAGGGCATGGCTGAAGGAGATCCCACCAAGGCCGAGTTCAACTTCGAGCGCGCGCTCGAAGTGAACCCCTTCGATGCGGTCGCGCTCAACAACCTCGCCGTCGCCAAGGCCGAGCGTGGGCAGTTCTACGATGCGATGGCGATGCTCGAACGCGCCGCCAAGCTCGCCCCCGACAACAGTGACATCGTTGCCAACCTGGCGCGCTTGCGCGGCTATGTGCAGAGCTATGCCACGGCCGGGGTCGAGGCCTCGTCGGCCACCCCGGTGCGCAACCCTGCGGGCAGCAAGCTACCGCCCGTGCCGCCGCCGCTCTGGGCTGGTTCGCGTTATGTGCAGCCGGTGTACGAGCGTGCCACGGCACCAAGGCCAATGGCTGCCAGCGCGGGCGATGACTATGAGTCTGATGCCTGCCGCCGCCAGCCCGGCAAGAACGGCAAGGTCGAAGTGGTCTGCGAGCCACTGCGCTGAGCGAGCCGATTCCACCCAACAAAAAGCCCCGCAGTGCGGGGCTTTTTGTTGGGTGCTGCGCAGGGCTTCAGCTCAGCGATTCGTACAGCTCAAGATATTCCTGGGTGACGCGATGACTCCGGTCGAGATGAATCATCGGCAGATGCCGCTCATGTGATTCCTTCACCTTCACCGAGCTGGAAATCGGTTGTGCCAGCACCGGCTTGCCCTCGTTCTTCAGCTCGTTCACCAGCCGTGTCGGCAGGCTGGAGCGGGACTGGAACTGGTTGACGACGATGCCCTCGATTTCCAGGTCCTCGTTGTGGTCGGCACGGATCTCCTGCACGTTGTCGAGCAGGGTGTAGAGGGCCTGCCGCGAAAACTCGTCGCAGTCGAAGGGGATCAGCAGCTTGTCGGCGGCGATCAGTGCCGAGCGCGAGTAGAAATTGAGGGCGGGCGGGGTGTCGATGAACACCGCGTCGTAGCCCTTGAGCTT
The DNA here is from genome assembly GCA_040386395.1 of Pseudomonadota bacterium. Lineage (GTDB taxonomy): Bacteria > Pseudomonadota > Gammaproteobacteria > Nevskiales > Nevskiaceae > Stagnimonas. The sequence continues at coordinate 5,110 of JAZKFO010000025.1, read as the reverse complement.
CTTCAAGGCATCGCGCAGCTTGTAGATCTTCTGCTTGGCTTCGAGCTTGACGATCAGCTCTTCCAGACGCGGGCTGGAAGACACCACGTCGAGATTCTCGAACGGCGTGTTGGTGGCAAAGCTCATCAGCGGCGGCAGCTGCAGCGTGAAGCTGAGCGTGGAATCGAAGAAGTCCGCGATGGTGCGATCCGACTTGATCGCACTCGCACCCAGCAGGTACTGGGTGGAATTGCCCTGGGTATCGAGGTCGATCACCAGCGTGCGCAGGCCCTTGCTGGCAGCGATGGCGGCGAGATTGCAGACGATGGTGGTCTTGCCGACACCGCCTTTCTGGTTGAAGACAACACGTTTGATCATTTGCAGCCTTTGCTGTCGGTTGGGGAGAGGTATCGCATCAATCAGCAAGCAGCTTGCTTGCCACTTCGGATGCATAGAACGGTGCGAGCCAGCGGCGGATGAGCGGCTCCAGCAGTTTTTTCTTCTTGAGCACGGCCAGTGCCGGCACGCCGAAGCGAAGCACATCCTTCAGGATCATCTCGCGGCTCACGCCCATTTCTTCCAGCAGCGTGGTCAGTGGCGTTGTGCCGTACTTGTCGAAGAAACCCGCCACCCCGGCGTCGATCAGGGCGCTGTAGTAGGGCGTCTTGCGCACTTTGCGCCAATGCTCGTAGCCGATCACGAACAGTTCTTCGACGTCATCGGCACTCACTGTGGAACGGATCTCGGCAATGGTAACGCCCTTGATGCTGGCCCAGATTTCGAGTGCGGATTCACGCAGCAGCTCATCGGTGAGCAAGGTCTTCAGAGAGTGCTCGCTCTCCCGCAGCGTAGAGTCGAGACTCTGCTGGATGTACTTGCGCAGCGTGCTCTCGATGGCGGCATCGAGCTTCGGCGTGGCCTTGGCCAGCATGTTCTTGCCGAACTTGAGCATGGAGCTGGCACCGGGGATGCTCTTGGTCAGGCTGCTCTCGCCCAGATAGCCGCTGATGCCGCGATACAGCAGATCGCCTGCCACGGCGCTGACCACCGGGTTGGAGAGTGCGGCGTGGATGATGGCCTCACGAGCCGCATGCAGCTCTAGGATCTTGTCGAGCCATTCGCGCAGCTGCTTGTCCGGCATCAATTCGCCGAGCTTGGTCTTCTTCTGGATCGGATGGGCCTGCAGGGCCTGTGCGATCTCCCCCACCAGTTCCGGGATGGCGCCATGCGGCTCGATCTCGGCGGCGTACTGCTTCGCCACTGCCTGTACGTCGGCGCGGCTCACCACTTCTTCCAGCTTGAGCTTGGCGGCGTCTGCCAGCAGGGCATCCACTTCCGCGGCCAGCCAGGGTTCGAGTGCGGCGACGTCGAGGCGCTCCAGCCACCAGGCCACCTGGGCATCGAGCAGAGCCTGGGCCTTGCTGCTCAGGGTGGCAGCATTTTTGGTGGTCGCTTTCTTCGCCATCCGTTTCTCCGAGAGTGTGTGCGGTGTTTTACGCGCGGCAGTATGACGTCAATACCTCGCGGTGACGGTGCTGTTCAGCGCTCTCCAGGCCAGCTGGCGGCGGGATTGGCAGCGGGGGCTGGCGCAAGGCCTTCGAGACGCTGCAAGGCCAGCCTGGCGTATTCGTTGCCCTGTGCTGCAGCACGGCGGTACCAGCCCCGCGCCGTATCGAGGTCGGCCGCCACACCGTTGCCCTCTTCATGCAGGCTGCCGAGATAGAACTGCGCCGTGGCGTGATTCTTTTCGGCGGCGAGGCGGTAGTTGAGGGCGGCCGCTGGCAGGTCCTGCTCGGTGCCATAGCCCATCTCCAGCATGAAACCCAGATTGACCTCGCCATCCGGGTGTCCCTGCTCGGCAGCGGCGCGGTACCAGTGCAGGGCCTGACCATGGTCCTGCCCGGTGCCCTTGCCTTCGCGCAGTGCGGTGCCCAGAGCATTCATGCCATCGACATTGCCCTGCTCGGCGGCGCGTGCGAACCAGCTTACGGCGGCTTCGAGATCCCGCTGCAGGCCAAAGCCGAGGTAGTGCATCCAGCCGACCTGATACTGCGCCTGCGGGTAGCCCGCCTCGGCCGCCGGCAGCAGTTTTTCCGCCGCCTCGACGAAGCGCCGCGCCGCGAACAGCCTTGCCCCCTCGTCGGCCAGCACACGCAGGGGTTCTGATTCGAGGGTGACCGAAGACGCCGACTCCGCAGCCGCGTCGGCGGCAATCGCCAGTGGCAGGGGCCCCATGGTTTGCCTGCTGATCGCCACATTTGTCATCGCGGCTGGCGTCGGCAGGCGCTCGTCCGCTTCGATCAGGGAGTAAGCCGCAATACCGATCACCAGCAAGGGCAAGAGCAGCAGGAGACGCACTGGGGACATGGGCAAAAGACCGTTGTCGTCGGGGACATCACAGTGTGCAGGGGCAGCGTGACAGCCCGCGTGTCAAGGCATCTTGAGCTGCGATACCCGTTCCAGCAGCAGCTTGCCCAGGGCCAGCGAAGCGGCTTTTTTCTGCGCGTCGCTCACGTCCGGGTACTGCCCACCCAGGTTGATGTCGATCACCAGCGACTTCTGGATGATCTTCAGGCCGGTGCGGTCTTCGCCGCCGAAGGACGCGGCATCGCCGAGACCTGCAACCGATTCGATCTCCTTCTGCCAAAGATCGCGGTGGGCGCTGGCGTGCTGGTCGAAAGCGCTGCGGGCATCGGCGGTGCTGCCTGGCCGGGTGACGCCAATGGCGACGGTGGCCTGATCGGAGCCATCCGCCGCCTTGAACACATAGCGGCAGCCGCCTGGGGAGCTCGTCAGGGGCCAGCCTTCGGCCTTGACGAAGGGCAGGGTGAAGGGGGCGATGGCCTTGATCTCCTGCGGTTTCATCAGCTCGCACATCGGCCGCGTGCCGGCGGCTTGCGCGACGCCTGCGGCGAGGCCGAGCAGCAGACAGGCGACGTTGCGGGACGATGGAATGCCGGGCATGGGATGCTCCTGAGGTGCAGCTATTCGTCCTTTTCTTCGTCGCGGTCGGCTGAGAGCCATTGGACGCAGCCCAGTGTAGCGGCTTGGTCTTTTGGCCCGCAACGCCCACAAAAAAGGGCCTTGCGGCCCTTTTTTGATATTGCTTGCAGCGCTTATGCCTTGGCCATCTGCCGAAGCATGTACTGCAGCACGCCGCCGTGGGCGTAGTAGTCCCACTCCTTCGGCGTGTTGATGCGCACCTTGGCCTTGAAGTTCTTCTTGGTGCCGTCGGCCTTGGTGGCGGTCACGTCGAGCTCGGTCGCACCGGCCTTCAGACCAGCGAAATCGAACACTTCCGTACCGTCGAGGCCAAGCGAGACCGCCGATTCACCGTTGACGAAGTTCAGCGGCAGCACGCCCATGCCGACCAGATTGGCGCGGTGGATGCGCTCGAAGCTCTCCGAGATCACGGCCTTCACGCCGAGCAGGATGGTGCCCTTCGCCGCCCAGTCGCGGCTCGAACCGGTGCCGTATTCCTTGCCGGCGAGCACGACCAGCGGAGTCTTCTTCTCGGCGTACTTCATCGCCACGTCGTAGATCGCTTCGACGGGGCCAGCCGAACCATTGATGTAGCGGCTGACGCCACCTTCGACGCCGGGCGTCATCGAGTTCTTGATGCGCGTGTTGGCAAAGGTGCCGCGCATCATGATCTCGTGGTTGCCACGGCGGCTGCCGAAGCTGTTGAAGTCGGCGCGGGCGACGCCGTGCTCCATCAGGTACTTGCCGGCGGGGCCGTCCTTCTTGATGTCGCCTGCGGGACTGATGTGATCGGTGGTGATCGAGTCGCCCAGCACCGCCAGGCAGCGCGCACCCGCGATGGGCTGGATGCCCGGCGGGGTCATCGTCATGCCGTTGAAGTAGGGCGGGTTGGCGATGTAGGTGCTGCTCGAATCCCAGGGATAGGTTTCCGACTTGCTGATCTTGATCGACTGCCAGCGGGCGTCGCCCTTGAGCACGTCGGCATAGCTCTTCTTGAAGCCTTCGGCAGTGACGGCCTTGGCGACGAGGTCGGAGATTTCCTTGTTGGTCGGCCAGATGTCCTTGAGGAACACGTCCTTGCCGTCACGGCCCTTGCCGATCGGCTCGGTGGTCAGATCGATGTCGGTGTTGCCGGCGATCGCATAGGCCACGACCAGCGGCGGCGAGGCGAGGTAGTTCATGCGCACGTCCTGATGCACGCGGCCCTCGAAGTTGCGGTTGCCGGACAGCACGGCCGAGACGCTCAGCGTGTTGTCGGTGATCGCCTTGCCCAGCGGCTCGTTGAGCGGGCCGCTATTGCCGATGCAGGTGGTGCAGCCATAGGCGGTGACGTAGAAGCCGAGGGCTTCGAGGTCTTCGATCAGGCCGGCGTTCTTCAGGTACTCGGTGACGGCCAGCGAGCCGGGGGCGAGCGAGGTCTTGACCCAGGGCTGGGCGATGAGGCCCAGCGCGCGCGCCTTCTTGGCGAGCAGGCCGGCACCGATCAGCACGCTCGGGTTCGAGGTGTTGGTGCAGCTGGTGATCGCCGCGATCATCACCGCGCCGTCCTTCAGCTCGAAGGTCTTGCCGTTGTCGGTGACGGTGGCGGGGCCCTTCGACGGACGCGCCTTCTGCTCGGCTTCAAAAGCCTTGCGGTAGTTGGCCTTCACGTCGGTGAGCAGCACGCGGTCCTGCGGGCGCTTGGGGCCGGCGAGGCTGGGCTTAATCGAAGCGAGATCGAGTGCGAGCACGTCGGTGTATTCGGCTTCGGGCGCGTCCAGCGTCCACCACATGCCCTGAGCCTGGGCGTAGGCCTTGACCTTGGCGATGTCGTCTTCGGCGCGGCCGGTGAGGCGCAGATAGTTCAGCGTCTCCTCGTCGATCGGGAAGATGCCGCAGGTGGCGCCGTATTCCGGGCCCATGTTGGCGATGGTGTTGCGATCGCTGGCCGAGAGATTGGCGAGGCCGGGGCCGAAGAACTCGACGAACTTCTCCACTACGCCACGCTTGCGCAGCATCTCGGTGACGGTCAGCACGAGGTCGGTCGCGGTCGCACCTTCAGCCAGCTTGCCGCTGACGCGCACGCCGATCACTTCCGGCATCAGCATCGACGAGGGCTGGCCCAGCATCGCGGCCTCGGCCTCGATGCCGCCCACGCCCCAGCCCAGCA
>JAZKFO010000024.1:0-64966 GCA_040386395.1 Pseudomonadota bacterium | reverse complement strand
CGCAGGTGATGCGCGGGCACGGCTTCATGTTCTGCATGATCACCATGACCGGCCTCGCCATCGGCACCCTGAAGCCGGAGGAAGTGAAGAACGGCTCCGGCCTGTTCAACCTCATGCGCAATCTCGGCGGCGCGATCGGCTTGGCACTCATCAACACCAATCTGCATGACCGCCAGTGGTTCCACTACAGCCATCTGTCCAACTCGATCAGCGAGGCGCGTGCGCCGGTGCGCGAGATGCTGGCGCAGGGCGGCACTTACTTGAGCCCCGAACTCGGTGCGCAGGGCTCAGCGGCCACGCTCGGCTATCTGCACCGCCTCGTGCAGCAGCAGGCGGCCGTGATGAGCTTCAACGACGTGATGCTGATGATGTCCATGCTCTGCGTCGGGGCAGTGCTGCTGCTGCCGTTTGCCGACAAGCCGGCCGTGCTGGGGGCAGGCGAACCGGCGCATTGATCCTAAACTCCGGCTTTCATCCACCAGCTGGAGCAGCACATGCACGTTCTCGTTACGGGTGGCAGCGGCTTTATCGGCACTGCGCTGTGCCGCCAGCTGTTCCATGCCGGCCACGCGGTGACGGTGCTGACACGCAGCAAAACGGCTGCCACCGGCAGGCTGCCGGGCGCCAGAGTGATCGAGCGGCTGGAGGACGCGCGCGAGATCGACGCCATCGTCAACCTCGCCGGCGAGCCGCTGGCAGCCGGGCGCTGGAACGCGGCGCGCAAGCAGGCCTTCCGCGATTCCCGCATCGGCACCACCGAGGCGCTGCTGCACTGGATCGAATCGCTCGCCAGGCGGCCGCGCGTGCTGGTCTCCGGCTCGGCCATCGGCTACTACGGCCCGCGCGACGACACGCCGCTGGACGAGCAGGCCAAGCCCGGTGATGACTTTGCCGCCACGCTCTGCCGCGACTGGGAGGCCGCCGCCTTCAAGGCCCGCGACCTCGGACTGCGGGTGTGCGTGCTGCGCACCGGCATCGTGCTCGGCCATGATGGTGGGGCGCTCTCGCAGATGCTCACACCCTTCAGGATGGGCATGGGCGGCCCGATGGGCGACGGCCGGCAGTGGATGAGCTGGGTGCGGCGCGGCGATCTGGTGCGGCTGATTCTCTGGCTGCTGCAGAACGAGTCCGCGCGCGGCGCCTACAACGGCACGGCGCCGGGGCCGGTGAGCAACCGCGAGTTCGCGCGCACGCTCGGCGCCGTGCTCAAGCGCCCCGCCGTGCTGCCCATGCCGGCCTTGGTGCTGAAGCTGATGTTCGGCGAGATGGCCGAGGCGCTGCTGCTGACGGGTCAGCGGGTGCTGCCGGGCAAGGCCGAGGCAGAGGGTTTCGAGTTTCAGTTCAGGGAGTTGGGGCCTGCGCTGAAAGATCTGCTGCGTTGATGCCGCGCGCCCTCAGATGCGCGATGAGTGCTGCCGCATCGCCATGCATGGTCAGCACGCGCCGCGCACCACATTCCTCGATGCTGCGGATCAGCCCTGGCCAGTCGCTGTGGTCGCTCAAGGTAAACCCACGGTCATAGGACTGGCGGCGTTGGCTGTCGTCCAGACGCATCCAGCCGCTGGCGAAGCCGGTTGAATACGGCTGGAACTGGCGCATCCACGGCGTGCCTTTGGCGCCCGGCGGCGCGAGCACCAGGCGCCCTGAAAAATCCGTGCCCCTGGGCGGCGTGCCGACGGCCTCGGTCGGCAGCATGCGGATGCCGGCCTTGCGGTAGATCGCCACCAGCGGTGTCATCGCGCCATGCAGCAGCACCGGCTGCACTTCGCCGCGTGCGAGTGCATCGGCATCGAAGAACCGGACCAGTTCGGCCAGCACCCGCTGCGCCTTGCCGAGCGCGTAACAGAACAGCACCGCAGCCTTGCCCTCGACCCGGCACTGCTGCCACCAGTCGAAGATCTCGCCTGCCACCGCTGCCGGCGCATCCCAGCAATAGTGGGGCTGCGCGAAGGTGGCTTCGGTGACGAAGGTGTCGCAAGGCACCGGCTCGAACGGCGCGCAGCTGGGGTCGGGGCAACGCTTGTAGTCGCCACTCACCACCCAGACTTCGCCATCGACTTCGATGCGCACCTGCGCACTGCCCAGCACGTGGCCGGCGGGATGCAGCGAGACCGTGGCGCGGCCGATGTCGGTGCGCTGGCCGTAGTCGAGCAGGCTCATCGCACTGTCGCGACCGACGCGCGCGCGCATCAGCCCCTGGCCCGCTTTCGCGGCCCAGTAATGGCCCATGCCGGGCCGCGCATGGTCGGCATGTGCGTGGGTGATCACTGCACGCGGCACCGGGAGATGCGGGTCGATGTGAAAGTCGCCAGCGGGGCAATAGAGGCCGCTGTCGGTGGAGAGGACCAGATCGCTCAAGAGCCTGCGTCCAGCAGCACCAGCAGCTTTTGCAGCGCGCCACGATTGGCCGCCACTGCTGCCCGCGCCCGCTCGCTGCGCGCCTGCCGCTCCGGCTCCAGATGGTCCTGGGATCTCTCCCGGGGCAGCCATTCGAGCAGGGCCTCGGCCAGCGTGTTGGCGTCGGTGATTTCGCGGGCGCATCCGGCTTGCAGCAGCAGTGCGCGGGCATCGAGAAAATTGTGCATGTGCGGGCCGAACAGCACCGGCAGGCCGAGGGCAGCGGGCTCCAGCACATTGTGGCCGCCCACCGGCACCAGGCTGCCGCCGACGAAGGCGAGCTGACCTGCGGCGAGATAGGCCATCATCTCGCCCATGGAATCACCGAGCAGCACCGGCGTGGGGTGGCGCTGGCGGCGAAAGTCCGGGTGTTCCGCCAGGGTCGAACGCCGCTCGCAGACCATGTGCCGGGCGCGGATGCGTTCCGCCACTTCGTCGAATCGCTGGGGGTGGCGCGGCACCAGGATGAGCAGGGCGTAGGGGTCGTACTGCAGCAACTGATGATGGGCATCGAGGGCGATGGCCTCCTCGCCCTCGTGCGTGCTGACCGCCACCCAGGTGGCGCGGTCGTCATTCCACAGGCGACCGATGTTGGCCGTGAGCGGATGCGGCTCGGTGGGCAGTGCAAGATCGAACTTGAGATTGCCGCACACCTGCACATTGGGCGCGCCGAGGGCGCTGAAGCGTTCAGCATCGAGGGCGCTCTGGGCCGCGACGGTGGTGACGTTGGCGAGTACGGCACGGGCGAAGCCAGCCACCCGCGAATAGCCTTTGAACGAGCGCGGTGACAGCCGCGCATTGGCGATGGTGAGCGGGATGCCACGCGCCTTGAGCGCAGCAAACAGATTGGGCCAGAGCTCGGTTTCCATCACCACCACCTGCCGCGGCCTGGCACGGTCGAGAAAGCGCGCGACGATGTGCGGCAGGTCGTACGGCGCATAGGTATGGATGACCCGCGTGCCGAGTGCCGCCTGCACGCGCTCGCTGCCGGTGGGCGTGGTGGTGGTCACCCATACCCGACGCTCGCCGTGGCGCTTGATCAGCGCCTCGATCAGCGGCAGGGCCGCCAGCGATTCACCGACGCTGACCGCATGCACCCACACCGCCACCGGCTGGGCGGGCACGCGGCCAAAGCGTTCGCCGATGCGCTGCCGATAGGCCGGTTGCACACGGCCCTTCAGCCACAGGCGCAGCACGATGAGGGGAGTAAGCAGCGCCAGCAGCGCGGTGTAGAGCATTTGCATGGGGCTAGCTTAACGACCCTTACAATCAGGCCTGACATGACGCCCCCCGCCTTCCGCCCCGCCCTGCTCGCCCCCCGCCACTGGCCGGTGTGGCTGGGCCTGGGCCTGATGCGCCTGCTGCACTGCCTGCCGCTGCGCTTGCAGCTGAAACTCGGCGAATGGCTGGGCGCAATGGTGGCGCGGCTGCTGCCGAGCCGTCGGCGGGTGGTGGCGGCCAATCTGCTGGTGGCCTTCCCGGACTGGAGTCACGAAGCGCGGCGGCAGCTGCTGCACCAGCATTTCCGCGCGCTGGGGCGTGGCGGTTTCGAGGCCGCGATTGCCTGGTGGAGTTCGGATGCGCGCATTGCAGGCAGCGGCATCGTCGAGGGGCTGGAAAATCTGCGCGCCGTGCAGGCACGCGGCCAGGGCCTGCTGCTGCTCACCGGCCACTTCACCACGCTGGAGCTGGGCGCACGCTTTCTCACCCTGGCCGGTGTGGAGTTCCATGCCATGTACCGCCCCTACGAAAACCCGGTGATGGACTACCTCATGCACCACTGGCGGCAACGCCGCAGCAAGCTGCCGGCCCTGCCGCGCGAGGAGCTGCGGCCGCTGGTGCGCGCCCTGCGCGAGGGCCGGGCGGTGTGGTACGCGCCCGACCAGACGCTGGACCTGCGCGTGAGTGTCTACGTGCCGTTTTTCGGCAAGAACGTCGCCACCATCGTGGCCACCAGCAAGCTCGCTAGCATGGGCCGCGCGGCGGTGCTGCCGTATTTCCCGGTCTACGAGGGCAACGGCCGCTACCGGGTGGTGATCGAGCCCGCACTGGCAGATTTTCCCGGCCCGGACGAAATCGCCGACGCCGCGCGCATCAACACGGTGCTGGAATCCGGCATCCGCCGCCATGCACCGGCCGAGTATTTCTGGGTTCACCGCCGCTTCAAGGCCGTGCCGCCGGGAGAGCCGGACATCTATCGCAAAGCCAGCTGAAACAACCGGCTGGCAGTGCTTTGCATTATCATTGGAGGCATCGTTTCCATACAGCTCAAGAGGTTGACGGCGTGAACAATTCTTTGTCGGGCACTCTGACCCGCCTTGCCATCGTGGCAGCAGCTGCCGTTTTCTCGATGCCCGCGCTCGCAGCCACGCCCGTCGAACAGGCCCAGGCCCAGCTCACCAGCGGTGACCTGCCCGGCGCGCTGAAAACGCTCGACAAATACCTGGCCACCGCCCCGCAGGACGCCGAAGCCCGCTTCACGCGCGGCCTGGTGCTGGTCAAGCTCAACAAGACCGAGGACGCCATCAAGGTGTTCGCCGATCTCACCCGCGACTACCCGCAGCTGCCGGAGCCGTACAACAATCTTGCGGTGCTCTACGCCCAGCAGGGTGACTACGAGAAGGCCCGCGATGCGCTCGAAGCAGCGCTCGCCACCCACCCGGCCTACGCCACCGCGCATGAGAACCTGGGCGACATCTACGCTGCCTTGGCCGGTGCCGCCTACAACCGCGCCTCGATGCTCGACACCGGCAACCAGGCGGTTCGCTACAAGCAGAACCTGATCAACCAGCTGGATACCGGCATCGGTGCCGCCGCCGGCTCCGGCTCGACGCAGGTCGCCGCCGCAGCGCCCAAGCCTGCCGCTGCCACGCCCGTCGTCGCAGCACCGGCAGCGCCTGTCACTGCCGCATCGACACCCGCCGCCGCGACGGCAGCGGCAGCCCCTGGCGATGCCGTCGACTCCGGTGGCGTCAACAGCGCCCTGACGGCCTGGGCCAAGGCCTGGTCGGCACGCGACGTCGACGCCTATGTCGCCCAGTACGCACCCGATTTCGTGCCCGAAGGCGGCCTGAGCCGTGCGACCTGGGAGCAGCAGCGCCGCGACCGCATCACCCGCCCCAGCCGCATCGGCGTGCGGGCGCTGAATCCTGAAATCACCAAGATCGGTGCTGACCGCGTGCGCGTCAGCTTCGTGCAGGAATACCAGTCCGACACCTTCTCCGATCAGGTCAACAAGGTGCTGGAGTTCAAGTCCACGCCCTCCGGCTGGAAGATCGTCCGCGAGTTCATCCGCTAAATCAGCGTCTCAAGCTGCACTTCTAGGCGCTGTACATGGGCTGGTTCAACACTTTGACGTGCGCGTCAGTCTTCGGGCTGGCCTTAGCCGTGGCAGCACCCGTCCGCAGTGCGATGACCTCCGAGCAGCAACTGCAGCAGGTCATCACCAACCTGCGCGGTGGCCAGAGCGCGGCAGCCGTCACGCCCGCCAGCAAGCAGACCGCAACCCGGCTCGCCGCCGCACCGACGGTGCGCCTGCAAGAGCTGGTTGAAGAGGCGCAGCTGCGTCTCGCACCGCCCAAGGTGCCCAAGGGCAGCCTGCCCGCCGTGCTGCTCAAGCTGGCCGACGAGCACCGTTATGCGGTGGTGGTCGACCTGCCCCGCGCCCGCCTGTACGTGCTGGAGAACAACAAGGGCACGCTGAAGGTGGTGCGAGAGCACTATGCCGCCATGGGCCGCAACGGCGTGGGCAAGAAGAATCGTGGCGACCTGCGCACGCCCATCGGCATCTACACCATCACCGGCTTCACCGATGGCAGCGCCCTGCCCGACCTCTACGGTTCCGGGGCCTTCCCGCTGACCTATCCCAACATCTGGGACCGCCACCACCGCCGCGATGGCTCCGGCATCTGGCTGCATGGCGTGCCGACCGAAGTCGGTTCACGCGCGCCACGCTCCAGCGAGGGCTGTGTGACGATGGCGAACGACGATCTCACCGCCCTCAAGCCCTACCTGCAAACCGGCCGCACACCGGTGGTGCTGGCCGATTCACTGAGCTGGCTGCCGGCTGCCGTGATCCACAAGGAACGTGATGCGCTGCTGGCGCGCATCGAGGCCTGGCGCAGCCGCTGGTCGGCGATCGACACCGAGGCCTATCTCGATTTCTACGCCGCCGACTTCGTCAGCAACGGCATGAACAAGACCGCCTTCGCCAACTACAAGCGCCGCGTCAACAGCGGCAAGCGCCGCATCAACGTGCGCCTGAGCGAGCTGGACCTGATGCGCTACCCCGGCGAGCCCAACCTGGTGGTGGCGCAGTTCCGTCAGGACTACAGCAGCGACAACTTCTCGGTCACCGGCATGAAGCAGCAGTTCTGGCGCCAGCAGCCGGATGGCAGCTGGAAGATCGTGCTCGAAGAAAGTTGAAGCCGTGGGTGCTTTCACAAGTGCCAGTGGCACTTGTGAGCGTGGCGTAAACGGAAGGCCTCACGACTCGCGGTAATCGAGGTCACGGCCCCAGGTTTCACGCAGCTTCCAGAGTGAGCCAAGGCCGAGGCTGAAGACCAGCACACCGATGCCGAGCGTGACCGGGATCAGGCCCCATTCCGGTTTCAGGGCTTGCAGACTGAGCGTCACCGGCACCGTCATTGCCCGCACCACATTGGGCACCGAGGTGGCCACCGTCGCCCGCAAATTGGTGCCGAACTGCTCCGCACTCATGGTGATGAAGGCCGTCCAGTAACCCTGTGCCAGGCCAATCGCGAGCATCAGGCCGATGTAGGTCTCCCGCGTCGGTGCCTTGAGCAGGGCCAGCACCAACAAGCCCAGTGCCACCAGGCAGGCGCCAATCACTTTCTTGCGGCTGTGCAGCCACTCGCTGATGAGGCCGGAAAACGCCGAGCCAATGGCCAGACCAGACGCCTGCCACAGCAGCACATCCGCCACCTTCAGCGGCGCGGCAAAGCCCAGGGCCGCGCCGTATTCGGGTGCGAAGTTCACGAACAAGGCCGAGACGTACCAGAGCGGCACACCCACCGCGACCACCTGCGCAAATCGCAGCGCCGGCTTGGCGCGGCCAAACAGCAGACGCCAGTCGCCTTGGTCCGCAGCGCCCTTGTGCTGCTCGAACATCGCCGACTCTTTCAACACCACGATGCGCATGACGAGCACCAGCAGACCCATGCCGCCGCCCAGGCCGTAGGCCCAGCGCCAGTCGAGTTCGCCGCCGATGAGGGCGGCCGTCAGTGCGCCGAGCAGGCCGAGGAAGGAGATGGCGGTGGTGCCATAGCCGCGCAAATTTTTCGGCAGCAGCTCGGAGATCAGCGTGATGCCCGCACCCAGCTCACCTGCCAGGCCCACACCGGCGAGAAAGCGCATCAGCGCGTATTGCTCCACGTTCATCACAAAGGCATTGGCGATGTTGGCGGTGGAATACAGCGCGATGGTGGCGATGAGTGCGCGCTTGCGGCCGAAGCGATCGCCCACCCAGCCCCAGAAAAATCCGCCGAACAGCATGCCGATCATCTGGAGATTGAACAGGCGGATGCCCCACAGTGTGTTGGCCTCGCCGGTGATGCCGAGGTCGGTGAGCGAGGCCACGCGCACGACGCCGAAGATGACGATGTCGTAGAGATCGACGAAGTAGCCGAGGGCTGCGGCGGCAACCGCGAGCGCGTAGGCGGGGCTTTTGCTCTGCACGTCAGTGGCCCATGTAGAGGCCGCCATTCACGGGGATGTTGGTCCCGGTGATGTAGGCCGAATCGGCTGCGCTCAGGAAGGCGACGACCCGCGCGATCTCATCGGGACGACCCATGCGGCCGAGCGGGATCTGCGCGTTGACCTTGGCGAGTGCCTCCGGCTTGATCGCCGCCGTCATCGGTGTCGCGATGTAGCCGGGGCTGACGGTGTTGACGGTCACACCCTGCGAGGCACCCTCCTGCGCCAGCGCCATCGTGAAGCCGTGCATGCCGGCCTTCGCCGCCGAATAATTGGTCTGGCCGAACTGGCCCTTCTGGCCATTGACCGAGGCGATGTTGACGATGCGCCCAAAGCCGCGCGCGCACATGCCGGCGAACACCGGATGCGTGGCATTGAAGACACTGTCGAGATTGCTGCTCAGCACCGCGCGCCACTGCTCCGCACTCATCTTCACGAAGCGCGCATCGCGGGTGATGCCCGCCGCATTCACCAGCACATCGACCGGGCCGATCTGTGCCTCGATGGTCTGCATCGTGGTGCGACTGGCTTCGGTGTCAGCCAGGTCTGCGAAGAACGCCGCAGCAGCGGGCCGCGCCGACAACCACGCCGCCGCGCGGGCTTCGGCACTGGGGTGATCGAGTGCCACCACGCGATGCCCCGATGCCAGCAGCGCATCCGCAATCGCGCTGCCAATCGCGCCCAATCCACCCGTCACCACTGCCGTCTTCTGACTCATCTGCCTTTCTTCCTCTTGCCTTCGTAATTGCTGGGGGTATCGCTGTCGAACTGCCTTTGCAGCGTGCGCTCGGCCTCGATCAGTTCGAGGCTGATGTCGTAGTCCAGCACCAGCGGCGCGCTCTGGCTGCCATCAGGCGCGATGGCCACGGCCGTGAGCCGCAAGGGCCCGGCCACGTAAACCGGCGCGGTGTAGAGCGGCGAGCCGCTGTTGGGCTTGGTGCCGCTGGTGGTGTAGACGATGAAGGCCTCCGGCTCGCTCGCCGTGAGTGCCACCGAGATCGGGTTTTCGTAGCTGTTGGCCGGGCGGTCGGCCGTCACCGTCAGCTTGCCCGCTGCCAGCGGCTTGTCGCCGCGCTTGTAGCGCGACATCGGACTGGCCAAGCCCGTCGCCGCCTGGCGTGCGAAGCAGGTGGTGAGCACGCCCGCTTCGAGCGTCACGGCAGCCGCAGCGGCTGTGCGACTTGTTGGGTAAGCGCCACCCTTCTCGCAGAACACCTGGGCATCGGGCGGCTCGGCACGCAGCAACTCGCCCTGGCGTACGAGTGCCGGCGGCATGGCGCTGCGCGAAGGTTCGGGGGCCTGCCGCATCCACTCGATCATCGCGTCCATCGTCTCCGGCACGCGCGGCAGTTCGAGATGGTCGAGGTAGCTGCCATGCACGACGTTGAAGGCGAGGTTGTTGGCCCCTTCGAGCGCCGAGGAGTTTTCATACGGCGGCGGGAACAGCACATCGCCACGGCCGGTGCCGTCGTAGAGCGTCATGTAGCGCGTCGGCCCCGGCGTGTCGCCGCCGTCGCGCAGCTGCTTCAGCCAGGGGCTGCCGGGGGCGAGTTCAAAGGCCACGCCACGGTTCTGCCCGCGCGAGAAACTGTCGGCCGTCCACACGCCATCGTTGGCACCACAGACACCAATGAAGTTGCGCACCTTGTGCCAGCTGTTGGTCTGCTTCATCCACTGCCGTGCGAGGGTGACGCCCAGCGAGTGGCTGATGATGTCGACCTGATCCACCGGCTTGCCGGTGTCCTTGGCGATCTGCTGCGTCACGCTCTGCACCATGCGCTCCACGCTCGGCACCGAGAGATCGGCCGAGTCGAAGTAGCGCACGTTGTCCCAGCCATAGCCCAGGGACCAGAGCCCTGCATCCTGAAAGCCTTGGGTCTTGAAGTAGCGCCGCGCCGGCAGCCAGTAGCGGGCCGAGACCGTGTTGCCGTGGATGAAGATCACCGGCGTGTGGTCGAGCGGCCCTGCACCGCCGAAACCCGGCATGGGCTGACCAGTTTCGCTGGATAGCGGCGGCGTGTAGCCGGGCGGGAAGTCAGCCAGCCGATAGGGCGTGAGGCCCACGGCCGGCAGCAGGATTTCGCGCGGCGCGCAGGCGGCGAGCAGCACGATGCCGAGTGCGGTGCAGATGCGGAATGCGGTCTTCATCTCAAGGCGCCCAGAACAGGTGGACGAGCCGCAGCTCGAAATAGGGCGAGGCCGAAACCGCCGCCGCCTCCTGCACGCCGAACAGCCGCGAGGTCACCTGCGAGGTGGGCGGCGTCGTGCAGCCCTCGGTGGCGCAGACATCGAACACCACGTCGATCTGGCTGCCGCGCCCGGCAATGGGCTGGGCCACGCGCGCCTGCAGGACGGTGGAGGCGCGGTAGACGTAGCTGATACCCGCCGTCAGCAGCGTGCCCATCACGCCATTGTCCTGATAGGGACCGGCACGCGGGCTGAGATAGAACTGGTCGGTGCCGGGGTTGTCGCAGAGCTGCTGCGAGACCACCGGCCCCAGGCCCACGCCCAGCATGTCGCCGGTGCGGGTGATGCCATTGTTGGTGCTGTCGCAGGCACTCTGCGGCGACAGGGGCTGATCCTCGAAGTTGATCGTCACCTTGTCGTACTGGTTGCTGCCGACCGAGCTGCGGTACGAGTAGCCGACATCGGCAAACCAGTGCTCGCTGAACTTGTAGGCGACGTTGATCTCGCCGTTGTAGACATCGGCAATGCGCGTCGGTGTCAGGCCGCCGAATGCAGGCTTGCTGTTGTTGCCGTTGAATTGATAGGCGACGGTGCCGTCGATGTAGAAGCGCCCGTAGACCTCGGCATGGAAGGCCAGCTGCGGAATGACGCTCCAGTAGTTGGTGCCGGTGTTGAGCGCCGCACGGGTGTCGTAGCGGCCGATGGGAAACTTGACCGTGGTGCCGAACAGCCCGTTCGCCTTGATCGGCCCCCAGCGGTGCTCGCTGCCATAGATGCCGCACAGCCCGAACAGATCGCCGAAGCCATTGCTGCCGGGCCGCTGATTGAACAGCCGCGAGCGACTGGCAATGGCGCCGGTGTTCTGCTGATAACCCACGCTGCCGATGGCACGGCAGAACTGCGAGTGGTTGTTCAAGTACGGAATGTCGCTGTCGCGAAAGACATTGCCGACCCACAGCGCCTTGAACAGTCCCAGCACGGCGTCGGTGGAATCGCCTGCCGGCACGAAAGGCACGCCGAGCTTGATCTTTCGGCCATCGCGGTCATAGATCGCCTCGATCTCGGTGCCAATCAGCGTGTATTCCGCATACATGCCGGCCGGCAAAATGCCGTATTCGCTGACATGCGGCGTGAAGACGATGCCCGCCTGTGCAATACCCGCAAATACGAACAAGAGGGTGGCGAGAAAAGTCTTCATGGCTGCTTGCAGCCAACGCAGGTGTAGCTGTCCCCCTGGCCGAAATTGAATTGCAGCGAGAGCGTGAACTGCGGCGAGGCAAATACGCGGGCGGGCCCCTGGCCATCGACGTTCTGCACCGTGCCGCCATCGCTCACCGTGCAGCCCGTTGACCCCACCGTGCAGCCTGCGGGCTGGCGGTTGTTGTAGGGCAGATCGAACTCGCCGCTCTCGCCGCTGAGCGGCAGCGCATAGTGCAGCCCGAGCCGCCAGTGCTGGCCGATGAAGCCGTAGAGCGAGGCCCCCGCACGGATCAGCTCGGTGCCTCCGTCGTAATACACGCCGGGGCGTGGATAGTTGTCCGAGGGCGGCGTGGTGCTGGGCGGTGGCGGCGCGTTGGGTGCGAAGCGCGGGTTCTCGTAGGCGTTCTTATCGCCCTTGCGACCATCGGCGAAAGCGGCGATGTAGAGGCTGGGCAGCAGACGCTGCGCGAGGCTCACATCCCAGTAGAAATCATTGCCCTGGTTGGCCGGCGCGAGCAGGCCAAAGGCCGGGTCCTGGTTCTTGAGATAGACGCGATAGCCCAGCCCCGCATCGAGATGCGCACCGGCCCAGGGCCGTGCGTAAAAACCCAGCTGAGAGTACGCCGCCACCGTGTTGCTGCCGGGGTTGGCGGGCGTGTCGCGGCCATAGATGCCGGTGGGCAGCGTCACGCCGTTGAGCAGCAGCAAGGCGTAGGGAGTGTCCTTGCGCATGCGCCAGTCGCTGCTACCCGCCAGCCAGCTACCGAACTCCAGCGTGAGATCAGTGACGCCGCTGCTCCGGGTCTCCAGGTTATCGGCCTGCGTGCGGCTGTCGTCGCTGCTGTCGCGCGCAAAGTCGGCGAGCGCACCCTTGGTCCTGGTCTGCGCATAACCCAGATGGATGCGCGCGGTGTGCAGGCGGCTGGCAAAGAACGGCACTGCGGCCGCCTCAAACAGCGGGAAGGTCCACGCCAGGGTGGTATCGAGTCGCTGCTCCGGGAATCGGGTCTGGCCGCTCAGGCTCGGCTGGGCAGTGTCCTGCTCCTCACCGGCAGCATCGAACACCTGGTCGCGCGCATCGAAGCTCGCACTCGTCTGCACATACAGCGCCGGATACAGCGGCAGGTTGCGGCCCCATTGCGGCACCGCATCGCCAGCCCCGGCAAGGCCCGGCAGCAGTGCCAGCGCACTCCGTAACAACCACGTTCGACTCATGCGGGTCTCCTCCGCTCACCACGTTTACGACGGACGCCGCTCTGCATGCAGGCGGCGTATTTCTGGTTTGTTGAACTTGCCCGCCGCCGTTTTCGGCAGCCCATCCATGAACAGGAACTCGCGCGGGCGCTTGTAGCCGGCGAGCTGTGATTTGAGCCAGGCGCTCAGTGCTTCGGCATCGAGCTGCGTGCCTTCGCGCAGGGCCACAGCCACCAGCCCCACCTCGCCCCAGCTTTCATGCGGCACGCCGATCACGGCGCACTCGACCACCGCCGGGTGTGCTGCAACAGCGGCCTCGACCTCTGCGGGGTACACGTTCTCGCCACCGCTGATGAACATCTCCTTGCGGCGGCCGGTGATGAAGTGCAGGCCGCTCGCATCGACCCGCGCGAGATCGCCCGTCCACAGCCAGCCGTCGCGGAAGCACTCGGTCCATTCGCGTTCGCGCTCGAAATAGCCGGCGCAGATCTGCGGGCCGCTCAGGGTGAGCTCGCCCACCTCATCCACGGCGCAGGCGCTGCCATCCGGGTGGCGAATCACTGCTTGCAGCATGGGCAGTGGGCGGCCCACCGCGAGCGGCTGCGCGGCGGCTTCGGCCTCGCTGATGGCAAAGCAGTTCACGCCCGCCTCGGTCATGCCGAAGCCCTGCTTGAAGCCGATGCCGCGTGCGGCAAAGAGATCGCGCAGCGAGGGTGGGCAGGGCGCACCACCGGAGATGGCACCGCGCACGCTCTTGAAATCAGCCGTCGCAAAATCAACGTGCTCGGCCAGCATGCGGTACATGGTGGGCACCATGAACAGCCGCGTTGCGCCGTGCTCTTGCATCAGCTTGAGATAGGCACCCGGCTCGAAAGCCGGCATCAGCACCACGCGCCCGCCAATCGCCAGCAGCGGCGTGGCGTAGACATTGAGCGCGGCGTGGAAGCAGGGCGTGGCCTGTATCGCGCAGTCGCGGCGCCGCAAGCGCCAGCCACGCACCGTGGCACGGCTGTTGGCGAGTGTCTGCCGGTACGGGATGAGCGCGCCCTTGGGCGTGCCGGTGCTGCCGCCGGTGAACAGCAGCATGTGCGCGTCGTCCGCATTCGTCACCGCCTGCGGGGCAGCGAGCGGGGCGGCGGCGAGCCAGTTTTCGTAGTCCTGCAAGGCAAGCTGCTCGCCTGCGAAGCACTCACCGACCCTGGCATTGGCGGCGTCGACGAACAACAGACTGGGCCGCACGTAGTCAAACAGCATGCGGGTCTCGTCCACCGACAGGCGATGGTTGAACGGCGTGTAGATGCAGCCGAGCTTGGGCGCGGCCAGCAGCAGGTCGAAGTGGGCGAGATGGTTGAGTGCCAGGATGCCGACGCGATCGCCATGCTGCACGCCCATCGCGTGCAGGCGCGCGGCCAGGCGGGTGGCGCGCACGTCGAGATCGCCATAGCTGAGCCAGCGACCATCGGCCCACAGCGCGTGGCGCTCCGGCCAGCGGCGGGCGTTGCGACTGATGACGTCGAGATTTGTGATTCTGGCAACCCCCGCCCCTAGCCCCTCCCCGCAAGGGGGAGGGGAACTGCCTTGCTCCGTGCTTGAGAGTGAGCACATTGAAGCTGGCGCGCTCCACTCCCCTCCCCCTTGCGGGGAGGGGCTGGGGGCGGGGGTTCGCGCCAGTGAGGGCAAGGTAGGCGTCATGTGCAGCGCAGGCACAGTGCATTCCACACATAGCCGATGCCGGCGGCGCACAAGATCACCGTATCGCCGGTCTTCAACTGGCCCGCACCGCGCGCGAGCTTGAGCGACAGCAGCGGGTCGATCTGCCCGACATGGCCGTAGTCTTCGAGATAGATCGAGCGCTCCGGGCTGACCCCAATGCGTTGCAGCACGTCGAGATGGGCGCTGCGCTTCATGTGCAGCAGGCCGACGTAGCTCGCATCTTTGGGCGCAAAACCTGATCGCGCGCAGGCGTCTTCAATCACACCGACGAAGTTGCGCAGGCTCTTTTCTTCCAGCCGCGCCCGCATGCCGGGCTGATCGGGGATCTGGAAGCGGAACTCGTGCAGGTTTTCAGCGGTGAGCGGCGCACGGGTGCCGCCGACGGGCACGATCACGTCCTCCGAAAAGCTGCCATCGGTGCGCAGTGCGCTGCCCAGCAGCTCGAAGCCACGGCCCTTGCGGGTGATGACCGCAGCACCGCCACCGGCAGCGAGGTTGTTCAAGAAGCGCGTGGCGGGATCGGCGTAGTCCACCAGATCACCATTGCGATAGCCGCCCGCAATCAGCACGGTGTTGACGGCCGGGTCGGCGAGCATCAGATCCTTCGCCTGCTTGAGTGCGAGGATCGCCGTGCCGCACTTCTGCCCCAGGTCATAGGCCCAGGCATTCACCGCCCCCAGCTCGTGCGCGGTCTTGATCGCTGCCGTCCACACCGGGAACTCCTTGTGCTCCTCGGTGATGCCGATCAGCACATCCACCTCACTCGCCTGCACACCCGCATCGGCGAGTGCCATGCGCGCGGCGTGGATGCCCATGACATTGGTGTGGTCGCCCGCGCCCGGTACCGTCTTGCGCTGGATGCCGAGCTTGTCGCGCACCACGTCCACCGGCACGCCGCTGGCGGCCGCAATGTGGGCGGCGTCGTGATGGCTGTTGGGCAGATAGATGCCGAGGCCGCTGAGAATCATTTGCTCACCTTTCGTGGCTTGGCAGCAGCCGTTTTCTTTGGCGCGACGGGCGCGCCCTTGAGCCCGTGCGCGATCAAGTCCATCGCCGCATCGAGCGTCGCGGCATCCGGCACGGTGCCCTGCCACTGGCAGTGATAGAGGCCCAGAAAATGGCCGACGCCCATCAGCGCCCACGCTCTGGCGGCGGGATCGCCGGGCGCAATCTCGCCGGCCTCGGCGGCCTTGGCGAGCGCACGCGCATAGCCATCGGCCAGGCGCTCGTAATAGCGGCGGTAGCTGGGCGGGTCGACGAACTGTGCCTCCTGCACGATGCGGTAGAGGCCGGGGTGGCGCTGGGTGTAGTCAAAGAAGGCGATGAGCCCCGCGCGCTCGGCGGCGAGGCGATCCGGTGCATTGGCCGCCGCGCGCGTCATCTCGTGGCGCAGGCTGCGGCTGATGTCGGCGACGAGCTGGGTGAACAGCTCCTCCTTGCTCGTGAAGTGGACGTAGAAGGTGCCCTGCGCCATGCCGGCGGTGTGGGTGATCTGGCTGATCGCCGCCGCATGAAAGCCCGCATCGCCGAACACCTTTTCGGCGGCGTCGAGCAGGCGGCGGCGCGTCACCGCACTGCGGCGCTGGCGGCGGACGGGGCTTGCGACAAGAGGCACGACCACAGACGAGTTCACGCTGACTATCTCCTTCATTTTTTAATTAATGGGTCATTAGTCATTTTTGGTTGAAGCCTCTGCCGCTGTCAACCGCAGGCCACGCGCCGCTGCTTCGCCCGGTTGAACGCAGCCCGCAACGGCCCCACTGTGCAGCGATGCGCATCAATCCAAACGCCGACTCCGGCGACCCTGCGGCCCAACCGGCCACCCTAAAGCAGGTCTGGCTCGCCCTCGCGCCGGTGCTGCGGCAGTTCCCCTGGGCCGTGGGCGGCGCGATGGCACTGCTCATCGCCGCCAAGATCGCCAGCGTCAGCCTGCCGCTGGTGCTCAAGGCACTGGTGGACACCCTCGACACCCAGCGCGGTGCGGCCATCGCCACGCTGGCGCTGCCGGTGGTGCTGCTGCTCGGCTACGGCGCGCTGCGCTTTGCCAACGTGCTGTTCGGCGAGCTGCGCGACGTGCTGTTCGGCCGCGTCGCCGAACGCGCCATGCGGCGCACCGGCCTCGGCGTGTTCAAGCATCTGCATGCGCTTGATCTGGAGTTTCACCTCGCCCGCAAAAGCGGCGCGCTGTCGCGCGACATCGAACGCGGCGTGGATGGCATCGGCTTTCTGATGCGCTTCCTGCTGTTCACGGTGGCGCCGACGGCACTCGAACTGGTGCTGGTCACTGCCCTGCTCTGGCAGCGCTACGAGATCGGCTTTGCACTCATCGCCATCGTGGCGGTGCTGCTCTATGTGAGCTTCTCGGTGCGGCTCACCGACTGGCGCACGCGCTTCGTGCGCGACGCCAACAGCAAGGACAGCGAGGCCAATGGCCGGGCGCTGGACTCGCTGCTCAACTTCGAGACGGTGAAGTATTTCGGTGCCGAGCCGCTGGAAGCGCGCCGCTACGATGTCGCCCTCGCCGCCTACGAAAAGGCCGCCGCCAAGAGCCGCGTCACGCTGGGTCTGCTCAATGGCGGCCAGGCCGTGATCATCGCCGTCGGCCTCACCGCCATGACCACGCTCTCGGCCCTGCGCGTGCAGCAGGGCGTGATGACACTTGGCGACTTCGTGGCGGTGAACGCCTTCATGGCGCAGCTGTTTTTGCCGCTCAACGTGCTCGGCTTCGTCTATCGCGAGATCCGCCGTGCGCTCACCGACATGGGCAAGCTGTTCGACTTGCAGGCACGGCAGCCGCTGATTGCCGACCCGCTCATTCCGCAGCCGCTACCGCCGGGCCCGCTGGCGGTGCGCTTCGACAACGTGGTGTTCGGCTACAGCAGCGCCCGGCGGATTCTGCACGGTGCCGATTTCGAGATCGCTGCCGGCCAGACCGTGGCGGTGGTGGGTGCGACCGGTGCCGGTAAATCGACCCTGGCAAGGCTGCTGTTCCGGTTCTACGACCCCGATGCCGGTACTGTGAACCTCGGTGGCGTCGATGCCCGTGCGCTGCCGCTCGCCACCCTGCGCGCCGCCATCGGCGTGGTGCCCCAGGACGTGGTGCTGTTCAACGACACCCTGCTCGAAAACCTGCGCTACGCCGACCCGGAGGCGAGCACGGCCGATGTCGAGCGGGCGCTTCAGCAGGCACACCTGGGCAGCTTCGTGGCCCAGCTGCCGAAGGGACTGGAGACGATGGTGGGCGAGCGCGGCCTGAAGCTCAGCGGCGGCGAGAAGCAGCGCGTCGCCATCGCCCGCGCCCTGCTCAAGAACCCGCGCGTGCTGATCTTCGATGAGGCCACCTCCTCACTTGACACCCTCAGTGAGCAGGCCATCCTCGCGGCCCTCGCCGAGGCCGCCGTGCAGCGCACCGTACTGGTGATCGCGCACCGGCTGTCGACCGTCACCCACGCTGATCGCATCGTCGTGCTTGATCAGGGCCGGGTGGCCGAACAGGGCACTCACGAAACCTTGCTGCAACAGGGCGGCCTGTATCAAAAATTGTGGTTCGCACAGCGGCATCGGGAGCCAATCGCTGTGGAATAATCGACGCGAGCCACACGGAGACAGACCGACTGCAACAGTCGGCTAAAAACTACAAATGAATGCAAGCGAAGTGCTGGGCGCTCTGAAGAACTTCTCTGCCAAGGAGGAGATCCTGCAAAGGCTGGTGACGCCGGAGATCGAGGCGATGGTGGCCAAGATCCCGAAGCCGGTCGGCAGCTTCGGCTTTGATGCCTGGGGCTACAACGAAGACCAGTTCAAGGTGGGCCTGGCGGTGATGAAGTGGCTCTACGACCACTACTTCAAGGTGCAGTCCTACGGGCTGGAGAACATCCCCAAGTCCGGCCGCGTGCTGATCGTGCCCAACCACTCCGGCCAGCTGCCGATGGATGGCGTGCTGATTGGTGTCGCCGCCGCCACCAATCCCCATGGACCGCGTGCGGCCAGGGCGATGATCGAGCGCTTCTTCCCCACCGTGCCCTGGCTCGGCAACCTGATGAATGCCTGGGGCGGCGTGATCGGCGACCCCATCAACTGCACCAAGATGCTGGAAACCGACGAGGCGATCATCGTTTTCCCCGAAGGCGTGCGCGGCTCCGGCAAGCTCTACAAGCACCGCTATCAGTTGCAGCGCTTCGGCAATGGCTTCATGCATCTGGCCATCAACCACAAGACGCCGATCGTGCCCTGCGCGGTGGTGGGCTGCGAGGAGACCATGCCGGCGATTGCCAACATCTCACCGCTGGCCAAGCTGCTGGGTATTCCCTATGCGCCCATCGCACCGCCGTTCCCGCTGCCCGCCCGCGTGGTGCTCAACTTCGGCAAGCCCATCCACTTCAAGCCGGTGAAGACCGAGGAACAGGTGACCGAGCTGGTGGAGCAGGTGAAGCACGAAATCCGCCGTCTCATCGAAAAGGGCCTGAGCGAACGGCCCAGCCTGTACTAGGAGCGCACACGATGGTTGTGACGAAGAAGATGGCATCGGCCAACAAGAAGACCGTGCTGGTGACCGGTGCCGGCGGGGCGCTCGCCAAGCGCGTGATTGCGCGCCTGCACGGCAAGTACAACGTGGTGGCTGTGGACTTCCGCCGCAAGGTGGAGACCGATGCCGGCATCCCCAGCTACAAGGTGGAGATCGAGAAGCGCGGCTTCGAGGACATCTTCCTCAACCACAAGATCGACGCGGTGCTGCACATCGGCCGCATCTTTGCCCACGAGTACTCGCGCGACCGCCGCTACAACGCCAATGTGCTGGGCAGCAAGCGGCTGTTCGAGCTGTGCAAGAAATATGGCGTCGGCCAGGTGATCGTGCATTCCACCTACTACGTCTACGGCGCCTCGGCCTACAACCCGGCGCTGCTCGACGAGGACCACCCGCTGAAGGCCAGCGAAGTGACGATGGACCTGGTGGATTCGGTGGAGCTGGAATCGCTCGCCAACATCTATCTGTGGAAGCACCCGGAGTTGAACATCACCATCCTGCGCCCCTGCAATGTGCTGGGGCCGGGTGTGCGCAACTCGATGAGCCTGCTGCTCTCGCGGCCCTATACGCCAGTGCTGCTGGGCTTCTCGCCGATGATGCAGTTCCTGCATGTCGACGACATGGCCGACGCCATGGTGCTGGCCTTCGAGGGCAACAAGCCTGGCATCTACAACGTCGCGCCCGACGACTACGTGCCCTACCAGCGCGCCGTCGAGGAGTGCGGCTGCAAGAAGCTGCCCATCCTCTCGCTGCCGCCGGCACTGCCCAAGCTGGTGTCGGGGCTGCTGAACTGGAATGCCTTCTTCCCGCCCTACCTGATCAACTACTTCAAGTATCCGGTAGTGCTCGATGGCAGCCTGTTCAACCGCACCTTCGGCTTCAAGCCCAAGCGCAACTTGAACGACATCTTCACGTTCTACCGCAAGAACAAGCTGATCTCGCCCTGAGCTGATTCATGCCGGCTTCACCTCTGCGCGCTTCAATCGTTCTACTTTCAACCAACGAGGTCATGCCGTGAGCAAAGACGCCAAGAAGATCAAACCGCTGCCGAAGGCGACCAAGACCGCGCCCATCGACATCGGCATCAAGAACGACCAGCGCAAGGCGATTGCCGACGGTCTTTCGCGCCTGCTGGCCGACGAGTACACGCTTTATCTCAAGACCCACAACTTCCACTGGAACGTTACGGGCCCGATGTTCAACTCGCTGCACCTGATGTTCATGACCCATTACACCGAGTCCGCCGTGGCGGTGGATGACGTGGCCGAGCGAATCCGCGCCCTGGGCTTCCCGGCACCCGGCACCTACGGCGCTTTCAGCAAGCTCTCGTCCATTGAAGAAACCGATGGCGTGCCGGAGGCGATGGAAATGGTGCGGCTGCTGGTGAAGGGCCACGAGGCCTGCGCCCGCACCGCGCGTTCGATCTTCCCGCTCGCCGACAAGGCCAGCGACGAGCCGACGGCTGATCTGCTCACCCAGCGCCTGCAGGTTCACGAGAAGACTGCCTGGATGCTGCGAAGCCTGCTCGAATAGACCAGCGGTTTCTACCTCGACCGGCTGCACAGCAAAAGCCCGCCCTCATGGAAGAGGGCGGGCTTTTTGCCGGGCGCATGCGAAAATGAGGGATGTCCGCAAACCCTCTGCTCATCGTCCGCCGCCTGGTCGTGCGTTACCCCCAGCCGCGACTGTTCCCCTGGCGGGCGCGGCACTGGCGCCACGCCGTCGATGGCATTGATTTCAACCTCAATGCCGGCGAAACCCTGGGCATTGTTGGGGAGTCCGGCTGTGGCAAATCCAGCCTCGCCAAGGCACTGATCGGTTTGCAGCCGGTGGCCTCCGGCGCTGCGATCTTCAACGGCACCGACCTCGCGCGCCTCGACAGGAAAGGCTGGAAACCGCTGCGACGCGAAGTGCAGATGGTGTTCCAGGACCCCACCGCCAGCCTCGACCCGCGCATGAAGGTGGGCCGCATCATCGAGCAGCCGCTGATCGCGCTGCGACCCGACATCGACAAGGCCGAGCGCCCCCGCCGCATCGCCGCGGTGCTGGAACGGGTTGGCCTCAGTGCCACCGACATGTCACGTCATGCACATGAGTTTTCAGGCGGCCAATGCCAGCGCATCGGTCTGGCGCGCGCCCTGGTGGTGGAACCGAAACTGCTCATCTGCGACGAGCCGGTATCGGCGCTGGATGTCTCGGTGCAGGCGCAGGTCATCAATCTGCTGGGCGAGCTGCAACGCGATCTGGGGCTGGCGATGCTGTTCATCGGCCATGATCTGGCGGTGGTGCGCCAGGTGGCACAGCGGGTGCTGGTGATGTACGCCGGCACCGTAATGGAGCAGGCACCTCGCGAACGCCTGTTCAGTGATCCGAGACACCCCTACACGCAGGCGCTGATGGCGGCGGTGCCCGGCAGCGAGACTGCCGCCGCCGTGTCGAGCCTGCTGGATGCCGAGCGCCAGCCCCCTTCAAAGGCCGAGGCGATCACTCTGGGTTGCCGCTACCGCGACCGCTGCGCGGTGGCGGATGACTACTGCGGCCGCGCCATGCCGCCGCTGCGCAAGACGGCCGCCGATCACTTCGCGGCCTGCCACTTCGTCGCGGCAGGCTAGGGCGTGTCATCAATTAGGCAGTCGCGACTGACTAATTGGTGACGCGCACTAGGGCCTCAGGAGCAACGCGGGCGACGGCCTTCGGCAATCGCCTGCTCGTAGATCGGCATTGCAATGTTCAAACGCTCCGAAAGATTGCGGATGCGGGTCTCGTCGGAAGGGTGCGAAGACATGAACTGCGGCGGCTTGCTGCCACCGGCGCGCGCCATGTTCTGCCACAGCGAAATGGCCTGACGCGGATCGAAGCCCGCACTGGCCATGAGGTCGAGACCCAGCAGATCGGCCTCGGTCTCGTGGGTTCGGGAGAACGGCAACAGGATGAAGGCCTGGGTCGCCATGCCGACCAGATCGCCATTGATGCCGGTGGTGGCCTGCACCACGACACCGCCGATCTGCGAGGCCATGGTCTCCGAGTAGCGCTCGGCCGAATGTCCAGCCAGCACGTGGGTGACCTCGTGGCCGATCACCGCCGCCAGCTGGTCTTGGGTGGACGCGATTTTCAAAAGGCCGGTGTAGACGCCGATCTTGCCGCCCGGCAGGGCAAAGGCATTGGCGTCCTTGCTGTCGAACACCGAGACCTCCCAGCTCTCCGGCACCCTGAGCTTGCCCTTGGCCTGCAGGCGCGGGATCTCGGCGACGATGGCGGACGAAATGCAGTTCACATACCCCACCTGCTTGCTGTCGGTGGACTGCGGCAGCTTCTTCTGCATGTCGCGGAAGGAGGCGATGCCGGCTTGCGAGACCTCGGCATCGGAAACCAGCAGAAACTGCCGGCGTCCCAAAGGCGAAGTGGAGCAGGCGGCAAGGCTCAGCACGAGCACGGTCGTCAGGGTCTGCCAGCGGGAGAAAAACATGTGTGGGGTCCGGGGGTTCGAGGTCGCATGATAAGGTCAAGCGCGTTCGGCAAGCAGCCCTCTTAAGGAGTTCGCGATGCGCAAGACCTTCATCCTGATCACAGCTTTTGCGTCGACGCTGAACCTTGCATTAGCGGCGACGCCTGCGGCCGTGGCCAAACCCAGTCCAGCCCTCACACCACGCGAAGTGGTGCAGCTGCAGATCACGGCCCTGAAGGCGGTTGACCACCCGACCAAGGATGCCGGATTCGCCACCGTGTTCCGGTTCACCTCGCCGGGCAACCGCGCGCAGACCGGGCCGCTGCCCCGCTTTTCCAGGATGATCCGCGATGGCTTTGGCGAGATGATCAATCACAAGAGCGCGCGCCTGCTCGACACCATCCAGCAGGCCGATGAAGCCCTGCAACCCGTGGAGATCATCAGCCTCGGCGGCAAGCGCTACCAATATGTCTTCGTGCTGCGTCGGCAGGACGACGAGAACTGCCGTGCGTGCTGGCTCACCGATGGCGTCATCCCGCAGGATGAGCGCAGCCAGTCACAAGAACTGTAATCGGACACAAAAAAAGGGCTGCCGAGGCAGCCCTTTTCAGTGTTGCGTGTTGCAGGCAGCTTAGAGGTCGAAGCTCTTCTTGATGCCGATCACGACCTTGCCCTTGTCCAGCCCGGTGCCTTCCAGATCGTTGCCGATGGCAGCGAAGCTGGCGGAGAAACCACTGCCGATGTCCTTGCTCAGGGTGGCGCCGTAGTCGAGATAGTCATCGCCAAACGTGGCCTTGACGCCATCGCCGAAGCTGTAGCCGACATTGAGGCTGATCTTGAGGGTTTCGGACAGCGGGAAACCGATCGAGCTGGTCAGGTAGCTGCCGGCTTCGTCCGTGCCGAAGAAGTCGGGGGAGTAGAAGTACTTGGCGGAAACGAGGCCATAGGACAGACCCAGGTAGCCTTCGACGGTGTTGATGGCGCTGACGTCGGTGTAGTAGTAGTAAAGCGCGCCGATGTCGTAGCCGACTTCGCCGATCTTGCCGGCATAACCGCCGTATGCATCGACTTCAGTGCCAGCAAAGCTGGTGTTGGACGCCCAGGAGCCGATGTAGAAGCCGCTCGCGCTGGAGTAGTCCAGGCCGCCCTGAACAGCAGCGCCGTTGCTCGTCTGATCGACGCCGCGGAACACGTACTGGTTGTATGCGCCCACGTTGCCGGTCGCGCCTGCAAACGCCGGGGCCGAGACTGCGGTTGCGGCGACAAGTGCTGCGCAAGCGACGATCTGCTTAATCTTCATATTCCATCCTCTCCTGTATGGGTGGGTTTGCACCGCGTTGGCCAAGTGGCTTCTGCTAGATGCAACAAGACTGTAACAATTCAAAAGACTTTTGTGGCAATCAATCCATCGAGGCCCATCAAAGTCGGTTAAGAAAAATGCAAGGGCTATGCCAGAGCAAGAATCCGATTTGACTTGCGCTGGTCTCAGACGCCGCTTTTTTCCAGCATCTGCTTGACGGTGGCCTTGATCTCGTCGTCGCTCAGATCCGGGTTGCCGCCGCGAGCTGGCATTTGTGCCTTGCCCTTGATGGCATTGGCCGTGAGGCCATCCAGCCCACCATCTGCTGCCATGCGCTTGGCCCAATCGGCCTTGTCGCCCACTTTTGGTGCATTGAGCACGCCGGCGTTGTGGCAGGCACCGCAGGCCTGTGCGTAGACCTGATCCGCCGTGAGCGGCTCGCGCTTGACGGCAGAGGTATTCACCTTGACCAGCATGGCGGGATCGGTGATGACCGTGGCGACGGGCGCGATGCGGGCCTCAAGGCGGGCTTTTTCGGCCTCGCTCACGGCTGCCTTGGGCACGATCAGCCCGGCAGCGAAGATGCAGAAGGCAAAGATGCCACCGAGTGCGGCCAGCACCATGCCGAAGGTGCGGAAAAACTCCTTGTCGTGGGCACTGTCACTCTTTTCGTTGTGTTTGCTGCTCACGGTGAGACTCCGGGCTTGAGGCGGTTGAAGGGCAGAGAAAGACGATCTGCCTATTCTAAGAACTTGGCGCGGTGCT
This sequence comes from Pseudomonadota bacterium, assembly GCA_040386395.1. GTDB lineage: Bacteria > Pseudomonadota > Gammaproteobacteria > Nevskiales > Nevskiaceae > Stagnimonas. The sequence goes on along the minus strand of JAZKFO010000024.1, from coordinate 40,525 downwards.
GACCACACCGCGCACCGCGGTCAGGGCTTGGCGCTGTCGGCTGCGGCCGGCGGTGCCGGCAGCTTCAGCAGCTCGTCGGCGAGGGCTTTCGAGAGCTGGTGCCGCACCTTGAGCGTCGGCGAATACAGGGCGAACTGGGGGTCGAGCGAGGCCACCACGTAGTCGGTGACCGCACCCGCTTTCGTGGTGATGCGCACCTGGGTGCCCAGCATGGCCTCGCCGGGCGAGGCTTCGTTCCACATCGCACGCGCGCCTTTCCAGCCTTCGGCCAGCGCTTTCAGCGCCGAGGGCGTGGCATTGGCGGTGCCGACAGGGGCCGTCCAGCTGCCATCTTCGGCCTTGCTGAGGGTGAGATCCGGCAGCTCGATCTTAATCAGCTCGTCGTTGGGCGCGAACAGGTCCTTGGCGACCAGATCGGCGTAGTCCTTGTCCAGTGCCGCCGTCGCCGGGTCTTCGATCAGCTTGATCGCCCCACCCACGCGTACATAGCGGCGCGATTGCAGCGGGTCGCTGCCGCCGAACTCGACCTTGATGTCGTTGAGCGTCACCGCGTGGCCGGGCGGGTCGAGGCCCAGCTCTTTGAGATTGATGTCCTCGCCTTCCACCGTGCCCTGCACTTCGGTGCTGGCCAGGCTGGTCGCACCCGTGGCCTCGAAGCGGTCTGCACGACCCTGCACGGGGCTGGTCAGCCACCACTCCGCATCCTTCTTTTCGAGCGTGATGGTGTCGCTGCCCGGCCACTCGACCACGATCTTACTCACGCCCTCGGCGGCGATGGGCGTGAGCAACGCCTTGGGCTTGTTCTTTTTCTGATACGCCATCCGAGCGCCAACACCGAGCGCGAGCACGATGACGAGTAGCAACAGATTAAGACGCGCGCGATTCATGGTTCGGCCTCAGCGACGGCGGCGCGACAGCCAGCGGCCGATGCCGATGGCCAGCAGCAGCAGCGGCAGCAGGATCAGGAATCCGACTTGCAGCGCCAGCACCGCCCAGGGCGAAAGCGAGAGCGCCTGATCGCGCGCCTCCGGCACGGTGATGTCGAGCTGGTCGTCGCGGCTCGCCAGCCAGCGCACCAGGTTCAGGCCCAGCTTGCCGTTGCCGGCCTGGGCGAGGATGGCGTTGCTCAAAAAATCGGAATCGCCAACGATGGCCGCGCGCTGCGGTTTGCCGACGGGCATGGGGTCGTCCGGCGTCTTCGGCTGCGGCGCATCGGCAGCCGCCTTGAGATTGCGCGTCAGCAGCAGGCCCAGCGTGAGCGGCCCCGGCTTGTCGCCCTGCTCCGGCTCGAAACCGATCTCGCCTTCGAGCGGGCCGGTCTCGATCCAGGCCTGCTGGGTCGATTGCAGAAAGGGCTGCGGCTGCCAGGCCGGATCGGGCTTTGCGGCCGGGTCGGTGGAGAGCGCCCGCGCAATCGGGAACAGGGTGTTCTCGGTGAGGTTCTGCGTCACCGGCGTGGCCGGGTAGCTGGCGGTGAGAAACAGGCTGGGGTCCTGTGTCATCGCGGCATATTCGGGGAAGATCGCGGTGCCTTTCTCGAAGCTCACACCGAGCGCCTGCGCAAGCTCCACAGGCGGGGGCGGCGAGTCGGGGTCGGAGAGCCACAGCAGGTTGCCGCCCGCAGCAAGGTAGTCGAGCAGCAGCCTGGTCTCACCCGCCTGCAGCGCGCTGCTGGGGCCGGCCACCACCACGAGGGCGGCGTTGTCCGGCACGCGCGGCGAGGTGCCGAGATTGAGCGGCTGCGAGGCAAAACCATTCTCCTTCAGCAGCTGCTCGAAGGCCGAGTAACCCGCCGCACCGGTGTCCGCCACGCCGCGTTCGCCGTGTCCCTGGAGGAACACCACGAAGCGCTGCTCGGCAAAGCTCAGGCGTTGCAGGGCCTGGGTGACGCTGGCCTCGTTCATCTCGCCCGCGCGCACGGTCTCGCGACGGCCGTCGTATTCCAATACCAGATCGCCGACCTGCTGGATGTTGAACTCGCGCACCTTGGTCGGGCTCTTGATCGGGTCGATGAACTCGACCGTAAGGTCTTTCTTGACCGCCGTGTAGCGCACGAAAAACTGGGCGGTGTCGGCACGGTTCTCAGGGCCTGCGGGTGCAAAGGCCAGCACCTTCACCGGGCCCTGCATATTGCCGAGCTGCCTGGCCGATGCCTCGGTGAGCGAGTTGCGGTTGTTGGCGGTCCAGTCGAACTCGGTCTTGAACTGGGTGGAGAGCCAGCCCAGCAGACCGATGGCGGCCAGGAACAGCAGCGCCGAAACGGACTGCTGGAAGCGGAGGGATTTTTTATTCATGAGAGGGTCTGCCGATTACGAACGCTCGACATCGAGCCGTTGCACGGCGAGCCAGAGAAACAGGGTGATGAACAGCAGGTAATAGGCGACGTCGGCGGTATCGAACACGCCGCGCCTGAGCTTTTCGAAGTGGCCGATCAGCGAAAGGTGGCGGAACAGATCGCTGAACATGCCGCCGCCATAGGCCATGGCCTCGAACAACCAGATGATGAGCAGCAGGCCGAAGCCGCCAACGGCCGCAATCACCGGCTCCCTGGTGAGCGTGGAGACGAACAGGCCCGCCGCGCCAAAGCTCAGCATCAGCAGCAGCTGACCGACCAGGCCCGCGAACAGCCGGCCCAGATCGAGGTCAGTGCCGCCGAACAGCGAGAACGCCATCGCCGCCATGAGCGCCAGCACGGCGAGGAAGAACACGCCCAGTCCCAGAAACTTGCCCAGCACGATTTCGGTCAGCGAGGCGGGGGCGGTGGTGAGCAGGGTGAGACTGCCGCTTTTCTTGTCCTCCGCGAACAGGCGCATGGTCATCAGCGGGATCACCAGCAGCAGCAGCACGGCGGAAAAGCCGAACAGGCCACCGCCGATGTAATCGCTGACACCCGAATACTGGTTGAGCGAGCCGGGGTTGTTGACCATCTCGGTCAGCAGCAGGCAGTACGACAAACCCATGATGAACTGGATGACGGCGAGCACCGTCCAGGCCAGGGGCGAGACGAAGATGCGGCGCGCCTCGTGGCGCGCGATGGCAACGAGGGCGCTCATGCGGCTTCCTTCAATTCGGTGGTGTCGCTCGATGTGAGCGAGACGAAGATTTCTTCCAGCGTCCGGCCTTCGGTCTTCAGTTCCAGCAGGCCCCAGCCATTGGCAACACTCGCTGCGACCAGGGCTTCGCGCGGATCAGCGCCCGCCTCCGGCGTGAACACGAAGCGGCCTTCGCCGAGCGACTGCGTGCTGGCGATGCCCGGCACGGCAAAGCTCTTCGGCGCGTGCCTGAAGATCGCCGCGAGGCGCGAAGCGTTCTGCGCATTCACCGCCGCCATCGAGTCCTGGAACACCACGCGGCCGCGATGCACGATCATCACCCGCGAGCACACCGCCTGAATCTCCGGGAGGATGTGGCTCGACAGAATCACGCTGTGGTTCTGCGCCAGTGCGGCGATGAGGCTGCGGATTTCGCGAATCTGGATCGGGTCGAGTCCCACCGTGGGTTCGTCCAGGATGATCACCGGCGGCTGATGCACGATGGCCTGCGCCAGCCCCACGCGCTGCTGGAAGCCCTTCGACAGATTGCCAATCAGGCGACGGCTCATCTCGTTCAGGCCACAGGACTGCTTGGCCTTGGCCACCGCCGCCTTGCGCGTGGCTTTCGGCACGCCATGCAGGCTGGCTGCGAAGTCCAGATATTCGTCGACGGTAACTTCGGGATGCACCGGCGGCAGCTCCGGCAGATAGCCCAGCGACTGCTTGGCTTGCTTGGGCTGAAGCGCGATGTCGATGCCGTTGATCTTCACGCTGCCGCTCGAAGGTGCGAGGTTGCCCGTGAGCATCTTCATGGTGGTGGACTTGCCGGCGCCGTTCGGCCCCAGCAAACCCAGAATCTCGCCGCGCCGCAGGGTCAGATCAATGCCCTGCACCGCCACGTTGGGGCCGTAGCGCCGCGTCAGTCCGCGCGCCTCGATCAGGATGTCGTGCTCCATATTCTCTCTGCTGTTTTAGTTTGTGGAATGCGACGGCATCGACCGGCCAGGTCGATCAGGAGTTCCGTCGGAATGTTTCGGCGCCGGATTCTACTCAGCGCGTGCCCGCGTAGAAATCGGGTGCGCCCTGGGGCTGGCGACGAAAGCGCTGGTAGGTCCACCAGTACTGCTGCGGCATCTTGCGCACGCATTCCTCGAACACTGCATTGAGTGCAGTGGCCGACACCACCGGATCAGGGTCGCGGATGGCGGCCGGCACTTCGAGGTAGTGCGACTTGTAGCCCCGCCCCCAGGGCAGGCGCTCGCCATAGAAGGCGAGTATTTCCGCCTCGCAGGCCTGCGCCAGCGTGCGCACCAGAACCGGCGTGTGGGCCGGGTGGCCGAAGAAGGGTGCGAACACGCCACTGCCCGGCGGCGGGTCCTGATCGGCCACGAAGTACACGCCCTCGTTGGCCCTGAGCAGCGGCAGCACCTGGCTCTTCACGCCGCGCTTCACCGCAATCATCTTGCCGCCGAAGCGGGTGCGGCCTTGCAGCGAGGCTTCGTCAATCGCGGCACCACCGCCCTGGCCACCCTGCTCCTTGTAGAGACCGGTGAAGGTGTATCGCTCGGACATGCACATGGCGGGCTGCTCGAACTGGCCCTGATGCAGGGTGAGCAGAATCACGCCCTTGCCCTTCGCGAAGGCTTTATCCAGCAAGTCGATATGGGTTTCCTGCTTCAGATAGCCGCGCATCGTCGCCTTGCTGCACAGCCAGAGTCGCGGGGTTTCGAGGAACAGCTTCAGCTCCTCGCTGAGGGCGCGGCGGGCGATGTCCTGCTGCTCGGCCGCGGTCTTTTCCGGGAAGCAGCGCTCGACATTGCGCAGCGCCACCCGCTTGCGGCGGTTGGGGATGACCCAGGACAGCCAGCCCAGCACATTGGCAAAGCCATGCAGCAGCGGCAGCGGCCAGGCACCGAAGAAGCGCAGCAATATCCAGGCAAAAGTTTTCATGGGCCTCCGTATTCAGCGAGGATTGTAGATGCTGACCATGACGAGGCTTTTTCGATGATCGGACTGCTGCAAAGAGTGAAGTGCGCCAGCGTGCGGGTGGAGGGCGAGCTGATCGCGCACATCGACCATGGCCTGCTGGTGCTGGTGGGCGTGACGCGCGAAGACCATGAGCCCCAAGCCGACAAGCTCGCCGCGCGGCTGCTGGGCTATCGCGTGTTTGCCGACGAGGCCGGCAGGATGAACCGCAGCCTGCTGGATGTGGCGGGCGGGCTGATTCTGGTGCCGCAGTTCACGCTGGCCGCCGATACGGACAGCGGCACCCGACCGGGCTTTTCCACCGGGGCCGAGCCTGTGCGCGCCAAGCTGCTGTTCGAGCATCTGGTCGAGGCCACCCGAAAAGCACTGCCAGCCGTGCAGACCGGTCGATTCGGCGCCGACATGCAGGTGGCGCTGGTCAACGATGGGCCAGTGACTTTCTGGCTGGAGGCTTGAGGCAATACAACCAGCGGCGTCCGGCACGGCCTGTGCTAGCGTCTCGCCTAAGCACACCCCACTCATAAACCATGACCACTGCCGCCGTCGCCCGCAGCGACAAGATGCCTTCGAGCCTGCCGTACATCGTCGCCAACGAGTTTGCCGAGCGATTCTGTTTCTACGGCATCAACGCGATCCTCGTCGCGTACATGATCGACTTCCTCAAGTTCGGGGACGCACAGGCCGCCACCTGGCAGGCGCTGTTCAAGTCGGGCGCCTACTTCTTCCCCCTGCTCGGCGCGATGGTGTCGGACATCTTCCTCGCCAAGTTCCGCACCATCATCAGCTTCTCGATGGTCTACGTGACGGGCTGCTTCGTGATTGCCTTCGGCGGCGAGAGCGAAACCGCGCTGATTCTCGGCATGTTCCTGGTCGCCTTCGGCACCGGCGGCATCAAGCCCTGCGTCTCCACCAACGTCGGTGACCAGTTCACCAGTGCCAATGCGCACCTGATCGAGCGCGCCTTCTCGTACTTCTACATCGCGATCAACGCCGGCTCCTCGATCTCGATCTACTTCTGCCCGGAGTGGCTGGCCGACCCCGATCTCGGCCCCAAGGTCGCCTTCGGCGTGCCGGGCGCGATGATGGCGCTCGCCACCCTGGTGTTCTGGATGGGCCGCCGCAAGTTCGCGGTGGTGCCGGCGGCCATGAGCAAGCCCGGCATGGCGCTGGTGGCCTTCTTCGCCGTGTTCTTCGCGGTGCTCGCCTTCACCGGCGTCGTGTTCATGGCCTGCCGCGAAGTGGCCGCACTCAAGCCCTTCGCCATCCTCGTCGCCACCTTCACGCTGCTGGGTTCGCTGGCCGGTGTCGCTGCACTCTTCCTCAAGACCGGCTTGCGCAATGCCCTGCCGCCTGAGCTGCGCAACTGGCTGGAACGCTCGCTCACCGGCGAGGGCCTGACCATCGTCGGCAAGCTGCTGGGCCTCTACGTGTTCATCGCCTTCTTCTGGTCGCTGTGGGACCAGAGCAATGGCAACAGCTGGACCATCCAGGCGCAGTCCGCCCTCATGGACAAGCGCCTGTTCGGCTTCCTCGAAGGCATCCCGATGTTTGCCAGCCTCGCCACCTACGAGATGCTGCCGGCGCAGGTGCAGGTGGTGAATGGCCTCTTCATCCTCATGCTGGTGCCCATCTTCACTTTCGGCATCTACCCGCTGCTCGGCAAGTTCTTTGAGGTGACGCCGCTGCGCAAGATCGGCATCGGCTTCTTCGTGGTGGCCAGCTCCTTCATCATCGTGGCCTGGATCGAGCAGCGCATCCAGAGCGGCTTCAGCGTCAGCATGTGGTGGCAGATCAGCGCCTATGGCGTGCTCACCGCCGCCGAGGTGCTGGTGTCGATCACCGCGCTGGAATACAGCTACAAGCAGGCACCGCTCTACATGAAGAGCTTCATCATGGCGCTGTTCCTGCTCTCGACCAGCGTCGGCAATGCCTTCACCGCCGCCGTCAACACCATCATGGTCAAGCCGCTCGCGGCCACCGAGATCAGTGCCGGGGCTGAGACCTGGGTGACGCTGCCGGGCGCAGGCGATTTCGTCACCGGGCAGAAGATCGACTTCAGCGGCGAGACTGGCGTGTCGGTGCTGCTGGCCGATGGTAAGACCGAACCGCTGGCCGGCACCTTCCTCGTCAGCGAGGTCGATGCCACCCAGAGCCGCGTGCGCCTGATGGACAAGGTCTACCGCAAGCCCATCAGCAGCAGCGGCAGCTTCGACACCGCCAAGGCCGAGGTCAGCACCTACTCGCTGGTGGGGCCGGTGTACTTCCTGTTCTTCTCGGCACTCATGGCGGCGGCGGCGGTGCTGTTCATCTTCTATGCGATGTGGTTCAAGGAGACCACCTTCGTGCGCGAGGAAGAGCGCACGGCATAAAGGCCCTCGCAGCGAGAAAAAGCCCCGCCCTGACGCGGGGCTTTTTTTGGCCCTCGTACCCGCAGGTTAAAATCTCGCCATGCTCGAAACCCTTGCCAATCTGCCGGCCGAAACGCCCATCGCCTTCCCCGCCCTGCACAAGCGGGCCGAACGGGTGCGCACCGAGTCCAACAAGCTCGCCAAGCGGCTGCGCCGCGACGTGGGCCGGGCGATCATGGACTACTCGATGATCGGCGAGGGCGACAAGGTGATGGTCTGCCTGTCCGGTGGCAAGGACAGCTACACCATGCTCGACATGCTGATGCAGCTGCAGGCCAAGGCACCGGTCCACTTCGAGCTGCATGCGGTCAATCTCGACCAGAAGCAGCCGGGCTTCCCGGAGCATGTGCTGCCGGAATACCTCAAGTCGCGCGGCGTGCCGTTCACCATCCTCGAACAGGACACCTATTCGGTGGTGAAGCGCAACATCCCGGAGGGCAAGACCATGTGCTCGCTCTGCTCTCGGCTGCGGCGTGGCGCGCTGTACACGCATGCGAAGGCGCAAGGCTTCACCCGCATCGCGCTGGGCCACCACCGCGACGACATCGTCAGCACCTTCTTCCTCAACCTGTTCTTCGGCGGCAAGCTCTCGGCCATGCCGCCCAAGCTCCTGAGTGACGACGGGGCCAACGTGGTGATCCGTCCGCTGGCCTACTGCCGCGAGGATGACCTCGCCGAATACGCCGAACAACAGCAGTTTCCCATCATCCCCTGCACGCTCTGCGGCTCGCAGGAAAACCTGCAACGCAAGCAGGTGCGCAAGATGATGACGCAATGGGAAAAGGACTTTCCCGGCCGCACCGAGACCATCTTTCGCGCGCTCGGCAATGTCGCCCCCAGCCAGCTGGCCGACCCGAAGCTGTTCGATTTCGCGAGCCTGGGCGGCATGGCTGCGCCCAAGGACTGGCTGATGCCGGAGCGCGACGCGGCTGAATAGCGCGCGGTTGCAGTACACGGCGGCCGCGCAGTGTCAGACAATGTGCCAATGACATTCCTCGCCCGCCTGCTGCTGCTTGCCCTCTGCTGCGCCAGCCAGGGCGTCTGGGCGCAGGAGGCTCCCCCGGTCAGCAGCCAGCCCTCGGTGGAAGAACTCACCCGCACCCCGGTGGTGGACAGCGCCCCCGCCGCCAGCGAGCCGCTGCCGCAGAGCACCGACGCCGGCCCGAAAGTGACGGTGGACTTCCGCATCACCGGCATCGGCGAGCCGGAGCTGAGCAATGCCTACAACTGGCTCGGCTTTGTGGCGGAAGACCAGCGTGGACGCCTGGACTATGCCCGCCTCAAGACCCTGCACGACGGCGCGGCGGCGAGCATCAAGAAAGCCCTGCAACCGTACGGCTTCTACGAGCCAACCATCGAGAGCACGCTGACCGGCGGCCCCAGGGACTACTTCGCGCGCTATGTCGTCAATGTGCAGCAGGCCACGCTCTGGGCCGCCGCCGACATCGCCATGACCGGCGATGGTGCCGCCGACGCTGCCCTGGTCAGCGAGATCACCGGCACCGCACCGCGTGTCGGCCGTCGGGTCAGGCATTCCGACTACGACGCGCTCAAGACCCGCGCCCTCAACACCCTGCGCGAAGCCGGGTATCTCGATGCCCGCACCACCCGCGCCGAGCTGCGCGTGGATACCGCCGCACACCTCGCCACCCCGGCGCTCACCTTCGACACCGGCGCGCACTGGCGCTTCGGCGAGGTGCGCTTTGCAGGCTCCGACAAGGTCGATACCGAGGTGCTGCGGCGCTATCTCAAGTTCGCACCGGGCGAGTCCTTCGCGCCGCAGAAAATGCTCGATAGCCAGTTCGCACTCAACGATCTCGACTACTACAGCGATGTGCAGATCGAGCCGCTGCGCGAAGAGGCGGTGGGCGATCAGATCCCCATGCTGATCACGCTCACCGACAACAAGGCGCGGCGCGACGACTACGGCCTGGGCTATGGCACCGATACCGGCGCGCGGGTCACTGCCGCCACCGAGTTCCGCCGCCTGAACTCACGCGGCCACAAGCTGCGGCTGGCACTCAGGGCCTCGCAGAAGATCTCCGGCGCTTCGGCGGAATACCGCATCCCCTTCGGCACCGAGCCGGGCGAGTACTTGAGTTTTTCGGGTGCGGCCGAGCAGGACAACCTGGCCTTCGGCAGCTCCCGCGACTACCGCCTGGGCGCGGCGCTCAACCGCAGCGGTGGTGCCTGGAAGCGCATCTACTACCTGCGCCTGCATCGCAGCCTCTTCGATTTCACCGAGGGCGAGGACAACTCGGTGTCGCTGCTCACACCGGGCTTGAGCCTGTCGCGGCAATGGCTGGACGACCCCGCCTATGCGCGCCAGGGCCTGAGCCTGTTCGGCGACCTGCATGGCGCGAAGGCGGGGATTCTCTCCGACGCCACCTTCGTGCAGGTGCGCGGTGTCGCCAAGGCCGCACTGCCCTTCGGCAAACGGGGTCGCCTGCTGGGGCGTGTGGAGTTCGGGGCCACCAGCGTCAACGGCTTTGCCGACCTGCCGCCGGACGAACGCTTCTTCGCCGGTGGCGACCAGTCCGTACGCGGCTATGGCTACCAGACCATCGGTGCCGGCCGCGATGACAACGGCGGCACCATCGGCGGTCGCTATCTCAATGTCTTCAGCGTCGAACTCGAACAGGGTTTCCGTAACAGTCCCTGGGGTGCGGCGCTGTTCCTCGATGCCGGCGGCATCGGCGATGCGCCCAATCCGAGGCTCGAATACGGCGTCGGTATCGGCGCCCGCTACCGCGCGCCGTTCGGCTCGGTGACCATCGACCTCGCGCATCCGCTCAAGGCTGGCGAATCGCCGGTGCGGCTGCACATCGGCGTGCGGGTGGGACTGTGAAAATCCTCCGGCGCATCGGCCTGCTTTTTGCCTGGTGCGTGGCCAGCGTCGGCCGCGCCACCTTTGCCGCACTCATCCTCGTCAGCATGGCGCTCTGGGCGCTGGGCACGCGGGGCGTGCCGCTGGTGGCGGACGTGGCGCAGAAGTTCATGGGCGGGCAGCTGACGGTGGCCCGTGCCGAGGGCGGACTGTTCGGGCCCATCGTGCTGGAGGGCATCGTGCTCGACAGCCCCGGCGAGCGCACCGAGATCGACCGCCTGCGGCTGGACTGGTCGCCGCGCGCGCTCTGGCGTCGGCAGGTGCAGGTGGACTCGCTCGCCGTCGGCCGCATCATCGTGCAGCAGAAGACCCATGCGCCGAAACCGCCCCAGCCGCTGCAAGCCCGGCTGCCGCGTGACCTGGTGGTGCATTCGGCCCGCGTCGAGCATTTCGAGCTGCGGCCGGTGGACGGTACGCCGCTGGTGCTGGAGTCGCTCGTGGCCAAGGCCAGCTGGATCCAGGAAAAGCTCAGCATCGACAGCCTGCAACTCCAGCACGCGCAGGCTGGCCTGGTGCGGGCCAGCGCCCGCGCCACGCTGGCGCCGAAGACCATCACCATCGAGTCGCTGCAAGTCGATGGCCCCGCCAGCCTCAGCGCACAGGGCGTGTTCGGCCTGATGGGCGAAGCCAGCGACCTCACCGCCACCCTCAAGGACGGACGCTGGCCGCTGCAGGGCGAGCCGCAAGTGCGCCTGCCGCAGCTCGACGCCAGCGCGCGCGGCGTCATCAGCGGTGAGGCGCTTGATGTGGCCATCACGCTCAAGGGCGCCTTGCGCACGGCCATCGAGCAGAAGGCCCTGGGCTTTGATGTCGACGGCGCGATGCAGCTGAGCACGAAGGGCGCGCGCATCGAGCGCCTGCTGGTGAAAAACAGCAATGGCGCGGGCAGCCTGAGTGCCCAGGGTGATGCCGAGTGGCTGCCGGCGCTGAAGGTGAATGCGAAGGCCGAGATCCAGAAACTCGATCCCGGCATCCTGTTGCCGGAGTGGAAAGGCCAGCTCAACGGCCAGCTCGAAGCCCGCACCGAAATGGTGGGCGCAGTGCCGGAGGTGCGCTTCAAGGCCCGGCTCGACAACTCCACCCTGCGCGGCTACCCGCTGCAGCTCGATGCCCGTGGCATGGCGGCCTTGCAGGGCGACACCCAGCGCCTGCAACTGGACGCGCTCACGCTCAGCAGCGGCAGCACCACGCTCAAGGCCGAGGGCGCGGTGCTGCCCCGGCTCGATGCCAAACTCAGCATCGACGCCAGCGATCTGAAAACCCTGCTGCCCTCGCTGGCCGGGGCGCTGCAACTGGATGCCAGCGCCCAGGGCGAACCGGCCCATCCCAGCGTGCAGGCCAAGGGCAATGCGCGCGGGCTGCGCCTTGCCGAGAACCGCATCGACAGCGCGCTGATCGAACTCGACTACGCGCCCAGTGCCGATTCGCGTGCGCGTCTCAACGCCACGGGCGTGCAGATCGGCGAGACCCTGCTCGCCACCGCCAGCCTGCTGGTCGAGGGCCGCATCGAGCGCCACACCGTCAAGCTGCAAGCCAGCCTCGCCAGCCCCAGAAGTGCAGCCGCACTCACCCTGGTGGGCGCGGCCGATCTCGAAGCGCAGAGCTGGAAAGGCGAGTTGCAGCAGTCCACCTTCACCCCGCCGTACGGCCCGGTGTGGCAGCAGGAGGCGGCGGGCGCACTCAGCCTGGCCGCAGCTCAGCAAAGGCTGGAACCCACCTGCTGGCGTGCCGGCAGCGCCAAGCTGTGCCTGGATGCCACGCTGGCCGCCCCGCTCACCCGCGTCGCCTATCGCATCGAGCAGCTAGACACCGCCGACTTTGCCGCCCTGCTGCCGAAGGATTGGGTCATCGCCACCACCCTCAACGGCCGGGGCGAAGTCGCGCTCGATGGTGCCGCCCCCACCACACTCGACCTCGACCTGAAGCTCGGTGAGGGGCGCATCGTCATGCCTGGCGCACCGGCGCTGAAGCTGCTGCCTTCCACCGTGCTGGTGCAGCAGGCCGGCGGGGTGTGGCAGGGCCGCGCCGCACTGGCGGTGGATCGCGGTACGCTGGATGTCGAGGCCAGCCTGCCGGTCGAAGGCGGCACGCTGCTGGAGCGACCAATCACGGGCCGCGTGCGCCTCAAGGTGCCCGATCTCGCCTGGGCCACGCCGCTGCTGCCGCCGCAGTCGGTGCAGGATCTGAAAGGCGCGCTCGATGGCGATTTCAACATCGCCGGCACCGCCGCCGCACCGCAGCTGCTGGGCGCGCTGAAGCTGGTCGGCGGCAGCCTGCGGGTACCGGCGGCCGGCATCGTGGTGAAGGACATCGAGGCCGAAGTGCGCGGCGGCAACACCGGCGTACTCAACATCAGCGCCAGCGCCAGCAGCGGCGGCACGCTGAAGCTCAGCGGCACCGCCGACTTCGCCGATGGCAAGCCGGTGGTGCAGCTCAGGATCACCGGCCAGGACGTGCAGGTGGCCGACATCGCCGACGCCCGCGCCTGGGTCTCGCCCGACCTCGTCTACGCACAGGATGCCGAGGGCATGAAGCTGACGGGCACCGTCACCGTGCCCAAGGCCGACATCACGCCGCGCAAGCTCGCCGCCAATGCCATCGGCGCTTCCGGCGACCAGGTGTTGGTGGGTGCCGATGCACCGGCCATCAAGAGCCTGCCGCTCACCGCCGAAGTCACCATCGTGCTGGGCGACAAGGTCACCTTCGAGGGCTTTGGCCTCAAGTCGCGCATCACCGGCCGCGTCACCGCCATCGACCGCCCCGGCGGCGGTGGCACGCGCGGGCGCGGCGAGCTGGAACTGGTCGACGCCGCCTACAAGGCCTACGGGCAGGAAATCCAGGTGGCGACCGGCCGCATCCTGTTCAACGGCGGGCCGATCGGCGAACCGACAGTGGACATCGTGGCGCGCCGCTCACCGCGCGAGGACGTCACCGTCTCGCTGCGCGTGCGCGGCACGCTCGACCAGCCCACCTTCGATCTCTCCAGCAGCCCCGCCATGCCGCGCGAGCAGCAGCTGGGCTGGCTGATCTTCGGGCGGCCGATCGATAGCGGCACCGGCGGCGAGTTCTCCGGCGCGGCAGCAGCGCTCTCGCTCGGCATTGCCGGTGGCGATGCACTGGCGAGCCGCATCGGCAAGGTGATCGGGCTCGATCAGGTCAGCCTCGGTGCCGACTCCACCAGCAGCGCCTGGCAATCCAGCAACAGCAACCTGCCCACTGCGGGCACCACCGACCAGACCCGCTTCACGGTGGGCAAGTATCTGTCGCCGAAGCTCTTCGTCAGCTACGGCCTGGGCCTGTTCGACAACGGCAACGTACTGCGCCTGCTCTATGACCTGGGGCGTGGCTTCAAGCTGCGCACCGAGGCGGGGCTGGAGACCGGTGGCGACGTGCTGTACAGCGTCGAACGCTAGGCCGCGAGCAGCTGCTTGGCTGGTGGCCGGCCCTTGACCAGTTTCAGCCTGGGCACGCCGATCTCATCGATGAACTGGTTCAGCGTCGCAATCGCCTCGTCACGGCCATCGCCACGGTGTTCCCGCATGTAGCTGCGGTAGTTGTGCTCGTTGGCGAGAAAGCGGTCGACATCGCTCGGCGTCAGACCCGACAGGCTGCTGGCCATGCCCACGCCCATGCGTTCGATCATGTGGGCGTTGAGACGCTGCTCGAAAGCGTCTTCCGGCACCGCGAGAATCGGCTTGCCGAAATGGATAGCCTCGCCGATCAGCTGGTTGCCGGCGGTGGAGAGCACGGCGCGGCAACCGGCGAGATCCTGCACGAAGGTGTCGTTGCTCAGCGGGCGGAAATCGAGGTTCTCGACCTGGCCGCGATACGGCGTGCCGTAGACGCGCACCGGGATGTCGAGCAGACGCAGGGCGCGGTCGATGTTGGGGCGGTACTGGTGCTCGCCCTTGTTGAAGTAGGCGAGCAGATAGTCGCCGCGCGTGGGTCGGGTCTGCTTCACCACGTCGCGCAGCATGGGGCCCACGAGCTTGACGCCCGGATACTTGCCCTCGGCCGGGTAGAAGCTGGAAATGAGGATGCGCTCCGGCACGCCCATCAGGCTGCGGTAGCCCATGGCATCGCGCATGCCGGTGAGCCAGAGGCCGGGCGGAAAATGCGGCTTGCAGTAGGCGAGGATGCCGACGTGGTCGAAGGAGATGCGCGGGATGTTCAGACGCTGCGCGGCCTTGTGGCACCAGGCTTCGCTGTCTGAGATCACCACCTGGATGCCGCGCGCCTTGAACTCGCGCTCGACCTGGTCCATGCCGTGACCGTGCAGCATGAGATCAGCCATCGGCGAGATGTTTTCCGCCACGGTTTTCACCAGCGAATGCCGGCCGCTGCTGTTGTAGCGGTAGCCCACCATCGGGATGCGCACGGTGGGGAACTTGGGTGCCAGCACCTCATGGGCATCACCGGCGGTGAACACGGTGACTTCGTGGTCGCGCATCAGCGCCGGCAGCACGCTCATCGTGCGCATCGCGTGGCCACGCCCGTAACCCATCACGCCGTAAGCAATTTTCATGGTCTGCTCCTTCCGTGGCTGTCCGCATGGGCAAGAGCTTGGGCCTGTGGCTTAAAGCAGGCGTGTCAGTCCGGCGACAATCTGGTGACAGTCCGTGCAGCGGGGTTTTGCCGAGGCGCGAAGATTCGTGGCGGCAATCATCCGATTCAGTCCATCGGCTGGTTATCATGTAAGGCGGGCAAGCGGCCCCGATGACCAAGGCGTTTCAAGTGAACTTTGCAGATCCCGAACTCTGGCTAGCCCTCATTACCCTCACGGCGCTGGAGATCGTTCTCGGTATCGACAACATCATTTTCCTGTCGATCATGGCCGCCAAGCTGCCGCCGCATCAGCAGGCCCGCGCCCGCACCATCGGCCTCGCCGGTGCCATGGGCACTCGCATCCTGCTGCTGGTGTCGCTGGCGTGGATCGCCAAGCTGGTGACACCGCTGTTCCACCTCGGCAATTTCGGCGCTTCGGGCCGTGACCTCATCCTGTTCTTCGGCGGCCTGTTCCTGGTCTGGAAAGCCGGCAAGGAGATCCTGGAAATGCTCGAAGGTGCCGAACACGGCGATGGCGATGCCACCGGCGACGGCAAGACCGGGGTCAGCTTCATGAGCGTGATCGTGCAGATCATGATTCTCGACATCGTGTTCTCGCTCGATAGCGTCATCACTGCCGTCGGCATGACCGACAACCTGCCGGTGATGGTCACCGCCATCGTCATCGCCGTGATCTCGATGATGTTCTTTGCAGGCCCGCTGGGACGCTTCGTGGAGGCCAACCCCACCATCAAGATGCTGGCGCTGGCCTTCCTCGTGCTGATCGGCGTGGTGCTGATCGCCGAGGGCCTGCACCAGCATTTCTCGAAGAACTATGTGTATGTCGCCATGGGTTTCTCGGTGGCAGTGGAACTGCTGAACCTCAGGATGCGTCGTGCGGTGGCCAGGACGGCCACCGTGGGTGAAAGGCCGGTGGGGTGATGCGCTGGCTGGCGCGGCTGGCACTGGCGGCAGTGCTGGCCATGCCTGTATCCGGGCAGGCGGCACCGCCCGCCGAACCCGGCCGAGAGGCGCTGCCACTCAGCAGCGCGCAGCGCGCCACCCTGGCCGCGCACCCGGTGCTGCGGCTGGGGGTTGAAAGCGACTGGGCACCCATCGAGTTCATCGACGAACGCGGCGTCTACAGCGGGGTCATTTCCAGCTACATGCGGGCCATCGAGCAGTCGCTCGGCATCCGCATCGAGGTGGTGCGCAAGGACACCTGGTCGGAGGTGCTCAAGGCCTTCGCGGCAGGCGAGATCGACGCCATCTCGGCCATGGGCGTCACCGAAGAACGGCGCGCGACCATGCGCTTCACCCAGCCCTACATCCGTTTCACCGACGGCATCATCGTCCGCAGCAACGAGCCTTACATCGAGCGGCTGAAAGACTTCCCGGTCGGCAAGCGGCTGGCGGTGGTCGAGGGCTATGGCAGCAGCGAGCGCGCGGCAGCCTCGCACCCGCAGCTGGTGGTGGTGCCGGTGCGCACCACCGCCGAGGCCCTGCTGGCGGTGAGCACGAATCGCGCCGACATCGCCGTCGCCTCGCTCGCCTCCGCCTACTTTCTGACCCAGAACAAGGGCCTCAGCAATCTGCGGGTGGCCGCCAACTTCGACGAATACGAGCAGAGCATGAGCATGGCCCTGCGGCCAGAGCTTGAGGCCTTGATCCCCCTGCTCAACACCGCGCTGTCGTCGATCAAGCCCGGCGAACAGGAGGCGATGCGGGCGATGTGGACGCGGGTGCCGATTGATCGCGGCATTGCCAAACGCACGGTGCTGATCTGGGTGATTGCCGGTGCGGCGGCCCTGCTGCTGATGGCCGCCTGGATCCTGTGGCTGCTGTCGCGGCAGAGACATGCGCGCCAGCTCTTGCAGCGCGCCGAAACGGCCGAGGCACAGTTCCGCGCCATGATCGACGCCATGCCGGCCTTGTTCTGGACCCTGCGCATCGAGTCGGGCCGCCCGGCGCAGTTCACTTTCTTCGGCGACCGGGTGATCACCCATACCGGCTTCGATCTCGACGAGACCGGCACCTGCGGCTTCGATGAAGGCGTGCGCTACATGACGGCCGAAGACCGGCAGCGCATCCAGCAACTGCTGGATCAGCACGGCAGGCTGCTGACGCCGCTGCGCTTCGAGCACCGGCTTGATTCCGGCCCGCTCGAAGGCCGCTGGGCCTATGTGCAGGCGCTGCCGCGCCGCCTGCGCAACCACATCGTCTGGTATGGCTGCACCACCGACATCAGCGCGCGCAAATCGCTCGAAGCGGCGCTGGAGCAATCGCGCAACCAGCTGGCCGAACTGGCTGCCGGCGTGCCCGGTGCGCTCTGGCAGTTCCGCCATGAGGCCGATGGTCGCCAGTACTACAGCTACATGTCGGACGGCATCGTCGGCATCACCGGCCGCACGCCGGCGGAAACCAATCAGCTGATGCTGGATAAATCCTTCGTCTCGGTCCATCCGGACGACCTGCCCATCCTCAAGTCGCTGATGCAGCGGCTGACCGAAAAACCCGGTATCGATGAGGCGCGCTACCGCCTGCGCACCAGCGATGGCGGCTGGAAATGGGTGCAGGTGGCGGCCCATGCCATGCCGGTGGGCGCGGATGGTGCCAGGGTCAGCAATGGCATCACGCTGGACGCGAGCCGCGCCCATGAAACCGAGCAGGCGCTGCGCTTCGAGCGCCAGCAGTTGCGCGACATGGCCGACAACCTCTCCGGTGCGCTCTGGCGCCTGCGACGCCGCAGCAATGGGCAGTTCGTGGTCGATTACATCAGCGAGGGCGTGGTGGGTGTGCTGGGCTACACGGCCGCCAAGCTGATGCAGGCCAAGGTGCATAACTTCGATCACATCGTCGAAGCCGATCGCCCCTTGATGATGGCCGCCCTTGCCGCCTCGGCCGACACCGGCCAGCCGCTGGAAATCGAGTATTCGGTGCAGACCGCCAGCGGCAGCATCGAGCGGCTGTTTGCGCGCGCCGCCGTGCGGCAGGAAGGCAGCGAGACCATCTGGACCGGCGTGCTGCTCAACGTCAGCGAGCGCCACCGCCTGCAGCAGCAGCTGGCGGATGTGCGCGGCCGCATCGAGGACATCGCGGCGAACTTTCCCGGCGCGATCTTTCAGATGCACCGCGCACCCGATGGCCGTGCCCGCTACACCTATGTCAGCGAGGGGATCACCACGCTCACCGGCCGGCCGCCGCGCACCCAGGACGGGCGCGAATCGCTGGACAATCTCGACAACATCTTTGCCGACGACCGCGCAGTGGTCCGCGATGCCGTGCTGCGCACGCTGAAGGATGGCGGCAGCACCCAGTTCGACTACCGCCTGATCCACGCCAGCGGCCAGCTGCGCTGGGTGCATTGCGCACTCACCGCCAGGCCACAGGCCGATGGCAGCGCGATATTGAACGGCCTGCTGCTGGATGCCGGCGAGGCCAAGCGGCTGGAAGCCGAGCTGCGCGGTGCCACCGAGCGCGCCGAGCTGGCCAACCGGGCCAAGACGCGCTTTCTCTCCAACATGAGCCATGAGATCCGCACCCCGATGAATGCGGTGATCGGGCTCGCCCACATCGCCATGACCAGCGAGACCAACCCGGTGCAGGCCGAGCGCATCGGCAAGATCCACCGCGCCGGCAAGGCGCTGCTGAAGCTGCTCAACGACATCCTCGAATACTCCCGGCTCGATGCCGGCAAGTACACCCCCGTGGTAGCGGGCTTCAGGCTGGATGAACTCCAGGAGGGCCTGCGGCTGTTCTGCGCGCCCGCCGCCGAGGCCAAGGGCCTGCGCTTCACGATTGATTGCAGCCCCGATGCGCCGATGCACTGGCGCGGCGACGCCACCCGCATCCAGCAGGTGCTGCTCAACCTGCTGACCAATGCCATCAAGTTCACCGATGCCGGCAGCGTGACGCTGTTGGTGCAGCCGATCTTCACCGGCACGCCGGGGCTGAGCTTCGAGGTGCGCGATACCGGTATCGGCATGAGTGCCGATGAGGTGAAGCGCGTGTTCGAGGCTTTCGAACAGGCCAGTGGCGAGATCGAGCGCCGCCATGGCGGCAGCGGTCTGGGGCTGTCGATCTCGCGCGAGCTGGTGCAGGCGCTGGGCGGCAGCATCACGGTGCAGAGCAAGCCGGGGGCTGGCAGCGTGTTCAGCGTCAGCCTGCCCTTGCAGCTGGGCGCCGCAACGCCAGCGGCCGCGCCGCAGCCTGATCTCGACGCGCGGCTGGCCCGGCTGGGCGAGCATCTGGCCAACGGCGAGACCAGCGCAGCGCGCGCTGCCTTGCAGGCCCTGCGCACCACGCTGCTGTCGCAGGGCCGGGAGCCGGAGTTGCACCGGCTCGAACGCCTGCTCGCCGCCTTCGATTTCGAGGCCGCACAGGTCGAACTGGTACAGCTGCGCATGCGCTGGCGCAGCCCGCCGCGCTGAGGCCCTGCTCGGCGTGCGGCCTTGCAGGTGACTGGTTATGATTCAGAGCAATAAATCGCCGACTTGTCGGCGACCTCAAAAATAGGGAATTACGGGAGAGAGCCAGTGGCAGCGGAGGCACGCAAATCCACGATCTTGGTGGTGTCCGAATCCGGGCCGCACAGCGAAACGCTGCGCGCACTGATCACCCGTCTGCAATGCAACCCGCTGATGATCGGTGCCATCGAACTGGGTCCGGTGCTGGAGTTTCTCGACCCGCCGCCGGAGCTGATCTTCTACGACGCCTCCGAGGACGGTTTCAACGCCGCCGCCGTCTGCCGCCGCCTGCAGGGCAACCTGCGTACGCGCTTCGTGCCGGTGCTGTTCTTCAATGCCGCCGCCGACTCCGCGCAGGAGCTGGCCGCCTTCGATGCCGGTGCCCAGGACTACCTGCGCGCGCCCTTCGATGAATCCGTGGTGTTCGCGCGCCTGCGCCTGCACCAGCAGCTCTACGTGCAGAAACGCCAGCTGGCGACGCTGATCCAGACCCGTACCAAGGAAGTCGGTGCCGCCAACGTCGAGCTGGTGCGCCGCCTGCGCGCCGCTGCCGAGTTCAAGGACGACGAGACCGGCAGCCACATCGAGCGCATGGCCCGCACCGCCCAGCTCTTGTCGCGTGCGGCAGGTCTTTCCGAGGCCGAGGCCGAGTTGGTGCTGCTGGCAGCCCCCATGCACGACGTCGGCAAGATCGGCATCCCGGACCGCATCCTGCTCAAGCCCACGCCACTGACTCCGGACGAGTGGCGGGTCATGCGCATGCACCCCGGCATCGGCGCCGGCATCATCGGCAAGCACGATGCGCCTATCCTCAAGATCGCCCGCCGCATCTCGCTCACCCACCATGAAAAGTGGGATGGCACCGGCTACCCGCGCGGCCTCAAGGGCGAAGAGATTCCGCTGGTGGGCCGCATCGTGGCGCTGGCGGATGTATTCGACGCGCTCACCAGCGAGCGGCCGTTCAAACCGGCCTGGCCGGTGGAAAACGCCATCGCCTACATCCGCGAGCAGAGCGGCCGCCACTTCGATCCGCGTCTGGCCGGCCTCTTCCTCGAACTGATGCCGGAGATTCTCAAGATCCGCGTCGAGTACCCGGAGAAACCCTCGATGCTGTTCGACGTGCGTTCGCGCATGAGCGAAACGCTGATCTGAGCCGCAGCGTGCGCGGTGCGCACGCGACCGTCTGCCGTACACTCGCGCGCTGATTCCACGGTCGCTCGCATGTCCCCCACCCTCAAAGCCCACTGGCAGCTGCATTTCTGCGTGCTGCTCTGGGGCTTCACGCCCATTCTCGGCGCGCTCATCAGCCTGCCCGCGCCGCAGCTGGTGTGGTGGCGCATGGGGCTGGTGGCGCTGCTGCTGTTCGCCTTCCCCGGCGTGCTGCGCGGCATCTTCGCCTTGCCGCGCCGGCTGTTCTTCATCTACTGCGGCATCGGCGTGATCGTGGCGCTGCACTGGCTGGCCTTCTACGGGGCGATCAAGCTCGCCAATGCCTCCATCGCCGCCACCTGCCTGGGTGCGGCCACCGCCTTCACCGCCGTGATCGAGCCGCTGATCACCGGCCGCAGGTTCATCGCCCGTGACCTCTGGCTGGGCTTTGCGGTGATCCCCGGTGTGGCGCTGGTGGCGGGCGGCCTGAGCAGTGGGCAGATCGCGGGCTTCATCGTCGGCGTGCTCGCCGCATTCGGCGCGACGCTGTTCACCAGCCTGAACAAGCGCTACATCGACGGTGCTGATCCGAAAGTGGTGACCGCACTCGAACTCGGTGCCGGTGCCTTGTTCATGACGGCGGTGCTGCCGTTGCTGCCGACACCGGAGGGCGCGATCTATCCGCTGCCCGCCGCCAAGGACGCCTGGCTGATGGGCGTGTTCGTGGTGTTCTGCACCGCACTGCCGTTCACGCTCTCGCTGGTCGCGCTCAAGCACCTCTCCGCCTTCGTGGCACAGATGGCGGTGAACCTCGAACCGATCTACGCCGTCGCACTCGCCGCCGTGCTGCTGGGCGAGACCAAGGAGCTGACGACGCAGTTCTATCTCGGCGTGGCGATCCTCTTCCTCGCCGTGTTCCTGCCGCCGCTGGTGTCGCGCATCAAGCTCTCGCGCCGCAAGGCCGATGCGGCGACGGTGGAGACCATGCCTTGAGCTACACGCCCGTCGACACCGATCCGCAGGTGATTGCGCTGGTGCATGCTCTCAACGAAGCGCAGCGCGAGGCCGTCACCGCCCCGCCCGACCATCGCCTGGTGCTGGCTGGCGCAGGCAGCGGCAAGACTCGCGTGCTGACCCATCGCATCGCCTGGCTGATGGCGGTGGAGGGCATCAGCGCGCACTCCATCCTCGCTGTCACCTTCACCAACAAGGCCGCGAACGAGATGCGCGGGCGACTGGCTGACTTGGTCACCGTGCCGACGCGCACCATGTGGGTGGGCACTTTCCACGGCATCGCGCATCGCATGCTGCGGCTGCACTACAAGGAAGCGCGGCTTCCGCAGACCTTCCAGATTCTCGACAGCGACGACCAGAGCCGCATGGTCAAGCGCCTGTGCAAGCAGATCGAGCTGCCGGAGGATCGCTTCCCGCCCAAGATGGTGACGGGCTGGATCAACGCGCAGAAGGAAGAAGGCCGTCGCCCGCACACCCTGCAGGACACGGGCGATTTCATGCAGCGCCAGCTGGTGCGCGCCTACACGCTCTACCAGCAGCAGTGCGAGGCGCAGGGGCTGGTCGATTTCGCCGAGCTGCTGCTGCGCGCCTACGAGCTGTGCCGCGACCACGAGGGCGTGCGAACGCACTACCAGCAGAAGTTCCGGCATGTGCTGGTCGATGAGTTTCAGGACACCAACACGCTGCAATACCTCTGGCTGAAAGTGCTGTGCGGGCCGAATGGAAAGATCTTCGCCGTCGGTGACGACGATCAGTCGATCTACGGCTGGCGCGGCGCGAAGATCGAGAACCTGCACAAGCTCACGCGCGAGTTCGTCGGCACCGAGATCGTTCGCCTCGAACAGAACTATCGCTCGACGGCGACCATCCTCAAGGCCGCCAATGGCCTGATCTCGCAGAACACCGGCCGCCTCGGCAAGAACCTGTGGACGGACGACCGCGAGGGTGAGCCCATCGCGCTCTACGCCGCCTACAACGAGTACGACGAGGCAGACTTCGTCGCCAATCGCATGAAGGAGTATCTGGACGGCAAAGGCCGTCACAGCGACCTCGCCGTGCTCTACCGCAGCAATGCGCAGAGCCGCGTGCTGGAAGAATCGCTGATCCGCGCGCGGCTGCCGTACCGCATCTATGGTGGCCTGCGCTTCTTCGAGCGCATGGAAGTGAAAGACGCGCTCGCCTGGCTGCGGGTGCTGGTCAACCGCGATGAGGACGTGAGCTTCGAGCGTGCGCTCACCACGCCGCCGCGCGGTGTGGGTGCGACCTCGATCGAGCGACTGCGCCTGTTCGCCCGCGAGCATGGCCTGAGCCTTTGGAAGGCCGCGCGCCACGGCAGCGGCGCACTCGGCCGCACCAGCGGTGCGCTCACCGCGTTTCTCGACACCATCGACCTGCTCGATGGCCAGACGCGCACGCTGCCGCTGGCCGAGAAGATGGCAAAGGTGATCGACACCAGTGGCTTGAAAGAGCACTACAAGAAGGAGAAGGGCGAGCAGGCCGAGGCGCGGCTGGAAAATCTCGACGAAATCATCAACGCCGCCAAATCCTTCGAGAAGCCGGAGGGTTTGGCCGAAGGGGCTGACCCCGTCACCGAGTTCCTCATGCACGCCGCACTCGAAGCCGGCGAAGGCCAGGCCACGGTGGGCGAGGACGCGGTGCAGCTGATGACGCTGCACGCCGCCAAGGGCCTGGAGTTTCCGGTGGTGTTCCTGGTGGGCTTGGAGAACGGCCTGTTCCCCTCGTTGCGCGCAGTGGAAGAAGGCAACCTCGAAGAAGAGCGCCGCCTCGCCTACGTCGGCATCACCCGCGCGCGCGAAAAGCTGTTCATCAGCTACGCCGAATCGCGCCGCATCCACGGCGTCGAACAGATCTGCGCGCCCTCGCAGTTTTTGAAGGAAATCCCCAGCGAATGCACGGTGGAGCTGCGCCCGCGCGCGGGCGTGCTGCGCTCGCAGTTCGGCACGCAGTCGGGGCGGGGCGGCTACACCGGCGGCCCGGTGCGGATGGGCAGCGGCTACTCGGAGCCCAGCCCCTGGCGCGAGCGCCAGCAGGAGGGCTACAACCTCAGCCGCCCGCAACTCACGCCGCGCATGGCCGAGAGCACCGGCACCATGGGCTTCCGCATGGGCCAGAGCGTGCGGCATGCCAGCTTCGGCGAGGGCGTGATCCTGAGCTTCGATGGCGAGGGCGAGCGCGCCCGCGTCGAGATTCGCTTTGCGGGCAGTGGCACCAAGTGGCTGATGCTCTCGCTCGCCAAGCTGCAAGCCGCGTGAGGCATTCAGTTCGGCGACAGTCGCGGCAGCAAGCCTTGCTGCTTGCCGCTCACCTCGGATCGCCATGAACTATTTCTACCTGGGCCTCGTCCTCATCATCGTGCTCGCCCTCGCGGCCACGCCCATCACCTATTACCTGCGCAGCAAGCGCAACCCCGACAAGGCACCGCCCACCGCCACCCCGAAGACGTTCAAGGAATGGAAGGACTGACTTCCCTGATGGTCGATTTCGCCGTTGCCCTGATCGCCGCCATCGTCGCGGTGCTGGTGTGGCGGCAACGGCGGCGACGCGACGAGATGCCGCCAGAGCCGGTGATGACAGACCCGGCCGAATGCTGGTTGCCGGCGCAACTGGACTGGCTCACCGAGACACAGCGGGCGCGCTGGCAGCAGCAGGTCGAGCGCTTCCTGTCCGAGAAAACCTTCATCGCCTGCGCGGGCTTGCAGCTCGGCGATGCCCAGCGACGCAGCATCGCGGGCATGGCCTGCCTGCTGCGCCTGCAAGCGGGGGCCGAGCAGCAGTCGCTGTTCCCTGAGGTGCGCGAGGTGTTGCTGTACCCCGATGCCTTTCTGGTGCCGCCCCTGTCGCAGGCGATTTCAGAAGAGGGGCTGGAACTGGTGGATGACGGCCCGGACGAACGCATCGGCGAGCACGGCCCCGGCCAGGTGGTGCTGTCCTGGTCGGATGTGCAGGCCGCTTTCGAGGGCGATGCCGTCAATGTCGTCATCCACGAGTTTGCGCACGCGCTGGATGGCGAAAACCCCGAAACCGAAGGCGCGCCGCCGATGGCCGACTACCGCGAGTGGTCGGCCGTCATGGGCGCAGAGTTCAAGCGCCTGCAGCGCCATCGCCGCCCACCGGTGCTCGACCCTTACGGCGCGCAATCACCTGCCGAGTTCTGGTGCGTGGTGGCCGAAGCCTTCTTCCAGCAGCCGGCGGCGCTGGCCCAGCACCATGCCGGTCTGTTCCGCCTGCTCGCGGCCTATTTCGAGATCAGCCCCGCACTGGCGGCGGATGCACGTCTTGCGCCTGCCATGCCCAGCGCGTAAAACCAGCTGGCCCCCTTGAGGAAACCCCATGCGCATCATCCCCGCCCTGATCGTCGCCGCTGCCGCACTGCCGGTGGCGGCCAACAACATCTACAAGTGGACGGATGCCAGCGGCCAGGTGCATTTCAGCCAGACCCCGCCGCCACAGGGCGCGGTCAGCGCCAAGGCGCAGACCCAGTTGCAGCCGGGCGTGACCACCAAGTCGGTGCCGGTCGCCCCGCCGCCGCCGGCAGCGGTCGCCAAGCCCGGCGAAGAAAAAGCGGCAGCGGAGACTGCGGAGGCGAAGAGCAAGCGCTGCACGGCCTCGAAGGAACGCCTGGCCCTGCTCGAAGAGCGCACCGCCTACCGCCTGATGATCACCCAGCCGGATGGCAGCGAATCACGCATGACCGAAGAGCAGTTCGCCGAGAGCGTCAACAAGGCCAGGGAGGCCGGCAAGGGCTGCTGACCATCGGGTTCCGCGCATAAAAAAGGCGACCCGAAGGTCGCCTTTTTTGTTGCTTCGATTGCCTTACTTCTTGGCTTCGGCCGGCTTGGCTTCAGCGGGCTTGGCTTCGCCGAGGTTGAGCAGCTCGACTTCAAACACCAGCGTCGAGTTGGGGCCGATCTTGGCACCCGCGCCGCGCTCGCCATAGGCCAGCGCCGAGGGAATGACGAACTTGTACTTCGCACCCGGCTTCATCAGCTGCAGGCCTTCGGTCCAGCCCGGAATCACGTTCTGCAGGGGGAAGCTCACCGGCTGGCCACGGTCGTAGCTTGAGTCGAAGGTCTCGCCGTTGATCAGCGTGCCCTTGTAGTGGACGGTGACGGTGTCGGTGGCCTTGGGGCTCTCGCCGGTGCCTTCGGTCAGCACTTCGTACTGCAGGCCGGTGGCGGTGGTCTTCACGCCGGCTTTCTTGCCGTTCTCGGCGAGGAAGGCTTCGCCCTCACCCTTGGCCTTGGTGGCGGAGGCGGTGCGCTCTTCAAGCTGCTTCTTCTGGAGCTTTTCGGCGACCGAGTTCTTGATCTGCTCGCGGGTGGCGTCGTCGAGCACGGGCTCGCCGCCGGCCATCACGGCATCCAGACCGGCTTCGAGGGCCTTGATGTCCACATCGTCCTTCACGGGCTTGAGCGACTTGGCGAGATCGACGCCGATGGCGTAGCCGAACTTCTGCGCGTCGGTCTTGAGGTCTTCAGCCGTCACGGCCTTCGGCTCGTCCTTCTTGCAGGCGGTGATGGCGAGTGCGGCGGCGATGGCCAGCGCGAAAGCGGAATGTTTCAGTACGGACATGGGGTGAATCCTTAAGGGGCGTGGGTCAGGTGGATCAGCGGCGCAAATTACAGCGGTGTGCGGTATTTGGCTAGCTGGGAATACTGCCTGCTGGCGGGACGGCCGCCGCATGGCGACGCGAGAGGAGTTGCAGCAGGGTCTGACGGCTTTCGTCGGACAAGAGTTCCAGAGAACGTTCGGCAATGCGTTCGATGCGGGCATCGACCACCAGCTTGCTGTTGGCATCCACCCGCACCAGGCCGATGCCGATGAGCGTGTTCAGATAACCCTTGAACAGCGCCGGGTCGAAGAACTCAGGGGCTTCGCGGCCGGTGAGCACGGCCATGCGCTCGGCCAGCAGGCGGCAGTCCTTCTCGAACTTCTCGCGGCCCAGGTCGGCGTTGTTGCGGTATTCATCGGCCAGCAGCAGGGCGGTCATGCCGTAGCGTTCCAGCGTCTCACCCAGAATGCGGCCGAGCATGGCGAGCGTGGAATAGGCATGGGCGGTGACATCCGGCCGCCACAGGTCTTCTCCTTCGCGGCGCAGCAGGCCGATGTTGGTCATCACCGCCACCCAGCGGCGCACCACCGGTTCGATCTCGTCGATCGGCCAGCGCAGGAAGTACTCGGTGCGCAGAAAGGGATACAGCGCCCGGCAGCCCATGACGATGGCCTCTTCGCTCAACTTGGCGCGGGTGCGGAACAGGTTGGCGATGAAGGAGGGGATGGCGAACAGGTGCTGGATGTTGTTGCGGTTGTAGGTGAGCAGCACCGCGTCACGGTCGGCCGCACCCACCAGCCCGCCCCACTCGTGCGGCACGCGGACGATGCGCGACACCGGCATGGCCCACTCCAGCACCGCGCGCGGGTTGGCATCCGGAATCTGCATCTGCTCGCTGTATGGCTCGCCCTTGAGCAGCCAGGCCAGATGGCCGATCTGCTCGACGATCTCGTCCTCGCTGGCCGCGCCACGCGGGCTGGCCAGCAGCGCCGTGGCGGCCAGGCTGCAAGGGTTGACCACGGCGGCGGCATTGATGCGACGCGCGTTTTCCTCGGCCAGGGTGCGCACAAACATCGAATAGCCATTGGGGCGCGTGTCGGTGCCGGGCATGAAGGCCTCGCGCCAGCCCGGCAGCTCGGCATCGGCATAAGGGTGCAGCAGCAGCGGCTCGCCGAAGTTCAGGTAGGCCTTGCCGTGGCTCTTGCCCAGGATCTTGGTGGCCTTGAGCAGGCCTTCGACCGACTCCTTCTCCTTCTTGGCACCCTTCAGTTCCTTGAAGTAGCTGCCCACTTCCCAGACCTTGTCGTAGCCGATGTAGATCGGCACCAGCGCCACCGGCCGGGTGCGCTGGCGCAGGGCGGATTCGACCACCATCGACAGCAGGCCGGTCTTGGGTGCGAGCAGGCGGCCGGTGCGCGAGCGGCCGCCTTCCGGGAAGAACTCGATGGCATAGCCGCGCGCCACCAGCGCATCCACATACGAGCGGAAGATGGCGGTGTAGAGCGGGTCGCCGGAGAATTTGCGGCGCATGAAGAAGGCCCCGCAGCGGCGCAGCAGCCCGCCCACCACCGGCATGTTGAGGTTGATGCCGGCGGCAATGTGCGGCGGCACCATGCCACGGTGGTAGAGGATGTAGCTCAGCAGCAGGTAGTCCGCATGCGAGCGGTGGCTGGGCAGGTAGATGATCTCGTGGCTCTGTGCCAGCTCGCGGATCGAGTCCAGGCCGCGCACGTCGATGCCCTTGAACACCTTCTCCCAGACGAAGATCGACAGCAGGCGTTCGACGAAATTGATCGCCGCACTCGAGTAGCCGGCTGCAATCTCATCGGCCAGACGCCGCGCCCGTTTGGCGGTTTGCTCGATGGTCTTGCTCTTGGCCTTTGCCTCTTCCTCGATGCAGCGGCGCACCAGCCGCGACGCCACCACCTGCTCGATCATCAGTCGCCGTGGCGGCAGCTCCGGCCCCAGCACCGCCGTGCGGGCACGCAGGAAGTGGAAATGCACGGCGCGGATCATCTTCTTCACCGCACGGTTCGGTTCGGCCTCCTGCGCGACATAGCTGCGGAAGCCAATCGGCTGGGCGAAATTGGCCAGCATGTTGCGCGCATTCACCAGCATGATGAACAGCTTGCGCACCGCGCCCGCCTGCGGGTTGTCGGCGAACACCAGCTTGAACAGGCTCTGCTCGCTGCCAGGGTCGCGGCCCCAGAAAATCGACACCGGCACGATCTGGATGTCGAACTCCGGGTCACCCGCCGCCGTCACCAGCACCTGCGTCAGCGGCGTGTGGCGCACCCGCGTTTCCAGCAGGGCCGGTAGATACACACAGCCGGCGCGGCCGGCAGAAGGCAGGCTCAGTCCCGTGCGCTGCGGCGTGGGCAGGCCCAGCGAGCGGCAGACCTTGTCGAGTGCGAACAGATCAATCCACGAACGCTGCGGCAGCACGAAGCAGATCGGCTTGTTGAGATCGAGCTTCAACTGCTCGTGCAGATCACCCGGTGCCACCCTGAACTTGACGAGAGCCAGCAGCGGCCGAAACAGAAGCCAGGCAAGCCAGTAGCCCAGGTGGGAAAGTACGCGCATCGTTCGGGGTCGGTATGTGAAACTGGTGTCGAGTGTAACGAAACCCTCCCCAACATCATGCCCACAGCCCCTTCGCCCGCCCCGCAAGACCCCCTGCATCGTGTCGAGCGCATTGCCAGGGTGCTGGACGAGGCCATCCGCATCCCCGGCACTTCCATCACCGTGGGGCTGGATGCCGTGATCGGCCTCATCCCCGGCGTCGGCGATGTGGCCGGTGTGGCGCTGGGCAGCTGGTTCATCTACGAGGCCCATCGCCTGGGTGCGCCTGCCGCACTCAAGTGGAAGATGGCGCGTAACGTCGGCATCGACGCCATCAGCGGACTGGTGCCGGTGCTGGGCGATGTGGTGGATGTGGCCTACCGCAGCAACCGTCGCAACCTGCAACTGCTGCGAGGGCACTTCAGGCCCGACCTGCCCGTCACGCCCACCACCCGCTCCTGGGTACGCCTGCTCGTCATCGCCGGTCTGGTCGCTGCTCTCTACTGGGGCTACTGGCTCTTCAAAGCCTGATGACATCAGGCCCATAGGCAATAAAACTTCATCGCTTTGCCGCAATGGCCTGCTTACAATTGCAGCAACCGCAGCCGCAGAGCAGGCGGCACATCGAGGTGCGGAACGGAAAGCACCCTGAATCCGGGCAGGACGCCCATCTTCGTCATTGGGGTCAGGGAACATGAATTCGCGCAACCATCTTGCCAAGCTGCTGGCCGTCTCGCTGCTGACCATGTGCAGCGCCTCGTCGGTGATGGGCGTTGCCGCGACGTATACCGTCGACAGCAACGCGGATACGGCAGATGGCTCGACGACCGATGGTGAGTGCGGACAGACCCAGGTGATCCCGCCGCCGCCCTTCCCCAACGGCCAGACGGTGCTGATCCCCGGCACCTGCAGCCTGCGCGCCGCCATCCAGCAGGCCAATGCCAACCCTGGCGTCG
The DNA here is from genome assembly GCA_040386395.1 of Pseudomonadota bacterium. Lineage (GTDB taxonomy): Bacteria > Pseudomonadota > Gammaproteobacteria > Nevskiales > Nevskiaceae > Stagnimonas. Next base: position 10,947 of record JAZKFO010000024.1, on the reverse strand, counting down.
ACACCATTCTGTTCGACGTGGCGGCCACCACCGGCACCGTGGCGACCGTGACGCTGACCAGCGATCTGCCGGCCATCACCGAGCCGGTGCTGATCAATGCGATCAATGCCAACAACCCGGGCGACACCATCACCGTCGATGCCGGCGGCCAGTTCGCCCTGCTCAGCTACTCGGCCGGCGGCATCTCGGCCGGCAACTCGGAGCTCAGCAACATCACGCTCACTGGCGGCCTGAACGACACGGCCACCGGCGGCGGCGCCATCTATTTCGGCGCGGGCTTTCCCTCCAAACTGATGCTCAACAACGTCGTGCTCGACGACAACACCAGCGTGGCGGGCAATGCGCCGGGTGCAGGTCCTGGCGGTCCCGGCGGCGCCATCAGCGTGGCGGATGGCAATGCCCTGGTCGTGACCGGCGGCAGCCGCATCACCAACAACAGCGGCACCATCGGCGGCGGCATCTACATCACCAGCAGCGCCAATGGCCTGGCCGGCATCGCCGATGCCACGCTCGCCAATGCCAGCGATGACGTGCTGACACTGAGCAATGTCGTGATGAGCGGCAACGCCGCCACGGCCGGCAACGGTGGCGCGGTCTACGCCGACTTGCAGAACGGTGGCGACATCAACGTGACCGCTGGCGACTTCGGTGGCACCACGGTGGCCCTGGCCAACACCGCTACCGCCGACGGCGGCGGTTTCTGGATCAGCAAGCGTCTCACCACCTCCGACATCCGCCTGCTGGGCGCCACCGTGCGTGGCAACACCGCGGCCAATGGCGGCGGCATCGCCATCAAGCGCGGCATGGTCATGCTCACCGGCAGCACGCTCAGCGGCAACACCGCCACGGCGGGCGGCGGCGGTCTCTGGCTCGACGACAACGTCGCCAACGTCAGCGGCGGTTCGGCACGCATCGAGAACGTCACCATCTCCAACAACACCGCCAACAACGGTGCCGGCATCGGGGCCGACCTCGCCAATCCGGCGTCCTCGTCGATGATCCACAGCACCATCGCCTCGAATACCGCAGCGGCCAGCAATGGCGGCGGCATCCGGGTGGCGGGCGCGCCCAACCTCACCTTCCCCGGCAGCTTCGAGTTTCCCTTCACCAGCAACATCGTTGCGCTCAACACCGGGCTGGACTGCTTCCGCAACGTCGAACACACCGACAGCAATAACTCAGGCTACAACCTGGGCGGCGACATGAGCTGCGGCTTCACCCAGACCAGCGACCGCCAGAGTCTCGGCGCCACCGTGCTGATCGGCGCGCTCGCCAACAACCAGACTGCCGCCCTGCCGCTGACTCGCAAGCTGCTGGTCGGCAGCCCGGCCATCGACGCCAGCAACCCGGTGTGGGCCAATGCCAAGGATCAGCGTGCTGCCGACGCGCAGGATGGCGGTGCCGATGGCAATCCCGGCAACAACACCGTGCGGCGCGATATCGGCGCGGTGGAGTTCGGCGGCTTTGGCCTCATCGAGTTTCAATATGCCGACGGTGAGTCGACATTCAACACCAGCGAAGACGTCACCACAGTGCGCGCCGACCTGCGCCGCTACGGCGTCGGTTCTGCGGCCGCGACGACGCCCTCGGTGATCTTCAATACCTTCGATGTCACCACCAATGCGGGTGGCGACTACGAGCCGGTAATCAACGAAACGCAGACCTTCACCGCTGGCGGGTCCGGCCAATTTTCCCTTATCGCGTTCATCGACATCCTCAACGATGCCATCGAGGAGAGCAGCGAGGTGTTCCGGGTCGTCGTCACTGCACCGACACAGTTCGCGGACCTGGGTGCGCTGGCGAGTGCCACCGTCACCATCAACGACGCCGAGAACGGCAGTTTCCAGTTCAGCCCGCTCAACATCATGGGCACCGAGAGCGCCGATGGCCTCAACCTGGCTGATGGCAGCGCGACGCTCACCATCACTCGCACCATTGGCAGCAAGGGCCGCGTGCGGGTTAGCTACAGCACCGGCGACGACACCTGCACACCCACACCGGCCTGCCGCGCCACCACTGGCAGCGATTACACCGCCACCCCCACCGCCACGGTCGTATTCGAAGCCGGCGAGACGAGCAAGGCCGTATCGGTCGCGCTCACCAACGATGCGATTGCAGAACCGCTGGAGCGTTTTCGCGTCAACCTGACCGCAGTGGCCTGCATCAACGATGTCGATGCTCCCATCGCCGCCCCGGCCTGCGATGCGGCGCTCACCGCCACCGTCGCCAACCGCACCGCCACCGTCAGCATCGCGGATGACGACGGTGCCTCGACGGTCATGATCAACGACCCGATGCCGGTGCCGGAGGGCATCAGCGGCAACTCGCCGATCAACTTCACCATCACGCTTATCCCCGCCAGCAGCCAGACCGTGACGGTGAGCTACGCCACCGCCAACGGCAGCGCGACGACGGCGGACGGCGACTACACGGCCCTAGCCGCCACCGTGCTCAGCTTCATGCCCGGCGAGACCAGCAAGATAGTCACGGTCAATGCCATCGGAGACACCAAGTTCGAGGGTGACGAGACCTTCGTGCTCAACCTCAGCAACGTCACTGGCGGCGGCGTGATCGGCGACAACCAGGGCACCGGCACCATCGCCAACGATGAGGATGTGCCCACCCAGGGCGCGATCGGCTTCGTCGATGATTGTGTCGCCGAGCCCGCCAAGTGCGCGATTCAGTCCGGCACTGAGACCGCCACGCCTCTGACGACTAAGACCTTCGCTATTCGTCGCATCGGCAACAACGGCACCAGCACAACGGCAGCCGCCAGCTTCGCCATCACCGCGCCGGCCTACTCGACCTTCGGCACCACGGCCTGCACCGCCGATGCCGCATCCAACGACTACTTCCTGTCCGCCACCGGCGGCGGCACCGCACCCAACGCCACCACAATTACGGTTGCAAGCAACGGCACTGGTACCGTCACCTTCAATGGCAGCGGCGCGACCGAAGCACTGGTGAATGTGCAGATTTGCAACGACACCCGCCGCGAGTCGCATCATCTGCTCAACCTCGCGCTGAGCAATGCCACCAACGATGCCGTGCTCGGCACCGCTGCCGCCCAGCTCAGCACCAGCTCCGACGAGCAGCCGCGCTACCAGCTGACGCAGACGGCGCTGAGCGTGCGCGAGGGCAGCGACCTGTTCGCCAGCTTCACCGTCGAGGCACTCGATGCGGTTGATGGCGAAGCGGTGTGCATCCCCTACAAGACCATCGACGGTCCGACCGGCCCCAACGGAGCGGTCTCGCCCGGCGACTACGCCGGTGCCGACCGCAGCGATGTCGGCATGAGCACCGCCAGCACCGACGACGATGCCTGCGGCGGCGCCCTGCGCTACCCCAATGGCGACACTGCCAGCAAGAGCTTCTCGGTGATGATCTTCGACGACGGCGCCACCCCGGCCGAGCCCAACGAGACCTTCACTGCCAACCTGCTGGCCGCTGCCGGCGGCACGGTGCTGTCGGGCTCCGACATCGCCACCGTCACCATCGTCAACCAGCCGCGCGTCTACCTCAGCAGCCGCAGCTTCGCGAGCACCGACGAGGCCGAAGGTCGCGAGCTGCTGTTCACGATCACCCGAGAGGGCGATGTCAGCACCATCAGCAGCACCGTGCAGTACCAGATCAGCACCGGCACGGGTGCGGGGATGGCGGGCTTCGGCACCGATTTCACCACCGCCAATGGTTCGCAGACCGGCACGGTCACCTTCGCCGCTGGCGCCACGACCGCCAATGTCCGCACCACCCTGATCGGCGACAGCGAGATCGAGGGCGACGAGACCTTCACCGTCACACTGAGCAATCCCAACAACGCCAGCCAGCCAGCCGACAGCGACACCACACCGCGCACGGCGACCGGCACCATCACCGACGACGACTTCCGCTTCGAACTCGCCACCGCGACCACGACCGTCGACGAGGGTGTGATGGGCGGCAATGCGGTGATCACCGTCAACCGCATCGGCCGCTCGCTCGCGCCCGCGACGGTGGACTTCGCGGTGACGGCGGGCACCGCCACGGCCGCGGTGGACTACACGGTGCCGGCCTCGGCCACCGTGAGCTTCCCCGCCGGCAGCGGCGGCGCGCAGACCATCAGCATCCCGCTCGTCGATGACCCCACCGACGAAGTCGACGAGACTTTTGCCGTGGCCATCAGCAACCCCTCCGCACCGGGCACGCTGGGCACACAAACCTCGAATGCGGTGACCATCATCGACAACGACGAGCCACCGACGCTGCGCATCGCACCGGTCTCGATCAGCGAAGGCGATGTGGGCACCAAGCTGCTGCGCTTCACCGCGACGCTCTCGGCCGCCAGCGCCAAGGCCGTGATGGCCACCGCCACCACTGCCGACGGCACCGCCAAATCCGGCAGCGACTACAGCAGCAACACGCAGATGCTGATGTTCCCGGCCGGCACCACCAGCGTCGATTTCGACGTGACCCTCAGCAGCGACACGCTGTCGGAAGCCGACGAGACCTTCACCGTCACGCTCAGCAACCCGAGTAATGCAACTTTCGCGGTGCCTGCGGACGCGACGGCGGCCGGCACCATCGTCAACGACGATGCGGCGCCGAGCGTCACGCTCTCGCTGACTGGCAGCCCCCTGGCCGAGAACGCCGGCGCGGCGACGCTGACGGCGACACTGAGTGTGCCCTCCGGCCAGGACGTCACCGTCAATCTGGCCTACACCGGCACCGCAACCAGTGGCACCGACTACAGCGGCGCCAGCAGCATCGTGATCCCGGCCGGTGCCAGCGGCAACGCGGCAAGCATCACGCTGACCGCGACCAATGACACTGCGGACGAGGCCGACGAGACCTTCACGGTCGACATCGACAGCGCCACCAATGCCACCGAGGCCACTGCTCAGCAGGCCAGCGGCCTCATCAGCGACGACGATGGCCCGACCGTCGCCCTCACGCTCGGCGGCAGCCCGCTGGCCGAAAACGGCGGCACGGCCACGCTCACTGCCACGCTCTCGGCCGTCTCGCCGCAGCCCGTGTCGGTGAATCTCGCCTACAGCGGCACGGCCACGAATGGCACCGATTACACCGGTGGCCTCGGCAGCATCGTCATCGCGGCAGGCAGCACCAGCGGCACCATCACACTCACCGCCACCGCCGACGGCGACGACGAGGCCGACGAGACGGTGCTGGTCGACATCAGCAGCGTGGCCAACGCCAGCGAGGACGGCACCCAGCAGGCCAGCGGCGTCATCAGCGACGACGACGGCCCGAGCGTGAGCATCGGCAACGCCAGCGTGGTGGAGGGCAGCAATGGCACGACCACGCTCAGCCTGCCGCTGACCCTGAGCGCTGCCAGCGCGCAGGACGTGACCGTGAGCTACTCGACCAGCAATGGCAGCGCCACCGGCGGCAGCGACTACACCGCCGTGGCCAGCGGCACCGCCACCATCGCAGCCAATTCCGGCACCAGCGGCAGCATCAGCATCACGGTGGCCAGCGACCTGATCGACGAACTCGACGAGACGCTGACCGTCACCCTGGGTGCGGCGACCAATGCGACGCTGGGCACCGCAAGCGCCATCGGCACCATCAGCGATGACGACACCGCCACAATCAGCATCGCCGACGCCGCCAGCGTGGCCGAAGGCGGCAGCGCCAGCTTTGCAGTGACGCTCTCGAATGCCAGCGACCGCACCATCACGCTCGGCTACAGCCTGGCGGATGGCAGTGCGACCGCCGGCAGCGATTACACCCTGCCCAGCCCGACCCAGCTGGTCATCAATGCGGGCGAGACCAGCGGCAGCATCGTGGTGGCGACCAGCAGCGACAGCGTCGACGAGGCCGATGGCGAGACCTTCACGGTCACGCTCGACAGCGCCGACAACGGCGCGGCACTGCCGGCCGCACCGGCCAACATGGCGACGGGCCGCATCAGCGACGACGACGACACGCCCAGCGTTTCGCTCAGCCTGGCACCTTCGAGCTTCGCCGAGACCGGCGGCACGGCCACGCTGACCGCAGCACTGACCGGCGGCGACAGCGCTGAAGATGTCGTGGTGGCACTCGGCTATACCGGCGGCGCCAGCCGTGGCATCGACTACAGCGGTGCTGACAGCATCACCATCCCGGCCGGCAGCCGCAGCGCTTCGATCCCGCTGGCGGCCATTGGCGACGAGATCTTCGAGGGCAATGAAACCCTTGCCGTGGTGATCGGCAACATCAGCAACAACGCCACCCCCGGCGATGTGTCGGCGGCCAGCGGCAGCATCATCGACGACGAGGGACAGCCGAACGTGACGCTGGCGGTGCAAAACGCCAGTGGCAACGAGAGCCGAGGCACTGCCGAGGTGGTGGCGCGACTGAGCACCGCCAATGCGGCCGACGTGACGGTGAGCCTGAGCTTCGGCGGCACGGCGTCCTTCCCGGATGACTACAGCCGCTCCGGCAGCAGCGTCGTCGTCCCGGCCGGCGCCCTGGTCAGCAATGCCGTCACGCTCAATGCGGTCAACGACAGCCTCGACGAGGCGAACGAGACGGTGGTGGTGGCCATCGCCGGCATCAGCGGCGACATCCCGGCCGGTGATCCGAGCCAGGTGACGGTGCCCATCGTCGACGACGATGCAGCGCCGGCACTCGCCGTGGCCGATGCCTCGATGGTCGAGGGCAACAGCGGCACGGGCAATCTCTCCTTTGTGGTCAGCCTCTCTGCGGCCAGCAGCCAGACCGTGACGGTGGCCTTTGCCACCGCCGACGGCACGGCCACGGCGGGCGGCGACTACACCGCCAGCAGCGGTACGCTGAGCTTCGCTCCCGGCGAAACCAGCAAGACCGTGCTGGTGACGGTGAGCGGCGATACCCAGAGCGAGGCCAGCGAAACCCTGTTGCTCAACCTCTCGGCAGCCGTCAATGCGGCCATCGCCGATGACAGCGCCACCGGCACCATCGGCAACGACGATGCCGCACCGACGCTGAGCATCGCCGACAGCAGCGTGGTGGAGGGCAGCAACAATGCCAACACGCTGATGCGTTTCACGCTGTCGCTGAGCACGTCTTCAAGCACGGCTGTAACGGTGAGCTACGCCACTGTTGACGGCGTGGCACTGGCAGGAGAGGACTACACGGCCGGCAGTGGCACGCTGACCATCCCGGCCGGCCAGACCAGCACCAGCTTCACGGTGCCGGTCACGGCGGACAGCAGCGACGAATCCAGCGAGACCTTCACGGTCATGCTGGGCAATGCCAGCGTCAGCGTCAGCCGCGGCCAGGCCGTCGGCACGATCAGTGATGACGACACCGCACCGGCCAGTGCAAGCGCCAGCGATGGTCAGGGTCGCTCGATTGGCTTCAGCACCACGTTCGGAGGCTTCGAGGGTCTGGTCAGCACGGCACCGCCGGCCAACGCACCCGCCAACCTGGTTTATGACAATGGCTTCTTCACCTACACCATTGCCGGCCTCGCCACCGGTGGCTCGGCGACGGTGACCGTGCGGCTGCCTGCCGGCAGCTCGGTGACCACCTACGTCAACTGCCCCTCGCAGTGCATCACTGACGGTTCTGGCGATGGCCAGACGGTGACGTTCACTGTGGTGGATGGCGGCCCCGGCGATGCCGATGGGGTGGCCAATGGCCGGATCCTCATCAAGGCCGGTGGTGCTGGCCGCGCGCCGACCGCGCTCACAGGGGGCAATGGTGGTGGTGGCGGCAGCTTTGGTTCGCTGAGCCTGCTCGCGCTCGCCAGCCTGCTCGGTTTGCGCCGCCGCCGGGCGGTCTGACCACGATCTGCAAGCGCCACGAAAAAGCCCGCTTCGGCGGGCTTTTTCGTGGCCCGGAACTTGCGCGTTTGCATTGACGCCACCGCCTCGCGCGCGGCATGGTCAACGGCATCACGAGATTCGGAGCGCAATACCCATGCAACAAGCTCAATGGCTAGGCCACCCCCGTGGCCTGGCAACGCTGTTCTTTACCGAAATGTGGGAGCGCTTCAGCTACTACGGCATGCGCGCGATCCTGGTGCTGTCGATGGTGGCGATGGTCGAGGGCGAAAACCCAGGCCTTGGCATCAGCAAGGAAACCGCACTCGCCATCTATGGCCTCTACACCGCCTCGGTGTATCTCTCTGGCCTGCCGGGGGGCTGGATTGCCGACCGGCTGATCGGCCAGCGCAACGCGGTTTTCTGGGGCGGCGTGGTGATCGCCACCGGCCACTTCACCATGGCGCTCAACACCCAGGCTACCTTCTTCATCGGCCTGGTGCTCATCGCGCTGGGCACCGGCCTGCTCAAGCCCAATGTCAGCGCGCTGGTGGGCGGGCTGTATGCCGACGCGGAATCGGCCCGCAAGGATGCCGGCTACTCGCTGTTCTACATGGGCATCAACCTCGGTTCCTTCATCGGCAAGCTGCTGTGCGGCTGGCTGGGCGAGAAGGTGGGCTGGCACTGGGGCTTCGGTGCGGCGGGTGTGTTCATGGTGGCGGGGCTGATCCAGTACAAGCTCACCGAGCACCATCTGGGCAGCCTCGGCCTCGCCGCGGTCAGCAGTGGCAATGCAGCCAGCGATGCCAACACCCGGCGCTGGGGCTGGACCGCCGTGGGCCTGTTCGTGGCCGGCGCAGCAGCGGTGATTGCAGCGGCCCTCATGGGTGCGCTGGTGCTCAACCCGCTGGCGATTGCCAAGAGCAGTGGCGTGTTCATCGTGCTGCTGGCGATCGGCTGCTTCGGCTGGCTGCTGCTGTTTGGCGGGCTCACGCCGATCGAGCGCAAGCGGGTGATGGTGGTGATCGTGCTGTTCGTCGGTGCGGCCCTGTTCTGGAGCGGCTTCGAGCAGGCTGGCTCCAGCTTCACGCTGTTCGCCAAGGAGCACACCGACCGCGTGATCTTGGGATGGGAGATGCCGGCTTCCTGGATCCAGGCCGTCAACCCACTGCTCATCGTCATCCTCTCGCCCTTCTTCGCGGCCCTGTGGGTCAACCTCGCCAAGCGCAATCTCAACCCCTCGACCCCGCTCAAGTTCGCCTTCGGCCTGCTGCAACTCTCCATCGGCTTCGCGGTGCTGGCCTGGGCTTCGGTCTACGTGGCAGCGGGCGAGAAGGTGGCACCGACCTGGCTGCTGCTGACTTATCTCTTCCACACCATGGGCGAGCTCTGTCTCTCGCCGGTGGGCCTCGCGGCCGTCAACAAGCTTTCGCCCGCGCGTTATCAGGGGATGATGTTCGGCATGTGGTTCACGGCCTCGGCACTCGGCAAGCTGATTGCGGGCCTGCTGGCAGGGCATCTGGCGCAGGACGACATTGCGGGCATGTCCGACCGCTTCCAGTTCGTGTTCTTCACCGCCGCCGGTGCGGGCATCTTCATGCTGCTGCTGGCCAAGCCGGTGCAAAGACTGATGGGCGACATCAAATAAGCAACCATTCGCCGCGCTCCGGCATCTACATCCTTTCGACTTCAAAGAGAGACCCAATGTCCAGCTTCCACCGTCTGCTCATCCCCGCCGCCGCGATGCTGCTGCTCGCCGCCTGCGGCAAGTCCGAGGCACCTGCCACGGCGCCTGCTGCTGAGGCCCCGGTGGCAAGCAGCCCGACCGCGCTTCAGGCCGACATGTTCATCGCCAAGTACAACGACGACTATCGCAAGATGTATCCCGATGTCGTCGCCGCCCAGTGGGTGCAGTCCAACTTCATCACCGACGACACCCAGCTGCTCGCCAGCCGCGCCAACGAGCGCCAGCTGAGCTTCAATGCCGAAGTCAGTCAGGCCGCCAAGCCGTTCTACGCGCTCAAGGACCTGAAGCCGGAAACCGCCCGTGGCCTGACGCTGATCAGGGTGGGATCCGCCGCCCCCGGCGACGCCAAGGAGCGCGAGGAAGTCGCCAAGATCGGCTCGAAGATGGAGGCCAACTACGGCACCGGCAAGTGGTGCAAGAAGTCCGCCGCCGGCAACGAGGAATGCCTGACCCTGCAAGCCATCGAGAAGATCGTCGACAACACCGAGCTGAAGAACACGCCGGCCGAAATCGCCGAAGCCTGGGCGGGCTGGCATGCCACGGCGAAGCCGATCCGCAAGGATTACGTGCGCTTCATCGAGTTGCAGAACAACGCCGCTGGCGCCAGCGGCTACCAGGACATGGGTGAGATGTGGCGCGCCGGCTACGACATGCCGCCGGCAGATTTCGCCGCCGAAACCGAGCGTCTCTGGAGCCAGGTGAAACCGCTCTACGACGCGCTGCACTGCGCCGTGCGCACCAAGCTCAATGGCAAGTACGGCGATGCGGTGGTGCCGAAGAACGGCCTGATCCCCGCCCATTTGCTGGGCAATATGTGGGCGCAGCAGTGGAGCAATCTCTACCCGCTGATGGAGCCCTACCAGGGCGTCTCCAACCTCGACGTGACGGCGGTGCTGAAATCGCACCGCGATGCCGAATACCAGGCGCTGGTCACGGCCTTCAAGGGCAAGCCGAGTGCGAAGGATCTGGCCGAGCTGGAGCGCAAGGCCGACGCCGCCGCTGCGGTGAAGATGACGCAGGTGGCCGAAGAGTTCTACACCTCGCTGGGCTTCCCCTCGCTGCCGAAGAGCTTCTACGAGAAGAGCCTGCTCAGCCAGCCGCGTGACCGCGATGTGGTCTGCCACGCCTCGGCGTGGGATCTGAACCTCGCTGGCGATGTGCGCATCAAGCAGTGCATCGAGCCCAACGAGGAACAGCTCAGCACCATCCACCACGAGCTGGGACACATCTATTACTTCCTCATGTACAACCACCTCGCACCGATTTTCCAGAACGGTGCGCACGATGGTTTCCACGAAGCCATCGGCGATACCGTGGCGCTGTCGCTGACCCCGGCGCATCTCGAAAAGATCGGCCTCGTCAAAGGCGTGAAGACCGACGAGAAGTCCACCATCAACTCGCAGATGAAGCTGGCGCTGGACAAGATCACCTTCCTGCCCTGGGGCAAGCTGGTGGACCAGTGGCGCTGGAAAG
>JAZKFO010000023.1:0-75890 GCA_040386395.1 Pseudomonadota bacterium | reverse complement strand
ATCGAGGACGAGATCCACCAGGTGTTCAAGAACCTCGCCGCCGTCGCCAAGGCCAGCGGTGGCTCCTTGAGCGATGTGGTGAAGCTCGGCGTGTTTCTCACCGACCTGGCGCACTTTCCCAAGGTGAACGAGATCATGGGCCAGTACTTCGTGCAGCCCTACCCTGCCCGCGCTGCCGTGGGTGTGGCGAGCCTGCCGCGTGGTTCGCGGGTCGAGGCAGACATGGTTCTCGTGCTCGAATAGAAGAGAGTGTCATGGCGTCGTGGACACACAGCGGCCGAAGGCTGTTTTGGGGCAGTGCAAGGAACGCGGCGCAGCGAATACTTGAAGTCTTCGCAAGCCTTGTGACGCAGCAATGCCCCAAAACAGTCCGGCCCCAGAGGGTTGCGGGCAAAAGCGCGCATTGCTTCGTTGCGAGACTTGCCAATATGGACATATTGGCTACGTCTCGCGCCTCGCACTGCGCGCTTTTGACTCGCAACGCTGTGCGTCCACGACGCCATGACACCCTCTAGGGCCGCCAAACCTGCGGCGGCCCTGACTGGCGCGCGGCTCGATTCACCAACACAGTTCCTCAAGGGCGCTGGCCCCTGGTTTGCGGGCGTGCTGCGCGGCTTAGGCATCGAGACGGTGCAGGACCTCCTGTTCCACCTGCCGCTGCGCTACGAGGACCGCCGCCATGCCACGCCCATCGCGCATCTCAAGGCGGGCGAAGAGCTGCTGGTGATGGGCAAGGTCGTCGCCAGCGACGTGCGCTTTGCCGGCAAGCGCACGCTGCGGGTGGCCATCGACGATGGCTTCGATGGCCTCACCCTGCGCTTCTTCCACTTCAACGAGGCCCAGCGCGCGGCCTTCGTCAACGGCAAGTGGCTGCGCGCCTACGGCACCGTGCGGGCGGGCAGTGGCGGCTTCGAGATCATCCACCCCGAATACAAGATCGCCGACTCGCGCGAAGCCCTGCCCACCGAGGCGCGGCTCACGCCCATCTATCCGCTCACCGCCGGCATCACCCAGCCCAAGCTGCGCACGCTGATCGCCTCGGCTTTCGACATCGCCGCACGCGAACGCGGTCTCGTCACGCCCCTGCCCGGCCTGCCGCAACCCGACACGCTGGCCGCACTCAAGCTCATCCACCTGCCGGAAGGCGATGCCGATTCGCAGCAGCTGATGGCGGTCACGCACCCGGCGCAGGTGCGGTTGATTCATGAGGAACTGCTCGCGCATCAGCTCTGCATGCGGCTGTTGCGGCGGCAGGTGAAGATGCGCCCCGCCCCGTTGCTCACCGGCATTGCTGAAGCCCATCGCGCCCTGCAGGCAGTGCTGCCGTTCACGCTCACGGGCGCGCAGCAGCGCGTGGTGCGCGAGATCGCCCTCGATGTGCGCGAGCCGCGCCCCATGCTGCGGCTGGTGCAGGGCGATGTCGGCAGCGGCAAGACCGTTGTTGCGGCGGTGGCCCTCGTCGCCGCTGCACGCGCCGGTTTCCAAGGCGCGCTCATGGCCCCCACCGAGCTGCTCGCGGAGCAGCACGCCATCAACCTCGCCAAGTGGTTCGCCCCACTCGGTCTCAACGTCGTCTTCCTCGCCGGCAAGCTGAAAAAGTCGCAGAAGGATCTGGCCCTCGCCGCCATCGCCAGTGGTGCCGCGCACATCGTCGTCGGCACCCACGCGATGTTCCAGCAGAGCGTGGCGTTCTCGAAACTAGCGCTGGTGGTTGTGGACGAACAGCACCGCTTCGGCGTCGGCCAGCGGCTGGCCCTGCGCGACAAGGGCCCGCAGGGTGCCTCGCCACACCAGCTCATCATGTCCGCGACCCCAATCCCGCGCACGCTGGCGCAGACGCTCTATGCCGATCTCGACGTGAGCGTGATCGACGAGCTGCCACCTGGCCGCACGCCCATCACCACCGTCGCCCTCATCAACGAGAAGCGCGCCGAGGTCATCGAACGCATCGGCGCCGCCTGCCGCGCGGGCAAGCAGGTCTACTGGGTTTGCACGCTCATCGAAGACAGCGACGAGCTGGAGGCCGAGGCCGCCGAGACCATCACCCAGCAGCTGCGCATCGCCCTGCCCGATCTCTTCATCGGCCTCGTGCATGGCCGCATGAAGGGCAGCGAGAAGGCCGCACAGATGGGGGCGTTCAAGGAGCGCGCGACACAACTGCTGGTCGCCACCACCGTCATCGAGGTCGGTGTCGACGTGCCCAATGCCAGCATCATGGTGATCGAGAACGCCGAACGTCTCGGCCTCGCGCAGCTGCATCAGTTGCGCGGCCGGGTCGGCCGTGGCGCGGTGGAGAGCCAGTGCGTGCTGCTCTACCAGCCGCCACTGGGCAAGAACGGCCGCGCGCGGCTCGACACGCTGCGGCGCACCACCGATGGCTTCGAGATCGCGCAGAAAGACCTCGAACTGCGCGGCCCCGGCGAGCTGCTGGGCCGTCGCCAGACCGGGGTGATCGGCCTCAAGCTCGCCGACCCGCAGCGCGATGCGCCACTGATCCCGGCGCTGCAAACGCTGGCCGACGACTGGCTCGATGCCCGCCCGGAACTGGCGCGGATGCTGATCCGCCGCTGGGTCGGCGATGTCGAGAAATACGCGCAAGTCTGAGGCCCACAAAAAAGCCCGCTTGGAGCGGGCTTTTCCACACCACAAAAACTTACAGGTCGAACGAAGGATCGAGTGCTTCGAGTTCCATCTTCGGGGCCTGGATGGCCGGCAGTTCCTGCTCGTCCAGCACGCTTTCGGTGACGTGGCCGGCAGCAATCTCTTGCAGCGCCAGCACGGTGGACTTGTGGGTGCTCCAGGGCAGATGGGCTTCGGCGCCACGGGCCAGCTGGCGGGCACGCTTGGCAGCCACCAGCGTCAGCTGGAACTGGTTGGGGATTTCGTGAAGGCAGTCTTCGACGGTGACACGGGCCATGTAGAACTCTCGGCGGTGAAACTTTGGGTCGCGGAGGATAGACGAATGCTGCCTAGTTTTCCAGCAGTTCGCTGATCAGCGCGCTGTGGCGGGCTTTCTGGGCCGTCAAAGCGAGGCGGGGCGTGAGGAAAAGCGCAATCAGCTGCTCCAGCGCCATCTCGAAATCGGCGTTCACCACCAGCGCCTCGTACTCGGCGTAATGGCTCATTTCATCGCGCGCGAGCGCCATGCGTTCGGCAATCACGCTGTCGGCATCGGTGCCCCGGCCGCGCAGGCGGCGTTCCAGTTCGGTACGCGAAGGCGGCAGGATGAACACGCTCTTCGCGGCCGGCATGGCGGCCCGCACCTGCCGCGCGCCCTGCCAGTCGATGTCGAGAATCACGTCGATGCCCTGTGCCAGCAGCGCCTCGGTCTCGGCCCTTGCGGTGCCATAGCGGCGGCCGAACACATGCGCGTGTTCGAGAAAGGCCGCATCGGCGATCTGTGCGACGAAGCGTGTCTCGTCGATGAAGTGGTAGTGCGTGCCATCCACCTCGCCCGCACGCGGTGCGCGGGTGGTGTGGCTCACCGAGATCTGCGCTGTGACGCCGAGTGCGGCCAGGCGCGGCAGCAGCGCGCGGGTGAGCGAGGTCTTGCCGCCGCCGGAGGGCGCGGAGACGATCCAGAGATGGCCGGGTGTCGTGCTCATGCGCAGAGGATGGCGGCGTGGTGCCGCAAGTGGTCGGGCACGAAGGTCTGCACGAAGAAATAACCGTGGTCGTAGCCGGCATGGCGGCGCAGGGTCAGCGACTGTCCGGTGGCCCTGGCGGTGGCCTCCAGGGCATCCGGCATCAGCTGGACGATGAACTGATCGGCGAGACCCTGATCGACCAGGATGTGGCCGGGGTAGGTCTGCTGGCGCATCAGTTCGCAGGCATCGTATTTCTTCCAGGCCGCATCGTCCGCACCCAGATAGCGCTCGAAGGCCTTGTGGCCCCAGGCGACGGCGGTGGGATTGCTGATGGGTGCCAGCACCGACAGCGAATGCCACTGTCCCGGATGGCGCAGCGCGCTCACCAGCGCGCCATGCCCGCCCATGCTGTGGCCGAACAGGCCGCGCCGGTCCGGGCGTGCGGGGAAGTTCGCCTCGATCAGCTGAGGCAGCTCGACGTTCACATAGCTGCCCATGGTGTAGTGCGGTGCCCAGGGGGCTTCGGTGGCATCCAGGTAGAAGCCGGCGGCGAGGCCGAAATCCCAGCTGTCGGATTCCCCCGGCAGATTGAGGCCACGCGGCGAGGTATCGCAGGTCACCAGCATCAGGCCCAGCTCGGCGGCGAGCCGCTGCGCGCCGGCCTTGATGACGAAGGTCTCCTCGGTGCAGGTGAGCCCGGCCAGGTAGTACAGCGCCGGTACCGGCCCCTGCGCGGCCTGCGGCGGGGTGAACACGGCGAAGTTCATCACCGTGCCGGTGCAGCGGCTGGCGTGACTGTAGAAGCCCTGGGTGCCGCCGAAACATTGGTGGGTGCTGCGGGTGGTGATGGTCATGGTCTCAGGCCCTGCGGCGCACGGTCATCAGGCGCATGCACAGCGCCACGCCGATGCTCCAGGCGCCGTTGAGCAGCAGTGCGCCGACCACGATCTTGGGATTGACCGCCAGGCCCTTGAGCGGAAACACCAGCAGCATGGCGACCGCCGTCGGCCCGATGGCCCCGAACACGAGGGCCTTGAGCCAGTAGCGCGCTCCCCGGTCGCCGCGGATCAGCCAGGCCACCGGCGGCCCCCAGAGGCCGCCGAAGAAAGCCAGCGACAGCACCGCCGGCACACCCAGCGGCGGCACCGGCGCGAGGTTGAAGGCCGGCACCGGCACCAGGCCGGCGATGTGGAACAGCGCGAACAGCCCCTGATGGAACGCCAGGGTGGCGGCGAAGCCGGCGGCAAAGGCCTTGAGCAACCAGATCATGTGGGTCTGCCTTGGTGCGGATCAGTAGACGACGACGCTGCGGATGCTCTCGCCGCGCGTCATCAGGTCGAAGCCATGGTTGATCTCTTCCAACTTCAATTTATGGGTGATGAGATCGTCGATGTTGATGCGCTTGTCCATGTACCAGTCGACGATCTTCGGCACATCGGTGCGGCCGCGCGCGCCGCCGAAGGCCGAGCCGATCCAGCGCCGGCCGGTGACCAGTTGGAATGGCCGTGTGGCGATCTCGGCCCCCGCTGGTGCCACGCCGATGATGGTGCTCACACCCCAGCCCTTATGGCAGCACTCCAGCGCCTGGCGCATCACCTGCACGTTGCCGATGCACTCGAACGAATAGTCCGCGCCGCCCTTGGTGAGTTCGACCAGATGCGCGACCAGATCACCCTCGATGCTCTTCGGATTGACGAAATGGGTCATGCCGAACTGGCGGGCCATCTGCTCGCGCGCCGGGTTGGTGTCGACGCCGACGATCATGTTGGCACCCACCATCTTCAGGCCCTGGATGACGTTGAGCCCGATGCCGCCCAGCCCGAACACCACGCAGTTGGTGCCGGCCTCGACCTTCGCCGTGAAGATAACGGCCCCTATTCCGGTGGTGACACCACAACCGATGTAGCAGATGGATTCAAACGGCGCGTCCTCGCGCACCTTGGCGAGCGCGATCTCCGGCAGCACGGTGTAGTTGGCGAAGGTCGAGCAGCCCATGTAGTGCAGGATCGGCCGGCCGTCGATGGAAAAGCGCGAGCTGCCATCCGGCATCAGGCCCCTGCCCTGGGTGCCGCGAATCTGCTGGCAGAGATTGGTCTTCTGCGAGGTGCAATAGTCGCACTCGCGGCATTCCGGCGTGTAGAGCGGGATGACGTGATCGCCCGGCTTCAGGCTCTTCACGCCCGCACCGACCTCCACCACGATGCCCGCACCCTCGTGGCCGAGAATGGCCGGGAACAGACCTTCCGGGTCGGCCCCGCTCAGGGTGTATTTGTCGGTGTGGCAGAGGCCGGTGGCCTTGATCTCGACCAGCACTTCGCCCGCACGCGGGCCAGCGAGCTGCACGGTTTCAATCGACAGCGGTTTGCCTGCTTCAAAGGCCACGGCGGCGCGCACATCCATGAGGGCTTTCCGAAAAATGGGGAGCCCAAGTGTACGTCGCTCAGTTGCCCGCCAGCGCGCAGGACGAGCCCGGCATCGGCGTCTTCCACTTCGGGTCGTCGACCCGGTAGCTGCGCACGCGCAGGTAGTCCTCCGGATCGTTGAGATAGTCGAGTTCAGGCGGGTTGGGCATGGAGGCGATCTCGGCCTTCCACTGCACCTCGTAGCTCTCGGCACCCGGCCCGACGGCAGGCGCCCAGGCATCGTGATGGTTCGGCAGCTGCACCCTGGGATGGGCGCTGCGCACGTACTGGCCGACATCGCGCAGGCCGCTGGTGACGGCACCAAATCCCACAATCGTGCCCAGCTGCACGTCGACGCAGGCGGGGAAGCTGTCCAGCGCGCAGTTGATCTCCGCCGCCTTCAGCTTGCCCTCGGCAATCGGGCCGGCCGAGTTGTGCCACAGCAGGGTGAAGTCGCCACGCTTGAGGTGATAGGCCCAGGTGCCGCCGGGCGGCGTGTTGCCGCTTTCGTCATCGAGGGTCTGCACAAAGCGCGCGGTTTCCTCTGGATCGGTGTTCGGATACATCAGGTAGGTGAGGATGTCCGGCACGAAGACCAGTGGCAGGTTGCCGGCGGCGAGATCGGTCGCGTCCTGGTTGCTGTGCGTATGGCGCAGCACGGTGATGGGCTCGACATCGGCCCAGAGCTTGATCTGCTGCACCGTGCCGATCGCAGGCTCCGTGGCATTGCCGAGCAGCAGACAGTCGAAGTTGTTCTCGTTGCCGTCCTGCGCCGCCTGCTCGCGCGCCGTGGCACAGGTGGCTTCGCCACCCACCACCAGCGCACCGCTGCGGCCGGCGACATAGCCCAGATCGCCGGCATGGTCGAAATGGCCGTGGCCGATGAGGATCGCCTCCGGCTTGATGGCAGCGAGGTCCTCTCGCTTCACCGGCGAGTAGTCGGCGTGCGCGCCAACGATCTCCCAGGCATCGAACAGGAACAGATGGCCGCCGACGCTGGCGATGAAACCCGCAACGCCGAACCACCAGACCTTCACCTGCGCCGGGTCGGTCGCGCCTGGCCCCAGCAGCGCATCGCGTGCGGCCTGCACCTCGGCGCTCACGGCGACGGGTGCGGCGGGCAGCGGCGTGAAGTTGCTGGTGAAGGCGGGTGTGGTCTGCAAGGCGCATTTGCTGCCGCCCCCGCCACCACCCGGCAGCGTGGGCGTTGGCCCACCCGCCGTGCCGATGGGCGCGGAGTCGCCGCAGCCGGCCAGCAATATGGCGCACAGCCATGCGGCGGCGCGCCGCGATGTGCGGCGCAGGGTTTGATTGTTTTTCATCGGCACACTCCCGGTGCGTGATCGGCCCACGGGGCCGTGACGCATGGTGTCTTGGCCGGGCGGCAGGGGCAAATGTGCCCCTGCCGTTAGGGTGCGGCCTGAACCTCCAGCCGCAGCGGCCGCACCACGTCGGCACGATCCCGCAGCCGCAGGCTGAGCGGGCTGCCATCCACCGGCCTAGGCACCGCGAGGCTGCTGCCGGTGTAGCCCTCCGGCACCGCCACGGCCTGCTCGAATGCGGCAGAGGCCGACACCGCCTCGATCAGATACAGCTCGCTGCCGCTGAGCACGCAGGCGCTGGCTAGGTCCGCCGCCGGCGGGCAGCGCAATTCCTTCAGCGCCGGCAGGCGCACGAGGTGGATCAGCGGCTGCCAGTCGCCCGCGATGCCATTGACGAGGCTGCGCACCTGCAGCGCGCCGAAGGCTGCGGGGCCGAGCGCCTTCAAAGGCTCGAAGCGGGCGACGGCGACCTTGGCGTTCTCCAGCCGGATGCTGCCATTGGCCTGGCTCAGCAGGGTGGAAAAATCACCGTCGAGTGTCGCGATCTCCAGCGTCTGCTCGCGGCTGAAGGTGGTGGCGGCTCGCACCGAGAAAGTGAGCGTGTCGGCCAGCGTCATCTCGTCGGCCTGCAAGGCGAGCGCGGCCGATGCCGACACACCGGCGACGTTGCGGCCGATCAACTCGATGCGCGGGCGCGCGGGCTCCACCGTCAGCGGCACGTTGATGCGGCGGCCATCGCGCAGCACGGCGGTGGCGTTCAGGCGCTGGCCGGGGGCGAGTGCGGCGGTGCTGCCCTTGGTGAATACGGTCAGGCGATCACTCGCCTGCTGGGTGGAAAGCTCACCGGGCAGAAACGTCAGCTCGCCCACGCTCAGGCTCGCCACCTCGTCGAGCCGGCTGCCGACCAGCAGCCCCTGCGCATCGCCCGTATGCAGGCTGAAGCGCTCCAGCCTGGCCACCTCGGCAAAGGTCTGCACCGACAAGGGTGCGGGCTCGCCGCCACCATGCTGGCTGATCAGCAGGGTGAGGGCACCGGGTGTGGCGGTTTGCAGCGGCAGTTGCAGCTCGACTTCATCCGGCTTGAGTTTTTTCCACTCCGCGCGCAGCTCCTTGCCGGCCGGGTCGCGGGCCATGATGCGGTCGATGCAGGCGACGCTGTCGGCGCGCAGATGCACGGTGTCGGTGCGGCCCACCACCAGCGCGTTCTCGCTGCCGGGGGCAACGGTCCAGGCGCTTGCATGGGCATTGCGCAGCTGGAAGCTGGGGCCGGTGTAGGCCTCGAAACCCCAGTAGCCCCTGAGCGTGGCGCGCACCGCATCGCCCAGCTTGGCGGCGCGCAGCGGCGTGGTGTCGATCACATAACCGCCCTGGGTGCCATCGGCCTTGGCCGGCAGCGCCACCGTGCTGCCATCGGCGGCGGCGAGCGACAGCGTGAGGTCGTGCGCGTAGTCGGTGGCAAACACCAGTGGCGCGCCCTCCACCGGCAGCACCAGGTTGCTCTGGCTGGCGCAGTAGATTGCATCCGGCTCCACCGCATGCAGCGGCGGCGGGCGCGACCGCTCGATGGCCGGCAGTGCCGTCACCAGCACCGATTTCGGGTCGCGGAACGAGGGCGCGGCATTGAGCGTGAGCGCCATGCGGTTGCCGCTCGCGGAGGCCAGCGCCGGGATGTACTGGTAGCGCGCGGTGGTGAAGGAATCGAGGATGCGCGCGAGGTCGATCACCGAGAGGATGTACGGGCTGTAGTAGCCATAGCCGCCCTCCGGCGTGGCACTGACCTGCAACAGCAGATCAGTGCCGGGGCTGGCGGTGAGCGTCTCGACGATGGAGCGGCTGTGGCCGTCGGCGAGGATCAGCGACTCCTGTCCCGACATGAGGCAGGGCGCTTGCAGGGCGGGCAGACGGTCCAGGCATTTCTCGTCGACGCGGATGGCGAGGCTGCGGGCGAGCAGCGGCGCGATGGTCTTCAGCCCCGCCGGATTGGTCTGGTCCAGCGCCTGCACGGTGTTGAGATAGCGTTGCAGCCGCGCCCGGTCGAGGGCGGCCTGGTTCAGGTCCTGCGCGGTGCGCACGAAGGCACCGGGACGACCGCGCACCGCGCTCACCAGGGTGTCGAAATCACCACCGGTGGAAGGCGCTAAAAATACGATCACCTGCTGCGCCCCCTCCGGCACGGTGAGGCTCAGGCCCTCGCGGTTGCACTTGTCCTTTTTCTTCCAGGTCTTGCAGACCGAGAACCAGTCCTCCGGCGGCGGATTGGTGGAGCCGCGCAGAAAGCCCACCACCAGCAGATAGTCCGCCGACTGCGTCTTGGGCAGGTCGGCACGGATCTTCAGCCGGTCGCCCTCGGCGAGATTGGGCACCTGCGCGATGGGCAGCTGCTGTGTGCCGCGCGTGATGCTCACTTCGAGCGTCGGACCGGCAAGGTCGAAGGGGGCCGGGCCTGCCGCCGCCGCCGCCCCGGCCAGCACGAAGGTCATCGCTGCAAGAATCCGTTTCTGCCACATCGTCATGAGTCGCCTGCCAGCTTGAATAAACGCATGGAGTCTAGGGCGTGTCCGCGTTCAGCAGACGATCCAGCGCCTGCGCAATGGCCGTCATCCCCTCGATGGTGGGGTGCAGCGGCGCACCGAGCAGGCCGCCGGCTGGATACATGCCGTTCATCCAGGGCTCGTCGGCGCAGGCGTCATGGCCCTGGGTCAGGCGGCTGGCGTCCATCACGCTGGCACCGCCCTGCGCGGCGGCGGCTCTGGTGGTTTCGGCGAGCTGGCTGGCAATGCCACGCATCTCGTCGGCTTGCGCGGTGCCGAGTGCAAGCCTTTCGCAGCTGCCACTTTCGGGCAGCACGCTTTGATAAGTGAGCAGCACGATGCGGGCCTGCGGTGCGCGACGGCGCAGCTCGGCAATCACGGCCAGGAGTTGTTGCTGCAAGCCGACCAGACCCTGTTGCATCTGCGCCACGCTTCGCAGCTTGCAGCCACCGAGACGGCGTTGCAGCCAGGGCGTGCTGTCGCCACAGGCCCTTGCCATCAGCTGGCCGATGTAGGCGATGTCGTTGCCGCCGATGGTGATCGTGACCAGCTCGGTGTCCGGCGTCACGGCGGCGATCTGCGCAGGCTGCATCCACTGGCCGCCATCGAGCAGGTGGCGACTGGTGGCACCGCCACAACTCACATCCACCAGCGAGAGCCCGCGCAAGCGGGCGAGCTGCTGCGCATAGTTGTCGCGCGACCGTGCGCAGAACCAGGGGCTGTCCGCCGCCGCCTCGCTGATCGCCGGCCCGGCGGCGAAGGAACTGCCCATCGCCACATACTGCGGCCGGCCCTGCGCAGGACGCCCCTCCAGATAGAGATGCACGAGCAGGGCTGTCACCAGCAGCACCAGGACGACGGCGCTCCAGCTCAGGATGCGGATCCATTTTCTTGCCATCACGCGCTGTCTCGAATGCATGCTGCCTGTCCTTGCTTTCAGCCCCCACGCGAATAGTAGGGCCTGGCAATCAGCAGCCAAGACGATGGCCGATGGCGTACGCTCTTGACCCCCACGACCCATCATTTTCGAGAGGACTCAACAGCATGAACATGCAAGGACAGGCGGCCATCGTCACCGGCGGCGCTTCGGGACTCGGCGGCGCGACGGCAGAGCGGCTGGCAAGGCTCGGCGCGCGCGTCACCATCTTTGATCTCAACGCCGAACTGGGCGCTGCCAAGGCGAAGGAAATCGGCGGCCTGTTCGTGCCGGTCAACGTCACCGACGAGGTGGCGGTGGAAGACGCTATTGCAGTCGCCGAGGCCGCACACGGCAAGGCACGCATCCTGGTCAACTGCGCCGGCATCGGCCCACCGGCCAAGGTCATCAACCGCGATGGCACGGCGCTGAAGCTGCCGGACTTCGCGAAGATCGTGAACATCAATCTCATGGGCACGTTCAACGTGCTCTCCAAGTTCGCGGCGCGCCTGCACAACGCCGAGCCCCTGGGCGAGGAACGCGGCGTGATCATCAACACCGCCAGCGTCGCGGCCTTCGACGGCCAGATCGGCCAGGCGGCGTATGCGGCCTCCAAGGGCGCAGTGGTCGCCATGACCCTGCCCATCGCCCGCGAGCTGGCGCGCTACGGCATCCGCGTGATGACCATTGCGCCCGGTATTTTCTGGACGCCCCTGCTCGCCAGCCTGCCGCAGGAGGCACAGGACTCGCTCGGCCGCCAAGTGCCCTTCCCCTCGCGCCTGGGCCAGCCGGATGAGTTCGCGCTGCTGGTGGAGTCGATCGTGCTCAACCCCATGCTCAACGGTGAAGTGATCCGCCTCGACGGCGCCATCCGCATGGCCCCGAAATGAGCCTGAGCAACCCGGCACGGGCGGCGGAAATTGCCGCCCGTGTCGAAGCCTTCGTGCGCACCGTGGTGGTGCCCTACGAGCGCGACCCGCGCCGCGACCGCCACGGCCCCAGTGAAGCACTGGTGCTGGAGCTGCGCGCGCTGGCGCGCGAGGCCGGCGTGCTGACACCGCACATCCTCGCACACGGCTCACACCTGTCGCAGCGCGACACCGCGCTGGTGCTGCGCCAAAGCGGCCTCTCGCCGCTGGGGCCGGTGGCCTGCAATACCGCCGCACCCGACGAGGGCAATATGTATCTGCTCGGCAAGGTCGGCAGCGAGCGCATCCAGCAGCACTTTCTGAAGCGGCTGGTGGCTGGCGAGGCGCGCTCGGCCTTCTTCATGACCGAGCCTGCGGAAGACGGCGGTGCCGGCTCCGACCCCTCGATGATGAAGACCACCTGCCATCGCGACGGCGAGGACTGGATCATCAAGGGCCGCAAGGCTTTCATCACCGGCGCGCAGGGCGCGGGCGTGGGCATCGTCATGGCCAAGTCGGCCGAGGGCGCCTGCCTGTTCGTGGTGGACCTGCCGCAGGCGGCCATCCGCATCGAGCGCGTGCTCGACACCATCGACAGCTCCATGCCCGGCGGTCACGCCGTAGTTCACATCGACCACTTGCGCGTGCCCGGCTGGCAGATGCTGGGCGAGAGTGGCGAGGGCTTTACCTATGCGCAGGTGCGCCTGAGTCCGGCGCGGCTCTCGCACTGCATGCGCTGGCTCGGCGCCTGCACGCGCGCCAACGAGATCGCCAGCGACTACGCCTGCCGCCGCCAGGCCTTCGGCAAGCTCTTGATCGACCACGAGGGCGTAGGCTTCCAGCTCGCCGAGAACCTGATTGACCTCAAGCAGGCGGAGCTGATGATCGACTGGTGCGCCGATGTGCTCGACACTGGCGCGCTCGGCACCGCCGAGAGCTCGATGGCGAAGGTGGCGGTGTCGGAGGCGCTGATGCGCGTCGCCGACCGCTGCGTGCAGGTGATGGGCGGCACCGGCGTCAGCGGCGACACCATCGTCGAGCAGGTGTTCCGCGAGATCCGCGCCTTCCGCATCTACGACGGCCCCACCGAGGTCCACAAGTGGTCGCTGGCGAAGAAGATCCGGCGCGACTGGCAGGCGCGGCAGAAGGCTTGAGTTATTCCAAGTTGGCGATCTGCTCGCGCATCTGCTCGATCAGCACCTTCATCTCGACCACGTAGTTGGTCATCTCGGCATCCTGCGACTTGCTGCCGGTGGTGTTCACCTCGCGGTTGAACTCCTGCATCAGGAAGTCGAGACGGCGACCGACCGACTCCTTGCCGGCGAGTGCGGCGCGCATCTCCACCAGATGGCTGGAGAGGCGCGAGAGTTCCTCGTCCACGTCCAGGCGCTGGGCGGCCATTGCGGCTTCCTGCGCCAGGCGCTGCGGCTCGACCTCGATGCCGAGGTCGGCCACCTTGGCGCGCAGCTTGTCCATCCAGGCATCGCGCACCTGCGGCGCGCGGGTCTTCACCTGCGCGGCAAAGCCTTCGAGCGCGGTGGCCCGCTCGCGCAGGTAGTCGGCGGTGCGCGCGCCTTCGCGCTCGCGGGCCTTGTTGAACTCGACCAGCGCCTCGTCGAAGGCCTTGAGTGCTTCGACATGCAGGGCGGCAAAGTCGAAGGCCTGCTGCACCAGCACGCCGGGGAAACTCAGCACGCGGATGGGATCGGGCACGGCGGTGGCACCGAGCGCGCCGTTGACCTGATCGAGCGCGGCGTTGAGCGCGGCCAGCCGCGTCATGTCCACATGCAGTGCGCTCTGGGCTGCGCCATCGAGCGTGTAGCGCAGGCCCACTTCGAGCTTGCCGCGCGAGACCTTGGCCTGGGTGCGCTGGCGCAGCTCGCTCTCCAGCACGCGGAACTCTTCCGGCAGCTTGAGGGTGAGGTCGAGAAAACGGCTGTTGACCGCACGCAGCTCCCACGCGAGTTTCGCGCCCGATGCCATGCGCTCGACGCGCGCGAAGCCCGTCATACTTCTCACCATGCCTGCACTCATTGCATCTCTCGCTCGTTGGACGGCGCGCATTGTAGCGGCGTGCCTGCTGGCCACGAGCGCGCATGCCGAGGCACCGACGCTGCGCTGGAAGATCGTCGCCGAATACCCGCACGACACCAGCGGCTTCACCCAGGGCCTGCTCTGGCACGAGGGGCGCGTGTTCGAGAGCGATGGCCAGTATGGGTCCTCGCAGGTGGCCGAAAAAAAACTCAAGACCGGCGAGACGCTGAAGGCCACCCCGCTCTCGCCGCAAGAGTTCGGTGAGGGCCTGGCGCTGCACGAGGGCGCGCTCTGGCAGCTCACCTGGCGCGAGGGGGTGCTGCATCGCTACGACCTTGCACTCAAGCGCACCGGTGGCCTGCGCTATGGCGGCGAGGGCTGGGGCATCACCAGCGATGGCACGGCACTGATCGTCAGCAATGGCTCGCCAACGCTGACCTGGATCGACCCCAAGGGGCCGAGCGTGCTGCGCAAGATCAGCGTGCAGGATGGCGGCACCGCCATTGATCGCCTGAACGAACTGGAATGGATCAACGGTGCCGTGTTCGCCAATGTCTGGATGAGCGACCGCATCGCCCGCATCGACCCGGTCAGCGGCGCGGTGACGGGCTGGCTTGATCTCGCCCCGCTCAAGCGCAAGGCCGGCATCACGCCGCAGCGCGAAGCCGAGGGCGCGGTGCTCAACGGCATCGCCTGGCGTGCCGACAAAAAGCACCTGCTGGTCACCGGCAAGTACTGGCCGAAGCTCTATGAGCTCAAGCTGCTGCCGGTGCGCTGAACCATGCTCGCTGCCACCGCCCTGCTCGGCGTCTACGTCGGCCGCCCCTCAAAGCTGCCGGATGGCCGCCGCTCCTCCATCGTCAAGCAGCGCGTGCAGGGCCCGCTGCAACTGAGCCTCACTGGCCTCACGGGCGACAAGGTGGCGGATGCGCGCATCCACGGTGGGCCAGAGATGGCGCTGCATCACTTCCCTGCCGAGCATTTCGCAGGCTGGGCAGCACAGTTCCCGGAGATTGCCGATGCACTGGTGCCGGGCAGCATCGGCGAGAACCTTTCGGCATTCGGGCTGACGGAAGAGAACGTCCATATCGGCGACGTGTTCCGCTGGGGCGAGGCGGAGATCGAGGTCAACCAGCCGCGCATGCCCTGCATCAAGATCAATTCGCGCTATGCGGTGGAAGGCCTTGCCGAGGCCATCATGCAGGCGGGCCGCTGCGGCTGGTATTTGCGTGTGTTGCGCCCTGGCGAGGTGCAGTCCGATCAACCCTTGCAGCATCTCGCACGGCCTGCCGGCAGCATCAGCCTCGCCGCATTCTGGGCGGTGCAGAACGCCCACCGCCCCGGCATCGCGCAACTGCAACAGGTGGCCGAGGCCCCGGCGCTGGCCGACAAATGGCGACGCAAGTTTCGCCAGCGCATCGAGTGGTTGCAGCGCAACGGCGGCTAAAGATGCGCTCGACAGAAGGCACTGCGGCACCGCGCTGGCAGGGCGGTCTGCGCCTGGGTCTGGGCTGGGGTCTGTTCACCGGTGCTGCGGGCCACAACAGCGACCATGCGCACCATGCGGTGCAGTTGCTGCTGTCATCCACGCCGCAGGCACTCTGGGTGGATGGCCGCGCGCTGCCGCCTTGCCACGGCGCGATCATGGGTGCCGATGTGCCGCATCGCGTGGGCGCCGGCGATGCGCCGGTGACGCTGCTGTACATCGAGCCGGATTCCACCGCAGGCCGCTCGCTCGCTGCCACACTCACGGCAGGCTGGCGTCTTTTGAGCGAGCGCGAAACTGCGGCGGCGCTGGCGGCCTGCGCGGCAGCTGATCCGCCAGCGGCAGTGATGCAGGCTCTCACCCTGCAACACAATGGCATGGCTGGCGAAGGCGATGCGCTGATCGAATCCATCATCGCTGCCCTACCGCGCATCCTGCCCGCCCGGCTGCCGGTGGCACGGCTCGCGGCCGAGGCGGGCCTCTCGCCCAGCCGCCTGCAACACCGTTTTCGCGCCCACACTGGTATGGCACTGCGGCCCTATCTGCGCTGGCGTCGCCTGCTGGTGGCACTTGCTGCGGTGCGGGACGGCTGCAAGCTGACCGACGCCGCGATGAGCGCAGGCTTTGCCGATGCCGCGCATTTCACCCGAACGCTGCGGCGGCACTTCGGCATCACGCCGAAGGTGCTGCTGGGGCTGGCGTAGCGCGTTCGTTCAAGACTCAGGGCATGGCGAGCCCGCAAGCTGGGTCATCGCAAATGGAGGCCCTCATGCGCCAGCTCGTCCGCACCCTCGCCTATCCCCTCATCGTCGGCGGCACCGCACTGCTGCTGTTTGCGTTTGCCAGCAGGGGCCTAGCGTATTGGCCGGGCTTTCCGTTGGTCGTCGTGGCCGGCATCGCCTGCGTCGCACTGATCGAGCGTCGCTACCCCTACGAGCCAGCCTGGCTCGCCGACCACGGCGACACCCGCGCCGATGTGCTGCACCTGCTGGTGAGCCATGCACTGATCCAGACCAGCGTCGCCATCGGCTTCGGCCTGCGCGCGGCACTGCCGGAGTGGCCGCCGCTCTGGCCGAGCACATGGCCGATGTGGGCGCAGATTCTGCTCGCTGGCGCGGTGCTGGACCTGGGCCTCTACACCATGCACCGCGCCAGCCATGCCAGCGGATTCCTATGGCGCCTGCACGCCATCCACCACAGCCCCGAACGGCTGTACTGGCTCAATGGCGGCAGGCGACACCCCCTCTCGGCGCTGGTGCTGGCAGGGCCGGGATTGACGCTGCTGCTGGTGCTGGGTGCCACGCCCATCGCGGTGGGTGCCTGGATGAGCCTGATGAGCGTGCATCTCGCCTTGCAGCACGCCAATCTCGACTACACGCTGGGGCCGTTCCGGCGGGTGCTGGCGGTGGCGGAAATGCACCGCTTTCACCACCAGCGCGAGTTCGAGGATGCGCAGGTGAACTACGGCGAGGTGCTATTGCTGTGGGATCACCTCTTCGGCAGCTTTCACGATGCCCGCATCAGCCCGCGGCAGGGCGAGGTGGGGCTGCGCGATGAGCGCATCCCGTCCAGCTATTGGGGGCAGCTGCGCTGGCCCTTTGCGAAGGCCAGCGCAGCGGATCGCCCTACCTGAACACCGCGAACGCGGGCGAAGCCCAGCCCTGACCAGAGTAGCTGGGGGCGACGGGCAGCGGCGTGCCGCCGTAGATCACCTCGCCCTTGGCATCCTGGTAGGTCAGCCAGGGGATGGTGGGCCCAAAGCCCACCGGCGGCTTGCTGAAGTCGCAGACGCCATCGGGGAAGGTCGCCACCATCGTCGTCCACTGCATATCGCTCAGCGGCACCAAGCCATAGTTGTCATCGCGGTTGAGCGGCTTCAACTGGCATTTGTTGGTGATGGCCTGCACCGAGTCACCCGCGACGATGCGTGGCGTGGAGTACTTGGGCACCACACCGGGTGGGCAGAGGCTATCGAGCGCCTTCACGCCGCTGCCGTTGAAGCAGGCATCGCCCAGAAACTCAGGCAGACGGTTGGCAAGCACCTTGTCCGGCAGCGAGCGATTGCCCTGATCGGCCTCGATGGCGGACACCCAGGCATCCATGGTGTCGAGCGCATTGAGCGCGAACATGAGGTCGCCGATGAGCGCGGTCGGACCTTCCCAGATCAGCTGGTTGTCGTGCTTGCCGTGGACGGCGTCGAGGCGCAGGCGCGTGTGCAGCACATGCACGGCGTCGTGGGCAATGCCCGGATCAGGCCCGCGGCCGTCGATGATGGGCACGCTGTTGAGGTTGCTGGTGGTGTTGATGGCCCCGGTGCGGTAGGCGCGCATCAGCGCCAGCGGGTCGCCGATGGTGCGCGCCTGCTGCTGGATGATGTCGATGGAGAGGCCGCCGATCTTGGCGTTGAGGTCGACGAACTGATCGGGGAGGATCAGCCCCGCTTGCAGCGCCGTGAGGCCGTATTGCACACCGACGTTATCGACGGCGAGGCCGCCAAAACCCTTGCCGATGGCCTGCTCGCCCGCCGTCCACACGCCCATGTCGCGCGGGCCGAAGACGTTGATCATGTAGTCCTGCACCCCGCAGCGCACGCCGCCGGGATTGGTGCTCGCGTTGTAGAGCTGCTCGGGCGGCAGGCCGTTGCAGTCGGGGTTGGCGGGGTTGGTCGCGGCCTTGAAGAAGGCCTCGTCGGCGGCGATGGCATTGACCGGCGTGAGGTGGCCTTCGACATCGGAGAACTGCGTCGGCACCCAGGGCACGGCCCACTTCTGAGGCTGCTCGAAGTACTGGCGCAGCAGGTTGTAGTCGGCGAACTGCACGGCCGTGGTGAACACATCCGGGTAGCTGCAAGTGACGATCAAACCCTGATACACACCGGGATAGCTGTTGGCGACATGGTGCTGGGTGATCGAGCCGCCGGAGCAGCCGGTGCCGAGCGTGTAGCGCAGCTCGCCGTATTCCTCCACCAGACGCTCCTTCACCATCACCAGCGACTCGGCACCGGTGACGACGTTGCAGTTGTGGCCGAGGTTGTCGAGCGCGGTAGAGGCCACCGCAAAGCCCTTGCCGAGGGCGGCGATGTAGCTCTGCTCGACGGCCGGGTTGCTGGGGATGGTGCCGGAGTAGTCGTCGAGCGGCGGGTTGCCGTCGGTGAAGCTGACGCCGCAGCTGCCGCCGTGGGTGATGAGCAGCTTCTGGTTCCACTGCGCCTGCGGGGCCCAGGGTTTCCACTCCTTGGCGGGGTCGAACAGGGTGAGGATGATGTACTGGTCACGGTCCTGAAAGCCGCGCTCCTGCCGCACGATGAAGGGCATCGGCTCGCCGCCTTCAGGCGTGGTCATGGCCACGTCCGTGGCCGGGTTTTCAGGGTCGTAGGCTTGCAAGCCGGCTAGCGTCGGATCGGTGGATTTGTAGAGAAAGGTGTACTCGGCCGGCTGGTCGCACTGGGCATTGATGGCGATGGCGGCATTGCTGCACCGCCAGGGCTGCGGCTGCGGCCCGCCAAAAATCGGCCCGCCGTTGGGGTGGTTGATGATGGCGACCGTCGATGCCAGGCCGCTGCCGACGCGCGCGCTCAGGCTGTTGTCGCCGAGCTTTAGGCCCTTGAGCTGCGCCATCAGGCGACCGTTTTCGCGCAGGGCGAACTGGCTCGACACATCCACGCCGTTGAGTGTCATCACCACCGTATTGATCGCCGTGCCGCTGGGCGTGACGACCTCGATCAGCGCATCGCCGCCGCTGATGAGATCGGCGCGGTTGGAGAGCACCTTGATGGTGGCATCGCCCGCCTGCACGCCGGGGGTGGACGGCACCGCAACGCCGCCCAGCGGGCCACTGGAATCACCGCAGGCAGTGAGCGTCAGGGCGAAGGCGGCAGCGACCATCAGGCCATGAAGGGATGAGATTTTGCGCATGTTGCTTCTCCTGCCGCAGCGTGATGAGAGACGTGCTTCGAGACAGCACTTGGTATGTGCTGCGGCGGCAAGAGCTTCACACAATCCAGGCTCCGATTCATCGGGTAGAACTGGCTCAGCCCCGTTGAGTAATTAGCATTTCCAAATCAATTTTTCGCAACGACCACTCACTTCGTTGGAAGCCACGGTGCCTTGCGATCAGAACCCGTTCTGACTAGCATCCTCCGCATCCGCTTTCTGGATGGAGAATTGAAAATGCTGATTACCCAAGAACACCGCGAAATCTACGACGGCGTCAAGAAGTTCGTCATCAACGAACTCAATCCGCACATCCCGCAATGGGAAAAAGACGGCATCTGGCCCGCCCGCGAAATCTGCAAGAAGATGGGTGCCCTGGGCTATCTCGGCATCAACAAGCCGGAGGATGTGGGGGGCTTGGGCCTCGACTACAGCTACGAGGTGATGTTTGCGCAGGCCATGGGCAACTGCATCAGCGGCAGCCTGCCGATGGCGATTGGCGTGATCACCGACATGGCCACCCCCGCCCTCGCCCGCTTCGGCAGCAAGGCGCTCAAGGCCGAGTTCCTCGCCCCCGTCGTCGCCGGTGACATGGTGTGTTCGATTGCCGTCTCCGAGGCCAGTGCCGGCAGCGACGTGGCGGGCATCAAGACCACCGCCGTCAAAGACGGCGACGACTACCTCATCAACGGCAGCAAGATGTGGATCACCAACGGCACCCAGGCCGACTGGGCCTGCGTGCTCGCCAACACCAGCGAAGGCAAGGTTCACCAGAACAAATCGCTCATCATCGTGCCGCTCGATGCGCCCGGCGTGACCCGCAACACCAAGCTCGACAAGCTCGGCATGCGCGCCAGCGACACCGCGATGATCTACTTCGACAACGTCCGCGTGCCGCGCCGCAACCTGGTGGGGCAGGAGGGCATGGGCTTCATGTACCAGATGATGCAGTTCCAGGAAGAGCGCCTGTATGGCGCGGCCAGCAGCATCGACGGCTTCAACAATCTCATCAACGAGACCATCGACTACACCCGCCAGCGGCAGGCGTTTGGCGGCTCGATTCTCGACAACCAGGCCGTTCACTTCCGCATCGCGGAACTGCGCACCGAGGTGGAGGGCCTGCGCGCGCTGGTCTACGACACCACCGAGCGATATATCGGCGGCAAGGAGAAACTCGAAGACATCGCCATGCTCGCCAGCATGTGCAAGCTCAAGGTGGGCCGCGTGGGCCGCGAGCTGACCGACTCGCTGCTGCAATACTGGGGCGGCCAGGGCTTCATGTGGGACAACAACATCAGCCGCGCCTACCGCGACACGCGCCTGGTCAGCATCGGCGGCGGTGCCGACGAGATCATGCTCGGCATCATCTGCAAGTGCATGGGTATCTTGCCCGGCAAGAAGGCCAACGAGGCCAAGAAGGCCGCGCAGGCCGCCGCGAGCGGGCAGAAAGCAGCCTAGTCAGACCGCACTGTTTCAGCCGCCGATGCTCTGGTAGTACTCCATCAGGATCTTGGCGACTTCAGGGCGCGAAAACTCCGGCGGCGGGGCCATGCCCTGGCCCAGCATCTGCCGCACCTTGGTGCCTGAGAGGGCAATGAAATCATCCGGGCTGTGATCGGGCGCTTCGCGCATCATCACCACCCGGTTGAGCTTCTTGGAATAGGCGGTGTTGTCGGCGCGGAAGATCTCGATTTGCAGCGCATCTTTGGGCACCTGCGCATCGAAGATGGTCTGCGCATCAAACGGCCCGTAGTAGTCGCCCACGCCAGCGTGGTCGCGGCCGACGATCAGGTAATCGCAGCCCATGTTCTGGCGGAAGATTGCATGCAGCACCGCCTCGCGCGGGCCGGCGTAGAGCATGTCGAAGCCATAGCCGGTGATCATCACCGTGTTCGGCTCGAAGTAGTGCTCCACCATCTTGCGGATGCAGGCATCGCGCACCGGGGCCGGGATGTCGCCGTCCTTCAGCTTGCCGAGCAGCATATGGATGACGATGCCATCGGCCTTGAGGCGCTCCTTGGCCATGCGGCAGAGTTCTTCGTGCGCACGGTGCATCGGGTTGCGGGTCTGGAAGGCCACCACTTTCTGCCAGCCGTTGTTCGCGATCTCGGCACGGATTTGTGCGGCGGTGCGGAAGGTGTCCGGGAACTCGCTCTGGAAGTAGCTGTACGACAGCGCCTCGATCGGCCCTGACAGCAGCGTGTTGCCCAGGCTCGTAAAGGTCTGCACGCCAGGGTGCTTGGGGTCGAGATTGCCGAAGATGCGCTCGGCCATGAACTTGATCTGCTCGTCCGAGACCGTCTCCACCGCCTGCACCTCCATGATGGCGATGACCGGGTTGCCATCGACATTCGGGTCGCGCAGCGCCAGGCGGCCCGGCTTGATGTCGGCCTGCCGGGTCAGATTGACGATCGGCACCGGCCAGAACAGGCCGGCGGTGGTGGTCAGCTTGTCGGCCACCAACAGCGCATCCGCCAGGTTCATGTAGCCGCCGAGCGGGTTGAAGTAGCCCGCGCCCAGCATCACCGCGTTGGCGGCAGCGGCGGAATTGAGCAAGAGGCTGGGCAAGCTCTCGGCCTCTTTCAAAAGCGCGGCGCGCTGGCTTGCATCCTCGATGTAGAGGGGTTTGAGCGTGTTGGAACCGTGGGGCTTGATCATTGGGCAGTGGTCTTAGACGTCGGGCAGGATGCCGCGAGCGACCATCAGTTTAATGCAGCCTTCAAGCGCAGCCACAGACGCTGGGAAACTGCATCACCGCAATCAGGATGCTGCCGGCAGGGCAGCATCCCGATGCGGATTTTTTACCGGGCGCCTCAGGGTGCGAGCGGCGGTGCCGGACTGCGTGCCGTGCTGGGGACCGTGCCCATTGCAAGCCGGTTGGTATCGACCGTGTTCACCAGGGCGCGGCGGAAAGTCTCCACCGCCGAACGCACCATCGGCACGCCGGTGAAGAAATACTCGCCCTGCGTGCGCTCGGCCGTGATGTCGAGCAGGAGATACCCACGCTCGGCGATGTTGGCGTATTTGAGATGCGGATTGTTCGCCATCAGGAACTCGCCGAGGATGCCGACGTTGGCCACGCCCGAATTGCTGAACTCCACCGCCAGCGAGCCTTCACCCGTTGCCGGGTTGTAGAGCGTCGGGTCACTGGGCTCCATCGGCACATCGAAGGCGGTCACCACATGGGTGTCGCCGGAGAGAAACACGACGTTGGCGATGCGCTTGTCGGCGATGTGCTGGAGCACCGCATTGCGATCAAACCGGTAGCCGTCCCAGGCATCCTCGTTGAGGAAGGTACCGCCCTGGGCCTCTGGCAGCGGCACGGCCTTGAGGGGTGCGAAGGTCATCTGCTGGCCGATGAGTTTCCAGGTGGCGGTGCTCGCACTCAGGCTGGCGAGAAAACGCTCGCGCTGTGCGGCACCGAGGATGGTCTGCTCCGCCGTGACGATAGCGGTGCCGTTCTGGACCGCACGCCCCTGGAGTCGGGTGTCGAGCATGATGATGTCGGCCAGCTCGCCGTATTTGAAGTTGCGCTCGATGCGGCCATTGCCTTCCGGCAGATAACCCGACAGCGGCACGCCGGGGCAGGCAGCAGCGGTGGGCGCATCGAAGGCCGTGCTGGCGTTGTCGCGGATCGGCATCCACTCGAAGTACGCGCGGATCGCCCAGCCCATGCGCTCTTCCCAGCAGCCTTCGGTGTCCGGCGTGTGGTTGTCGGCGCTGGTGCGGTAGCTGTTGTTGGTGGTCTCGTGGTCATCCCACACGGCGATGTAGGCGATCTGCCGGTGACATTCCTGCAAGTCCGGGTCGGTCTTGTATTGCGCATGCCGCTGGCGGTAGTCGCTGAGCGAGATGATCTCGTTGGCGGGGAAATGATCGCGGCCATCGACGTTCGACGCGCCGCCCGTCTCGTAGATGTAGTCACCGAGAAACAGCATCAGATCGAGGTCGGCCGCCTTGGCGGCGATGGCGCCCAGCGGGTTGAAAAAGCCGAAGCTGAAGTTCTGGCAGCTGGTGCTGACGATTCGCAGGCGGTCGGTGTCACCCGTCTTCGGCGCGGTTCTGGTGCGGCCGATGGGCGACTTGATGACCATGCCATCGGCCAGCGTGATGCTGAATTGATAGAAGTAGCTGGTGTAGCTGGACAGCCCTGCCTGATCCACCTTCACCGTGTAGTCGCGTGCCGGGCCGGTGCTGAAGCTGCCGGTGCTGATGGGCGCTGCGAGGTCGGGCGTGAGGCTCACCAGGTAGTCCACCCTGGCGGCGGTGGCGGCGCTCACCGTTTCCGCATCGAGCGTGACGCGCGTCCACAGGATGACGCGGTCGGTGAGCGGGTCACCAGAGGCCACGCCGTGCATGAACATCGCCATCTTGGGTGCTGCAACCGTGCCCGAAGGCGCGGCGCCGGGGCTGCCCGGCAGGCCCGCAACTTGCGGGTCGCTGCTGTTGCCGCAGCTCTGGATCAGGGGTGCAGCCAGCAGCACGCCAGCGCCTTGCAGAAAGCTGCGCCGGTTGAGGCCGGGCTTGCGGAGTTTGCGAAAACGGCTGCGGTGCGATGCGCCCATGGGGGTGTCCTTGAGAGAGGGCCACGCCTGAGCGACACCCGACGACATCGGGTCAGCGAATCATTCTTCAGCGCAGCGAGGCGCGGACTCTGACGCGCCTCTGTGACGCGCTGAGGAAATTACCGTGACAACTTCAGCCGAAGCGCACCGCCCAGCCGAAGCCGACCGGGATGTCGATGGCCTTCTCCAGCGGGATGCGCTTGGCCATCGCGATGGCAATGCGGATCGGCCCGCCGTGCGTCACCGCCAGCACGGTGTGGCCGGTGCGCTTGGCATAGGCAGCGGTCTGGTCAAGCCAGGGCGCCACACGCTCGGACATGGCCTGCAAGGACTCGCCACCGCCCGGCGTGAAATGCAGGATGTGATTCGCCCAGTGGTCGAGTTCCTTGGCGGGGATATCGGTCCAGCGCTTGCCTTCCCAGCGGCCAAAATCCATCTCGGCCAGGCGCGGCTCGACGGTGGTCTGCACCGAGATGGCATCGGCCAGCCAGCGGCAGCGCTGGCGCGGGCTGGTGAACACCGTGTCGAACGGCCCGTGCTCGCGCACCAGCTGGCGGGTGAACTCCGGCAGCTGCGCCTGCGAGGCGGCAGACAGCGGCACATCGGTGCGGCCATAGCAGATGCCTTTTTCGAGTGCGACTGGCAGATGGCGTACCAGCACGAGCGGCATGGTTGGTCCCGATCCCTTGGTAAAGCGTTGATCAAACTCTCGCTGCAAACCCCAGCAGCATGGCGGTGAACGCTACTTGTTGCGCGGCACCAAGGCAATCACCGGTGTAGCCGCCCAGGCGTTGCCTGAACCACCGTGCGCACCAAGCGGTTGCCAGCATGGCAAGCACGAACGCTGCCAGGGCCTGCGTTGGCGAAGACCGAATGGCATGCAAAGCGAGAGGCATCACTCCGATCACCAGGGCGATCAGCACCGCGCTGCCTGCCATCGCAGTGACCACCGGCCTGGCCTTGCTGCTGGCGTCCTCGCGAACATAGGGCAGCCACCAGGCCACCAGCAGCGCCAGCGCGCGGCTGAAGGCGTGGGCACTGACGAGCACCATCAAGCCCGCGCCGGTCTGAGGCGGCGCGCCTGCGAGTGCGGCCCCCTGCAACAGCAGCAACAGGCCGATGCCGATGGCACCAAAGGCGCCGACGCGGCTGTCTTTCATGATCTCCAGCACCCGCTCTTTGGTGTAGCCGCCGCCGAAGCCGTCGCAGACATCGGCAAAGCCATCTTCGTGGAAGGCCCCGGTCAGCAGCACGCCGAAACCCAGCGCCAGCACCGCAGCGATCAGCGGCTCGAAGACGATGCAGGCCAGCTCGAACACCAGGCCGGTGACCAGCCCGATGCCGATGCCCACCAGCGGGAAATAGGGCGTGGCAGCGGCGAGCTGCGCCTCACTGTGGCCCACCCACTGCGGCACCGGCACGCGGGTATAGAACTGCACGGCGGTGAGCAGCAGGCGCAGCGGATGGTTGTTCATGCCGGAGTGCTGACCTGGGCGCTGGCGAAGGTCGCCATCTGCGTGCGCATGGCATGGGCGGCAGCGAGCAGCGGCCAGGCCAGCACCGCGCCGCTGCCTTCGCCGAGGCGCATCTGCCAGTCGAGCAGGGGCGTGGCCTGCCAATGCGCGAGCAGCTTGCGATGACCCGGCTCCGCCGAGCAGTGGCAGAACACGCAGGCGTCGAGCGTGGCGGGCTGAAACGCCACCGCCACTGCCAGCGCGGCGCTGGCGATGTAGCCATCGACGAGAATCAGCCTGCCCTGCTGGGCAGCCGCGATCATCGCGCCCGCCATCGCCGCCAGCTCGAAGCCGCCATACGCTGCGAGGCGTGCGAGCGGGTCGGCGACCACGCCATGACGCGCGACCACGCCCGCCAGCACTCGGCGCTTGTGGGCAAGGCCGGCGTCATCCACACCGGTGCCGCGGCCGATGCAGTCATCCAGCACGATGCCGGTGAAGGCATGCACCAGCAGGGCGGCGATGGCGCTGTTGCCGATGCCCATCTCGCCGAAGATCACGGTGTTGCGGTCCTGCGCTGCGACGGCGGTGGCGAGAGCGGCCGCACCGGCATCGAGCGCGGCCTGCGCCTGTGTGGTGCTCATCGCCGCAGCATGGCGCGCGTTGGCAGTGCCGGCAGCCACCTTGTTTGCGAGCAGGCGCGGATGCGGCGCGAGCGGCACCGCGACACCGGCATCGACCACATACAGCGGCAGCGCGTGTTGCGCCGCCAGCACGCTGACGGCCGCACCACCGGCCAGGATGTTGGCGACCATCTGCGGCGTCACCTCGGCCGGATAGCAGCTGACACCCTCGGCCACCAGGCCGTGATCGCCGGCGAACACCAGCACCAGCGGTGGCTGTGGTGCCGCCCCGCCGAGCACCACCGCGAGTTTCATCGCCAGGGCTTCGAGCAGGCCGAGCGCACCCGGCGGCTTGGTGAGGGCATCGAGCTGCGCCTGCACGGCGTGGCTGCGCGCGGCCTGTTGCTGTTGCTGCGCGGGGGTGAGCAGAAGGTTCATGGGGTGGGCAGGGCGGTGGCTGGATGACGCACGCGCTCCAGCGCGGCGCAGAGTTGTTCGACCCCCTCGATCAGTCGCGGGCCGGCGCGCGCGAGCAGGTCGGAGTCGATGGCGACAAGCGTGGGCGGGGTCTCGCTCGCCTGCGTGAAGCGGGCCCAGTAGGCGGCGACGGCGGCCGTCGAATCCGGCCCGTGGATCACCACCTGCGCGCGTGCGGCCAGCACCGCCTCGTCGGTGACGGGGGCGGCAATGGTTGGCAGGTCGGCAAACACATTGGTGCCGCCGCAGAGGCTGATCGCCTCGCTGATGGGGCTGAGCCGGTTGATGGAATACACCGGCGCGGTGGCGATCTGGTACAGCACGCGCACGGGCCTGGCCCCCTGGTGCGCGACGCGCAGGGCACTCAGCCGCTGGCGGTAGTCCGCTGCCGCAGCCTGGGCGCGCTGCGGCGTGCCGAGCAGGGTGCCGAGCTGCACCAGCGCATCGGCCACGTCTTCGAGATGCTCGATGCGCAGCGCCGTCACCGGCAGCTTCACGGTGTGCAGGCGCGCGCGCTGGGCAGCCGGCGTGCCGCCCTCCCAGACAATGACCTGCGTCGGTTGCAGCGCCAGCACCGCTTCGAGGTTGACCTGTGCGACGTCGCCCACCACCGGCAGCCTGGTGATCTCCGGCGGAAAATCGCTGTAGGAAGTGACCGCCACCAGCATCTCGCAGCCCGCCGCCGCGCACACCAGCTCGGCCAGGTGCGGGGCCAGCGTGATCACCCGCTGGCTGGCCTTGGCAGGCGCTGCGGCCGGCTTGCAGCTGATGAGGCCCAGGGCCAGCAAGGCAATGCTGAGACAGCGCAGGGGTGAGATCACGGGGTTCCAACAATAGGACATGAGGCTTACTGTACCGTGCAGGCAGCTCCACCACCCGGAATACCGCATGCGCCGCGTCACCCTCTCGCTTGATGACGAACTTGCCGATCAATTCGACCAATGGGCCGAGCGCCATCAGTACGGCACCCGCAGCGAGGCCTTCCGCGATCTGCTGCGCGGCCGGCTTGAAACCGAGGAACTCGCCAAGGGCGGCACCCAGGAGTGCGCGGCAGCGGTGAGCTTTGTCTACGACCACCACGAGCGGCAGCTCGCCAGCCGCATCACCGATGCCCAGCACGCACACCACGACATCTGCCTGTCGACGCTGCATGTGCATCTCGACCACGACAACTGCATGGAGACCACCGTGCTGCGCGGCCCGATGGATACGGTGATGCAGTTCGCCGAGTCGCTCGTCGCCGAACGCGGCGTGCGGCTGGGCAAGATACTCGTCGTGCCGCTGGCGGCGCATGGGCACAGCCACCCACACCCGCCGCTGCCGAAGCTGCGCAAACCGCCTTTCGTCTAGGGCGTCCAGGTCAGTCCCGCGTAGACACTGCGGCCCTCGCCGGGCAGGAACTGCGCCTGGTCGCTGCCATTGGCATTGCGGATCACCCCGCTGCTCGATGCGTATTTTTCACCGGCGAGATTGCGCGCCTCGGCAAACCAGCCGAGCTGTCCGGCAAGCGCGCCACCGGCCTTCAGGCCAAACACCGTGTAGCTGTCGGCGCTGAAGCTGTTGGCGAAGTCGATGAAGGTCTTGTCCGCCGTCTCGGTGGTGAGCGCGATGAACTGCGTGCCGATCTCCGCACGCCATTCGCTGCGCAGCAGGAACTTCGCAATGCCGGGCAGTCGGTTGTTGCCAAAAGCCGCGTCACCGTCGAGGCTGAAATCGTTGTAGAGGCCGTTGAGCCGCAGCGTCGCCCAGGGCAGCGGCTGCACGCTAATGGCGGCCTCCACACCCTGATGCACGGTGCGCCCGGCGTTCACCGTCACCCCGCTGGTCTGGTTGCCGCCGACTGGTGCCTGCACGCTGAGCAGCTCGTTGCGGAGCGTGGCGCGATACAGGCTCAGGTCCCAGGACAGGCCATTGCGCTTGCCGCGCGTGCCGATCTCTGCCGTGACCGCGCGCTGCGCCTTGAGCGGCCCGCCGGCAATCGCCTGCGGTGCTTCGCCGAAGCTCGGCGGCTCGAAGCTGCCGGCGACATTGCCGAACAGCTGCACGCCGTTCTGCACCGCATAGATCGCGCCGACCTTGGGCGAAAAGCCGAGGTATTGGCGGTCGTAGCTGCCATTGACCTGGCCCGTGGGCACGAACAGATCGCGGTTGTTGCGGGTGGCTGCCATCGCCTGCGCACCCGCCACCAGCGTGAGCTGATCGCCGAGGCCAAACTGGTTCTCGCCATAGGCGATGAAGTTGCTGGCGTTCTGCCGGTAGGTGTCGGTGCGCGCACCCCGCGCGCCGCTGTTGGCGAGGTTGACGAAGCTGTCGCCACGGGTGGTACCGGTCTGTGGATTGATGCCCAGCACGAGGCGGTTCGTGTGGCCCGCCAGCGGCGCGGTGCTGATGTAGCGCAGCGAGACGCCGACATCGGTTGAGTCCTGCAACAGCACCTGAAAGATCGGGTGATCCAGCTCCTTGCGGGCGAGATACACCGCCACTTCGGTCTGCGTGTGCTCACCGGTGCGCACCACCGATTTATTGGCGAGGCGTACCACCTTGGTGTCGCGGCGCTGGTCGAGTGCGGTGTCGCGGCTGGCGGCATTGGACTGCCGCGAATCGGCTTCGAGCTGCGCCTTGGTCAAGCTGCCAGGCAGCTCGGAGTCGGAGCGGGTGAGCGTGAGGAAGGTGCGGTTCTCGATGCCGTTGGCGAGTCTCAAGCCGACGTTGGAGGTGAGGCGGAACTCGCGCTGCTCGGCGTGATCGCGGAAGCCGTCCTGCCCGAAGTAGCCGACCGAGGCGAAGCCATCGACATTGCCCTTCACCGCGCCGCTCGACGCATACGCACGCCGGTAGCCAAAGCTGCCGCCTTCTGCCCGCAACTCGGTGTCGGCACTCTGGCCGGTGTCGGTGACGAAGTTGACCGAGCCGCCCAGCGTGCCGCTGCCGAACTGCAGCGCGTTCGCGCCACGGAACACTTCGATGTGGCTGGCGGCGAGCGTGTCGATGCTCTGGAAGTCGCCACTGCCATCGGCGAGGTTGAGCGGCACGCCATCCTGCAAGACCGTGATGCCACGGGTGTGGAAGGTGCGTTGCAGGCCGCTGCCGCGAATCGACAAGCGCATTTCCTGCGCGCCGAAGCGGCTCTGGGCGTACACGCCCGCCGCCTGGCCGAGCGCATCGGCGAGCGTGCCGGCACGCTGGTCGCGCAGGTCGGCGGCTTCGACCACCGTCGCACCGCCAGCGGTGCGGGCCACTTCGGCGCGGGCGTCGGCGACGCTGTTCTGGGTGCTGGGATTGGTGGCGGTGACCTTGACGGTGTCGAGCTGGTGCGCGGGCGCATGGTCAGCCTGGGCGCTGGCGCTGACGAGTGCGAACAGGGTGAGTGCAAAAGGGGCAGGCACGAGGCGGCCTGCCAGGGAAAAGGCTTGCATGGGAGTTCCCTCAAAAGGATTGACGATGCACAGCAAGACGCCGCACACGCCGCCAAGGCGGCGCACGGCGCCAGATGGCTAGTGCGCGTGGTGGCTGTGGTCCGCCTGCGGCGCTGCGGGCGGTTCGCGCGATTCCACCTTGAGCGTGGTGCTGACACTGCCGGCTCGCTCGAAGTGCAGCGTCAGCGGCAGGCTCTGGCCCTCGGCCAGCGGTTCGCGCAGCTGGAACAGCATCAGGTGCAGGCCGCCGGGGGCGAGCGTCACCGCCTGACCCACCGGCAGTGCCACACCCTGGCTGACAGCGCGCATCTGCATCACGCCATTGGCCATGCTGCTTTGATGGATTTCGATCTGGCCGGCGGCGGGACTGCTGGCAGACAGCAGGCGGTCAGGCTGCTTGCCGGTGTTGGTGAGGGTCAAAAAGCCCACCCCCGGCACGCCCGGTGCCGCCGTGGGGTGGCTGTAGGCGTGGACGATGGTGATGGGCTTGGCGGGCAGCTCGGCCGCAGACGAACTCGCGGCAGCCAGCAGCAGCGCGAGTGGAAGCAACAGGATTTTCATAAGGCTCTCTCAGCAGGACGAACAAGGCGGCAGTCGCAGCAGCGCTGCCAGCAAGGAACGACTAGAGAGCAGGCGGGCCGCGGGCGGGTGGCAGCCGCCACTGGGTGGCGGCGATGCGCTGGGGCTGTAAAAGCAGAGCCTGCGGCTGCCCGGCCTGCGAGGCTGGAATCGCCTGCCTGCCCAGCGGCAGCCCCCCATCACCGGATGATGCGCAGGCGCAATCGTGCGCCGCCGCCATCACCCCCCCGGATTTGGTCTCGGCCAGGGCCGATGAGCCCGGCGCGCACCACAGCAGTGCCGGATTGCCGTCCATCATCACGCTGGCGAGGGCGGCGTGCGGGATCAGCCCCCTGAACAGGGCGACAAACAGCACCCAGGCCCACAGCCGGGCGCGCCAGCCCCTGAGAGGGGGCATTTTGACGACAGGATTCAGGCCGGACATGCGGCGATTGTAGTCAGCGCGGCATGGATTTTGTGATGCATATGCTCAGAACAGATTGCGCCGGGCCTGCGCGCCAAGGGCGGGGTCCGCGCGTTATCATCCGGTATCAGCCCGTTTACCCCTGCGGTGACGGTGCCTCAACACTTTTGGAGATTTGAAGATGGGTGCAAGCATCAAACAGGGTGGCGACGAAAGCGCGCCGGTTGCCGAGATCAACGTCACCCCGCTGGTGGACGTGATGCTGGTGCTGCTGATCATCTTCATGGTGTCGATGCCGGCCATGATGAACCAGCTGGTGATCGAGATCCCGAAGAAATCCAACACCCCGCCGCCGGCCAACGTGAAGCCGAAGCCGACCATGTATGTGCTGGTCGACGACGCCGGCAGCTACTTCTTCCAGTTCGGCCTCGATGGCGCGCTGGAGCCGGTGCTGTTTGAAGAACTGCCCGCCAGGCTCACCAATCTGGCGTCCGAATACAGCAAGGAACTGGTCTACGTGAAGGCCGCGCCGCGCATCGACTACGGCCGCGTGGTGGTGCTGATCGAAACCATGGGCAAGACCGGCTACGCCAAGGTCGCCCTCGACAAGAACGACGCCGCCGCCGCGATGGATGGCCCGGTCGAAGCCGTACCGGCAACCTGAGAGAACAGCATCAATGAAAAAGCCCGCGCACTGCGCGGGCTTTTTTGTGGGCCTCGATCGCTGATCAGGCTTCGACCGCCTCGATGGCCTTGCGAAGCTTTTTCATCGCCGCCGATTCGATCTGGCGGATGCGCTCGGCCGACACGCCGTATTCGTCACCCAGTTCCTGCAAGCCGGCCTTCTCGCCATCGGCCAGCCAGCGGCGGCTGAGGATGTCGCGCTCGCGGACATTGAGGTTGACCAAGGCATGACGCATCTTTTCCTCGCGGGCCTCCTGCCACTCGGACTCTTCGATGGCGGCGATGTCGTTGCGGGCATCGGCCAGGTAGTCCTCCGGCATGTAGGCCTCTTCGCCATCGCTGCTCGGCGTGGCCGAGAAGCTCATGTCGGAATTGCCCAGACGCGCCTCCATCTGCATCACTTCCTCAGGCTTGACGTTCAAGTCCTTGGCGATGGCCTGCACCTCGGCCGCGTTCATCCAGCCAAGGCGCTTCTTGGCACCACGCAGGTTGAAGAACAGCTTGCGCTGCGCCTTGGTGGTGGCGATCTTGACGATGCGCCAGTTCTTGAGGATGTACTCGTGGATCTCGGCCTTGATCCAATGCACGGCGAAGGAGATGAGGCGCACGCCCTTGTCGGCATCGAAACGCTTCACGGCTTTCATCAGGCCGATGTTGCCTTCCTGGATCAGGTCGGCCATGCCGAGGCCGTAGCCCTGGTAGCCACGGGCGATGTGAACCACGAAGCGCAAGTTGCTGACGATCAGCTTCTGGGCCGAGGTGAGGTCGTTGGCGTCCTTCAGCTGGCGGGCGAGCTGCTGCTCTTCCGCGACGTCCAGTACCGGGATGCGGCTGACGTGCTGAATGTAGGAATCGACGCTGCCAGTGAGCAGGGCCGGGTAATTGTTGCGTAAGGCGATAGCGGTGGTCATCGGTCAATCTCCCAATGAGGCTGCAAAGATTAGCACTCGCAAAATGAGACTGCTAAGCAACGGATAAGTTGCGCCTTTGCATCGGAATGAGGAAATAAGGTTTCTGGATGGCGGCGATGCAGCCCGCCTATGGGCGAGCAGCCGCTGCTACTGCGGCTCGATGCCCTTCAGATGCCGCGAAACCGTCCACCAGGCGCCGATCCAGCCCAGCACGATGCCGGCAGCGAACATCACCAGCGTCGCCAGCCAGGGCAGGCCCTGCAGGCGGTAGTCCGAGCCATACAGCCCGGCCAGTTCGCGCGCCGGGCCGGAGAGCGCGAACACGGCGCCGAAGACCATGAGCCAGGCAATCGCGCCGCCCACCAGCCCGTACCAGAGGCCGGTGTAGAGAAAGGGCCGCCGGATGAAGCCATTGGTCGCGCCGATCAGCTTCATCACCACGATTTCGGCGCGCTTGGCCTCGATGTCGAGGCGGATGGTGTTGCCGACGATGACGATCACGGCCAGGCCCAGCACGCCGGCAATCAGCAGCACCAGGCGCTGCACCAGCTCGATGACCTTGAACAGGCGGTCCAGCCACTGGCGGTCGAGCTTGGCCACCTCCACCTCCGGAAGCTGGCTCAGCTCCACCACCAGGGCATCGATCATCGGCCGCTGCACGCCCTTGATGGGGGTGATGGTGATGACCGCCGGCAGCGGATTGGTTTCGAGCAGATCAAGCGCCGCGCCGAAGCCGGACAGGGCCTTGAACTCTGCCAGCGACTGCTCGCGGGTGATGTAGATCGCCTCCGCCACACCGGGGCGGCCCTTGAGCTTGGCGATGAGTGCCTCGGCCTGCGCTGGCGTGGTGCTGTCCTTGAGGAACAGGGAGGCTTGCAGCGTGGTCTCCCAGGAGTAGCTCACCGCATTGATATTGCGCACCATCGTGTGCAGGCTGGCCGGCAGCGCCAGCGTGATGCCGATGACGAAGCAGGTCAGCATCGCACCCGAAAAATTGTTGAAGAAGCGGCGCAGCGTGAAGCTCATTTCGCGCGCATGGCCCTGGGCAAAGCGCGCCATGAAATTGGGCCGCAGGTCGGCGGTGTTCTTGGCGCTCGCCATCGAATTAGCCGAAGTCAACGGTCTTCTCCATCATCTCAGGCGACTGCCTTGTGGTGAGCTGGCCCTTGTCGAGGTGAATGACGCGGAAAGGCATCTTCTTGATCAGGCCCGTGGCGTGGGTGGCCACCAGCACCGACACGCCAACCTCGTTGAAGCGGCGGAACAGCTCCATCACCTCCAGCGCCATGGCCGGGTCGAGATTGCCGGTGGGTTCGTCGGCCAGCAGCAGCTGCGGCTTGGCGACGATGGCGCGGGCAATGCCGACGCGCTGCTGCTCGCCGCCGGAGAGCGTCATCGGCATCACTTTCTCCTTGCCGAGCAGACCTACCGCATCGAGTGCGGCACGCACGCGGCGGCCAATATCCTCATGGCCGATGCCGCGAATCACCAGCGGCAGGGCGACGTTGTCGAACACGCTGCGGTCGTAGAGCAGGTTGAAGTTCTGG
The DNA here is from genome assembly GCA_040386395.1 of Pseudomonadota bacterium. Classification (GTDB taxonomy): domain Bacteria; phylum Pseudomonadota; class Gammaproteobacteria; order Nevskiales; family Nevskiaceae; genus Stagnimonas. The sequence goes on along the minus strand of JAZKFO010000023.1, from coordinate 42,113 downwards.
AACACCACGCCGATCTGCTGACGGAACGCCGGGATCTGCTTCGACTTCACGCTGGAGATGTTCTGGCCATTGACCATCACCTGCCCGCGTGTGGGTCGCTCCAGGAGCGCCACCAGCTTCAGCAGGGTGGATTTGCCCGCACCGGAGGTGCCGGTGATGAAGGCCATCTCGCCCTTGGCGAGCGTGAAGGTGACATCGGAGAGCACTTCCCCAGAGCCTTCGTAGCGGTGGCTGACGCGATGAAAGTGGATGATGTCCGCCATCTTGGCGCTTGCTTCCCTTATTGGTTTTTTCAGGCCCCGATCAGTGCCTCGACATACGCCTCGGCATCGAAGGGCTCCAGGTCATCCATCCCCTCGCCCAGGCCCACAAAGCGGACCGGCAGGGAGAGACGACGTGCGATGGCCAGCAATATGCCACCTTTCGCCGTGCCGTCCAACTTGGTGATGACCAGCCCGGTCAGGCCGATGGCCTCGTGGAATTGCACGGCCTGGTTGAGCGCGTTTTGGCCGGTGGTGCCATCCACCACCATCAGCACTTCATGGGGTGCGTAGGCATCGTGTTTTTGCAGCACGCGCTTGACCTTGCGCAGCTCGTCCATCAAATGGGTTTGCGTGTGCAGGCGGCCGGCGGTGTCGGCAATCACGAGGTCGAAGTCGCGCGCCTTGGCCGACTGCACGGCATCGAAGATGACGCTGGCGGAATCCGCACCCGCGCCCTGCGACAGCACCGGCACGCCCGCGCGCTCGCCCCAGTGCGTGAGTTGTTCAACGGCTGCCGCACGGAAGGTATCGCCGGCCGCCAGCACCACCTTGCGGCCCTCGCGCTTGAAGCGCGCGGCGAGCTTGCCGATGGTGGTGGTCTTGCCCACGCCATTCACACCGGCGACGAAGATGATGTACGGCTTGATGAAAGCCGGGATCAGCAGCGGCTTCGCGATGGGCAGCAGCAGCTCCAGCAGCGCCGCCTTCAGCATGGCCTTGAGCTGCGCCTCGGTCTTGATCTTGCCGAGCCGCACCTGCACGTCGAGCCGCTCGATCAGCCACTGCGTCGCCTCCACCCCGGCATCGGCCATCAGCAGGCGGGTTTCGAGTTCTTCCAGCGCATCGGGTTTGAGCTGTTCGGCGGCGAACAGGCTGGCCATGTCGCGGGTCAGCCAGCTGTCGCCACCGACGCTCTTGTTGAGCTTGGCGCGGAACTTCGCGAGGGCGGACTCGGCCATGCCCTACCCCTTCGCCACGATCTGGAACGACTCGGCTGCGGCCTTGAGCGTGTGGGCAATCTCGGCCTCGCCATGTGCCGCCGAGAGAAACCCCGCCTCGTAGGCCGAAGGGGCGAGATATACGCCGCGCGCCAGCATGGCGTGGAAGAACACATTGAAGGCCTGGATGTCGCAACGCCCCACGTCGGCAAAGCCGGTGATGGGCCCGGCACTGAAATACAGCCCGAACATGCTGCCCACCTGGGTGGTGCTGAAGGGCACGCCAGCGGCATCGGCGGCCTGCTGCAAGCCCTGCAAGAGCCGCGTGGTCGAGGCTTCGAGGCGGGCGTAGATCGCCTCGTCATCGAGTGCTTTCAGCAGCGCCAGACCCGCCGCCATCGCCAGCGGATTACCCGACAAGGTGCCCGCCTGATAGACCGGCCCCAGCGGGCTGAGCTTCTGCATGATGTCGCGGCGGCCACCGAAGGCACCCACCGGCAGGCCACCGCCGATGATCTTGCCGAGCGTGATCAGATCGGGGCGGATACCGTACAGGCCGGTCGCCGAGCGCGGATGCACGCGGAAGCCGGTCATCACCTCGTCGAAGATCAGCAGCGCGCCGTGGGCATCGCACAGTGCGCGCAGGCCTTCGAGAAAGCCTGTAGCGGGCAGCACGCAATTCATGTTGCCGGCCACCGGCTCGACGATGATGCAGGCGACATCGCCGGCATGGGCCTTGAGCAGGGCCTCGGTGGAGGCGAGGTCGTTGTAGGTGGCGGTGAGCGTGAGGGCCGCGAGGGCCGCCGGCACGCCCGGCGAGGTGGGCACGCCGAGGGTGAGCGCGCCGGAGCCGGCCTTCACCAGCAGCGAATCGCCGTGGCCGTGATAGCAGCCCTCGAACTTGAGGATGTGGTTCTTGCCAGTGAAGCCGCGCGCCAGGCGCAGCGCGCTCATGGTGGCCTCGGTGCCGCTGCTGCACAGGCGCACCATCTCCAGATGCGGTACGCGCGCACAGAGCAGTTCGGCCATCTCGATCTCGGCCTCGGTCGGCGCGCCGTACGAGAAACCCACCAGCGCCTGCGCCCGCACCGCATCGACCACCGAGGCGTGTTGATGGCCAAGGATCATCGGGCCCCATGAGCCGATGTAGTCGACGTAGCGATGACCATCGGCGTCGGTGATCCAGGCGCCGTCGGCGCTCACCATGAAGCGCGGCGTGCCACCCACCGACTTGAAGGCGCGCACCGGCGAGTTCACGCCGCCGGGGATGGTCTGCTGGGCGCGGCTGAACAGTGTTTCTGAAGCGGTCATGCGTGACTTCTGCGGTGGCTTGCGAGCGGGTGCGGAGTTTAGGCGATGCGCACCTTGAACAAGTCGCTGTAGCGTCGTGCGGCGGCTTCGATGTCTGGCACGCCGAACACGCCCCCGATGGCGGCGATGTAATCCGCACCGGCTTCAATCAGGGGCTGTGCATTGTCGGGGGTGATGCCGCCGATGGCGCAGATCGGCAGGCTCAGCGCCGCGCGCGCTTCACGCAGCAGGGAGATCGGCGCCGCAGCGGCCAGCGGCTTGGTGTCGGAGGGATGGAAGGCTCCGAAGGCGACATAGCTTGCACCGGCCTGCACGGCCACCAGCGCACGCGGCAGCGAGGCACCGCAGGTGGCACCGATCAGCGCCTGCGGTGCGAGCCGGCGCGCGGCGGCGAGATCGCCATCGTCAAGGCCCAGATGCATGCCATCGAAGCCTTCAGCTGCCACCAAAGCCGCCGGGCCGTCGTTGATGATCAGCGGCACGCCGGCCTCGCGGCACAGCGCCTGCAAGCGTCGCGCTTGCGCGAGGCGCGTTGCGGCGTCGTTGAGCTTGTCGCGGTACTGCACGATCACCGCCCCGCCGCGCAGTGCGGCCGTCACGCCGCGCAGCAGGGTGTCGGCATCACGGCAGAGTGCATCGGAGGTGATGACGGACAGCCCGCGCGGCGGCAGCGAGCTCATGCCCACACTCCGGGTGGCAAGCTGCGACGCGGCACGCTGCGGCCTGCACCCACGGCCACGGCGTGGCTGAGGGTGAGATGCACATAGTCCTGCGCCGCGATCAATGCGGTCTCGATGTGCTCACCCAGCGCCAGCCGCGCCGCGATGGTCGCGGCCAGCGTGCAGCCCGCACCGTGGAAGCTGCCGGGCAGGCGCGGCTTTTCGAACACCCGCACCGGCTGGCCCGGCGCATACCAGCGGTTCTGCGCGAGCGGCCCCGGCTCGTCGCCGCCGGTGACCAGTACGTGGGCGACGCCGGTACTCAGCAGCTGTGCAGCAGCGGCGTCCAGATCTTGCTCCCCGGTCCAGCGCCGGGCTTCGGCCGCATTGGGGGTGAGCACGGTGCAGAGCGGGAACAGCTGGATGCGGATCTGCTCGGCAAACTCGCGCGCCGTCAGCTCGGCACCGCCCCCGGCGCGCAGGATGGGGTCGAACACCACCGGCACCTTCACCTCGCGCAGAAGTGCCGCCAATACCGGCAGCTGGCCGGCATCGCCCAAGAGGCCCAGCTTGACGGCGGCGATAGGGCAATCGGCCCGCAGCAGTTCCAGCTGCGCCGCCAGCAGCTCGGCCGCCACCGGCACCACCTGCGACACATTGCGGGTGTCCTGCGCCGTCAGGGCGGTCACCACGGTCAGCGCATGGGCACCCTGGGCCGCCACGGCTTCGATGTCGGCCTGCACCCCCGCCCCGCCGGTGGGATCGTGGCCGGAACAGCACAGCACATTGATCAAAACCCTCTCCCCGAAGCGTTGTGCGCTGCAACATGGCCGCAGCACCGTGATTGAACGTTATGCACAGCAATGGAGCGCGCGCGCCGGGAGGCTCAAAACAGCGTCACTTTTCCGTCAGAATGCTGCAACATCAATGCAAGCCATTGAATAAATGGAATTATATAAGCTGCTCAGAAAATCATCTTCTGCCTTCAACCGCAATAACCACGCGGCTTGCGGGGCAGGCCGCGCGGCTTACACACCAAGTTATCCACAGAAATTGTGGGCAGAACGCATTAATCACATTAATTCAGCTAGTTATTGGCTGTAGTTAATGTGAAGTGTGATCTGAAGCTCCGTGCCAAGCCACGCCGCACTCAGGGCCTCGCCGCGCCTTCCAGTGCGGGCTCTGGCTGGGTCAGCCGCTCCAGCACCGACAAGTAATTGAGCGGGAACTCCCGCGTGCTGCCGCACATCTCCAGGCTCGCCTTCAGCCCGGCACAGACCGCCGGCCGGCGCGGGTCAGCGAAGATCGCGCAGCGGAAGTCATCCATCAGCTGCACGCAGCGCTCCCCTGCCCGCTTGCCCTGGGGCATGCCGGGGATGGCCGACGAGATGGATGGAGCGATGCAGCAGGCGCCGCAGCCGGTGCGGCAGTTCATGGCGGGGCTGCAAGGTGGATTTTCATGCGCGCATGATGCGCTTTCACAGCGCTGCAGGCGCGCGCGCGGCAAGCTCAAGGGATAATGCCGGTCCGATCACCGATGCCGCATCTACATGAACGATTCGAGCCCCGCCCCGCAAGCCCCGCCCAGCGCCGAAGCGCTGCTGGCCGACCTGATCACGGTGCTCGATCTCGAACCGCTCGAAGTCAACCTGTTTCGGGGCCCCTCGCGCGATCTTGGCGGCCGCAGCGTGTTCGGCGGCCAGGTGATCGGCCAGGCCATGGTCGCCGCCAGCCGCACGGTGGAAGGCCGCATCCCGCATTCCCTGCACGCGTATTTCCTGCTGCCTGGGGACATGGCCGCGCCCATCGTCTACGAGGTGGAACGCATCCGCGATGGCGGCAGCTTCAGTGCCCGCCGCGTGCAGGCGATCCAGCACGGCCGGCCCATCCTTTCGCTGATCGCCTCGTTCCAGGTGCCGGCAGAGGGTCTTGAGCATCAATCCACCATGCCCGTGGTGCCGCCGCCGGAATCGCTCAAGTCGACGGCGGAGCTGATCCCCGAATGGCTTGCCGCAGCACCCCAGGTGTCGCCCCAGGTGCGCGCCTCGCTCAACCACCACACCGCAGTGGAGTTCCGCCCCGTCACACCCTGGAACCCGCTCGCCCCCGGCGTCACCCTGCCGCAGCAGGCCATCTGGTTCCGCATCGGCCAGCCACTGCCGGACGACCCTATGCTGCACCGCAGCCTGCTGGCCTATGCCAGCGATTTCAACCTGATCAGCACCGCGCTGCGCCCGCATGGGCAGAGCTGGTACTCGATGGGCATGCAGATCGCCAGCCTCGATCACGCGCTGTGGTTCCACCGCGATGCGCGCGTGGATGACTGGCTGCTCTACTGCATGGACTCGCCCAGCGCCCAGGGCGCGCGCGGCATGACGCGCGGACTGATCTACACCCGCAGCGGCCAGCTGGTGGCCAGCGTGGCTCAGGAAGGGCTGATGCGCCCCACCGAGCCGAAAGCCCCGTAATCAGACACTCGGCGGCAGATGCCGGGCGATCTTGGCGTAGAGCACCGCCGCATCCACCGGCTTGGCGATGTGGTCGTTCATGCCGGCCTCGATGCAGCGCTGCTGGTCCTCGACCATGGCGTTGGCCGTCATCGCGATCACCGGCAGGCTGGCCCAGCGGGCTTCGGTGCGAATCAGCCGCACGGCAGTCAAGCCATCCATCACCGGCATCTGCAAGTCCATCAGCACCACATCGAAGGCCTGTGAGCGCAGCGCCTGCAAGGCTTCCTCCCCATGATTGGCGATGGTCACGTCAGCCCCCGCCCTTTGCAGCATGCCGATGGCAATCTCGCGGTTGATCTCGTTGTCCTCGGCCAGCAGCACACGGCAGCCGCGCAATGAGGCCGGCGCGCTGGACGGGTCCTGGCTGACACCGGCTACGGCGGCGGGGGCCAGACCCAGGCTGGCCTCGAAGAAGAAGGTGCTGCCCTGCCCCGGCACGCTCTGCACGTCGATCTCGCCCTGCATCAGACCCACCAGCTGGCGACAGATCACCAGTCCCAGACCGGTGCCGCCGTAGCGGCGCGTGGTCGAGGCATCGGCCTGCACAAAAGCCTGGAACAGCCTTGGCCGCACTTCTGCGGCAATGCCGATGCCGGTATCGCGCACGGCAAACCGCAGGCGCACGGTATCGGCGGCAGCCGCAGGCAGATCGACCAAGGTGACCGACAACTCCACCTCGCCCTCGCTGGTGAACTTGATGGCATTGCTGATCAGGTTGCTGAGCACCTGCGCGAGCCTGAGGGCATCGCCGACGAGGTTGCGCGGCACTTCCGGCGCGATGCGGATCTTCAGCTTCAGCCCCTTCTGCTTGGCCGCCTCGCCGTTGACGCTCACCACCTGGTCGATGACGCCGGGCAGCGCGAACGGCGCGCGCTCCAGGTGCAGGCTGTCGGCCTCGATCTTCGAGACATCGAGCAGGTCGTCGATCAGCCGGCGCAGGGTCTTGCCGGCCTGCCCGATCTTGCGGAAGTAGTCCTGGTTTTTCTGTGCCACGGCCTCGCTGCTGCCCGGCTGCGATTGCGCGAGGTGGGCGAAGCCGATGATCGCGTTCATCGGCGTGCGCAGCTCATGGCTCATGTTGGCGAGAAAGCGGCTCTTGGCGGCATTGGCGCGCTCGGCCTCGGCGCGAGCGGTGCTGAGTTCGACGGTGCGCTGCTCGACCCGCGTTTCGAGGTCCTGGTTGAATTCGCGCAGCGCCTGCTTCTGCGCCTGCAGCGTCACATCGCGGGCCAACAGCTGCCGGGCCATGCCGTTGAGGCTGCGTGCCAACCGGACGAGTTCATCCGCACCCACTTCGGGCAGGTTGATATTCAACTCGCCCCGCGCCACCGATTCGGCCGCCGTCGTCATGCCGCCGATGGTGGCGGTCAGGCGGCTGGCCATGCGCAGGGCGATCAGGAACAGCAGCATCAGGGTGAGAACCAGCACCACACTGCCGTAGAGATCCGATGCAGACAGTGCGAACAGCAGGCTGTCATCCACCTGGCTCGAAACCAGCACCCAGCCGGTTTCCGGCACGGCATGACGCGCCGTCCAAACCTTGCCGTGCCCCGGCCAGTCCTCGGTGTGGCGAGGCATCTCCTCGCCCTGGGTGGGCAGCGGCGTGGCCAGCCAGGCCGCCAGCGGGCCGAGTGCCTTCCAGTCCACCACCGGCTTGCCGGTGAGGGCCTGGTCCGGGTGGTAGATGTACTCACCCTCGGCGGAGATCACCACGAAATCGCCATCGCGGAAATTGCCCGCCACGTTCATCTGGCTGCGCAGGGTGTCGATGCGGATGTCGCTGAAGGCCACGCCGTCGAAAGCCTTGTCGCTGGCGCGATAGAAGGGGATGGAGTAGGTCACCATCCAGACATTGCCGCTGCCCTCGTCGAAGTAGGGTTTCGACCACACCGGCCTGCCGAGCTTCTGCGGCAGGCTGAACCATTCATGGCTGCCATCGGCACCGTCGTAAGTGAAGGTTTCGTCCTGGTAGGCGTAACGCTCGTCCTTGAAGTTGCCGTCCTGGCCGCGCAGGGCGTAGAGGTCCTTGCGCTTGCCGCCCCGGTTGACGGGCCAGAAGGTCACGCCGGTGCCGTAGAGCGCCGGCGAGTCATCGAGCAGGCCCCTGAACCAGCGCCAGTATTCGGCATTGGCGAGGTCTGGCTGCATGGTGGCGAGCTGGGCCGTGCGGGCGGTGGGCTGGGTCGCGGTTTTCAGCATCAGGCCAAAGCTGAAGGCCTGTTCGCGCGCCGTGGCCAGTGCGGCCTCGCGCTGCTCGGCCGCGCTGGCCTGCGACTGCCGATAAAGCAGCACCGCCGTGAAGCCCGCCACCAGCAGGGCAATAGGCAACACCAAGCCGAACACCACCCGTCTTTGCAGACTGTAGTGGCGCTGCGGCGCTTGTGGTAACTCTCCAGATACCTGTTGCACTGGCCCGCCCTTTTCAAGGTGTTGTGCCCTGATGCCGCTGACAGCATAGGCCACCCAAAGGCGCTCTGCGTCCGACGGATCTCCCCGCTACCGGAAGTTCGCAGGGATGAGGCGGCTGCGCCAGTCGGCAGTATTACGAGCGGCCCGGATCAGCCGCCAAGCATCGGCTTGAGGAAGTGGCCGGTGTAGCTACCCTTGACCTTGGCAACCTGCTCCGGCGTACCTGCTGCGACGATCTTGCCGCCGCCGCTGCCGCCCTCTGGCCCCAGGTCGATGATCCAGTCCGCGCGCTTGATGACGTCGAGGTTGTGCTCGATCACCACCAGGGTGTTGCCGTGGTCGCGCAGTCGCTCGATCACCTTCAGCAGCTGGGCGACGTCGTGGAAGTGCAGGCCGGTGGTGGGCTCGTCGAGGATGTAGAGCGTCTGGCCGGTGTCGCGGCGCGAGAGTTCCTTGGCGAGCTTGATGCGCTGCGCCTCACCACCCGAAAGTGTCGTCGCGTTCTGGCCCAGCGTGATGTACGAGAGGCCCACATCGAGCAGGGTCTTGAGCTTGTTGGCGAGCGCGGGCACGGGCTTGAAGAACTCGTGCGCAGCTTCCACCGTCATGCCCAGCACCTCGTTGATGCTCCGGCCCTTGTATTTGATCTCCAGCGTCTCGCGGTTGTAGCGCTTGCCCTTGCAGGTGTCGCAGGTGACATAGACATCCGGCAGGAAGTGCATCTCCACCTTGATCAGGCCATCGCCCTCGCAGGTCTCGCAGCGACCGCCCTTGACGTTGAACGAGAAGCGCCCGGCCTCGTAGCCGCGCGCGCGCGCCTCCGGCACCTCGCAGAACAGCTCGCGGATCGGCGTGAACAAGCCGGTGTAAGTGGCCGGGTTCGAGCGCGGCGTACGGCCGATGGGCGACTGGTCGATGTCGACCAGTTTGTCGAGATGCTCCATGCCCTTGATCGCCTTCGCCGCCGACCAGCGCGAAGCCGCACCGTTGAGATGGCGCGCGGCGTAGTTCATCAGCGTGTCGTTGATCAGCGAGGACTTGCCGCTGCCGCTCACACCCGTGACGCAGGTGAACAGGCCACAGGGGATTTCCGCCGTCACATCCTGCAGGTTGTTGCCGGTGGCGTGCTCGATGACGATCATCTTCTTGGGATCAGGCGCGTGGCGCGTCTTGGGTACCTCGATCTTCACTTCGCCGGAAAGATACTTGCCGGTCAGCGAGGCGGGATTGCCGATCACCTGCGCCGGCGTGCCTTCCGCCACCACGCGGCCGCCATGCACGCCGGCACCGGGGCCGATGTCCACCACGTAATCGGCGCTGCGGATGGCGTCCTCGTCGTGCTCGACCACGATCACGGTGTTGCCGATGTCGCGCAGATGCACCAGCGTTTTCAGCAGGCGCTCGTTGTCGCGCTGGTGCAGGCCGATGCTGGGCTCGTCCAGCACATACATCACGCCCACCAGACCCGCGCCGATCTGCGAGGCGAGGCGGATGCGCTGGCTCTCGCCACCGCTCAGCGTCTCGGCGCTGCGCGCCAGCGTGAGGTAGTCGAGACCGACGTTGTTGAGAAAGCCCAGGCGCGCGACGATCTCCTTGAGGATTTTCTCCGCGATCTCGCCCTTGTGGCCCGGCAGCGTCATCTGCTTGAACCAGGCCTCGGCATCGCGGATGGAGAGCGCGGTCAGCTCGTGCAGCGGCTTGTCGGCAACGAAGACATTGCGCGCGGTGCGGTTGAGGCGTGCCGCACCGCAGTCCGGGCAGGCCTTGTTGCTGAGGTAGCGCGCCAGCTCTTCCTTGACCGCCATCGACTCGGTCTCTTTGTAGCGGCGTTGCAGGTTGGGGATGATCCCCTCGAAGCGGTGCGAGCGGCTGATCGTTTTGCCATGCACGTCCGGGTAGGTGAATTGCAGCTTCTCCTCGCCGCTGCCGTGCAGCACCAGGCCCTGCACCTTCACTGTGAGCTTGTTGAAGGGCTTGTCGGTGTCGAAGCCGTAGTGGCTGGCAAGCGACTTGATGAGCGCCCAGTAATAGGCGTTCTTCTTGTCCCAGCCCTTGATCGCGCCATCGTGCAGCGAGAGGTCGGGGGCGACCACCACACGATCCGGGTCGAACACCTGCAAGGTGCCGAGGCCATCGCAGGTCTGGCAGGCGCCATGCGGGGCATTGAAGCTGAAGATGCGCGGTTCGAGTTCCGGCACCGAGTAGCCACAGTGCGGGCAGGCCATGCGGTTACTGAAGGTGATTTCGCCACTGCCCGCCGCAGCCCCCTCCCCTGCCCGCAAGGGGGAGGGAGTTTCGAGCGCGCCATCTTGAAGTCCCTCCCCCTTGCGGGGAGGGGTTGGGGAGGGGGTACCGTGCGGCGCCACCAAGACCAGCCCGTCTGACAAACGCAAAGCCGTCTCGAACGATTCGGTGATGCGCTGCTTCACATCGACGCGCACCTTGAAGCGATCCACCACCACCTCGATGTCGTGCTTGAGCTTGCGGTTGAGCGCGGGCACGGCGTCGATCTCGTGAACATGGCCATTGACGCGCACGCGCACGAAGCCCTGCGCGCGCAGCTGCTCGAACCAGTCCGCGTGCTCGCCCTTGCGGCCGCGCACCACGGGGGCCAGGATCATCCAGGCCGACTCGGCGGGCAGGGCGAGGACGTGATCGACCATCTGCGAGACGCTCTGCGCCTCCAGCGTCACCGCGTGATCGGGGCAGCGCGGCGTGCCGACGCGGGCGAACAATAGGCGCAGGTAGTCCTGGATTTCGGTGACGGTGCCCACCGTCGAGCGCGGGTTGTGGCTGGTGCTTTTCTGCTCGATGGAAATGGCGGGTGAAAGCCCTTCGATGGAATCCACATCGGGCTTGTCCATCATGCTCAGAAACTGCCGCGCGTAGGCGCTGAGCGACTCGACATAGCGACGCTGGCCCTCGGCATAGAGCGTGTCAAAAGCGAGCGAGGATTTGCCCGAACCCGACAGCCCGGTGATGACGATCAGCTTGTCGCGCGGCAGGGTGAGCGAGACATTCTTGAGGTTGTGGGTGCGAGCGCCGCGAATGCGGATTGCGTCCATGGACATGGGCGGATTGCCTAGAGCAGAAGCCAAAATGGGATCGGCTACTATACGTCGCCTTCGCGGCCCGATTGCGCCCCGCATTCACCTTTCAACGCGCCGCCGATCCTGCGAACCGCCCCTTCGATGAAGATTGTCTTTCCCTACATCGCGCAGCCGCACCAGATCCCGCACAGCTTTCCGCTTGCTGCCGAGCTGGCCTCCCGGCCGGACTTCGAGGTGCATATCGCCTGCTCCACCGATGCACAGGAGTCACTGGTGCGGCGGCTGATGGCGCTCTATCCCGATGCCAGGCTGCATGTCGACCGCCTGCGGGTGAACTGGCTGGCGCGTCAGCTCAAGCACTTTTTCGATGAGGGCCTGCCACCCAAGGGCTTTGTGCTGGCGAGCAACCGGCAGTACTTCCGGCAGTTTCGTGCGGCCATCGTTCCCGAACGCACCTCGCTCTGGCTAAGGCATTTTCGACTGCCAGACCTCAAGCTGATCTGGACCAACCACGGCGCGCCGGGCCGGGCCATCAACTACGCAGCGGACATCCGCCACTTCGACTTCGTGATGCTCTCCGGCCAGACCCAGCGCGAGCGCATGCTGGCCGAAGGGCTGATCCGCGAAGGGGCTTATCACGTCGGCTGCTACGCCAAGTTCGATCTCGTGCAGCGGCTGGCGGTGCGGCCGCCCAAGCTGTTCGATGCGCCGCGCCCGACCGTGCTCTACAACCCGCATTTCGAGGCCGGGCTTTCCTCCTGGCCCAAGCTCGGTTTCGAGGTGCTGGACTGGTTTGCACAAAGCCGCGACTACAACCTCATCTTCGCGCCGCACATCCGCCTGTTCGACCACCAGCGCGAGGCGCTGCACCGCCAGCTTGACCGCTACCGCCAGCTGCCGCATGTGCTGATCGACACCGGCAGCACCCGCAGCGTCGACATGAGCTACACCCAGGCCGCCGACATCTATCTGGGCGATGTCAGCAGCCAGGTCTGCGAGTTTCTGGTGCAGCCCCGGCCCTGCGTGTTTCTCGATGCCCACGGCGTGGCGTGGCAGCACTCGCCCGATTACCTGTTCTGGCATCTGGGACCGGTATTGCGCGACGTGGCAGCCCTGCCCGCCGCACTCGCCGCCGCGATGGCCGGGCATGGCCAGTGGCTGGCCGCACAGCGCGCCTTTGTCTGCGACAGCTTCAGCACCCATTTCGATGCCGAGGGTCGCGCTGGAGCGGGCGACAGTGCCGTCGCCGGTGCCGATGCCATCGCGGCCTACTTGCAGCGCGCCGCATGAACGCCCTCGAAATCCGCGCCACGATTGATCTGGCCCTGATCTACGCCCTGCGCATGGTCGGCCTGAAGTTCACTGACCATGATCCTGCCGGTGCGGGAGTGCCCGCATGAACGCATTGGAAATCCGCGCCACCATCGGGCTGGCACTCATCTATGCCCTGCGCATGATCGGCATGTTCATGATCCTGCCCGTGTTCGCGCTCTACGCCACCGGGCTGCCAGTGCCGGCCACCGACTTCCAGATCGGGCTGGCCATCGGCATCTACGGCCTGGTGCAGGCCACGCTGCAAATCCCGCTCGGCATGGCGTCGGACCGCTACGGCCGCAAGCCCATCATCGTTGGCGGCATGGTGCTGTTCGCCGTCGGCAGCTTCGTGGCGGGCGCGAGTGATGACCTGTTCTGGATCACCTTCGGCCGCGCCGTGCAGGGGCTGGGCGCGGTGTCGTCGGCGGTCTCGGCCTTGCTGGCGGACCTCACCCGCGACAGCGTGCGCACCACCGCGATGGCGATTCTCGGTGCCGGCATGGGCCTCGCCTTCATCGGCGCGCTGGTCGCAGGCCCGGTGGTGGCCGGCGTGATCGGCGTGCCGGGCATCTTCAATATCACCGGCGTGCTCGCACTCTGCGCCATTCCAGTCGTGCTCTGGCTGGTGCCGCCCGCGCCCAAGCCGCAAGCCAGCAATGCCGGCGTGATGACGGTGCTGCGGGACCCGCAATTGCTGCGTCTCGATGGCGGCATCCTGCTGCTGCACGCCCTGCTCACGGGCCTGTTCATCGCTGCACCGTTTGCGATCAGCGACACCCTGCACCTGCCGAGCGAACTGCACTGGCAGCTCTACCTGCCGGTGCTCATCGTCAGCATCCTGCCGGTGTTCCCGCTGGTGCGGCGTGCCGAGCAGCGTGGCGAGGTGCGCGGGCTGTTTCTGACCATGATCCTCACGCTGGCCCTGAGCCTCGCCCTGCTCTCGGCGCTGCACACCCAGCCGGCCGGCCTGATCACTGCCATGGCGCTCTACTTCATCGCCTTCAACTGTCTCGAAGGCATGCTGCCCTCGCTCATCTCCCGCCGGGCGCCGCCGGATCGTCGCGGTGCGGCCCTGGGCGTGTATTCCAGCGCGCAATTCTTAGGCCCCATGCTCGGCGGCAGTCTCATCGGCGCCGTGAAGGGCCATTGGGGATTGAGTGCCGCTTTCGCCATTGCCAGCCTGCTGCCGCTCATTTGGCTAACATTCGCCGTCCAGCTCGCAGCACCCAGCGCGCGCGCACCACTCACCACTAAATAAAGGGGACTCTCATGGCCCGTGGCGTCAACAAAGTCATTCTCATCGGCAACCTCGGCAAAGACCCTGAGGTCAAGTTCTTTCCCAACGGCGACGCCTTCTGCAACTGCACCGTCGCCACCAGCGAGAGCTGGAACGACAAGCAATCGGGCGAGAAGAAAGAGCGCACCGAGTGGCACAACGTGGTGTTCACCAAGAAGCTCGCCGAGATCGTTGGCCAGTACTTGAAGAAGGGCAGCAAGGTCTACGTCGAAGGCAGCTTGCGCACCCGCAAGTGGGAGAAGGACGGCCAGGACCGCTACACCACCGAGATCGTCGTGCAGGACATGCAGATGCTCGACGGCAAGGGCGGCGGTGGCGACAGCAGCGGCGGTGATGGCGGTGGCTACAGCCGCAGCAGCAGCTACAGCGAGCGCCCCGCCAGCTCAAGCCGTCCGCAGAGCGCCCCGCAGCGCAGCGCGCCGCAGCCGGCAGCAATGGATGACAGCGGCTTCAGCGACGACGACATTCCCTTCTGACAATCGTCACCGGCAAGGACTAAGCTGCTGACGAAATGGACTCCGTCACGCAACTGCTCGGACGCGCTTCTGCCGGTGATTCCACGGCGGTGCAGCAGTTGTTCGCAGCGCTCTATCCGGACATCCGCCGCATCGCGCGCGCGCGGCTCGCCGAAGCCGGTGGCGTCACCGGCCTCAACACCACGGCGCTGGTCCACGAAGGCTTTTTGAAGATGGCCGCCAACGAGGGCCTGCAAGGCCAGCAGCGGGTGCAGTTCTTCGCCTACGTCGGCCGCGCGCTGCGCAGCGTGGTGCTCGACCATGTGCGCGCGCAGTCGGCGGAGAAGCGCGGCGGCGGCTTGCACATGGTCACGCTCTCGCACGCGGACGAGGCGGTGCAAGACACCCCACTCGGCCCTGACCTGGCCCTGCTCGATGCCGCCATCGGCCGCATGCGGGAGATCGACGAGGCCCTGAGCCAGACCGTCGAGATGCATTTTTTCACCGGCATGACCATCGTCGAGATCGCCGAGGCGCGCGAGGTTTCCACCCGCACGGTGGACCGCGACCTGAAGAAGGCGCGGCTGCTGCTGGCCGAATTGCTCGATTCCTGAGTGCTGCCCCTGGACGTGTCGTGATCGCCATCACAAAGCGTCTATGAGCACATGAGCACTCCGCAGAAGTCCGCCACCCCGCCGGGCGCGATCACCCGCGAAGACTGGGCGCGGCATTCCGCCCTGCTCGACGAGGCACTCGATCTCGATGCCCCCGCGCGCGCCGCCTGGCTCGCCGACCTCGCCGCGCGTGATGCAGCCGCCGCCGAGGCCGTGCGCCGCCTGCTGGCTCGCGAAACCCCGGCCCTTGCCGATGCCCTGCTCTCCACCGATGGCAGCAGCCCGGTACGACAGGGTTTCGAGTCGCTGCTGCAAGCGGTGCTGACGCAGGAGGACTCGACCGATGCGGCACAGCCGGGCCAGTGCTTCGGCCCCTGGCAGGTGAGCCGCAAGCTCGGCGTGGGTGGCATGGGCGAGGTCTGGCTGGCCGCGCGCAGCGATGCGCTCTACGAGGGCCACGCGGCGATCAAGCTGCTGCGCAACACCGGCGATGCGAGCCGCCTGGCTGGGCGGTTTGCGCGCGAGCGTCAGGCGCTGGCGCGGCTCATACACCCTGGCATTGCCCGGCTGCTCGATGCCGGCGTGCAGGACGGGCAGACCTACCTGGTGCTCGACTACGTGCGTGGCCAGCCGCTGCTTGACCATGCGCGTGCGCTCGCCCCCTCGGTGTCGCCGCGCGTGCAGCTCGCACTCGCGGTGGGCCGTGCGCTGGAATATGCGCACGGACGGCTGATCGTCCACCGCGACATCAAGCCCAGCAATGTGATGGTGACTGCCGAGGGCGAGGTGAAGCTGCTGGACTTCGGCATCGCCAGCCTGCTCGATGACGAGCACGGCAGCGACACCTCGCTGACGGGGCTGTATGGCCGCGGCCTCACGCTCGACTACGCCGCACCGGAGCAGATCAGCGGCGAGCCAACCGGGGTGGCCTGCGATGTGTTCTCGCTCGGCGTGCTGCTGTTCGAGCTGCTCAGCGGCACCCGGCCGTTCAAGGGCGAGCAGCCTGGCCGCGCCGCGCTCGAATACGCGGTGCTGCACCACGATGCGCCGAGGCTTTCCAAGGCCATTGCCACCCCGCTGCCGGCCGACGCCGCTGCGGGTGCCAGGCCGGTGGATGCGCGCGCGGTGCGGGGCGATCTGGAAGCCATCGTCGCCAAGGCGCTGCGCAAGGCGCCGCAGGATCGCTACCCGACCATGGCCGCCTTCATGGCCGATCTCGAACGCTGGCTGGAGCATCGGCCCGTCTCCGCAGCGCCCGATGACTGGCGCTATCGCAGCCGCCTGTGGCTGCGCCGCAACCGCGTGGTGGCGGTGCTTTCCGGCGTGATCGTGGCCTCGCTGGTGGCGGGGCTTGGCATTTCGCTGGCGCAGACACGGCGTGCGCTCAAGGCCGAAGCCGAGGCAGAAAAACAGGCCGAGCAGGCCGAGCTGCGCCGCGTGTTCGCCTTCGATCTTTTGCAAGGCACCGATGCCGCCATCGTGGGGGCTGCGGCCATCGACGCCGCGAGCCTGAAGATGCTCGATCTCGCAGCCTCCAGAGTCGATGAGAACTTCAAGAACTCGCCGCTGCTCGCCGCCGAGATGAAGAGCGAGATCGCGGTGATCTACTACAACCGGGGCCTCTACGATCAGGCGCTCACACTCTCGCAGCAGGCACTGGCGCTCTACCAGCAAGCGCCCGCACAGCCGGTGCAACTGGTGCGGGCCTGGTACGACATGGGCGACAACCAGAAAGCACTCGGTGCGCTGGCAGAGGCTGAAACAGCCTATCTGCAAGCCATCCGCATCGGTCACGAAAACCCGATGCCGGCCTATCCCGACAACAAGCCCTTCTTCATGGCGCTGGCGAGCCTGGGCGATGTGCGCCGCCAGCTCGGCCGCTTCGATGAGGCCCTGCCGCCCTTGCAGGAGGCGGTGCAGCTGCTGGCGGTGAACCCGGGCATCGAGGACTCGCGCTACCTCGAATTGCAGATGACTCTGGGCCGTGTCTATCGCTCGGCGGAACGCTTCGACGAGGCCCTGAAGATCCACCAGAGCAGCGTGCGCCTGCGCGAGCTCAAGCAGCTCGGCGAGTCGCATCATCTGGCCAGCGACCTGCTGGAAGTCGGCCGGGTGCTGCTGGCACTCGGCCGCTACGCCGAGGCACTGAGCGCGTTCGAGCAGGCGTACAAAATCTATGCCGTGGCGCTTGGCGAGGACCATCCCAACTGCCACTACCTGCTCACCTTCCAGGGTGAGGCGCTGATGGGCGATGGCCGCTATCTAGAAGCCGAAAAGCGCCTGCGCGAATCGCTGCGCCTGCGCGCCACCGAGCCGCAGGGCGGCGCGCTCACCTTCAACACCCGCTGGCGGCTGGCGATGAATGCGCTGGCGCGTGGGGACTTGTCTGAGGCCGAGACAGAGGCGCGAACCTATCTCACCGCCGAGCGCGCCAACACCGGCGAGCGCAGCACCTTCACCTCGCACGGCATGGAAGTGCTGGCCGAGGTGCTGAGTGCCAGGGGCGAACATGAGGAAGCGGAGGCACTGCTGCGGCAGGCGCTGGTCATCGCGCAGGAAAAAATGCCCGCCCCCAGCGTCGTGGTCGGCCGCACCCGGATGCGTCTGGCGCGCGTGCTCAGCGCCAGTGGCCAACACACCGAGGCGCTGAGCCTGGCCCAGCTCGCCATCGACAACCTGCATCGCAAGCTGGGCGATGCGCATGTGCTCAGCGCCGAGGCGCTCACCACCCTGGGCCTTGCGCAGCTGGCCGCCGGTTCGACAGCGGCTTCACTCACCACCCTGCAAGCCGCCGTCAGCCGCATGCGCGCGGCATACCGCCAGGGCCATCCACGCCTTGCCGATGCGCTCATCGCCCAGGCGCAGGCGCTCGTCACCCTGGGCCGCGAGGGCGAGGCGCTGCCGCTGCGGCAAGAGGCGCAGCAGATCATCGACTCGCAGAAAACAGAATGATTTCCACCGAACACTGGCCGCGCTACTCGGCCCTGCTCGACGAGGCGCTGGAACTCGATACCCCCGCGCGCGCCGCCTGGCTGGCTGACTTGCAGCAGCGCGATGCCGAAACGGCGAGCACCCTCGCGCGCCTGCTGGACCGCGAGGCCGCCCAGTCCAATACCACTGCGGATTCACTCGGCGAGCGCGCCGGGTTCGGTGCCGCCCTGCACGCTGCACTGGTCGAAGCGCCGGGGCGCGATGCCGCCCTGGCGGGCCAGTCCTTCGGCCCCTGGCAGGTGAGCCGCAAGCTCGGTGTCGGCGGCATGGGCGAGGTCTGGCTGGCCGAGCGTGCAGATGCGCTCTACGAGGGCAAGGCCGCCATCAAGCTGCTGCGCGCGAGTGGCGACACCACGCGACTCACCGCGCGCTTCAGCCGCGAGCGGCAGGCACTGGCACGCCTCGCACACCCTGGCATTGCCCGCCTGCTCGATGCCGGCATTGCAGCCAGCCAGCCCTATCTGGTGCTCGAATACGTGCGCGGCCGGCCGCTGCTCGAACACGCGCAGGACTTGAGCCTGTTGCAGCGGGTGCAGCTGGTGCTCGCCATCGGCCGCGCGGTGGAATACGCGCATGGACGCCTGATCGTCCACCGCGACCTGAAGCCCAGCAATGTGATGGTGACTGCCGAGGGCGAGGTGAAGCTGCTGGACTTCGGCATCGCCAGCCTGATCGACGAGGAACACAGCGAGCAGACCTCGCTCACCGGCCTCTATGGCCGTGGCCTCACGCTCGACTACGCGGCACCCGAACAGATCGCCGGCGAGCACACCGGCGTTGGCGCGGATGTGTTCTCGCTCGGCGTGATGCTGTTCGAGCTGCTCACCGGCGAGCGGCCGTTCAAGCCCGCCAAGGTCGGGCGTGCGGCGCTCGAACACGCGGTGCTGCACCAGCCCACGCCGAGGCCATCGAGCCGCGCCAGGGGCATCCCCTCCGACCTCGACGCGGTGGTGGTGAAGGCCCTTCACAAGTCGCCGGAAGACCGCTACCCGACCATGGCCGGCCTCAATGCCGACCTCGAACGCTGGCTCGAACACCGCCCGGTGCTCGCCGCACAGCGTGATCGCTGGCGCGACACCGCGCTGTGGCTGCGTCGCAACCGGCTGGTGGCCGCCCTCAGCGGCGCGGTGATGCTGTCGCTGCTGGCGGGGTTGCTCGCCACGCAGTTGCAGTCGCAGAGGCTGATCCGCGAGGGTGAGAAGACGGCGGCGGTGCAGGGCTTTCTCACCAGCCTGCTGGCCGCGCCCAACCCCTGGGTGCAGACCAGCGCCGAGCCGACGCTGCGCAGCGTCATCGACACCGGCGCGGCGCGGGTCGACCAAGAGTTCGCCACGCGGCCAGACATCCAGCTGCCACTGCTGCTGGCCTTGAGCGAGACCTACATCAACCTCGGCCAGTACGACGCCGCAACGGGTACGGTCGAAAAGGCCCTGGCGCTGGGCGCACTGCCCGACCTCACTCGTGCAAGGTTGCTGCACTTCAAGGGGCGCGCGCTGTTTGAAAAAGGCCAGCACCAGGAGTCGGAGGTGCTGCAACGCGAGGCACTGCGCCTGCAAGACCAGCAACTCGGCCCCGGCAGTGCCGAGTCGGTCGAAACGTTGATGTATCTGGCTTTTGCACTCTCGCTGCAAGGGCAATCGCCCCTGGCGGTCGGCATCAGCCGCGAGGCATTGGCCATCTCGGATCGCAGCCGTGGGCCGACGCACGCGCTCAGCAACCTCGCCCGCTACAACCACGCGCTGATGTTGCTGCGCAGCGGCGATCTCGACGAAGCGATTGTCGAGACGCAGAAGGCGCTCGCCACCGCCGTGGTGCTGTACAGCCGGGATGTCGGCCAGGTCGGCTGCATCCAGCAGCGGCTCGGCAACCTGCTGCTGGTCAAGGGCCGCTATGGCGAGGCAGAGCCGGTATTGCGGCAGGCCGTGGGCAATCTCAGGGCGACCATGCCGGGGCAACCGTATTTCGCCTTTGCCTTGCAGTCGCAGGCAAGGCTGCTGCTGGAAACCGACCGTGCCGCCGAAGCCCTGCCGGTGATGCAGGAGGCGCTGGCGACCTTCACGGCCGCCGCCGGCGAGAGCGCCAGCAATACCATCAGCACCCGGCTGCAACTGGCTGAGGTCATGGCCGTCCTGGGCGAGCGCAAGCCCGCGCTCGATATGGCACGCGCTGCCGCCGCTGCACTGGCCGAAAAATCAGCCAACCTGCATGCCACCGGAGCGATCGGCCTCGGTGTGGTGCTGTTGCGCGGTGGTCAGGTGCAGGACGCCCTGGTGCAATTCGACGCGGGCCTGGCGCTGCGGCGGCGGACACAGCGCGAAGGCCATTTCGGCATCGCCATCGCGGCAAGCTGGTTGGCGCTGGGCCACGCGGCAGCGGGCGATGCCGAGGCGCAGCCGCAGCTGGCAGCCGCAGCAGACCTGCTCGCCCGCACACTCGACCCTGCGCACTTCATGCGGCAGCGCGTGGCCGCCGCGCAGCGCGCCCTTGCAGATCGGCCCCGCGCCGGCAGATAGCGCAGGCAGCCCTCGCGCGGCCAGCTGTCGTATTTGCCAGTGCGACGGCGTCTGTTGAGAGGAGACCACCCCTCCCATCGAGACCCTGCCATGTTCCGCATCGCCTGCCTGAGCCTCACCCTGCTCGCCCTCGCTGCCTGCGGCGACCAGACCGCCGACCCTGTCGCCGACCCTGCCGCCACAGTGGCCAAAAGCGAGGCCTGCGCCACCCGCCCGCCGGAATCGGCAGCCGACTACCAGGCCAAGCTCACGACCTTCAAAAGCGAGGCGGGCTTCGCGCCGGGCTTCACGCAGGGACAGCTGCTGGACGACGAACAGGAAATCGCCATCACTGTCAGCGAGGCCGGGTTCGATGACGGCCTCGGCTACGAGATTTCCTACCTCGCCAACTGCGCGGTGTTCCACTACCACGCGGGCAATCTCTACCAGCAGCCCGATGGCCGCTGGACCGGCACGGTGCAGACCGGCACCGGCAGCGACATCCCGGACGGCACGCCCGCCTTCATCGCGGTGATCCGCACCGCGCTCCTGCCCAACCCCGATGGCGGCCTGCCGAAGGCGAAGACCACCGTCGTCGGCGAATACGCCGTGCGCATCAACAACCCCAAGCGGTGATGCGCATCACAGCCGCACGCCTGCGGCTGTCGTGATGCCCTGCATCAGCGCGTCTATCGATACGAAGCGCCTTTTCGCCTTTCACCGGAGCGTCTCCATGATCCATCTGCCACGCTGCACCCTGCCCCTGCTGCTGGGCCTCGTCTGCGCCAGCACCAGCCTGTCTGCGAGCGCACAGCAGCGCCGCATCGGCGGGCCGATCACCATCAACCAGACCCAGGGCCTGACCGCGCTCAAGCTGCAATCGGGCACGACGCTGGCGCAGATCCGCGCGCTGCCGCCGGATGCGCTGGTGGAGACGCGCTCCGGCCGCAAGGTGACGGCGGCGGAGTTTGGCCGCACCACCGAGGCTTTGCAGTCACTGTCGCAGCAGTCGAAGTCGCTGCGCGCGATGGACCTGAATCTGTCTCGCACCAACGCACCCGCGCAGATGCAATGGCAAGGCCCGCAGCAGTTGCAGACCCTGCGCACGCTGCCGCCGGGCGTGGTGATTCAGTTGAAAGATGGCAAGACGCTCACGGCGGCCGATATCGACAAGCTGCAACAGCTCTCGCTGCGCACGGGGCTGGCCGACAAGCTCGCCGCCCGCGCCGCACAACAAGCGCAGTTCGTGCGCGCGCAGCGGCAGTCCGCCACGCCTGCGCTGGTGATTCGCACTGCGGCTGATGTGCAACGCCTGCAAACCCTGCCGGACGATGCGCTGGTGCAGGGTCCGAATGGCGCACGCGCGACGGCGGGCGAGATTCGCACCGTCGCCGCCGAGCGCCGCAATACGCAGGGTTTGCGCAGCGGCAATGCCGGGCGCGATCTGCGGATCGACGCTCCGAGGGGCCGCTAATGAACCACTCCGCGCTCACTGCCCTTCGGCAGCGTCTCTCTGCCTGCCTCATCACCGCCTGCGTCACGCTGTGCGGCTTCTTCGCCACCGTCAATCCACCCCCGGCGCAAGCGGGTGGCATTGAAGACACCTTGAGTCTGCTGAGCCAGTTCGCCCCCTTGGTCGATAGCTACATCGCACCCGCCAGCCTGACCTGGCTGCCGCCGCTGTATGAGGCACTCGGTTCGCCGGAATGCAGCAATCTCGGCAGCGATGTGGCCGTGGTGCAATGCGCCGATGCCCTGCTCGCCCAACCGGCGGCAGCCACTCTGGCCGGGGCCAATGTGCAGAGCCTGCGCACGGTGCTGGAGCTGTATCTCGACGTGCGCAGCAGCGACTGGGGCGAGCTGTTCAATGACATCTTCAAGCTCGTTACCGGCGGCGACCCCCTCAGTGTCGTGTGCAAGGTGCTCGCCATCGTCACCAGCGGCTTCCCCGTCTGCGGCGTGCTGGAGCTGCTCTATGACATCGGCAAGTTCGCCTACGAGGCCGCAGGCCAGGTGCTGGAGGGCCTGAAGGAGTTCGGCTGTGCCGTGATTTCCCTCTTCTACGATTGCGACGACGACAGTACGAAAGTGGGGCCAGTGCAGTACGTGGCCGATGTCTACTTCAAGCCGCGATTGAACGAAGGCATCCAGGCACGCACCACCAGCGCGGCGGCCTGGGCCAGCCACCGCCAGCAGTTGCTGGACGAGCGCGCGAAGCAACCCACGAACACCGTCACCGGCACCACATTCAACAACCCCACACTCAATCAGCAGGGCTTTGATTTCTACGCGACCAACTACGTCTACCCCGCCTGGGTGAAGGTGCTGGATCAGGTGCGCGGTGCCGGCTACAAGGCCGCCACACAGTTCGTGCAGTCCGACCCGCAGCTGTATCTGAAACTGCTCAATGCACCCGATGATGCCGCCCGCATGGCACTCGCCGTGCAGCGACGGGACAACTGCTATGCGGTGATGAAGCCCTTCTCCGACCAGCTGCTCGCGGCGGCTGCCGAAGGTCAGGGTACCGCTTCGCCCAGCAGCTTGAATGCCCTCTGCACCAGCCAGTTGCGTGAGGCGGCAATGCCGATCAGCGTGTTCAAGCGCGGTGTTGGCAACAGCGGCAGCTCCAACGACTGGCTGAGCAACAACTACGCCACGATGTCGGTGTGCGAAACGCTGCGGATCGCGTTCGCGCAGAGCAATCCCATCAACAACGCCATCAGTGGCTGCGGTGTCACCAACACGACGCAGGCGGGGCAACTGGCCATGGCGACACTCATGCCCACCCCGGCCGGCTGCAAGCCCTACAACGTGCAGGTCAATGCCGAGCGCATCCAGTGCGACACCATGGAGCAGTCGCAGGCCTGCAATGCGCAGCTCAAGGCGCGCTACGGCGGCGTGGGGTTGCCCAGCAAGGCCATCGCGCACTGCTTCTACGACCTGCCGGTGGCCGGCACGCCCATCGACACCACCGGCTTCGTGTTGAACGGCAACGCCGTCAACCAGGCGGGTGCCGGTGCGGCAGCGGGCCTCGATCCGCGACTAGGCGTCTCGCCGGCCGCCGAGCCGCCGCGCTGCAAGCCGACGCCGCGCCAGGGCGTACTGCAATGCCCGACCCTGCCCAGCCTGCAGGTCTGCATGCAGCTCAAGCGCGATGGCCGGGTGCGTGACTGCCTGCCGCCGCGTTGAGGGCCCTCGTCATGGCAAGCCGCCCTGTCGTCATTGCCGCTGTTTCTCGTCTACAGAACAAGGGTGTCCGGTTTGCAGCCAATGCCCCGTTCGAATCCTTGCCGACTCACTGACCGGAGAACCCCATGCACCTCTCACTGAAACAAGCCCTCGCCGGCTTCGCACTGAGCAGCCTCGCGACCCTCGTCCAGGCGCAGGTGCCGGCCAACTGCCAGCGCATCAGCGGTGAGGAGAGCCTCGTCGCCCCCGATGGCTACGAGGCCGATGGCACGCCGGTGTTCTGCGCCAAGCCGCAGGCCGGCACTGGGGCAGCAGCAGCGGGCTATCCGTCGGCGGCAGCCCCGGCTGGCTACGGCGCGCAGGACCCCTATGCCGCACCAGCATCGCAGGCGAGAAGTGGCTGGAACGGCCGCCTCAACGCGCCCCTGCCCGGCAGCCAGAAGCAGGGTGGCTACGGCGGTGCGGCGGCCGGCGGCGCCGGTCTGGGCGGCAGCTTCCAGGGCCGTGCCGCCACTGGCGCAGCGGGTGGCGGCGTGACGCAGGGTCTCGGCCAGGCCAACCGGTACGGCCAGTCGGCACCATCCGGCTACGGACAGTCACAGTCGGCGTACGGACAGCAACCGGCGTATGGCCAGGCCGGCGGCACGCCCTACGGCAGCAGCACCGGCGGCTACGACGCCTACGGCAGCACGCCGGCAGCAAGCGGCAGCAGCAGCCAGAGTGGCTACGACCCCTACGCCGGCCAGGCACCGAGCGGCAGCAGCAGCCAGAGTGGCTACGACCCCTACGCCGGCCAGGCACCGAGCGGCAGCACGGGACAGGCTGCCTATGACCCCTATGCGGGGCAGTCGCCCGCCAGCGGCAGCACCCCACAGTCCGGCTACGACCCCTATGCCGGCCAGCCGACCGGTGGTGGCTACGACCCCTATGCCGGCAGCGGCCAGACCGGCATGGATCCCGCTGCGGGCCCTGGTGACCCGGCGCCCTCGGTCGGCAGCCAGGCCGGCGGCGGCAGCCTGCCCGGCAGCGGCACGGGACGCCTCGGCGGCACGGCACTGGGAACTCGCAGCAGTGACAGCGGCTCGGCCACGGGCAGTTCCGGTGGCAGCGCCGGCAGCAGCGGCAGCACGTCGAATCGTCTGGGCGGCAGCGCCGCCGTGAGTACGGCGACCACGGGCAGCGGCACCGCTGCCCAGGGCATCCGCGCCGGCAGCGTCGCCGTGCTGCCGCGCACACCACCCGCCGTCGTCCGGGTGCCCGCCGTGCCCACCACCGTGCAGGGCGCGCAGCGTCTCGAAGCCCTGCCAGCCCCGACACCCGCCTCCCCGCCTGCCATTCGTCGTCCGGGCGGCTGAGCGGCTGTCGCTGCCCGCCGCAGAACACGTTCTCACCGTTGAAAGGAGTCTCCTCATGAACCTTGCCCGCCTCACCCTGATTGCCGCGCTGCTCGCCAGCGCCACCAGCCTGCCTGCAAGGGCGGGCGATCCCTACGTCGATCGCAGCAAGACCAGCGAGGGCCTGCGCGAAGGCGGCGTGGAGAAGCGCGCGCGGCGCCTGGCCGTCACCGTCTACGAGGTACGCACCGGCGTGCCGGAGATCGACGTGCGCGCCGCCACCGATGTGTTCACCACCGCACTGGTGAAGAGCCGCAACTTCCGCGTCGTCGAGCGCAGCAATCTCGGCGGCGGCGTATCGGCCGAGCACCAGCTCAATGCCGATGGCGCGACCACGGGTGACGTGGCGAGCAAGAAGCTGCGGGGTGCGCAGTTCATCTTCGAGGCAATCATCAGCGAGTCCAACCCCAACAAGGGCCAGAGCGAGGGCGGCTTCAGCATCGGCGGCATGACGCTGGGCGGCAGCAAGGATTCGGGCGAGATCGGCATGGATGTGCGCGTGATCGATGCCGGCAACGGCGAGGTGATGGATGCGATCAACGTCCGCAAGAAACTCTCGGCCGGCGGTGCCAGCGTCAGCGGCATGGGCGCGCTGGCCGGCACGGTGCTGTCGAAGATCGGCGGCAATGCCGGCTCGGTCGGCGAGGCCATCGGCACCTACCAACCCGATGCCGCGCTGAGCATCAGCGGCAGCGAGGGCATGGACAAGGCCGTGCGCGCGCTGATCGAACTCGCCGTGGCCGAGCTCGCCGCCAACCGCGACGAGTGGCTGGAGGAGTGATGCGCGCCGCCGCTGCCTTGGCCCTGCTGGGCTTTGCCGGCTGCGGCCTGGCGCAACAGCCGCCGCCCGCCGCTGAAGGCTGGGATGGCCGTCTGCCGCCCGCCCCGCTTCAGGCGCAGCAGCCTGGGCCGCAGCAGCTGCCGCCGCAGGGCTATGGCGCACCGGTTTTCATCCTGCCGCCACTGCGCTACGGCCTGACGCTGTGCCCTGATCGCGCGCCACCCTACTTCGCCGGTGGCTTCAAACCGCGCGGCCCCTACAGCGCCTGGCATGGCAGCGCGCTGCCACTCGCGCCGAATACTCCCTATGGCTACGGCCCGCGTGATCCCTACGCGCTCGACCCACGCGACTGCGCCCCCGCGCAAAGCTGGAATGGGGATGAGGGCCGCGCGCGGCAGTTCTACTTTCCGCCCGGCTCCAGACGCTGATCGCGTCGCAAAAAATCCTGTCGTGATTGCCCCACGCAGCGCGTCTATTCAGACGAGACCACAAGACCGTCCGAAGGGAGCCACACCATGAGCATGACCATTGTTCGCCACGCCGCCATCGCCGCACTCAGCCTCATCGCCCTCGCTGCCCAGGCGCAGCCCGAAGCCAGACCCGGCGAATACGCCTACAGCGTCAAGGTGAAGATGATGGGCATGACCATGCCGGCCATCGACTTCAAGCAATGCGTCACCGCCAAGGACATCGCCGACGGCAAGGCCTACGTCAACACCGAGAAGCAGGCCGATTGCAGCGACACGAAACTGCAGTGGTCCGGCAATGACTTCACCGTCGCCAGCACCTGCAAGAACCCCGACCGCACCATGAGCGGCAAGGGCACGGCCACGGCCGAAACCTTCGAATTGAAGATGGACGTGGTGATGGGCGGCGGCATGCCGATGACGCAGAAGCAGACCGTGAGTGCGAAGCGCCTCGGCGATTGCGCGGCCAAGTGAGGCCGGCCATGAAGACCCTGCTCGCCACGCTGCTCGTCCTGGCCGGCTTCGCCGCGCAGGCCACCGAAGTCCCCACCCAGGATGCCAAGGGCCTGAAAGACCCGCCGGGTCTGCCGCGCTTCACCGGCTCTGCCCTGTTCCTCAACGAGGCCGTCGACTACGACGAGATCAAGCTGCCGGCCGCGGTGGTGGAACGTGAGGAAAAGGCGCAGAAGTCATCCAAGTACGCCGAGGCCAGTGGCCAGCGCTGGCGGATGATGTACCGCATCCCCGACGGCCGCTCGCCGCTCGAAGTGGTGCGTAACTACCAGCAGCAGCTGAAGAGCAAGGGCTACACCGCGCTGTACGAATGCACGGCGGACGCCTGCGGCGGTGACACCCAGGACTACGACGGCGGCGGCAGCTGGGATACCTTCATCAACTATCTCTACCCGCGCAGCGAATACAAGAAATGGGTGGACAAGGAACCCGCCAACTGCGCCGGTGGCTCCTTCATCACCGACCTGCGCTACGCGGTGCTGAAGAACGACAAGACCGGCGAGCTGGTCGCCCTCGTCACCCACCGCCCCGGCATCGTCTCGGTGTACTGCCCCGAAGAGGAGTGGAAGAAGCACCTCTTCGCAACCGTCGTCTACGTCAAGCCGAAAGCGATGGAAAGCAACATGGAAATGCTGGAGGCCAGTGCGATGGCGAAGGCCATGAGCGAGACCGGCAAGGTGGCCATCTACGGCATCCTGTTCGATACCGCCTCGGCCACCATCAAGCCGGAGAGCAAGCCCTCTCTGGAGCAGATCGCAGCACTCTTGAAGAAGGACGCAAAGCTCACCCTGCACCTCGTCGGCCACACCGATGGCCAGGGCAAGCTTGAAGCGAACTTTGACCTCTCCAAGCGGCGCGCCGAAGCCGTGAAGGCCGCACTGGTGAAGGACTACGCCATCGCCGCCACACGCCTCACCGCCAACGGCGTGGCCAGCCTCGCACCCGTCGCCCCCAACACCAGCGAAGAAGGACGCGCCAAGAACCGCCGGGTGGAACTGGTTCCTTTCTGAGTCATTGGGTTTTCCGGTTGAATCGGCGAGCATGGACGCTTGCCACTTTCCGCTGACAAGACCCATGAAAGCCATCCTCTGCACCACCCTCGGCGGCCCTGAGCTGCTGCAACTGCAAGAAGTCCCTTCGGCCGCGCTGCGTCCGCGTGAAGTGCGGGTGAAGGTGGCGAGTGCAGGCGTGAACTTCCCCGACTCGCTGCAGATCGCGGGCAAGTACCAGATGAAGCTCAACCCGCCCTTCACGCCCGGTGCTGAAATCGCCGGCGTGGTGACCGAGATCGGTGCAAGCGTGACGCGCCTGAAAGTGGGTGATGCCATCGCCGCTTTCGTACCCTTCGGCGGCTACGCCGAGGAGTGTGTGGTGGCAGCCGATATGGCGCTGCCACTGCCGTCGGCGTTCAACCCCGCTGATGCCGGCGGCTTTCCGCTGGTCTACGGCACCACCCTGCATGCGCTGAAACAGCGCGGCCAGCTCAAGCCCGGTGAGACGCTGCTGGTGCTGGGTGCAGCCGGCGGCGTGGGCCTGGCCGCGGTGCAACTCGGCAAGCTGATGGGCGCGCGCGTGATTGCCGCCGCCTCATCGCCAGAGAAGCTCGCGCTCTGCACGGCGCAGGGCGCCGATGCGGTGATC
Source organism: Pseudomonadota bacterium (assembly GCA_040386395.1). Classification (GTDB taxonomy): domain Bacteria; phylum Pseudomonadota; class Gammaproteobacteria; order Nevskiales; family Nevskiaceae; genus Stagnimonas. The sequence continues at coordinate 13,825 of JAZKFO010000023.1, read as the reverse complement.
GACTACTCGAAGGAATCGCTCAAGGATGCCATCAAGACCCTCACCAAGGGCAACGGTGCCGACGTGATCTACGACCCGGTGGGCGGCGCACTCGGCGAAGAGTGCCTGAGCTGCATCGCCTGGAACGGCCGCTATCTGGTGATCGGCTTCGCCGCCGGGCCCATTCCCAGTCTCGCCGCCAACCGCCTGCTGCTCAAGGGGGCCAGTGCGGTCGGCGTGTTCTGGGGTGCCTTCACCGCGCGTGAGCCTGCCGAGAACGCAGCCAACTTCGCGCAGTTGTTCGACTGGGTGGAGCAGGGCGTATTGAAGCCGCATATCTCCAAACGCTATGCCCTCGCCGATGCCCCACAAGCCCTGCGCGACATGATGGAGCGCCAAGTGACCGGCAAAATCGTGCTGGTGCCTTAGAATCCGCGCCCTCTCACACCCAGCCCCGGCCTATCCACCGAGAACGCTGCCATGAACACACCGCTCGAACCTGCTGCCCCCGCCCCTTCCGACAAGAAGGTTTTCGTCATCAGCTGGGGCTGTCAGATGAACAGCTACGACGCCGACAAGATGGTGGACGTGCTCGGTGCCTCGCATGGCTACAGCCGCACGCAGAACGCCGACGAGGCCGATGTGCTGCTGCTCAACACCTGCTCGGTGCGCGAGCGTGCGCAGGAGAAAGTGTTCAGCGAACTCGGCCGCTGGCGCGAGTGGAAGGACGCCAACCCCAACCGCGTCATCGGCGTCGGCGGTTGCGTCGCCTCGCAGGAGGGCGAAGCCCTGGTGAAGCGCGCGCCGCAGATCGACATGATCTTTGGCCCGCAGACCCTGCACCGCCTGCCGACCATGCTCGACAGCGCCCGCAAGACCCGCCGCACGGTGGTGGACGTGAGCTTCCCCGAAATCGAGAAGTTCGATCACCTGCCCGCACCGCGTGCGGAAGGTGCGACGGCCTTCGTGAGCATCATGGAAGGCTGCTCGAAGTACTGCACCTTCTGCATCGTGCCCTACACGCGCGGGCCGGAAGTGAATCGCCCGCTGGATGATGTGCTGGTGGAATGCTTGCGCCTCGCCGAACAGGGCGTGAAGGAACTCACGCTCTTGGGCCAGAACGTCAACGCCTATCGCGGCGCCATGTCTTCACATGGCAAAGGACTTTTGGGGGAGACGGGCGATGTGTGTGACTTGGCCCTCCTGATCCACTACATCGCGCAGATCAAGGGCATCGAGCGCATCCACTACACCACCAGCCACCCGGCCGAGTTCACCGATGCGCTGGCGGATGCCTTTGCCGAAGAGCCCAAGCTCGCGAGCTATCTGCATCTGCCGGTGCAGCACGGCGCCGATCGGATTTTGGGTGCGATGAAGCGCGGCTACACCCGCGCGCAGTACCTCGAAAAAATCCGCCGCGTGCGTGCGGCGCGCCCTGATCTCTCGCTCTCCACCGACCTCATCGTGGGCTTCCCCGGCGAGAACGACACCGACTTTGCGGCCACGCTGGAGGCGATTGAGCTGGCGGGCTTCGACTTTGCCTACAGCTTCAACTACTCGCCGCGCCCCGGCACGCCGGCCGCGAACCTGAAAGACAACGTGCCGCAGGATGTGAAGGACAAGCGCCTCGCCCTCGTGCAGGCCCGCATCAAGCAGCAGGACGATGCCTACAAGCGCAGCATGGTCGGCACGACGCAGCGGGTGCTGGTGGAGCGTGCCTCCAAGCGCGGTGGCGGCCAGGTGGCGGGGCGCGCGGCCAACAACCGCACGGTCAACTTCGATGGCGATACCGCACTGATCGGGCAGTTCGTGGATGTGCGTATCACCGAGGCGCTGAACAACTCGCTGCAAGGCGTGCAGCTCTAGCGTGAGCGCTGTCCACATCCAGCGCGCTGTGCCAGCACGCGGTATCCCCAGCGCCAGCAGCCTGCGCGCCTGGGCAGAGGCCGCACGCGGCAAGCAGCGCGGCGAGATCACCCTGCGCATCGTCGATGCCGAGGAGGGGCTGCTGCTCAACCGGAGCTGGCGCGGCAAGGCCTACGCCACCAATGTGCTGTCCTTCCCCATGCAGGAGCCGGACTATCTCGGCGACATCGTCATCTGTGCCGAAGTGGTGGCGCGCGAGGCGGCGGAGCAGCACAAGGCCCCGCGTGCGCACTGGGCGCACCTGGTGGTGCATGGCGTGCTGCACCTGATGGGCCATGACCACATCGCCGACGACGAAGCCGAGAAAATGGAGGCGCTGGAGCGCCGCGTGCTGGCCAAGATGGGCTTTGATGACCCGTATCAGCCGATCAGCGATTGAATGTCATCGGCGTAAAACCCGGATGCCGTTACACTACAGTCCCACCACGACGCCACACGCCCGCAGATTCTTGCGTCCGTGCGCACGCCATGAACGACGGCCCCAGTAGTACCGAAACCGAATCCCAAGAAGCCCACCTGCCCTGGTGGAAGCGCTTCACCAACCGCCTGATCGGCGGCCCGCGCACCCGCGAGGATCTTAAGGAGCTGCTCGAAGGCGCGCAGGAGGACGGTCTGGTCGATGCCGAAGCCGCCCGCATGATCGAGGGCGTGTTCAGCACCCGCGACCTGCAGGCCCGCGACATCATGGTGCCGCGCGCGCAGATGACCTGCATCGAGCGCGAATGGTCGCTGGAGAAAATCCTCGCTGCCGTGGTCGAGTCCGGCCACTCGCGCTACCCGGTGATTGGCGATACCCGCGACGAGATCGTCGGCATCCTGCTCGCCAAGGACCTGCTCAAGTTCACCACCGCAGCCGCCACTTTCGACCTCGGCCGGGTGATGCGGCCGACGGTGTTCGTGCCCGACTCCAAGCGCGTCAACGTGCTGCTCAAGGACTTCAAGCGCAACCATCAGCACATGGCGGTGGTGGCGGATGAATACGGCGGCGTCAGCGGCCTGGTCACCATTGAAGACATCCTGGAAACCATCGTCGGCGAGATCGACGACGAGCACGACGAGGCCGAAGGCGCGCACATCGTCAAGCAGGACGAGCGCCGTTACCTGGTGAATGCGCTCACGCCCATCGCCGAGTTCAATGACCAGTTCGAGTCGGAGTTCAGTGACGAGGAGTTCGACACCATCGGCGGGCTCGTGGTGGCGGAGTTCGGGCATCTGCCGAGACGCGGCGAGAGCATCAAGCTCGACCGCTTCCAGTTCAGCGTGCAGCGTGCCGACTCGCGCCGCGTGCAGCAGCTGCAAGTGCTGCTCGCGCAAGACTGATGCGGTTCGCAAGCCTGCGGTTTGTACTCTGCGGGCTGTTGTTTGCAGCAGCCGCAGCAGCGGCGCCCACCACCGTGCCACTGCCGGATGTGCCGGTCACGCTCTCAGCCCCCACCGCCGTCGCGGACAGCCCTGGCGAGACCCTGCGCCTCAGCCTGCTCACCTTCGCACCCGGCGAGACCTACTGGGCGCGCTTCGGCCACAACGCCCTGCTGGTCGAGAACACCGTCACCGGCGCCAATGCCGTCTACAACTACGGCATGTTCGATTTCTTCCAGAAGAACTTCTTCTTGAACTTTGCGCGCGGCCACATGCTGTACCGGCTGGATGTGGACACCCTCGACCGGACGCTGCGCCTCTATGCGAGCGAGGGTCGCTGGGTGCGGCAGCAGGTATTGAATCTCGACGCCGCGCAGCGTTTGCAGCTGGCGCAGTTTCTCGATGCCAACGCGAGGCCGGAGAACGCCGAATACCGCTACGACTACTTCCGCGACAACTGCTCCACCCGCGTGCGGGATGCGATTGATCGCGTCATCGCTGGCGCGCTGGCACGCACGCTCAAGGCCGAGCCGGCCAAGGTGACGTATCGCCATGAGGCCACGCGCCTGATGCGTCCCATCCCCGCGCTGGCGGTGGGCATGGACGCGATCATGGGATACCGGGGCGATGCGCCGATGACGCGCTGGGAGCAGAGCTTCGTGCCCGAAGTGTTCATGCAGGCCGTCGATGCGCAGCGCGTCAACGGCGTGCCACTGGTGCTGCAAAGTCGGATGCTCGTGGCGGACAGCGGCCGCTTTGTTGCCCCCAGCAAGCCGCTTGATTTTTGGCTCTACGCCCTATCAGCGGGCGTGCTGCTGGCTCTGTTGCTGATGCGATCAGGTGGCCGCGACAGCCGCTGGCCATTTGCACTGCTGGCCACGCCACTGCTGCTGCTGGCCGGCATCGGCGGTCTACTGATGCTGGCGGCGTGGACACTCACCGAGCACTGGGTGATGCACGCCAATTTCAGTCTCGTGTTTTTCAGCCCGCTGGCGCTGCTGCTGTTGCCCACCGCCTGGCGTGAGCTGCTTGGCAAGCGGCATGGGCAGCGCGGCTATCCAGTGGCCGCCTTTGCACTGCGCGCCTGGTGCGGCATTGCCCTCGTCGGCGGGCTCACCGGCCTGTTCTGGCAGGACAACATCCTGGCCTGGAGCCTGTTCTGGGTTCCCGTGCTCTGGGGCTTGCAGAGCGGCCTGCGGCGGCGGATGTAGCCGGACTACTGATCCCAACCTGGATTCACGCGCTGCAAGCGCCGCAGCAATCCCGGCCAAGTGAGCTGCCCGCCCAGGCCCTTGGTCACCGCCGCCGACTGCACCTGGATGTTGTCCAGAATCGGCTGCGCGATGGGCGTCAGCGCAGCACCTCCCGACTGCGCCCGCACCTGGATCATGCAGGCGGTCTCGAACAGATACATGAAGAGAAAGGCATCGGCGATGCTCGCCCCCACCGTCAGCAGGCCGTGGTTGCGCAGCATCAGGTAGTGCTTGCCGCCGAGATCATTGACCAGACGCGGCTTCTCGTCCGGGTTGAGCGCCACGCCCTCGTAGTCGTGATAGCCGAGGCTGGAGAGCACGAACAGCGACTGCTGCGAGATGGGCAGCAGGCCACCAGCCTGTGCCGACACCGCGATGCCGTTCAGACAATGCACATGCAGCACGCAGGCGGCGTCTTCGCGCGCGGCATGGATGGCGCTGTGGATCGTGAAGCCTGCCGGGTTGATGTAGTACGGCGTGTCACCGACCGGCTTGCCATCGAGATCAACCTTCACCAGCGAACTGGCGGTGATCTCTTCGAACATGAAGCCATAGGGATTGATGAGAAAGTGGTGCTCAGCACCGGGGATACGCGCCGAGATGTGCGTAAAGACGAGGTCATCCCAGCCGAAAAGTTTCACCAGCCGGTAGGCCGCCGCCAGATCACAACGCAAAGCCCACTCCGCAGTGGAAACGCGCTCGCGCACGCCGGCGAGCGCAGCATGACCGGGAACATTGATGGGCAGGCTCATGCAAACTCCTCGTGGCTTCTGGCGATGCTGCACCGTGCCAGAGGCGCCTTGCGCTGTCGCTGCTTTGGGCTAGATTTGCTGCCTTGCCTTTCACGAGCCCATTGCCATGTCGAAAGCCTATTTCACGCCTGCCAGCTTCAAGTTTCTCAAGGCCCTGAAAGCCAACAACAACAAGCCCTGGTTTGCAGAGCACAAGGCGGAATACGAGGCCTGCGTGAAGGCACCCTGCCTCACCTTCATCACCGATCTCGCCGCCCCGCTGAGCAAGATCAGCGCGCAGATGATTGCCAATCCCAAGCCCATCGGCGGCTCGCTGTTCCGCATCCACCGCGATGCGCGCTTCAGCGCCGACAAATCGCCCTACAAGACCCATGCCGGCATGAGCTTCTATCACGCGGCGACCAAGGCCACGGCGCGCGCCGAGGGCCAGAACGCGATGATGGGCCGGCTCGATGCACCGGGTTTCTACCTGCACATCGAGCCGGGCGAATGCTTCGTCGGCGGTGGGCTGTGGCACCCGCAGGGCGACACGCTCAAGCGCGTGCGCGGCTACATGGTGAGCAATCCGGCGAGCTGGAGAAAGGCCACGCAGGGCAAGCCCTTCAGCAACTACTTCACGCTCGAAGGCGACAGCCTGCAACGCCCGCCACAGGGTTATGACCCGGCGCATGAACTCATCACGGACCTGAAGCGCAAGGACTTCATCGGCAGCGCCAAACTGACGCAGGCGCAGGTTTGTTCGGATGAGCTGCTGCCGCTGGTGCTGTCGCACTACAAGGCGCTGGCACCGATGATCGACTGGCTCTGCGGCGCGATAGACCTCGATTTTTAAGCGGCGTCACCGCGTAAAACGCGAACCTGCACTTCGAGAAACTCCGCCGTCACCTGATCTGGCGGGATGGCTTCAGACGCCACCAGGGCAATCTCGGCGCGGAAGCGGCGCGGCAGGCGGGCGCGGCGCAGGCGCGAGTCCTGCTTGCTCCACATGCTGCCCCAGAGGTTTTGCAGAGCCATCGGCACCACCGGCACCGGGTTGGTCGCCAGGATTTTTTCGATGCCCGGCTTGAAGGGATGGATCTCGCCGTCGGGGGTCAGGCCGCCCTCCGGGAAAATGCCGACCAGCTCGCCATTGTCGAGCGCCGCTCGAATCTCGGCATAGGCCTTTTCGAGCAGGGCGGCATCTTCCTTGGCAGGTGCGATGGGGATGACCCGCGCAGCGCGGAACAGCAGGTTCATCACCGGCAGCTTGTAGACCTTGTGATACATCACGAAGCGCGGCGCACGCGACATCAATCCGCCAATCAGCAGCGCATCGACGAAGCTGACATGGTTGCAGGCGATGATCACCGCCCCTTCGCGCGGGATGTGTTGCAGGCCGTCGGAGCGGATGCGATACAGCACGTGGATCAACAGCCACACCACCACTTGCAGCAACCAGATCGGGAGCTTCTGTGTCAGTACGATCCAGGCTGACTTCATCGACTGCGTTTCACCCGCTCGTGAAAATCGAACAGCGCCTGCAGCACCTGGTCGGGTGCCTCCACCTGCGGGTAGTGGCCGATGCCCGGCAGCAGCACGATATCGGGATTGGGGATCAGCTCGTGATAGCGCATCGCCATGTGCTCGCCGGAGACCGGATCGACCGGGCCATTGATCAGCCGCATCGGCACCTGCGTGAACTGCATGGCGGGAATCCAGCGACCCCGCTGTTTCACCCGCTCGTCGATGTAGCGGATCAGCTTGTGCATCACCTTGACGCCGCCGTTGTAACTGAGCAGCTGCCAGAAAGCCTTGCACTCCAGTGCATTGGGCTGAGTCTCGGCACCGAAGATCTTCTGCATGCTCTCGCTGAGCTTTTCTTCCGTCATGAAGCCGGCGAGCAAGAAGCCCAGCGGCGAGCGCAGCAGCTTCTGCACCGGCAGCGGCCGGTGTGTTTCCGGGAACAGGCCGCCGTTGAGGAAGGCGATGGACTTGAGCCGGATCGCGCCGCGTCCGGCCTCGTGCTGGGCTAGCAGCTCCTGCGCGACGCTCACGCCGTAGTCGTGCGCCAGCACATGCACCTCGGTGAGTTGCTGGCGCGCGCAGAGGTTGGCGCAGAGTTCGGCCTGGTCGACCAGCGAGTAGGGATAGTCCTTCGGCTTGGCGGAAAAACCGAAGCCCATCAGGTCGGGAGCCAGCACCCGGTAGCGCAGGGCGAGCGCATCCCACATCCGGTAGAAATCCCAGGAGGCGGTAGGGAAGCCATGGATGAGCAGCAACGCTGGCAGGCTGCCACCGCTGTCGCGGTAGAACACTTCATGGCCGTGATGCGGAAAGCTGCGGCCGTTCTGGCGCCACTCATCCGGTGACAACGCGCTGAGAATCATCCCTTACTCCCATTCTTATGCGCCACAGTGTGCCTGATCGGGCGGCGACTCCGCCAACGATGGCGAGCGTCATCGCACCGCCGAACACCACACTGGGCACCGCCCCCATCAGCCGCGCGGCCAGGCCGCTCTCGAAAGCACCGATTTCGTTGGAGCAGGAGAGAAACACGCTGTTGACCGATTGCACGCGGCCACGCAGGTGGTCGGGGGTGAATACCTGCAGGATGGTGCCGCGAATGACGACGCTGACCGCATCGAAGGCTCCCGTGAGGAACAGGGCGATCACCGACAGCCAGAAATAGGGCGAGAGCGCGAACACCAGCGTCGCCACGCCAAAGCCCGCCACCGCCAGCAGCAGGTTGCGCCAGATCTGGCGGGTGGGCGGCAGGTAGGCGCAGAGCAGCAGCGTCAGCATCGCGCCGATGGCAGGGGCGGCGCGCAGGATGCCCAGCTCCTGCGGCCCCAGCTTGAGCACGTCCTCGACGAACACCGGCAGGATGGCAACGACGCCGCCAAACAGCACCGAGAACAGATCCAGCGAGATGGAGTACAGGATGATCGGCGTGTTGCGGACGAAGGCGAGACCCTCGCGCAGCGATTCCTTCAGGCTGCCCTGCACCTCGGTGGCTGGCGGTACTCCACGGGGGCGGATGCCGGTGATGAGCAGGGCCGCCACGCCGATCATCAGAAACGAGAACAGCAGCGCCCCCTCAAGCCCCAGCCAGGCGTAGAGCAGACCACCCGCCACCGGCCCCAGGATGGCCCCGCCCTGCCAGGCCGTGGAGGACCAGGTGGAAGCGTTGGCGAACAGTTCGCGCGGTACCAGAAACGATTTCAGCGACGAGGCAGACGGCGAATAGATGCCGCGTGCGAGACCAATGAGCGCAATGGTGGCGTAGATCGCCAGCAGCAAGCCGCTCTGGGTGAGCTGGGCGCGCGTCGAGTCCAGCGACAGGACCAGCAGTATCAGTGTTGCAAGCGCGATGACGGCGAGCGAGGCCAAGAGCAGGCTGCGTTTTTCGCGGCGGTCTGCGAGATGCCCACCCACCAGTGCCAGCGCAATGAATGGCACCGCTTCAGCCAGACCGATGAAGCCCAGCGTCAGCGGATCGCGGGTCATCAGATACAGCTCATAGGCGAGTGCGACTTCCTGCGCCAGCAGCGCAAGCGTCAGCAGAAAGATCGCTGCGATCAGTCGACGAAACTCTGGGTGTCGGAGGGCGGCGTACGGTGACGCCAGGTCAGCTTCAACGGCAATGGGGCGGCTCATGCCCCATTGTCAGCTACCAGCGCACCGTCGAGTAGGCGGCGGCGTTGTTGGAGGGGCTGCGATCACGCGGGTGCTGCCAGGGGATGAACCGTTCCTCGGCCTGGTTCTTCCCTGCAAACTGGTCGAACACATAGATGCCGGTCTGGCTGGCGCGCAAAAAGATCGCCGCATGCTTGCCGCCGCGACCACGGCCTTTTTGCGGATAGCGCCCTTTCTTGAAAGTGGCGATGGCAGTGCCGGGCTTGATGTGATCCCAGCTGGCCTTGAGCTTGCGGCCTTCGCGCCAGAACATGGTGCGCGGCGCGTCCATCAGCGCCTTGAGCAGCTGCACGCATTCCGAACGCCCCTGCTCGTTCTTGACCGCCGGCATCACGATCTTCTCGGACTCGGTCGGCAGCAGGCCGTCGTATATCTGTTCGCTCGCGCCATCGCTCAGATGCGCGTTTGCCTGGGCCAGCATCGGCCAAGCCAGATTGGCGAGCAGCACCAAAAGCAGTGTCCTTGTCATCGAATGCATGCGATAGGCCCAAAGAGATGCAGCGCGTGGAGCGCCGGACAGCAAGTTTTCTACACGGCCTATGAGTGTTTCCTAACAGAACATGAAGTGTCAATCGCAAATCCGAGCGACCTTTCGGCTAAGGGGCGCTACCGTCGGTCGCAGTGTCTGGCTACTGCCCCAGGTCTGATGCGCCCAGTTGCAAGGCGATTTGATAGAGCGTTTGTCGCTTCTCGCCGGTCAGCGTCGCGGCGATTCGCGCCGCCTTGCCGGGCGGCAGTTCGGTGAGCAGAGCGCTCATCAGCGTGCGCGCATCCAGTGTGGCTCCAGCGGTTGTGGCTGGCAGACCCGCCACCGCCAGCACGAACTCGCCGCGCTGGCGATTGCTGTCGGCCTGAAGCCAGCCGAGCAAATCACCTGCAGGCAGCTGCACGCTCTGTTCAAACCGCTTGGTCAGCTCGCGCGCCAGAAAAACCCGGCGTTCGGGGCCGACGGCGAGGGCAAGGTCTTCCACACACTCCAGAATGCGGTGTGGCGCCTCGTAGATCACCCAGGTGCGGGACTCTGCCGCCAGTACCTGCAGGCGCGCCCGGCGCGGGCCGCCCCTGGCAGGCAGAAAGCCGGCAAAGGTGAACTCGTCTGTCGGCAGGCCGGCGATGGAAAGCGCAGCCGTCACCGCACAGGGGCCGGGCACGGTCATCACCGGCAAGCCGGCATCGCGTGCCGCCTTGACCAGTGCATAGCCGGGGTCCGAGACCAGTGGTGTGCCCGCGTCACTGACCAGGGCGAGGGTCTTGCCCGCCTGCATCTGCCCAATCAGTTCGGCCGTGACGCGGGACTCGTTGTGCTCGTGCAGCGCCCTCAGCGGCCTGCTGATGCCGAAGTGCGCCAGCAGCGGGCCGGTCATGCGGGTGTCTTCGGCACAGATGGCTTCGACGCTGGCCAGCACGGCCTGCGCACGCGGCGACAGATCGCCCAAATTGCCGATTGGCGTAGCCACCACATAGAGGCAGCCGGGCAGCAGGCCCTCGACTTCGACGGGGGCGGTCATGGATGGTTGGAATGGACGGTCATGCCATACTTTACGCATGTCTCATCGCAATCTTTTTTCGGCTTGCCTGACCTCTGGTCTCGCGCTGTGCGTGCTGTTTGCTGGCAGCGCTTCGGCCGAAAACAGCCTGCCGGTGGAGAGTGCTGCGGTGCTGGGCGAATCGCTCAGCCTGCAGGCGGATCTGCAACACCGCGCAGAGGCGCAATTCGCGACGGGTGATATTTCCGGAGGCATCCGCAGCCATCTGGTGCTCGAAGCCGCCCTGACCGGCGTGGCTCGCAGCAACAACCGTGATGCCCTCTGGCAGGCTTTGAACGCCCTGCCCGCCAGCACCGATTTCTCGGCCGTCACCGAACCTGCCGAACGCGGCTGGGTTGACCTGATGCAGCTGGTGAAAAGCGGTGCGCCGCTATCGGCTTTCGAGGACTGGCGGCGTCGCTATCCGGATCATCCGGGCGAATCCCAGATTGCAGCCGGACTCGCGACCGCCAGTGTGCTGCCAGCGCCAAGCGGCCGCAGCATCGCCTTGCTGCTGCCCATCACCGGTCCGCTGGCACCCGCCGCAAAGGCCATCAAGGCGGGAGCGGATGCCGCGCAGTCACAAGCCGGCAGGGATGCGCCGGCAGTGGTCGTGCATGACACCGCGCCCGGTCTCGACGCCGCCCTTGCCGCTGCCGGCCTTCAAGGCACCAGCGCCCTGATCGGCCCCCTGCGCAAGGAAGAGGTGGCGGCACTGGCACAGCTGAACCCGACCGTCGCAACCATCACACTCAACTACCTCGATGGCAGCCGCCGGCCGCCGCAGGGCATGGTTCCGTTCGGGCTTGCACCAGAGGATGAGGCGCGCGCGGCGGCAGATCATGCCGCCGGCGCCAGCCTGCTGCGGGCCGTGATCCTGGCCCAGGAAGGCGACTGGGGCCAGCGCACCGCCGCCGCCTTCAAGGCCCAGTTTGAATTGCGCGGTGGCATGGTGCTGACGCAGGAGACTTTCCGGCCGGGCAGCGTCGATTTCACCGGCCAGCTCAAGCGGGTTCTGGGCATCAGCTACTCCGAGGAACGCGGCAAGCTGTTGGCGACCACCGGAGTCAAGGCAGATCTTCAACCCAGCCCGCGTGGCGACATCGACGTGGTCTACCTCGCCGCCCGCAGCGCGCAGGCCAAGCTGATCTGGCCGCAGATGCGCTATCTGCGCGCCGGGCGCATCGCCACCTACGCCCCAGCCGCCGCCGCCGATGCCGGCAACAAGGACCTGGGACGGTTGATCATCTGCGATGCCCCCTGGCGACTGGAAACCAGTGGTCCACTGGCCGCTCTGCGCGGCACGCTGGCCAGCGTCAACCCCCGCAGCGCCGATGCACAGCGTCTGTTCGCACTGGGTTTCGACGCCTATGAGCTGAGTCGGCGCCTCGTCGCTGGTGCCTTCGCGCCGGACGTAGCCATTCCCGGCCTGACCGGATCGCTGGTGCTGGAAGCGGACGGTGCAATGCATCGGCAGCTCAGCTGCGAACCGCTGTATGCCCCTTCTGCCTCTGATGCCGCAGAAGACCAGCCGCAGTGAAGACCCTGCCGTGCTCACCAGTCTGAAAGCCCGCAGCGCAGCCCTGCTGGGCAGCGGATCGGAACAGCGTGCGGAAACCCATTTGCGGCAGCAGGGCCTGGTGCCGATCTGCCGCAACTGGCGCTGCCCCCTGGGTGAACTCGATCTGGTGATGCGGGACGGCGAAACGCTCGTCATCGTCGAGGTGCGGGCGCGCAGCACACAGAGCCATGGCGGTGCCCTCGCCAGCGTCGATGCCAAGAAGCGCGGCAGGCTGATGCGCACCGCGCTGGCTTTCGTGCAGGCACATGACGAATGGCAGGATGCATCCATCCGTTTCGACATCATCAGCTTCGAGGCCGATGGGCGTGGCAGATGGCTGAAGAACGCTTTTGACAGCAACGACTACGCTGTATGAAGTCGCCCCTGCCAGCTGCCGCCCTGCTGGAACTTCGGCAACAGCTGGGCGAAGACGCGGTGCTGACCGATCCCGCTGACTGCCTGGCCTACGGGTACGACAATTCTCGTCGCATGGCCCAGCCGGATGCCGTGGTGTTCGCCAGCACCCACGAGCAGGTGGCAGCGGTGGTGCGGGTTTGCCTGCTCCATTCCATCCCCCTGACGGCGCGCGGTCGCGGCACCAACACCACTGGTGCGTCCGTGCCGATTGCCGGCGGCATCGTGCTTTCGCTGGAGCGGATGAATCGCATCCTGAGAATCTCTGCGGGTGATCGGCTGCTGGTCTGCGAAGCGGGTGCGCTCAATGCCGACGTGCAGGCGGCCGCTGCCGAACATGGGCTGTTCTGGGCGCCGGACCCCACCAGCGCAGCGTTCTCCAGTGTCGGTGGCAATCTGGCCTGTGGCGCCGGCGGGCCCAGGGCCGTCAAATACGGCACTGCCCGCGATGCCGTGCTGGGGCTGAAAGCCGTCGCCGGCAATGGCAGCACTTTAGTGACCGGCGCCGCCACCACCAAGAGCGTTGTGGGATACGACCTGACGCGCCTTCTGATTGGCAGCGAGGGCACGCTGGCCATCATCACGGAAGCCACCCTGAAGCTGCTGCCCAAGCCCAAGTATCGACGCCTCCTGCGTGCCGCTTACAGTTCGGTTCATGCAGCAGCCGACGCTGTCGCCAGATTGATGAACCAAGCGCACACCCCCTCGGCGCTGGAGTTCATGGATGGGCATGCCGTCCGGCTGGCAGAGCAGTACCGACCGACTGGCATTCCACCCAACACGCAAGCACTGCTCCTGATCGAAGCGGATGGCGATGCCGACTCCCTACCTGCGGCGGTGTCTGCGATGGAGCTGGCCGCCAGCGGAGAGGGGCTGGTCGAACTGAAAAGTGCCCAAAACAGTACTGAGGCCGAGACACTCTGGGCTTGCCGCAAGGCACTTTCACCCAGCCTGAGACAGCTGGCACCCAAAAAGGTCAATGAGGACGTGGCGGTTCCGGTGACATGCCTGGCGGAATTGATGGATGGCATCGAGAAACTCGCTGCCAAGCATGCATTGCTGATCGTGTGCTTCGGCCATGCTGGCAATGGCAATGTCCACGTCAATATCCTCGCCAATCCGGATGACCCGGCGGTCGCCGCAAGGATTGAACCCTGTTTGCGTGATGTCTTCCGACTGGTGCTGTCGCTGCAAGGCACGATCAGTGGCGAACACGGCGTGGGCATCGACAAGCGGGACTATGTCGCTTGGGAAATTCCGGCAGAAACGCTGGCTTTCATGCACGCCATCAAGCGTCAGTTTGATCCCAGCGGCATTCTCAATCCCGGCAAGGCCATTCCGGGGCCTGATTGATGGTTTTGGTGGTTTTGGCGGGATATC
>JAZKFO010000022.1:0-11777 GCA_040386395.1 Pseudomonadota bacterium | reverse complement strand
CCCTTGAAGCTCGAATACGCACCGCGCTCCTTGGCCAGCTTGTTCGAGGCCTTGATGGCGAAGTAGCTCACCGCCTCCATGCTCTCGTCGGCGAACTGGATCGCGGCATCGCTCTCGTACGGCAGACGCAGCTTGTAGAGAGAGTCGTGGAAGCCCATCAGCCCCAAGCCCACCGGGCGGTGGCGCAGGTTGCTGTTGCGCGCGGTCGGCACCGAGTAATAGTTGTATTCGATGACGTTGTCGAGCATGCGCAGCGCGGTGGTGATGGTCGCTTCGAGCTTGACGAAATCGAGCTTTCCATCGGTGCCGATGTGCGCGGGCAGGTTGACGCTGCCGAGGTTGCAGACGGCAATCTCGGAGCCCGCCTTGGTGTTGAGCGTGATCTCGGTGCAGAGGTTGCTGCTGTGCACGACGCCGACATGCTGCTGCGGGCTGCGCAGGTTGCAGGGGTCCTTGAAGGTCACCCAGGGATGGCCGGTTTCAAAGAGCATCGCCAGCATCTTGCGCCACAGCGTCACCGCCGGGATGCGCTTGTAGTTGCTGATGCGCCCCTCGTCCGCCATCTTCTCGTAGTGGTTGTAGCGCGCCTCGAAGGCGGCACCCATGAGGTCGTGCAGGTCGGGCACTTCGTCGGGCGAGAACAGCGTCCACTGGCCTTCTTCCACCACGCGCTTCATGAAGAGGTCGGGGATCCAGTTGGCGGTATCCATGTCGTGCGCGCGGCGGCGCTCGTCACCGGTGTTCTTGCGCAGGTCGAGGAACTCCTCGATGTCGCGGTGCCAGGTTTCCAGGTACGCGCAGAGCGCGCCCTTGCGCTTGCCACCCTGGTTCACGGCCACGCAGGTGTCGTTCGCCACCTTGAGGAAGGGAACCACACCGTTGGACTTGCCATTGGTGCCCTTGATGTAGCCACCCATGCCGCGCACGGGCGTCCAGTCGTTGCCCAGGCCGCCGGCAAACTTGCTGAGCATGGCGTTGTCGTGGACGGCGCTGAAGATGCCGTGCAGATCGTCCGGCACCTGCGTGAGGTAGCAGGAAGAGAGCTGCGGGCGCGGCGTGGCGCTGTTGAACAGCGTCGGCGTGCTCGACATGAAGTCGAACGACGACAGCAGGTTGTAGAACTCGATGGCGCGCGTTTCACGATCGACTTCGTTGATGGCGAGGCCCATGGCCACGCGCATGAACATCGCCTGCGGCAGCTCGAAACGCTTCTTGCCCTTGTGGATGAAGTAGCGGTCGTAGAGCGTCTGCATGCCGAGGTAATCGAACTTCAGATCACGGTCGGCAACCAGGGCATTGCCGAGGCGTTCGAGGTCGTACTCCATGCAGCGGGCATCGAGCAGCTCTTCCTTCACGCCACGGGCGATGAAGGCAGCGAAGTATTCGGGGTAGAGCGGCGCCATCTCGCTGGCGGTGGGGCGGGTCTGGGGCTGGTCGAGAAACTTCAGCGCCTCGTGATACAGCGCCACCGTGAGCAGGCGGGCGGAGACGTAGGTGTAGTTCGGCTCTTTCTCGATACGGGCGCGGGCGGCCAGCGTGAGCGCCTGGCTCAGCTCGGCTTCGCTGATGCCGTCGTAGAGGTCACGGATGGCGGCGGTGACGATCTCGTCGCTGCTCACGCCCGTCAGCGTGCCGCAGGCCTCGCGCACCAGCTTGTGCAGGCGCTGCTCGTCGAGGGCGACCGTGCGGCCGTCATCGAGCTTGATGTTCAGCGCGCGACTGTTCGCTTCCGGCTGCTTGGCGGCGGCCTCGGCGGCGCGGGCCTGGCTGCGCTCCTCGCGGTAGATGACGTAGCTGCGGGCAATCTTGTGCTCGCCGGCGCGCATGAGTGCCAGCTCGACCTGATCCTGGATGTCCTCGATGTGGACGGTGCCGCCGCCGGTGATCTTGCGGGTGAGGCTGGCCACCACGCTCTGGGTGATGGTCTCCACCTTCTGGCGCACGGCGGCACTGGCGGCAGCGGCGGAGCCTTCAACGGCGAGAAAGCCCTTGGTGATGGCGATGGCGATCTTCGACGGATCAAACGCGGTGACTTTGCCGTTGCGGCGGATCACCTTCAGCGCACCCGGTGCGGTGGCCGCAATCTCGGCATTGCTGCTGCCGACGGTGGCGGGTGGCTGGATTTTCGGGGCGGTGACGGCCGTCTCGATCTGCATGGAACTCTCCCTTATGAAGCTGTGCCTGAACTGGACTGAATACCCCGTGGCGTCATGCCCCGGTGGTGGTGAACCGTGACGGCACTTTGACCCCAGTTTCGACATGAGGTGCGGTGCTGCCAGGGGGTGCTTGGAATCTGCCGAACCGCGTCGAACAACACTGGAAGCAAGAGACGGTGGATCGATGCGGAAAGCGCTTTGAAGATAGCGATGCGGGTCGGTAGCGTCAACGCTCGAATACACAAAATGTTGTGGTTGTTTTGGTGCGTATCCACTAGATAGTGTGTTTTACGAGCTCAAAAGCCGGGCACAGGCTGTGCGCAGCATGTGGATAAGTGCTGCGCAAGAGGCAAAAGTTTTCGTGCTTTCAGTCAGTTGGGATTCATGCACCGATTTGGACTGCTACTGACCCATTAGTGCTTTGTCACATCCCGTTCAGCAGCCAAAATTTTGAGCCTGGAAAGGCCCTTTTCAGCGACGTAACTGTGCTAGCAGCTCTGACCGCTGGCGCGGGTCGAGGCGGCGTCGAAAATCTTCTCGGCATTGGCGGCGAGAAAGTGCTTGAAGACGAGGGCGCTGCCATCGTCCCGCCAGAGCCTGGCGCCGTCGGCCGCCGTGGCCTGGGCGCGCTCGATGATCTCGACGAACTGCTTTTCGCTCTCGGCCATGCCGAGGCTGCCATCGGCTTCGCGCACCGGCGTCGGCATGGTGGCGGCCAGGGTCGCGGTCTGGCGCAGCTTGGTGCCGGGCGCCCCCTGGATGGCGGGCAGCAGCCTGAAGCCGGCGGCGAGCATGGTCGCCGCCATCGCCTCGATGCCCTCGAAGCCGGCGGCACGCACGTCGATGGTGACGTGATTGAAGTCGGGGCCCAGCGCGAGCGCGCTGGCCGCCTCGCCGGAAACCGCCGCCACTGCCTGCAGCGTGCTGCGCCGCAGGGCCGGGCCGTTGCGGTGCATGAGTTTGTGGACGAAGTGCTGCACGAAGATCGCGGCATCGGCCTCGTCGAGGCCACCGGCGCTCTCGGCCTTGGCAATGAGCGCGATGAAAGGGCCGTGATCGACCGCAGCAGCCTGCTCGGCGCAGTCGGCGCGGATCAGGTCGGCAACATCCGGCGGAAAGGCGTCGAGATCGACCTGCGAGACGAACACCTTGAACGGGCTGTGATCCTGACCTGCCGCCTGCAAGTCGAAGCTGACCAGCTTCTTGGCGGGAAAGCGGTAGTCGAGATCGCGGTGCAGGCCCAATACCCGCGCGGCGCGCACGAACAGCTCGCGCACCGCCACATCCGCCGTGCGGATCGCACCATGGTCGTTGTGGAACACCCCGCCCTGAGCCTTGACCAGGGCTTGCAGCGCCACGAAGTCGGGCACGTTGGCTGCGAACTTGGCGGTGGCGGCGGTGACGAAGCGGGTGCGCAGGGCGGCGGGGGAGAGCAGGGTGGTCGTCATCAGGATTCCTGATCCAAGGCGTCACCGGGATCTTCAGTGAGGCACTGGTAGCGGATCACGTCGCCGGTCTGCTGCACCAGCGTCGCACCGGGGCTGATCACGCCCTTGGCAACCAGCGGGAAGCGTTCGGCATGCAGAAAGACCTCCTCGCCACCGGTGGTGAGAAAGGTGCCGTTGCGCGAATCGTCACGGAAATAGAACTTGCCGCCCTCGTGCTGCAAGGCCCCATGCAGGCGCGAGACACTGGTGCCGCCGATGTTGAGCGCGCAGGCCGCATCGCGGCCGACCGAGAACGGGCAATCCTCGGCGCGCACCACCACGGTCTTGCCTCGGCGGGAGAGCTGCACCGCGCTGTAGAGCGCGTCCTTGCGCCCCACGGTGACCTGCCGCGTGCTCTCGCGAAAGGTGGTGGCACGGTCGCGCCAGGCCAGCTCGGTCACCCCTTGCAGCGCCGCCGATTCGTGGGCGCTGTGGTAGTGGACGAGATCGACGCGATGCGTGGCGGGCATCTCGCCGGCGAAGGCGGCGGTGACCAGGATGCAGTGCTCGCGGGCATGGTGGAGGATCTCGCGCGCATGCTCTACCGGCATGTTCTCGACGGACACCGGCCAGAGGTCGAGCACGACGCGGCCGGTGAAGGCCAGCGGGCTGCCGTCTGCCAGTTCGTCTGCGGCGATCTGGAACGACATCGCGGCCTCCAGGGCAATGCCCAGGCTGCCATAGACGCCCAGGTATTCACCGCCGCCGGTGACGGCGATGGCCGCCCCTGGCAGTTCGAGTGCCGCCTTGAGCCTGGCGCGATGCGCCTGGGTCAGTGCCGTCAGGGCATCGCCACTGCGAAGGCTGCCGACGGTGGCCAGCAATACGGCGCTAGAAGAACCTGTCATGGCATCAGTGGATCGACAGTTCTGCTGCCGGCGTGGGCAGCGAGGCCGCAAGCGCGCTCAGGCTCTGCTCGCTGCGGCAGGCGTAGCGCACCACTTCGCCGGTCTGCTTGACGATGGGCGCGCCGGGGCTGATCACGCCACGGCCCAGCAGGGGCAGGCGCTCGCGGTGCAGATACACCTCTTCGCCCTGCGGCGTGAGCAGGTAGGTGCCATTGCGGGAGTCGTCGACGAAATAGAACTTGTCGTGTACGAACTCGATCTGCCCATGCACGCGCGAGGCAACATCGCCATCCAGTTGCAGGGCGCAGCTCTTGTCGCGGCCGAGGGTGAAGGGGCAGTCCTGGGGCGAGAGACGCAGCTGCACGCCGCCGTGGGTCAGCTCCAGCAACTCTTCGCCGGCCAGTGCATCGAGGGGTTCGACGATCTGGGTGACCTGTGCGGCGCGCGGCGCGCAGTTGATCCAGTCGAGATCGAACAGGTCCATCAGCTCCGGCTGCTCGTCGGCCAGCGCCGGGCTGATCACCAGCCTTGCCCGTTCGCGCAGCCCGCTGTCGAGCTGCTCGTAGAGGTCGCGTGTCAGCAGCAGGGTGTTGTCGCGCGAGAGTGTCAGCAGCCGGTAGGCGCGGGTGAGGGCGGCGGCGCGGGCGGCATCGCTGCCATCGCGGGTGCCCACCAGCACCGCGCGCAAGGCGACCCGGGCAGTCTCGTCGACCAGCAGCGAGGTGCCCTTGCTGAGCGCTTCCACCGCAGCCTGCACCGCCTGCGAAACGCTGCCATGAAAGGCGGAGAGCCCCGGCGTGCTGTCCAGCACATGGCCGCCACGGGCACCGATCTGCGCGGTCAGCGCAATGCGCAGCGCCGGCGGTGGCGGCAGCGGCACGCGCAGGGAGCTGAGCGGATCGGTGAAGCCGAGATGCAGGACCACGGCAGTCGGCCTGGGGTCGGCATCCGGGGCAAGGTTGGCGTTTGCACTCATGGTTCAAAGAATACCCGAAGGTTCATCCATCGCAGCCTTGCAAGGGTGCGGATTTTTTGCGGCCTGCGCGTGGTCACGGCCACCCCGCACACCCTAGAATTGCCGGATATGACCCCTGATGCGGCATCGCATTTCCAGAAACACTGCCCCGGCTGCTTCCAGCTCAAGGGTGGCGTTGCCGTGTGTCCGCACTGTGGCTACGACGAAGGCGCGCAGCGTTCGCCCATCTTCCTGCCGCACGGCACCATCCTTGGTGGCCAGTACCGCACCGGCCGCGTGCTGGGCCGCCCCGGCGGTTTCGGCATCACCTACCTGGGCTGGGACGTCAATCTCCAGCAGCGGGTGGCGATCAAGGAGTACCTGCCGCGCGAGATCGCGCAGCGCCTGCCCAACTCGCTGAATGTCGACGTCCACACCGCCGAGGACAAGCGCGGCTTCGAGTTCGGCAAGGAGCAGTTCCTGCGCGAGGCGCGCATCGTTGCCAAGCTCGACCACGGCAACATCGTGCGGGTGCGCAATTTCTTCAACGCCAATTCCACCGCCTATCTGGTGATGGACTACTACGAGGGCATGTCGCTCGGCGACTATCTCTCCTCGGTGCGCAACAAGCTGGAGCCTGAGCTGGCGGTGCCGCTGGTCAAGCCGATTCTCGAAGGCCTGCAGTATGTGCATGAGCGCGGCCTCGTCCACCGCGATCTGAAGCCCCACAACATCTATCTCGCCGCCATCGGCCGCCCCATCGTGCTTGACTTCGGTGCGGCCCGGCAGGCGGCGGGTGACCGCGTGCAGAGTCTTTCGGTGGTGCTCACCGAGGGCTATGCACCGCTGGAGCAGTACCAGCGCCGTGCCGTGCAGGGCCCCTGGACCGACGTCTATGGCGTCGCCGCCACGCTGTATCGAATGATCACCGGTGCCGCGCCGCCCATCGCGCTCGACCGCATTGGCCGCGACCCGGTGGAAGACGGCGGCTGGTCGGCCGTGCCGCCTGCGCTGATTCCGGCACTGCGCATGGCGCTCGCAGTCAGGCCCTCTGATCGCTATCAGAGCGCCATCGAGTTCCGTGCCGCGCTGGACCGCTTCATGAGCAGCGGGCAGGGTAGTGGCACCCTGGCGAGCGAGCTGATTCCGACACCCGCACCCTTCGCGGCCAGCATCGACGAGCCACCGGTCGATGCTGCCGCGATGGCATCGAATGCCGAGCGTGCCTCCATCACCGCCCCCCGTCCCGCCATCGTCGAGCGGCCCGCGTCGGCGGAAGCCCAGCGTGCCATGCCGCGCGCCATGCCCGGTTCCGGCCTGCCGGCGGCAGTGTCCAATGCCATCAAGATGGCCACCCCAGCCACACTGGCCGGCAGGGCCCCGCCGACGGTGACCGGGCCGGTGGCGTCGATGCGCAGCGAGGCGGCGGCACAGGCCGCCAGCGCCGTTTTCAATGCGCCGCCTGCCGGCGTGGCACTGGCGGCATTGGCCACACCGGCACCGGTGCCGGTGCGCACCCGCATGGTGGATACCCGCCTGCACCATCGCGCCAGCGCCGTGACGCCGGCCGCCGATTTCACTGCCCCCGAAGTGCCGCGCTGGAAGCAGATGCTGCCCTGGCTGCTGCTGGTCGTGGCCGGCATCGCCGTCGGCTATGTGCTGCTCAACCCGCCCAGCGACGAGGCCGGCAGCAGGGTGCGCGTGGCGCAGCAGACCCCCCGCAGCGCCGAGCCACTGCCGGTGCTGCCTGCCGTGGTGCCCAGCCCTCAGCCTGCGGCCAGTGCCGCGCCGGTGCAGCTGCCGTCGCTGGTGGCACTGCCGGGCGGCTCGGTGAAACTGCTGGAGCCTAACCCCGAAGCCGGCGCGCCAGCGATCAGCCGCAGTGCCCAGATCGCCTCGGTGAAGATGGGCCGCACCGAAGTCACCGTCGCCGAGTTCCGCGATTTCGTGCAGCGCACCGGCTATGACAATCCGCGCTGGCAGAACTACCCCTGCGAGTCCGCCGGCGGCCGCCTGCCGGACTGGCAGGACCCCGGCTATGCCCAGCGCGACGAGTCGCCCGTGGTCTGCGTCAGCTGGGCCGATGCCGATGCCTACGCCCAGTGGCTGACCCGCGAGACCGGCCAGACCTGGCGCCTGCCAAGCGAAGCCGAGTGGGAATACGCCGCCCGTGCCGGCACCCAGAGCCGCTACTGGTGGGGCGAGAGCTTCGACCCCGGCATGGCCGCCTGCCAGAGCTGCCCGCCGAAGGTGCCGACCCAGCCCTCGGTGGTCACCGGGTTTCCGCCCAACCCCTTCGGCCTGTATGAAACCCTGGGCAATGTCCGCGAGTGGACCTGCTCGGTGTTCGAGTCCTACCAGAGCGACAGTGCCGAGCAATGCGGCGTGCTGCCATCGGGCGGGCGTCTCGCGGTGCGTGGCGGCTCCTGGCAGCAGACGGCCGATGCACTGTCGGCCAGCTATCGCGAAGCCTACGAACCGTACCGGCGCAATGTCTGGACCGGCTTCCGCGTGGTGCAGGACGAGCGTATCGCTGCGGCCCCCGATGCGGGCATCGTATCGGGTCGCTGAAAGGCACCAAAGCTGAGACTCAAACCGGACGGGCGCCACCCTGCGCCGCTACAATTGAACGCATGTCCGATTCGCTGCCTGAGAACTTCCAGAAACATTGTCCCGGCTGTTTTCGCCGCAAGGACAATCACCCCGTCTGCCCGCATTGCGGCTATGACGAGGCGGCGACCCGCAGCCCGCTGTTCCTGCCCCAGGGCGCGGTGCTGGCCGGGCAGTACCGGGTCGGCAAGGTGCTGGGTCGTCCGGGTGGATTCGGCATCACTTACCTCGGCTGGGACATCTATCTCCAGCAGAAGGTGGCGATCAAGGAATACCTGCCGCCCGACATCGCCGCGCGCATTCCGGAGTCGCAGGACATCACCGTCCACACCCACGACGACCGCAAGAGTTTCGAGACCGGCAAAGAGCAGTTTTTGAGGGAGGCGCGCATCGTCGCGCGCCTGGATCACCCCAACGTGGTGCGCGTGCGGGGCTTCTTCAATGCCAACGACACCGCCTACCTGGTGATGGACTACTACGAGGGCATGAGCCTCGACGCCTACTTCGGCCAGGTGAAGCCGGTGCTCGATCCGGTGATCGCCAGCTCGCTGATGCAGATGGTGCTCGATGGCCTCGACTACGTGCATCGTCATGGCGTGGTGCATCGCGACATGAAGCCCCACAACATCTACATCGCGGCGGTTGGCAAGCCGATCATTCTCGACTTCGGCGCGGCGCGGCAGGCGGTGGCGGGCAGCAGTCCGAAATCCATCTCGGTGGTGCTCACCGAGGGCTATGCGCCGCTGGAGCAGTATCAGCGCCACGGCAGCCAGGGGCCGTGGACGGATGTCTACGGCGTGGCCGCCACGCTCTACCGCATGATCGTCGGCAAGTCGCCGCCGGTGGTGCTCGACCGCATCCACCGCGACCAGCTCGAAGTCGATGACTTCGCGGGCATCCCGGAGGCGCTGAAGCCGGTGCTGCGCAAGGCGCTCGCCCTCAAGATCGAGGAGCGCTACCAGACGGCCTCTGCATTCAAGCTCGCCCTCGCCATCGCGCTGGGGCCGGCTTCGTCCAATGCGCCGCTGTCGGATGTGTCTTCCGCCGTCAAGGACATGAGCCAGGCCGAGCCCTCGAACGAGCCCCTGCCCAACGAGCTGCTGCGCGACACCACCCGCCGCAGCAGCAACGGTCCATCGACCAGCGACGCCGCCGTGACGCGGCCGCAGGCCGAGATCGCGGCGGCGGTGGCGGCCTCGATGGCGGCCGCGCCCCCGCTGCCCTACGTGCCGTCGCCGCCGAGTGTGCCGCCGCCCTTGCCGCCCAGCCTCAGCAAGCCGATGCCCAAGCCGTCGGCACGCTGGCAGCTGCCAGCGCTGGGGCTGGTCGCGCTGCTGGCGCTCAGCGTGCTGTGGCTGCGCGAAACCGGCGAGCCCGCAGCGACCACGCCGACAGCCAAGCCCGCGCAGGCCAGCGCGCAGAATGCGCCTGCCGCCCAGGCCCTGCCGCCGTTGAAGGCGCAAGACCTGCCCGAACTCAGCGAAGTGCCGGCCGGTGTGCGCCGCGACATCGACTACCGCGCCCTGCGCATGGGCCGCAGCGAAGTCACCATCGGCCAGTTCCGCCGCTTCGTCGAACGCAGCCGCTACAGCAACCCGGCCTGGGCGACACAGGGCTGCGAAGGGGTGGGCGAGGGCAGCGGCTTCTGGGATGACCCCGGCTATCCGCAGACCGACAGCCATCCCGTGGTCTGCGTCGACTGGGACGATGCCCAGCGCTATGCGCAGTGGCTGTCGCAGGAGACCCAGCGCAACTTCCGCCTGCCCACCGACCGCGAGTGGGAATACGCCGCCGCCGCCGGCAGCACCAGCCGCTACTGGTGGGGCAATGGCCTGACCGAAGCCAATGCGGTCTGCGCCGATTGCAGCCGCCAGAACCCCACCAAGCCCTGGATCGTCGCCAGCCTCGGTGCCAATGCCTGGGGACTGTTCGGCACCGCCAGCAATGTCCGCGAGTGGAGCTGCTCGGCACTGCCGGAAGGCAACTGTGCCGCGCCCAGCCAGGCCGGTGCGCGCATCACCCGAGGTGGTTCGTGGCGCGACCCGGCCACCGCCCTGCAAACCGATTTCCGCGCCTCGCTCGACAAGGGCCAGCGCAATACCTGGACCGGGTTCCGGGTGATGGAAGAGCTACCGTAATCCTCGATTGCGGATTGCGGATTGCGGATTGCGGATTGCGGATGCGCTACTTCGCCCGCAGCGCTTCCACCACCGGCTGCCTCGCAGCCTTGAGTGCCGGCGGCAGGCCGCCGAGCAGGCCAATCGCCAGCGCCCAGCCGAGACCCTTCTGCATCAGCGCCGGGGTCACCGCAAAGTTGAAGGCCACCTGCGTGAAGTTGGCACCCAGCGTCGACACGCTCATGTTGTTGAACAGCACGTAGGCGATGGCCGCACCCAGCACGCCGCCGGTCAGCGCCAGCAGCATGGCCTCGGCCAGCACCGAGAGCACCACCGGCAGGCCGCTGAAACCGATGGCGCGCAGCGTGGCGATTTCCACCTGCCGGGTGGAGACCGCCGAATACATGCTGTTGAGCGCGCCGAACAAGGCGCCGATGGCCATGATGATGGCGACCACGCTGGTGAGCACGCCGATCTGCTCGGTGAACTGCTTCGACTGGCTGGCGTAGTACTCCACCTCCGGCATTGCATCCACCTGCAGGCGCGGGTCGGCCTTCACGCTCGCCTTGATGCCTTCAATGGCCTCGGCCGAGGTCATCTGCGCCAGCAGCGAGGAGGCCGAGTTGCCGCGGCCGAAGGCCGAGCGGGCGGTATCGGCATCGGTCCACAGCTCCGACTCGTGGGCATCGCCATCGGCTGAAAAAGTGCCGACCACGGTCCATTCCGAGCCCCGGAACTTCAGCACCGCGCCTAGCTTCACGCCCTCGAACTGCGTCGCTGCCCCCTTGCCCACCACCAGCTCGCGCAGGCCGGGCGTGAACCAGCGGCCCTCCACCAGCTTGAGTTCGGGGCGCAGCGTCAGGCCTGCGGGTTCGACACCGCGCAGCGACACGTTCACATCCGCACGCTGCGCCCCAGTGCCACGCTTGAGCTCGGTGATCACCACGATCTCGGCGGAGGCCAGCGGCTTGCCGGCGGCATCGCGCGCGATGCCCGGCAGCTCGCGCAGCACCGGCACCACGTCGGGGCCGAGCACCGACGACAGCTCGGCGGTGACACCGGCAGAGAGGAACATCACGCGGTCGGTCTGGCCGGTGGCCTTGAGCGTGACGCCGAAGCCCTGCGCCATGGCGAGCAGGGCGACCAGCACCGCCACCACGCCGGCGATGCCGATGACGATGACCAGCGAGGAGCCGGCGCGATCCGGCACCGCACGCAGGTTCATCCAGATGATGGCGAGAATTCGTTTCATGGTTAGCGTCCGCTCAGGCCATCGACAATCGAGAGCCGCATCGCCCGCAAGGCCGGCGGCAAGCCGACCAGGATGCCGACCCCGAACATGCTGGCAAACGCCACCTGCCACACGCGCGCATCGGCGACGATGGGCGGGAACTGCATCGGCATGTGCGCCAGGCCCTGCATCACCAGGGCGGCAAGGCCCATGCCCATCAGCCCGCCGATGACGCAGATCAGCAGCGATTCGGCGATGACCATCAGCAGCACCATGCGGTTGGTAAAGCCCAGGGTCTTCAGCACTGCCAGCTCCGGAATGCGCTCGCGCACCGCCTGGCTCAT
The DNA here is from genome assembly GCA_040386395.1 of Pseudomonadota bacterium. Lineage (GTDB taxonomy): Bacteria > Pseudomonadota > Gammaproteobacteria > Nevskiales > Nevskiaceae > Stagnimonas. Next base: position 29 of record JAZKFO010000022.1, on the reverse strand, counting down.
GGTGTTGCCGGTGAGCATCAGGATGGTGA
>JAZKFO010000021.1:0-74023 GCA_040386395.1 Pseudomonadota bacterium | reverse complement strand
GCTTGTCGGCGGTGGCGTCGTCCGGGATGCGCAGCAGGGCTTCGGCCAGGCACATCAGCAGCACGCCTTCTTCGCTGCTCAAGTCGTACTGCTGCATGAAGGCATCGAGCGGCGACTGTTCGTTCTTCAGGCCGCGCACGCGCTCCACCCACTGGGCGGCCTGTCGCACCACCAGCGTGGCGTGCTCGACGGGCAGGGCGGCCAAAGCCAGCGACTTGTTGATGAGCGCGGTTTCGTCCGCGAGATAGTTGGCGGAGATGGCCGTGCGCAGGGCATCGCGGGCGGGCGGCGGGGTCGCAAAGATGAATTGGGTCATGGCGGCATCCAGCAAAGGAGATGCCAAGCAGTTTACGGGGCGGCGTGCTTCGCCAGTTGATCGAGTGCATCGCCGGTGACGCGAAAGATCGTCCATTCGTCCTGCGGCTTCGCACCCAGCGACTGGTAGAAGGCGATGGCGGGTGCGTTCCAGTCCAGCACGCTCCACTCGAAGCGCCCGCAGCCGCGTGCAACGGCGAGCTGCGCCAGCTTCGCCAGCAGCGCCTTGCCCACACCGTGGCCGCGTGCTTCCGGCCGCACGAACAGGTCTTCCAGATACAGGCCGGGCTTGGCGAGGAAGGTCGAGTAGTTGTGGAAGAACAGTGCAAAGCCCACCACGACGCCCTCCAGTTCGGCAATCAGGCATTCGGCATGGGCCTTGTCGCCGAACAGGCTGAGCGCGATGTTCTGCGGCGTGACATGGCATTCGTGCAGCAGCTTTTCGTACTCCGCCAGTTCGCGGATGAGGGCGGCGATGAGGGCGGCATCGGCAGGGGCAGCGGGGCGGATGTGGGTGGTCATGGCATCGGCGTCGGAGAAGACGTGCATCATGTCGGCCTGCTGGCGTGGCGTCACGCGCCCGCCCAGAACTTACCGAAGGCCTGACTGTCCCACCGCAGCAGCCCCACCCGCCAATCCCGCAATGACCATCCTCAAAATCCTCGCGCTCGGTTTGCTGAGCGCAGCCAACGTCGCCAGCGCAGAGAGCCTGTTGCAGCCGAAAGGCAAAGCTGCCGCCTTGTTGCCGGTGGATGAGGCTTTCCAGCTGGAGGGTGCCACCCGAAAGGGGCAGCAGATCGCGCTCGACTGGACCATCGCCCCCGGCTACTACCTGTATGGCCACAGCCTGAAGGTGACGGTGGACGCGCCCGCCAATGCACCGTTTTCAGGCCCGCTGCTGCCCAAGGGCGAGGCGGTGAAAGATGCCGAGTTCGGCGATGTGGTGATCCACCGCGAGTTGCTGCAAGCCAGGCTCACCCTGCCTGCCGATGCCCTTGCACCCCGCACGCTGCGGGTGCGCTACCAGGGCTGCGCGGACATTGGCGTGTGCTACCCGCCGCAAACCCGCATCGTCGCCGTCAAATAGAACCAGCAAAGAAGGTCAATGAGCCATTTTTCAAGACAGGCCGCGCTGGTCGCTGCCATTGCCTTCACGGCCGCCGCTGCTGGTTTCTGGGTGGCGCGGCTGATGCCGCAACCCGAAGAGGTGGCTGGCGTCTCGCCACGCAAGCCGCTCGGCCTCACCGAAGGCCTGGAGGGCCAGCCCGCGCCGGCCATCAATCTGCCCGACATCGACGGCAAGCCGCGCACGCTCAAGGACTGGCCGGGCAAGTGGCTGCTGGTGAATTTCTGGGCCACCTGGTGCGCGCCCTGCATGCACGAAATCCCGGCGCTGATTGCCGCGCAGACGCAATACGAGAAAGCCGGCCTGCAGATCGTCGGCGTGGCGATGGACGACCCCGAAGCCGTGCGCACGCTGATGAAGGAAAAGGGCTTCAACTATCCCTCGCTGGTCGGCGATGAGGCCCTGCAGACGGTGATGGAGCAGTTCGGCAATACCCTGGGGGCCCTGCCTTACACGGTGCTGATCGCCCCCGATGGCGTGATCCGCTACGTCGAGCTGGGCGGGGTGGATGGCGCAAAGCTCGACCTGCTGATGGCGCGTTTTCTGCCGATTTAGGTCGCGTGCATACCAATAAAAGCCTGATTCGCTGACTTTGTTTTCATCTGTCTGCAATCTGCCGCCATTGCGAGTGCATCTGCACGCATTTGCAAAGCTGAAAGCCTCTGATGCAGACTCTGGCGCATTCGCTGCCACCGATTGCCCCCGTGAGTCATCTGCTGCTGCTCAATGGCCCCAACCTCAACCTGCTCGGCAGCCGCGAGCCGGGCCTGTATGGCAGCACGACACTGGCCGAGATCGAATCGCAGCTCGCCGCCGAGGCGGTGATGCTGGGCCATCAGCTCAGCTGCTTCCAGTCCAATCACGAGGGTGCGCTGGTCGACCGCATCCACGCCGCGCGCCATGAAGCGGTGGCCGGCATCGTGATCAATGCCGGTGCCTACACCCACACCAGCATCGCCCTGCGCGATGCCCTGGCAGCGGTCGCACTGCCGTATGTGGAAGTGCATCTCTCCAATGTGCATGCCCGCGAGCCGTTCCGGCATCACTCGTATTTGTCCGAAAAAGCCATCGGCGTCATCGTCGGCTTCGGCGCCAGGGGCTATGCCTTCAGCCTGCTGGCGCTGCACGAACACCTCGCGGCAAACCAACCCTAGAAGCTGCATCCCTTTCAGCTGCCGACATCGTATCGGCGGCATGTGACCACGGAGTCCCTCATGGATTTGCGCAAGATCAAGACCCTCATCGACCTCGTTCAAGAGTCCGGCATTGCCGAGCTGGAGGTGAAAGAGGGCGAGGAGAGCGTGCGCATCAGCCGCTTTCCCACCGGCGGCATGGCGCATCAGGTGATGTTGCCGCCCATGCCCATGCAGCCCGGCTATGCCCCCGCTGCCGGCGCTGCGCCGCAGCCGCTTGCCGCCGCTGCTGCGGCCGCCGAACCCGCCGCGGCCAAGCCGAGCGGCTATACGGTGAAATCGCCGATGGTCGGCACCTTCTACCGCACGCCCTCGCCGGGGGCGAAGGCCTTTGTCGAAGTGGGCCAGACGGTGAAGGTGGGGCAGGTGCTGTGCATCATCGAGGCGATGAAGATGCTCAACCAGATCGAGTGCGACAAGAACGGCGTGATCAGTGCCGTGCTGGTGGATAACGAGAAGCCGGTGGAGTTCGACCAGCCGCTCTTTGTGATCGACCCGGCCTGAGGGCTGGCCGCGCCATGATCCAGAAAATCCTCATCGCCAACCGTGGCGAAATCGCCCTGCGCATCCAGCGCGCCTGTCGCGAAATGGGCATCAAGACCGTTGCGGTCTATTCCACCGCCGACCGCGACCTGAAGCACGTGCTGCTCTCCGACGAGTCGGTGTGCATCGGCCCGGCCGCCGCCAGCGGCAGCTACCTCAACATGGCCGCGATCATCTCGGCGGCCGAGGTGACCCAGGCCGATGCCATTCACCCCGGTTACGGTTTCCTGAGCGAGAACGCCGACTTTGCCGAGAGCTGCGAGAAGAGCGGCTTCACCTTCATCGGCCCGCGCTCCGAGACCATCCGCCTGATGGGCGGCAAGACCACCGCCAAGGCCGAAATGATCGCCGCCGGCGTGCCCTGCGTGCCGGGCAGCGATGGCGTGCTGCCGGAGGACGATGCGGTGGCGCTGGAAACCGCCGAGCGCGTCGGCTATCCCGTCATCATCAAGGCCGTCAGTGGCGGCGGTGGTCGCGGCATGCAGGTGGTGCGCCACAAGGACGAGCTGCTCAACAAGATCAGCATCGCCCGCACCGAGGCGCTCAACGCCTTCAAGGATGGCTCGGTGTTCATGGAGAAGTTCCTCGAATGCCCGCGCCACATCGAGATCCAGGTGCTGTGCGACGAGCATGGCAACTGCATCCATCTGGGCGAACGCGATTGCTCGATGCAGCGCCGCAACCAGAAGGTGATCGAGGAGAGCCCCGCGCCCGGCATCACCGCCGAGCAGCGTGCCGAGATCGGTGCAGTGTGCATCACCGCCTGCAAGCGCATCGGCTATCGCGGCGCCGGCACGATGGAGTTCCTGTACGCCAAGGGCAAGTTCTATTTCATCGAGATGAACACGCGTATCCAGGTCGAGCATCCGGTCACCGAGCTGGTCACCGGCATTGACCTGATTCAGGCACAGATACGCATCGCCAATGGCGAGGTGCTGTGGCTCGACCAGTCGCAGGTCGCGCCCAGGGGCCATGCCATTGAGTGCCGCATCAATGCCGAGAATCCCAAGACCTTCGCGCCCTCGCCGGGCGAGATCAAGCGCTGGCATGTGCCGGGCGGGCCGGGCGTGCGCATCGACTCGCACTGCTACGCCGGCTACAAGGTGCCGCCCAACTACGATTCGATGATCGGCAAGCTGATCACCTACGGCGTCACCCGCGAAAGCGCGATTGCGCGCATGAAGATCGCCCTCAGCGAGATGGCGGTCGACGGCATCCTCACCAACATCCCCATGCAGCAGCGCATCGTCAAGGATGAGCTGTTCATCGCGGGCACCCATCACATCCACTACCTGGGCGAGTTGCTGGAAAAGCCGGAGTAGGTCTCCCCGCAGGAGGCCGTGTTCGGCAGCCAAGCGGTCTCAATCGGGAGGTGCGCTGGCCGATAAGAGGTGGACAGACCGCAGTCCAGTCTGATCCTGACCACCCCCGGAGCGTGCCGTGCTTGCTACCTCTGCTTCACTGCTGTCCCGCATCCATTCGATACCCACCATGCCGAAGGTGGTGCAGGCGCTGATCTCCACTTTCGATGCGACGGATGTCGACGTGCCCCGCATCGCCCGCCTGGTCAACACCGATCCCGCCATCACCGCCAAGGTGCTGCGGCTGGCCAATTCTTCGTATTACCACCGCGCCCGCGCGGTGGCCTCGATCAACGATGCGGTGGTTTTTCTCGGCCTCGATGCCCTGCGCATGCTGGTGATCGGCGCCGGGTTTGCGGGCGCCATTCCGGTGCCGCAAAGCCTGGGGCGCAATCTCTACTGGCGCTACTGCCTGCATACGGCGGTGGCATCGAAGTTTTTTGCGAGCCAGTGCAGCGAGGATGCCGAAACCGCTTTCACGGCCGGCCTGCTGCATGCCATCGGCGAGCCGCTGATGGCCACGGCCATGGCGAGCGAGCTCAAGCAGATCGACGCCGAAGTCAGCTTCTACGACCATTCGCGAGCGCGCCATGAGCGCGAGGCCCTTGGCTTCGCCTTCTCTGATCTTGGCGGCGATCTGGCCGAGAGCTGGTGTTTCCCCGCTGCCGTGGTCGCGGCCATCCGCACGGCACCGGCACCGCTCGAACAGGCGGAGTTCTCCAAGCTGGGCGCCTGCGTCTATCTGGGCGCGCACTTCGCCGCCGCGCACGAGCGCAACGAATCGGTGGAGCAGGCAGCCAGCACGCTGGATGCGCGCGTGCTCGACAGTGTCGGCATCGACCTTGCCAAGGCCTTTGGCATGCCGTCGGTGCGCTCCCTCGCCGAGGGGCTCGAAGAACTGGTTTCCTGAGCAGGGGCGTAAACCATGAAACTCGAAGCACTGCTGGCCAACACGGATCGACTGCCCTCGCTGCCCAAGGTGGTGCAGGAGCTGGTCATCGCCTTCGACAAGCCCGATCCCGACGTCAACCACATCGCGGCTCTCATCGGCTCCGATCCGGTGCTGACGGTGAAGGTGCTGCAGGTGGCGAACTCGGCGTTCTTCCGCCGCTCGCGCACCATCGGCAGCATCAAGGAGGCAGCCATTTTCATGGGCCTGCACACTGTGCGGCTGCTGGTGATGGGTGCCGGCATGGTGGGCGCGGTGCGCTTTCTCGACCGCGACTCGCGCACGCAATTCTGGCGCTACTCGCTGCACACGGCCGTGGGTGCGCGCTACTTCGCGCGGCAGCTGCAGCTCGATGGCGATACCGCCTTCACCGCAGGCCTCATCCACGCCATCGGCCAGCCGCTGATGCGGGAGTTGCTGGAGGATGATCTGGCGGTGGTGGACGAAGCCGCCGCCTTCTATGACGAGCAGCGTGCGGCGCTGGAATGCATGGCGCTTGGCTATGGCTTTCCCGATGTCGGGGCGGCGCTGGCGGAGTCCTGGAACTTTCCGAAGCAGGTCTCGCAGGCCATCCGCTCTGCACCATCGCCGTTCGGCAGCATGCCGTTCTCGCCGCTGGGGGCTTGCGTGCATCTGGGCATGCGGCTGGCGAGCTCAAGGGAGCGTGCCGAAGCGCAGGCCACTGCGTTCTCGCTGCTCGACACCCGCGTGATCGAAACACTGAAACTCAAGCCCGATGCCTTGCAGTCGATGCCGACGATGGAAGAACTCACCGAAGGCCTGACCGCGCTGATCGCCTGAGCTGCGACAATAGTGTTCGCACTTTTCAGATGGACGCCTCATGGCCTGGATGCAACTGCGGGTGTTCACCCGCACCCCCGATTTCGCCGAAGAAATTCTGAGCAGCCACGGCGCCGAAGCGGTGAGTTTTCTCGACGGTGCCGACACGCCCATCCTCGAACCGCTGCCGGGTGAGACGCCGCTGTGGCCCGATACCGTGACTGTGGGCTGGTTCATGGACACCACCGATCTCGCCCCCGCGAAGGCTGCACTCATCGAAGCCATGCCCGAAGCCGAAAGCCTGCGCATGGAGTCGGCACTGATCGAAGATCAGGACTGGGTGCGCGTGTGGCTCGAAAACTGGCCGCCGCAGAAGTTCGGCGATTCGCTGTGGGTGGTGCCGGCGCAGAAGCGCGCCGAGGTCACCGACCCCGATGCCACCATCCTGCTGCTCGACCCCGGCCTTGCCTTTGGCACCGGTACCCATCCCACCACGGCGCTGTGTCTGGAGTGGCTGAGCCGTGCGGACATCAAGGGCAAGACCGTGCTCGACTTCGGCTGTGGCAGCGGCATTCTCGCCATCGCAGCACTGCTGCTGGGCGCGAAAAGCGCCGTGTGTGTCGACATCGACCCGCAGGCACTCACCGCCACCCGCAACAACGCCATCGCCAATGGGGTGGAGACGCGCATCGTCACGCTGCTGCCGGGCGAGTTTCAGCCGCAAGCGTACGATGTGGTGCTGGCCAATATCCTCGCCAATCCGTTGATGCAGCTCAGTCCGCTGCTGTCGCAGTGCGCCAGGCCGCAAGCGGTACTGGTGATGGCAGGCCTGCTCGATCATCACGCCGACGAGGTGCGCGCCGCCTATGCCGCGCACTTCGTGTTCGATGCCGATGTGAGCCGCGAGGGATGGACGAGGCTCAGCGCAAGTCGTCAGGCATGAGCTGAAAAAATATTCGCAAATAATCTTTGCGCGGTACTGAACTTGCGCGCTTTTTCAGCGCAGTTCTTGCAGGTATCATTCCTCCCCTCTCCTGTTTTGCTCACGGTGCTGCAAGGCACTGACGATCCATGTCGCTCAAATCTTTCGAGCGCGAGCCCAAGCTGCTCGCCCCATCCAGTACTTCTCCATCGCGCCCGCCCGCGCCCATCGCACATGCGGTGTCCGATTCGCTGGGCGATTATTTCCGGGCCCTCAACGGCCATGCGCCGGCGAATCTCTACGACGTGATCCTGGCGCAGGTCGAGCCGCCGTTGCTCAAGGCAACACTCGCCTACTGCCGTGGCAACCAGAGCAAGGCCGCCGATGTGCTCGGCCTCAACCGCGCCACGCTGCGCAAGAAACTGACCCAGTACAAGATCACCGCCAAGAGCAGCGGCAGCGCGCTTGGCAACAGCCGCAGCGACCTGGCCGAACGCCTCACGGACCGCCGCCAGTGAGCGTGACGGTCGTCGAGGTCAAGCCCACCGTACTCGCCCCTGTTCGTCGCGCACTGCTCTCGGTCAGCGACAAGGCTGGCATTCTCGAACTCGCGCAAGGTCTCGCAGAGCGCGGCGCGCAACTGCTCTCCACCGGCGGTACCTGCAAGCTGCTGCGTGATGCGGGACTGACCGTCACCGAGGTGAGCGAGCACACCGGCTTCCCGGAAATCATGGATGGCCGCGTGAAGACGCTGCATCCCAAGATTCACGGCGGCCTGCTGGGTCGTCGTGGCCATGATGAAGCGGTGATGGCCGCGAATGACATCGCACCCATTGACCTGCTCGTGGTCAATCTCTATCCCTTCGAGCAGACGGTGGCCAAGGCCAATGTCAGCGATGCCGATGCGATCGAGAACATCGACATCGGCGGCCCGGCCATGCTGCGCGCCACCGCCAAGAATCACGCCCATGTCGGTGTGGTGGTCGACCCGGCTGATTACGCGATGGTGCTGGCCGAACTCGATGCACAGGGTGGCCTCACGCTGAGCCTGCGTCGCAAGCTGGCACTCAAGGCCTTCGCACTCACGGCGCGTTACGACGCGGCCGTGGCGGCCTATCTTTCCTCGGTCAACGAGGACAGCAGCCGCGAGGTATTCCCGAATGTGCTGGGCCTGCAATTCAACAAGGTGCAGTCGCTGCGCTATGGCGAGAACCCGCATCAGCGCGCGGCGTTCTATACCGAGGCGATGCCGCCGGCTGGCAGTCTCGCGGCTGCCAAGCAGGTGCAGGGCAAGGAACTCAGCTACAACAACCTAGCCGATGCCGATGCCGCACTCGCCTGCGTGCAGGCTTTCGTGAAGCCCGCCTGCGTCATCGTCAAGCACGCCAATCCCTGCGGCGTGGCGGTGTCGCTCGATGGCATCGCAGCCGCCTACGAGCTGGCCTACCAGACCGATCCCACATCAGCCTTCGGCGGCATCATCGCCTTCAACCGCGCGCTCGATGGTGCAACCGCCAAGACCATCGTCGAGCGCCAGTTCGTCGAAGTGATCATCGCGCCCAGCGCCGATGCCGCCGCCATTGCCGCCGTCGCCGCCAAGCCCAATGTGCGTCTGCTGGTGACGGGCGAGTGGCCTTCGCTTGCGGCCTCGTTCGACTACAAGCGTGTCGGTGGTGGCCTGCTGGTGCAGGACGCCGACCTCAAGCTCGCGAGCGAGAGCGATCTCAAGATCGTCACCCAGCGCGCGCCGACCGAAGCCGAAATCCACGACCTGATCTTTGCCGCCAAGGTGGCCAAGTTCGTCAAGAGCAATGCCATTGTCTACGCCAAGAACCGCCAGACCATTGGCGTCGGTGCGGGCCAGATGAGCCGCGTCTACTCGGCGAAGATCGCGGGCATCAAGGCCGCCGACGAGAAGCTTGTCGTCGCTGGCAGCGTGATGGCGAGCGATGCTTTCTTCCCCTTCCGCGATGGCATTGATGCAGCCGCTGCTGCGGGCATCACGGCAGTGATTCAGCCCGGTGGTTCGATGCGCGACAGCGAGGTGATTGCCGCGGCCGACGAGGCGGGCATGGCGATGGTGTTCACCGGAACACGTCATTTCAGGCACTGAGTAAGGGCATCGAGAAAACAAAAAAGCCGACTCGATGAGTCGGCTTTTTTCATGCAGCGCTTGAGCGCTATTTGTCGCGGAAGGTGATGCGGCCCTTGCTCAGATCGTAAGGGGTCAGCTCCACGCGCACCTTGTCGCCATTCAAAATGCGGATGTAGTTCTTTCGCATGCGACCGGAGATGTGGCAGGTGACGATGTGCCCGTTTTCGAGCTTCACGCGGAACATGGTGTTGGGCAGCACGTCAGCGATAACGCCTTCCATCTCAATCTGGTCTTCTTTCGACATTTACGGCTTAGGTGTGGCTAAAGGGTGCGCATTATGGGCGCTGACCCCTCCGGCAGCAACGCGGGCGAAACCGGCGGCTGATCGGGGGCGGTGAAGGCCCGCCAGGCACTGCCATCGAACACCTCCAGCGGCCTGAAGTGGCGCTTGTATTCCATGGTCGCCGAGCCGGAGACCCAGTAGCCGAGATAGAGATAGTCCAGTCCCTCGGCCTTGGCCGCTGCCAGCTGGCTGAGCACGCCGAAGGTGCCGAGGCTGCGCGCGGGCTGGTCGGGGTCGAAGAAGGTGTAGACGGCCGAGAGCCCCGTGGGAAGGCGATCGACCACCGCCACCATGCAAAGGCGGCTGCCCTCATAAAAGCACCAGAACTCCGTCACTCCCCAGGTGGAACCGAGAAACTCCCTGAAAGCCTTGCCGTCGTCGGCGTCCATGCCGCCGAACGGGTGACGGGCGAGCAGATAGCGGCGATACAGCTCGAAGTGTTCGTCACCCAGGCTGCTGCGGCGCTCGATGTGGAGATCGGCGTTGCGCTTCAGGCAGCGCCGCTGTGCGCGGCTGGGCGCGAAGCCTGCCACCGGAACCCGCACCGGCACGCAGGCTGCGCAGCCGCTGCAGGCGGGTCGATAGGCGTAGTCGCCGCTGCGGCGGAAGCCATTGGCGATGAGCGCGCCATAGACCTCGCCGGTCACCTGCGTGTGCGGCGCGACGAAGGCGCTGCGCGACAGCCGCCGGGGCAGGTAGCCGCAGGGCTGCTCGGTGCCGAGCAGCAGGCGCAGGGGGATGCTGGTCATGTCGGCAGGTGCCTCGCATCGCCCGCGTGTTCGGCGTGGAACTGCCAGCGGCGGGGGCCATCGAGCTGCTGCGCCTGTTGCGAGGCGGCGCGGAAATCTGCCCGTGGCAGGGTGATGGCACCGAGCGTGAGCAGGTGTGCCGAGGCCACCTGGCAGTCGATCAGCGGAAAGCCCCAGTCCTCGGCCTGCCGGGCGAGATGCACAAGGGCCAGCTTGGAGGCATCGGTCTCGACACTGAACATGCTCTCGCCGAAGAAGATGCGGCCGAGCGAGACGCCATAGAGCCCGCCGATCAGCTGGCCCTCGCGCCAGACCTCGACCGAGTGGGCCAGACCACGCTGATGCAGCAACTGATACGCCACCCGCATCTCCGGCCCCAGCCAGGTGCCGCGTCCGGTGCGGCGCGGGCCGGCGCAGGCTTCCAGCGTTTTCACGAACGCGCGGTCGAAGCTCACGGCGTAATCGCACTGGCGCATGCGCTTGGCGAGCGAGCGCGATACATGCACCGCTGAGGGCAGGAACACGCAGCGCGGATCAGGGCTCCACCACAGGATCGGCTCGTCCGGGTTGAACCAGGGGAACACGCCTTGCCGATAGGCGTTGAGCAGGCGCGTGGGCGACAGGTCACCGCCGATGGCGAGCAGGCCATTGGGGTCGGCGAGCGCGCCGGAGGGATCGGGAAAAGGCTGCGCCGGCTGGCGCGGATCGAGCCAGTGCAGGCGGGCAGGGTGGGCGGCCGTCATGCGGCGGCTCCGGCTACCTTGTAGGCGCTGTGGGTCTGCAACTCAGCCATCCGCGCAGCGACCAGGCGCCGCTCGCGGGTGAGCGCCTGCGCCACCGCAGCGGCAAATCGGGGCTCAGCAAATGAGTGCAGGGAATGCGTCATCACGGGGTCGAATCCACGCGCCAGTTTGTGCTCGCCTTGCGCCCCGGCATCGTAGCGCGAGAGGCCGTGCCGGATGCAGTGGTCGATGCCCTGGTAGTAGCAGGTTTCGAAGTGCAGACCATCGTGAAAACCGGAAGTGCCCCAGTGCCGGCCGTAGAGCGTATCGCCGCCCTCGACCAGCAGCGCCATGGCCATGAAGCGACTCCCTTCGCGCGCCACCGTCACCCGCACCGGGGTGCCGGGCTGCATGGCATAGGCGTGGAAGAACGCCAGCGTCAGGTAGGGCGGCTGGCCGCGCTCTTCGTAGGTGTTGGCATAGAGCGCGTAAAGCTCGCCCCACTCGGCTTCGCTGAAGGCATCACCCGGCAGGGTCTCGAACTGCCAGCCGAGGCTTGCCACCTTGCGGCGCTCTTGCAAAATCTTCTTGCGCTTGTCGCCACTGAGTGCTGCCAGAAACGCCGTGAAATCGGCATAGCCCGCATTGCGCCACTGGAACTGCACATCGCTGCGCAGCAAGGGCGCGTGCGCGCCGCTGGTGAACAGCTCGGCTTCGGGCATGAACAAGCCATGCCAGGACGACAGCCCCGCATGCTGCGGCAGCCCGCACAGGGTCTTGAGCAGGGCATGGCGGCTGGCCCCGTCGACGGCACCCAGACGCGGGCCGGTGGCGGGCGTGAAGGGCACCGCCGTCAGCAGCTTGGGGTAGTAGTTCAGGCCGGAACGCTGCGCCGCATCGGCCCAGGAGAAATCGAACACGAACTCGCCCCAGGAGTGCGCCTTGAGATAGAGCGGCGCGGCGGCAATCAATGCGCCGGCATCGTCCTCGGCGACCAGATGGCAGGGTGTCCAGCCGCGCTCCGGGGTGGCGCAGCCGCAGTCTTCAAGCGCGGCGAGATAGGCGTGCTGGGTGAATGGATAGGCGGCATCGAACAGGGCATTCCACGCCGTCGCCCCGACCTCGCCGATGCGCCCCAAATGCCTGAAGCGCATTGCCCATGACCTCGATGGTTAGTGGAAGGTCACGGCAGTGGCGGGCAGGTCTTTCAGCGCCCATTGCACGCAGGCATCGTGCTCGAAGCGGCTGATGTTCTCGTTCTCCACCGGCGGGCCGGCTTCGGCCATCTTGCCGTCGCCATCGAAGCGGATGGAAGCGCCCGCCGTTTGAATGCGCATCTCGGTGTCGCTGGCGTCTTCGAGCGTCACTTGCAGGTAGCGCAGACGCTGGTCGGCGAACTCCGGCAGCTTGTTGGCCCCGGCGGCGATGAGGGCGGCCTGCTCGGTGGAAAACTCGCGGATATCGCCAGCGATGGTCAAAACGAAATGACGGATGTTATGCACGGCTTTAACCCCCTGTACCCCTGCTGCGGTGAATGACTGTCTGCAAATCATCATGGCGGGTTGTGTCGATATTTCAAGGACGGCGATACCCGCAGCCGCTGCCGGTCGGCGGGTATACTCATTTCACACGCAATGACCACGCCGGAACACAGATCCGCGCGCCGATGAAGCTCCCCACTCTCTCCTCCAAATCCCGTGCCGCCGAGCCGCTCCAGACCGATCCGGGCTGGCTGGCGCGCCTGCCGCGCGAGGCCCTGAGCCTGCTGCTGTTCGGCCTGGCCATGCTGCTGCTGCTGTCGCTGCTGAGCTACCACCCTGACGACCCCGGCTGGTCCTCCTCGGGCGACGGTTCGCCCCTGCACAACTGGATGGGCAAGGGCGGTGCCTGGCTGAGCAACACCCTGCTGAGCCTGACCGGCTTCGTCAGTTTCGTGCTGCCGCTGGCACTCGGCTGGCTGGGTTTTCGCCTGCTGCAAGGCCAGCGCAGCGCCCAGGCACTGCCGGTGGGTCTGCGGGTGCTGGCGGGCTTCATCGCGGTGCTGAGCCTGGCCGGTGTGCTGGGCGTGCAAAGCCGGGCACCGGGCGAGTGGACACCGCAGGGCGGCGGCGGCCTGCTGGGTGCGGCGCTGTCGGATTGGCTCTCGGCCCTACTCACTGCCGAGGGTGCTGCGCTGCTGCTGCTCATCCTCTGCATCGCAGCACTCCCGCTGGCACTCATCTTCAGCTGGCTGGATGTGCTCGACGCCACCGGCGGCACCACGCTCAAGCTCTGGGCGCGGTGGTTCCCGCCGCGCGCTGCCGACCCAGCTGCGGCGACGACCGAACCGCCGCCGGAGTTGCAGGAAGGCATCTCGATGCCCCCCCTGGTCAAGCCCGCACCCCCCAAGCGCGGCAAGAACCCGACGCGCATCGAGCCGCAGTTCGACCTGCTCACGCCCGTCATCGCCACGGCGGCCAGCGAGGCAGTGGATGCGGAAGACGCCGTCGAGTCGCCACCGAAGGTGAACGACCTGCAAAGTTTCTATCAGTCGCTGCCCAACCATGCGGCGCCGGTTGTTGATCTCGACCAGCCCACCGAAGCGGCCTTGCCACTACCGCTGGAAGAACCTGTCGTGCTGCCCCCCTGGGCGCAGCGCGAGTGGGCCGAGCGGGCCGAGCGGCAGGCACCTGTCGACGACGAGCGCGAAACCATCAATCCGCCCTGGCAGGCCGAACCACCCGTGCTCGAACTCGAAGAGCCGGAGCCGATCACGCCCCCGCCCGCCACCAAGCCGGTGGTGCGTCTGGCGACCTATGTCGAACCGACTGCGGCCGCGCTGCCCGCGCCCAAGCCGGTAGTGCTCTCGCCTTACGCCGCCATCCCAGGGCAGTTCCCCAACAAGGCCAATCCGCTGCCGCCGGTGGAACTGCTCGACCCGGCCAAGCCCTCGACCCGCAAGTACACGCCGGAAGAACTCGAACTGCTGAGCCGCAGCGTCGAAAAGCACCTGCTCGATTTCGGCGTGAAGGCGCAGGTGGTCAATGCCATCCCCGGCCCGGTCATCACCCGCTTCGAGATGCAGCTCGCACCCGGCGTGAAGGGCGTGCAGATCACCAATCTGTCGAACGATCTTGCGCGCTCCTTAAGCGTGAGCCGCGTGCGCGTGATCGAGGTGATCGAGGGCAAGCCCTACGTCGGCATCGAGATCCCCAACGCCAAGCGCGACTTCGTGATGCTGCGCGAGATCATCGATTCGGCCACCTACCGCAACTCCGGCAGCCCGCTGACCATGGCGCTCGGCAAGGACATCGCCGGTGTCGCCACCAGTGTCGACCTCGGCAAGATGCCGCACCTGCTGGTCGCCGGCACCACCGGCAGCGGCAAGAGTGTGGCCATCAACGTGATGATCGTGTCGATGCTCTACAAGGCCACGGCCGAGGAAGTGCGCTTCATCTTCATCGACCCGAAGATGCTGGAACTGAGCGTCTACCAGGACATCCCGCATCTGCTCACGCCGGTGGTCACCGACATGAAGGACGCCGCCAATGCGCTCCGCTGGTGCGTGGCCGAGATGGAGCGCCGCTACCGCCTGATGACCGTGCTGGGCGTGCGCAACCTCGCCGGCATGAACAAGAAGGTGGTGGACGCGCAGCAGGCCGGCGTGCCGATGCGCGACCCGATGAAGGCGGCGACGGCCGATCTCTTCAGCGACGCCAACAACGACATCGAGTATCTCGAACCCCTGCCGCACATCGTCGTCGTCATCGACGAACTCGCCGACATGATGATGGTGGTCGGCAAGAAGGTGGAAGAACTCATCGCCCGCCTCGCACAGAAGGCGCGTGCGGCCGGCATCCACCTGATCGTCGCCACCCAGCGGCCCAGCGTCGACGTCATCACCGGCCTGATCAAGGCCAACATCCCCTCGCGTGTGGCCTTCCAGGTCGCCAGCCCCATCGACAGCCGCACCATCCTCGACGTGAAAGGTGCCGAGACCCTGCTGGGCCACGGCGACATGCTCTACAAGCCGGTGGGTGCATCGAGTGTCACCCGCGTGCATGGGGCCTTCGTCGATGACCACGAAGTCCACAAGGTCGTGGCCTATCTCAAGGGCGTGGCCGAGCCGAACTACGTCGACGGCATCCTCGCCGATGAGGAAGACCTCAAGGCCAAGGCCGACGAGGCCAGCGACGACGCCGAGAAAGACCCGCTCTACGACCAGGCCGTCGCCCTGGTGCTGGAGAGCCGCAAGGCCTCGGTGAGCTGGGTGCAGCGCAAGCTCAAGATCGGCTACAACCGCGCCGCGCGCATGGTGGAGTCGATGGAATCCGCCGGTCTGGTCGGCCCCAGCGGGCCGGGCGGCAATCGGGAGATTCTGGGCGGCTGAGCCGCCATGGCGGCGGTTTGATGCGATTGGTGTGGAATCCGTGAGCATAACTTCAGGCTTTTTCAACGCCTGACCGGCAATCTGCTTGCGACAAAAGGGGAGCGTCGCGAGCAGCGGGATGCACCAATCGAGCAGGGCGGGAACCTTGCCGATTACGATAGGGCAGCGGTGGGCATGGGGATGCCCACCGCTGCTTTTTTTACGCTCGCGCACTCGTCCTGGGGACTACATGGCCAAAAAATCGCCGCCCAATTTCGCCGAAGGACGCGGCCCCGCCCTGCACAGCGCACGCTGGCGCTTTGGCGCCTTCGAGCTGGACGAAGCCCGCCGCGAACTCAGCCGCCAGGGCGAGCTGGTCGAAATCGAGCCCAAGCCGCTCAACATGCTGATGTTGATGCTGCGCCACCCCGGCGAGCTGATCACCAAGAATGACTTGATGGAGGCGCTGTGGACCGGCCGCATCGTCACCGAATCGGTGCTGAGCAACTGCGTGACCAAGCTGCGCAGCGTGCTGGGCGACGAGGCCGGCGCGCCGCGCATCCGCAATCTGCATGGCTATGGCTACCGGCTGGAGGCATCGCCGGAGCTGATCACCGAACTGCTGCCGCAGGCCGAAGCGCCGCTGTTGCAGGTGGAAAGCGGGGTGCCGTTTCGCCCCCACTGGCGGCTGCGGCGCCGGCTGGGCCTGAGCGGCGAAACCTGGCTGGCCGAGCAGCCGCACACCGGCGAGCAGCGGGTGTTCAAGTTCGCCCACACGCCGCGCGCGCTCTCGGCACTCAAGCGGGAGGTCACGCTCTACCGCCTGCTGCGGCAGACGCTGGAAGATCAGGCACAGGTGCCCGACCTGCTGGACTGGAACTTCGACGAACCGCCCTGGTTCATCGAGGCCGAGTACTGCGCGCTCGGCAGCCTGAGCGATTGGCTTGAAGCGCAGGGCGGGGCCAGGGCGCTGCCGCTGGAAACCCGACTGGGGCTGGTGATCCAGCTCGCCGAGGCGCTGGGCGCCGTGCATGCCGTCGGCATCCTGCACAAGGACCTGAAGCCCGCCAATGTGCTGGTCAGCCCGGCCCGCAACGGCGAGGTGCGGCTCAAGCTGGGCGACTTTGGCTCCGGCCGCCTGCTCGACAGCACCCGGCTGGAGGCCCTCGCCATCACCCGCCTCGGCTTCAGCCAGTTCGTCGAAAGCGGCAGCAGCAGCACCAGCGGCACGCCGCTGTATTACGCGCCCGAAGTGCTCAGCGGCCAGCCCACCACGCTCAAGGCCGACATCTACGCCCTGGGCGTGATCTTCTACCAGCTGGTGGTGGGCGACCTGCGTCGCCTCTTCGCACCAGGGTGGGAGGCCAGCGTTGAAGACGAGCTGATCCGCGAAGACATTGCCGCCGCAGCCGCTGGCGACCCCTACGCCCGCCTGCCCGATGCCCTGCTGCTCGCCCAGCGCCTGCGCCAGCTGCCCGCGCGGCGTGAAGAACGCGCGCGGCAGAAAGCCGAACGCGAGGCGGCTGCCGCCACCGTGCTGGCGCTGCACAAGGCCGAGTCGCGGCGTGCCGGCCTTCGCATTGCGGCGGGCGTGTTGGCAGTGGGCCTGGTGGTGAGTACGGTGTTGTTCTGGCAGGCCGCAAAAGCGCGTGATGCCGCGCAGCGCGCGGGCGAGCAGGCCTTGGCCAGCCGGGACTTTTTGCTGCGGGACGTGCTGGGCCGCCTCAGCAGCGGCGACGAACCGGCGCAGCGCGTGACGGTGGGTGACCTGCTGCGCACTGCTGCCGAGCAGGTTGGTGATCGCTTCAAGGCAGACCCCGCCACCGAGGCCGTGGTGCGGCATGTGCTGGGCCTCGCACTGGTACAACTGGGCCTGCGCGAAGAGGCCAGCCGCGAGTTTTTTGCGGCCATTGAGAAAGCGCACTCGCTGACGGTGCAAAGCCCGGTGGCTTATGCGGGCATGGCCACCTCGCTGATGACCAACGAATACAACCTCAACCGGTTTCAGGCCCACGCCACAAAGTTTGCCGAGCTGCATGCCTTCAGCCGCAAGTGGCTGCCCGCCCACCACCCCGATCTGCTCAGCCAATACCGGGTGCTGGCCCTGGTTGCACTCGACACCAGTCGCTTTGCCGAGGCACTGGTGCTCATCAACCAGGCGGTGGACACCGCCGCCGCGCAGCCCGATACGCCACTGCGCAGCACGGTTTATCTGCTGCGCATCCAGGGCCGGGTGCAGCTGGTCAACGGCGAGTACAGCGCGGGCGTGCAAACGCTGCGCAAGGCACTCGCCCTGAGCCGAGAAGCTCTGGGTGCCGAGAGCTGGGCCACGGCAGACCTGATGGCCGTACTGGCGGCAGCACTCACCGATGTCGGCGAATACGCCGAGGCCAGAACGCTACTCGAAGCCGCCGAACCCATGGCCCGCCGCTGGGAACCGGTGCCGGGCGAGTTGCGGCTACTCGTGGTGGAACGCATAGTCGAAAACGAGTTGCGAGCGGGCCGACCGGAGTCCATGCGACTGGCGATGGCGAGTCGGGCAGAGTTGCTGCGACAGATGCCGGCTGAACTTGCTAATCGCCCAAGTGACTACAACGATCTTCTGCCGCAGATTGCCGTTGCGGAAGGACGTTGGGGCGATGCGCTGGCAAATCGTTTGGACTGCTCTTTGCCTAGTGTTTCGATGATCGACTGCAACATCTGGAACGACCGTGCGATTGCCGGTGAGCAAGCAAGAGTTCATGCACTAGTCGAATTGAATCGTCTTCAGGAGGCTGAAGCTAGGCTCCAGCAGTTGGAGTCAGGTGCTTTATCCACGCTCCCAGCAGCGAATTTCCTGCAAATGCAGCAGCTGGTTCTACAGGCGCGCTTGATGCGGGCCCGACTGCGCAACGCCGAGGCCGTGCGGTTGATTAGCGAGGTGGGCCAGCGCTGTGAAGCCATTTTTTTATCCACCCATCCGCAGTGCCAGCAATGGCGCGCTTTGCGCGAAGGGTTGTTTAGCCACCCGCTGTAATCCGTTGCAACCCAAACCAAAGGAGTAGATCGATGATTGGCTTCAAACAGTGGTCAAAAGTGTTGACTCTTGCGAGCAAGAGCGAACCCGTGCGCTTGCTATTGGTAGCCGACTGGGCCACCGCCGTCCCGGTGATCTTCGCCGCGACCGGGGGACTGAGCGCCAGCAGCGACGACAAGACGCTTTGGGAAGAGCGGTTTGTCCTTGCGCTCAATAATCTGGACAGGCTGAACAACCCCGTCTCCGCGCAACTTTTTTATGGCTTGAAGGGTGAGATACCCGCAAAACCAAACATCCTCAGATGTCCGCAAGACTGCATTCCTCGTTTTGATCTCATCGCAATGGCCGGCATCATTCTTGGCCACGATACGGTTGAAGAAATTCAAGCAACGCTGACTCGTTTTGCACTGACCACGAGCTGGTACAACGTGTATCAGCATCACACCGATCAGTTCAAACTCATCCACAAGCACATTGGTCCGGCGGCGATGGCGGTTCCGGTTAAGGCGTTTCTTGGCTGCGACGATCCGGTGAAGCCCAAAAAAGCCCTGCGGAAATAGTTACCGTCATTCTGGTAGTAGCAGGAGTCCGGAAATGCAGGGTGGATCGCTATTTGTTTTGCGGATGTCTGCCGCTGAACCTAGCGGACGTTTAGAGGGGTGTTGCACCCCACCGTATTTAACTCAGGAGACTTTCGTATGTTCAAAAAAATGCTATCTGCTGCTGTTGGCTCCTCGATGCTGCTGCTCAGCTTGCAGGCCAATGCTACTTGTCCTTACAACTGCATTCCGAAGATTGAACTCATTCAAATCGCAGGCATCATCAAAGGGGGTACCAGTGCAGCTGGCATACAGGCCGCACTGATGCAGTGGTCGCAGGCAAACATTCCGCAAGACACGACAGACTACGAATACCAACAGTTCATGGCGATCTACAACAGCATTGGCTCTGAACCGCTGGCCCGTGTTTTCGATTCCCTCCAGCCTGTACCTTGAAGCAATGTAGAAATGCAGAGTGGTCAAACATCGTCGCGTTTACCCACGCACACAGAGCGCAGCTGCCACATTGGCATGCTGCGCTCTTTCTTTGCGGCACTTGTATTCACACCGCACTCAGCATGAGGCCGGACGATCAAAAGCAGTCATCGCCATGACGGGCATCAACCCTCCGGTATGCTGCCCATCAATGCTCTTCAGCCTCGTTTCGGATACCCCATGCGCCGCTCCCTGCTTGCCGCCGCACTGCTCTCACTCACCTCACTGGCCCATGCCGAATCGGCCGAGGCCGCACTCGCCAAGTTTCTCGATGGCGTGACGAGCTACCAGGCCAGCTTCACGCAGCTGCAAACCGATGAGCGCGGCATGAAGATCCAGAGCAGCACCGGCACCATGGCGCTCTCGCGTCCCGGCAAGTTTCGCTGGCAGTACGCAGCGCCCGCCGAGCAGCTGATCGTCACCGATGGCGTCAAGCTCTGGCTCTACGACCAGGACCTGAAGCAGGTCAGCATCCGCCCCGCCGAAGAAGCGCTGCAAGGCACGCCGGCGGCACTGCTGTCGCAGAAAAAGACGCTGACCGAAACCTTCACGGTGAGCGACGAGGGCGATGCCAATGGCGTGAAACAACTCAAGCTGGTGCCCAAGTCGAAAGAGTCCGACTTTCAGGATGTCAGCCTCTGGCTCAAGGCCGGTGCGCCGGTGCGCATGGTGTTCCGCGACACGCTGGGCGGCTCGACCGACATCAACTTCACGCAGGGCAAGACCAACACCAAGCTCGATGCCGGCCTGTTTCGCTTCACCCCGCCCAAGGGTGTGGAAGTGATCGACAGCGAGCCTGCGGCCACGCCTTAATCCATCGCTTCAGCGCACCAGCATTTTCTGCGCGGCGTTGACGAGGGCGGCCGCATCCGAGCGCGGCGGCACCGCCAAACCCTTCACCACCGCAGGCCTTGCGCGCATGCGCGCCACCCAGGCTTCGAGCGCATCGAGGCCCTTGGTTTCCACACCCGCCCAGGCCGCCACACCCACCCAGGGGAAGGTGGCCATGTCGGCAATGCTGTAGTCGTCGCAGAGCCAGTCGCGGCCCTCCAAACGGGTGTTGAGTACCTCGTAGAGGCGGCGGGTTTCGTTCTGGTAGCGATCAATCGCCGGCTGGTATTTCTCTGGCCAGTAACGGAAGAACACATTGGCCTGCCCCTGCATGGGGCCGACGCCGCCCATCTGGAACATGAGCCACTGCATCACCGTGCTGCGGCCCCGCACGTCCTGCGGCATGAAGCGCCCGTATTTTTCGGCGAGGTAGATCAGAATCGCGCCCGACTCGAACACTGCAAAATTGTCCGCCTCACGATCCACAATGGTCGGGATGCGGCCATTGGGATTGAGCTTCAGATACTCGGCCCCCTTCTGCTGCTTCTGGTCAAAGCTCAGCGCATGCGTGGTGTAGGGCACGCCCAGTTCTTCCAGCATGATGCTGATCTTGTAGCCATTGGGCGTGGCGGCGGTGTAAAGGTCGATCATGGGTTTCTCTTCGGACTTGAGGCACTACGATAGCGCGGTGAAACCCAACTCCAGTCAGCCGCTTGCCGAAAGGATGCGTCCAAAGAATCTCGATGAGGTTCTGGGGCAGGCGCATCTCGTCGGTGAAGGCGGCCCGCTGCGGGTGCTGCTGGATGCCGGCAAGGCGCCTTCGCTGGTGTTCTGGGGCCCGCCCGGTGTGGGCAAGACCACGCTCGCAAGGCTCATCGCCCAGCATGTCGATGCCGAGTTCGTCACGCTCTCGGCGGTGATGGCGGGCGTGAAGGACATCCGCGAGGCCGTCGCCGAGGCCAAGGCGAACCGCGAGGGCTTGCTGGGCCGCGCGACCATCCTGTTCATCGACGAGATCCACCGCTTCAACAAGGGCCAGCAGGATGCGCTGCTGCCCTTCGTGGAAGACGGCACCCTGACCCTGATCGGTGCCACCACCGAGAACCCCAGCTTCGAGTTGAACGGCGCGCTGCTGTCGCGCGTGCGGGTGCTGGTGCTGCGCTCGCTTGAAGCCGAAGCCATCGAGCAGCTGCTGCAACGCGCACTGACCGATAGCGAGCGCGGCCTGGGTGCTGCGCCCGACGCGCTGCCAGCGCATTGGCTCACGCGCATCGCGCAGGCCGCCGATGGCGATGCGCGCAAGGGCCTGGTGCTGCTGGAAACCGCCTATGAGCTGGGCCGCGCGGAGAAGAAGCACGACGATGCGACGCTGGAAAAACTCATCGGCCGCGGCTTTCGCCGCTTCGACAAGCAGGGCGAGAACCACTACGACCAGATCAGCGCCCTGCACAAGTCGGTGCGCGGCTCTGACCCCGACGCTGCGCTCTATTGGCTGGCGCGCATGCTGGATGGCGGCGTCGATGCCGGCTACATCGCGCGGCGCGTGACGCGCATGGCTTACGAGGACATTGGCCTCGCCGACCCGCGCGCACTGCAACTCGCCATCAATGCCTGGGAGGCTTATCTGCGCATCGGCTCACCCGAAGCCGAGCTGGCGATTGCCGAGGCGGTGGTCTATTGCGCCGTGGCACCCAAGAGCAATGCCGTCTACGTCGCCTTCAAGGCCGCACAGGCCGCCGTGCGCGATCACGGCTCGCTCGATGTGCCGCTGCACATCCGCAATGCGCCCACCAAGCTGATGAAGGACCTCGGCTACGGCCAGGGCTATCGCTACGACCACGAAGAGGCCGACGCCCACGCCGCCGGCCAGCAGTTTTTGCCGGACAAGCTGGTTGGCACCGTGTTCTACCAACCGACCGAGCGTGGTCTGGAAGGTCAGATCGCCGAGAAGCTGCGCGCCCTGCGCGGCCAGCCCGCCAGGAAGGGCGGCACCTGATGCCGGTCTGGATCGCCGTCGCCCTCGGCGGCGCCAGCGGCTCGCTGGCGCGCTATGCGCTGGGCTTGTGGGCACGCACCGCCGTGCCGGGTTTTCCGCTTGCCACACTGATCGTGAATGCGGTGGGCGGGGTCTGCATCGGCCTGATCTTCGCTCTCACTGCCGCTCGACCTGAAACACCGGAATGGCTGCGCACCGGCCTCATCACCGGCGTGCTGGGCGGCTTCACCACTTTCTCGGCGTTCTCGTTGGAGACGCTGCTGCTCTGGCGCGAGGGGCAGGGCGTGTTGGCGCTCGCCAACATCGCACTCAATCTGTTGCTGAGCTTGGGCGGCTGTGCCTTGGGCTTGTGGCTGGGTCGCAGCCTGTAAACTCTCGCGTCTTACAAAATGCCTTGAAGTAGCCAGACCATGCTCGACCCCAAACGCCTGCGCGCCAACCCCCAGGAAGTCGCCGATCAGCTTGCCCGTCGGGGCTACGTGCTCGACGTCGCCACGTTTGAAAAACTGGAGTCGCAGCGCAAGAGCTTGCAGAGCGAGACCGAGGCGCTGCAGGCAGTGCGCAACAAGGCCAGCAAGGAAATTGGCTTTGCCAAGAGCAAGGGCGAGGATGCAACGCCTTTGTTCGAGCAGGTGGAAAACGCCAAGGCCAAACTGGCGGCCAACGAAACGGTATTGACGGCTTTGCAGGCGGAGTTCGATGATTTCCTCGCCCGCCTGCCCAACATCCCGCACGCCTCCGTGCCGGATGGCAAGAGCGAAGCCGACAACGTCGAGCTGCGCCGAATCGGCACGCCGCGCGCCTTCGACTTTCCCATCAAGGATCACGCCGATCTTGGTGAAGCCTTGGGCCAGATGGACTTCGCCGCCGCCGCCAAAATCACCGGCTCGCGCTTCGTGGTGCTCAAGCGCGATCTAGCGCGTATGCACCGCGCCCTGACGCAATTCATGCTCGATACGCACACGCTGGAGCACGGCTACGAAGAGCTGTACGTGCCCTACATCGTCAACGCCGATTCGCTGCGTGGCACCGGCCAGCTGCCCAAGTTTCGTGAAGACCTGTTCGGCATCAAGCTCGATGACAAGGACTGGTGCCTGATCCCCACCGCCGAAGTGCCGGTGACCAACTTGCTGCGCGACGAGGTTCAGGACCTGGCCGCGCTGCCGCGTAAATGGGTGGCGCATACGCCCTGCTTCCGCAGCGAGGCCGGCAGCGGTGGCCGCGACATCAAGGGCATGATCCGCCAGCACCAGTTCGAGAAAGTCGAGCTGGTCTGGGCGGTCGAGCCCAGCAAGTCGCAAGAGGCACACGAGGCGCTGGTGGGTCATGCCGAGGCCATCCTGAAAAAACTCGATCTGCCCTTCCGCGTTGTCGTGCTCTGCACCGGTGACCTGGGCGCAGGCGCGGCCAAGACCTACGACATCGAGGTCTGGCTGCCGAGCCAGAACACCTACCGCGAGATTTCCTCCTGCTCCAACTTCGAGGACTTCCAGGCCCGCCGCATGCTGGCGCGCTACAAGAGCGCCGAGACCAAGAAGAACGAGCTGCTGCACACGCTCAATGGCTCCGGCCTTGCGGTCGGCCGCACGCTGGTGGCGGTGCTCGAAAACTACCAGCGCGCCGATGGCCGCATCGATGTGCCGCTGGCCTTGCAGCCCTATCTGGGTGGTGCCACCGTCATCGGCTGAAACAGCCCCGCAGCGAGGAGAGCCCGATGAAAGCCGTCGTCTGCCAGAACACGAAGCTGAGCGTGCAGGAGTTGCCGGAGCCGGTGCCTGCGAAGGGTCAGGTGCTGGTCGAGGTGCTGCGCTGTGGCATCTGCGGCTCCGACCTGCACCTGCGCCACCACTGCGAGCGCATGGGCAGCATGCTGACCAAGGTTGGCGTGCCGGCGGGGGCCTTCCCCCGCTTAAGTGATCCCATCGTCTTCGGCCACGAGTTCTGCGCCGAGGTGCTCGACTTTGGGCCCGGCTGCAAGAAGACGCTCAAGCCCGGCACCCGCGTGGTGTCGCAGAACCTGATCCGCGTCGGCGGGCAGATCGAGCTGCAGGGCCTCACCACCGGCGTGACCGGCGCCTATTCCGAACGCATGCTGCTGCAGGAAGTGACCATGATGCCGGTGCCCAACGGCCTGTCGTCAGACCTCGCCGCACTCACCGAGCCGATGGCGGTGGCCTTCCACGCCGTGAAGCGCAGCGAGATTGCCAAGCGCGATGTCGCCATCGTCATCGGCTGCGGGCCGGTGGGGCTGGCGGTGATCTGCCTGCTCAAGGCGCAGGGCGTGAAGACCATCGTCGCCAGCGATTTCTCGGCCGGGCGTCGCGCGCTCGCCAGCCGCTGCGGTGCCGATGTGGTGATCGACCCGGCGAAGGATTCGCCCTATGCGGGCAAAAAGAGCTATGGCCATCTGCAAGCCTTCCCCGACCTGCTCGCACTCGGCATGAAGACGATGGAATCGCTGAGCAAGCTGCCGTTGCCCTGGTGGCATGTCTGGCGCCTGGCCGAGAAGGTGGGTGCGGCGGACCTGAAGCGCCCAGTGATTTTCGAGTGCGTCGGCGTGCCGGGCGTATTGCAGCAGGTGATCGAGGGCGCGCCGCTACAGTCGCGCATCGTCGTGGTCGGCGTCTGCATGCAGATGGATTCGATCGAGCCGGCACTGGCGATCCAGAAGGAAGTCGATCTGCGCTTCGTGCTCGGCCACACGCCGCTGGACTTTCACGACACCCTGCAACTGATTGCCGAGGGTAGGGTGAACTGTCAGCCGATGCTGACGGGCCTGGTCGGCCTGCATGGGGTCGCCAATGCCTTCGATGCGCTCGGCGACCCGGAGCAGCACGCCAAGATTTTGATCGACCCCAAGAGCGCAGCGAAGAAGCCGGTGCCGCTCGCTGCCTGAGTTGTTGTGCGCTTACTGGCGCGCGGCGAACACGGCCTTGTCGAGATCACGGGCCGGTTGATAGGGCAGGGGTTTGCCGCTCGATGAGAGTGCGGCTTGGCACACCTCCAGCGGCTGATCCTCGCGCAGCGCGAACTCGCTGATGCCGCAGCGCGCCATCATCGCCAGCTGATCGGCCACCACGGCGGCACCGCTGGCGCGAATCACGCCCTGGTAGGTGTCGCGGTCGCGCAGGCGACGCGCCTGCGAGTAGGCGCGGCCATCGCCGAAGGCGGGGAAGTCCAGCACCAGCATCGGGCGTGCGAGCACATCGGCGGCGAGCGTGAGCACGTCCACCGTGTTGGCGAGCTTCACGGCAACCGGCGCACTGCGCGCGGCGAGCGCGGCGGCTTCCGCCTGCCAGCGCGTGAGGCTGACGATGACCGCGCCGCTTTCTAGTAGCTCCGCGTCATCAGCCAACAGCGTGTAGGCATCGGTGAGCACAGCGCCTTCGAGATTCAGCAGCGCACTCATGCGGCTTCCTCTGCGGCAACTGGATACAGCTTGGCCTTGAACGGCGGCATGCCGACACGCTGGTAGCAGGCGAGAAAACTTTCGTCTTCGCTAGCGCGCAGATCGAGATAGGTGTGGACGATGGTCTGCACGGCGTCGGCGATGTGCTCGCGGTCAACGGATGGCCCGGTGCGGTCGCCGAGGCTGGCCTTGTTCTCGCTGGAGCCGCCGAGGGTGATCTGGTACCACTCCTCGCCCTTCTTGTCGACGCCCAGGATGCCGATATGGCCGACGCTGTGGTGGCCGCAGCCGTTCATGCAGCCGGACATGTTGAGCTTGATCTCGCCGATGTCGTGCTGGTAGTCGAGCGACTCGAAGCGGTCGAAGATTTCCTCTGCCACCGCAATCGAGCTGGCGTTCGAGAGCGAGCAGAAATCGAGGCCGGGGCAGCAGATGAGGTCGGTCAAGAGACCAATGTTGGGCGTGGCGAGGTCGAGCTTCACCAGGGCCTGCCAGAGCGGATAGAGGTCGGCCTGCTTCACATCGGTGAAGACGAGATTCTGGTTGTGCGTGGCGCGCAGCTCGCCGAAGGAATACTGATCGGCGAGATCGGCAATCGCATCCATCTGCACATCGGTGACGTCGCCGGGGGCGATGCCACGGGCCTTGAGCGAGAGGAAGGCGATGGCATAGCCCGGCTGGCGATGCGCCTTGAGGTTGCGCTTGGTCCAGGCCGCAAACGCGCTGTCCTTCGTTAGGTGCTCGGCGTAGCTGGTATCGCTCGCGGCCGAGACCTCGTAGTCGAAGGCCGTGAAGAAGGACTGGAAGCGCTCGATGTCGGCACGCCTGAGCTTGAGCGGGCCATCCTTGATGGTCGCCCATTCGGCTTCGACCATCTCCTTGAACTTGGCGAGACCGGTCTCCTTCACCGTGATCTTGATGCGTGCCTTGTAGATGTTGTCGCGGCGGCCGAGCAGGTTGTAGACGCGCAGGATCGCCTCGCTGTAGCTCAGCAGGTCTTCCTCCGGCAGCCACTCGCGGATCACCTGGCCAATGATGGGCGTGCGGCCGAGGCCACCACCCACCACCATCTCGTAGCCGATTTCACCGGCAGCGTTCTTGATGATGTGCACACCGATGTCGTGCACCTGAGTGGCCGAACGGTCGGTGGTCGAGGACGAGAATGCGAACTTGAACTTGCGCGGCAGCCAGTTGAACTCCGGGTGCTCGGTGGCCCACTGGCGGGTCAGCTCGCAGTAGGGGCGGGGGTCAATCAGCTCGTCTTTGGCGACACCGGCGAGATGATCGGCCGTGATGTTGCGGATACAGTTGCCGCTGGTCTGAATCGCGTGCATCTCCACCGTCGCGAGGTCGGCCAAAATGTCCGGCACGGTTTCGAGCTTGGGCCAGTTGAACTGGATATTCTGGCGCGTGGTGAAGTGGCCGTAGCCCTTGTCGTACTGGCGCGCGATGTGCGCCAGCATGCGTAGCTGCTTTGAGCTGAGCGTGCCGTAGGGGATGGCGATGCGCAGCATCGGTGCAAAGCGCTGCACGTACAGGCCATTGCGCAGGCGCAGATGGCGGAACTCGTCGGCAGGCAGGGTGCCGGCTAGATAGCGCGCGGTCTGGTCGCGGAACTGGTCCACGCGGGCGTTGACGAGGGCTTGGTCGAATTGGTCGTAGCGATACATGGCGGCACTCCGGGCGCAAGCCATTGGGTTTTGCGCGGGCGCGCAGGGTAGCAAGCGCGCCCGCGCATAACCATATAACTAAAGCGTGGCCTGCACCTTCACGCGCTTGGCCACCTCGGCGCGGCGGGCATCGGCATCGGGCAGGGCGGCAATGCCATCGACCAGCTCCTTGCCCAGATGGGCAGCGAACAGCTGCATGAAGTCGTACATGAAGGTGCGCAGAAACAGGCTGCGGCGAAAGCCGATGTGCGTGGTCGAGGGCTCGAACAGATGGCTGGCATCGAGCTGCACCAGATCGCTGTCGGTGCGTGCGTCGTACGCCATGTTGGCGATGATGCCGATGCCCAGGCCCGCGCGAACGTAGGTCTTGATCACGTCGGCATCGACGGCTGTGAGCACCACGTCGGGCTTCAGCCCCGCGCCCGCAAAGGCCTGGTCGAGCTTGCTGCGGCCGGTGAAGCCGAAGGTGTAGGTGATGATGGGGTGCTCGCTGAGCTGCTTGAGCGTCACCTTCTTTACGCCCGCCAGCGGGTGCTTGGGCGGCACCAGCACGCAGCGGTTCCAGTGGTAGCAGGGCAGCATCACCATCTGGTCGAAGTGGTGCATGGCCTCGGTGGCGATGGCGAAATCGGCCTCGCCCTCGGCCGCCATCTTGGCGATCTGCGGCGGCGAGCCCTGGTGGATGTGCAGCGCGACTTTCGGATATTTCTTGCGGAAGGCCTGGATCACCTTGGGCAAGGCATAGCGCGCCTGGGTGTGGGTGGTGGCGATGGTCAGATCGCCCTCGTCGGTCTGGCGGAACTCGCGCGCGACGTTCTTGATGTTCTCGCTTTCGGCGATCAGCTTCTCGGCGTAGTCGAGAATGCGCTTGCCGGCCGGCGTGATCTCCGCCAGGTGCTTGCCGTTGCGCACGAAGATGTCGACGCCCAGCTCGTCCTCCAAGAGCTTCACCTGCTTGGAGACACCGGGCTGGCTGGTGTGCAAGGCTTCGGCGGCGGCAGTGACGTTGAGGCCGCGCTTGGCGACTTCGAGCACGTAGTGGAGCTGGCGGATTTTCATCGTGGTTCCTCAAAGCGGCATATCAAACACGGTTGAATATACACTTTTGCAATGACTGATCCCAAGCCTGCGATACCCGAAAACCCCTGGTTGCCCATCACCCTGCGGCTCTCAGGTGCTCGCGTACTGGTGGTGGGCGGCGGCGAAGTGGCGGCGCGCAAGGTGCGCCTGCTGCTGAAGGCCTCACCGCGCATCGAGATCGTCGCACTCGAATTGAATGCCGAGCTGGCTGCGCTCGCAGAGCAGGGTGTGGTCAGCGTGATCGGCAAGGCGTTCGACGCGAATCAGTTGCAGG
This sequence comes from Pseudomonadota bacterium, assembly GCA_040386395.1. Classification (GTDB taxonomy): domain Bacteria; phylum Pseudomonadota; class Gammaproteobacteria; order Nevskiales; family Nevskiaceae; genus Stagnimonas. The sequence continues at coordinate 45,267 of JAZKFO010000021.1, read as the reverse complement.
GCTGCCGCCTAGTGATTGCGGCGACCGACGACCGTGACTTGAATCGGCAGGTCGCCGCCGCTGCCGATGCCGCCAACGTGCCGGTGAACTGCGTCGATGATCCGGCGCCATCGAGCTTCATCACGCCCTCGCTGGTTGAGCGCGCACCGCTGTGGGTGGCGATTTCCAGCGGCGGTGCCGCGCCCGTGCTGGCGCGGCGGCTGCGCGAGCGCATCGAGGCGCTGCTGCCGGCGGGTTATGGCCGGCTGGCGGCGTTCATGGAGCGCCACCGCCCGCAAGTGAAGGCGCTCGCGGTCGAACAAAGACGCGCGCTGTGGGAGCAATTCCTCGACGGCCCAGGCCCGGAGCGCTTGCTGGTGGGCGACGAGGCCGCTGCCGCGATCGAACTCGAAAGCCTCATCCACGGCGAGCCTGCGCGCGGCGAGGTGTACCTGGTCGGTGCCGGCCCCGGCGACCCGGATCTGCTCACCTTCCGTGCCCTGCGACTGATGCAGCAGGCCGACGTGGTGCTGTTCGACCGCCTCGTCTCGCCGGCCATCATGGAACTGGTGCGGCGCGATGCCGAGCGCGTCTTCGTCGGCAAGAAGCGCAACCAGCACACCGTGCCGCAGGACGAGATCAACAGCGAACTGGTGCGCTACGCCAAGGCCGGCAAGCGTGTGCTGCGCCTGAAGGGTGGTGATCCTTTCATCTTCGGGCGTGGTGGCGAGGAGATTGCCGAGCTTTCGGCGCATGGCATCGCGTTTCAGGTGGTGCCCGGCATCACCGCCGCGAGTGGTTGCGCGGCCTATGCGGGTATCCCGCTCACGCATCGCGACTACGCGCAGAGTGTGGTCTTCGTCACCGGCCATGCGCGCGCCGATGGTGTGCTCACCCTCAACTGGGATCAGCTCGCCCGGCGTGGTCAGACCGTGGTGTTCTACATGGGCGTGGTGACGCTGCCGCGTGTCTGCGCGGAGCTGATGGCGCACGGCCTGCCCGCCGACTGGCCGATTGCGCTGGTGGAAGACGGCACCCATCCGACCCAGCGCGTGGTGATCGGCACGCTGGCGGATTTGCCGGCGAAGGTGGCGGCGCATGCACCGAGTGGCGCGAGTCTCATCATTGTCGGCGAGGTGGTGAAGCTGCGCGAGAAGCTGGGCTGGTTCCAGCCCGTCTCCGCTGACTAAGTTCAGCCCTTGGCCACCCAGCCACCTTCGCTGGTCTGCTCAAACGTCTTCAACTCATAGCCGCGATCGCGGTAGAACTTGAAGCGCTCGCGGCAGGCCGCACGGCTCGTCGCATCGCCCGGCACGATCTCCAGAACCCGCTCGAAGCGGCTGAAGAAGGGCGGCACGTCCTGCCCCAGATTCAGCAGCACGTCCTGCCAGCCTTCGGGCGGTTCCGCATCGCCCAGCAGCACCTTGGGCAGAGGTTCGACTGGTGCATCGCGCACAAAGCGTTCGTGGGTGATGAAGCCGCCCTGCCGCTGTGTCCACAACAGATCGTCCAGCGCATCGAGCCGAGCGGCATCCGGCGTGGTGACGTAGAGCGATTTGCCCGCCGAAACCGCCTTGTCGCAAAGGCGCGCGGCAGCGACCACAGGGTCGGTGCCGCCTTCGGCAGGCAAGATGTAGAAGTCGATGCGTGTCACGGCAAGGCTCCCTCGGCTACTGCGCTTGACCACTTGCAAGCGTCGGTGCTCACGGCCTTCAGGCCGCTCCGCGCCGTCACTCGCAACTGGCCTGCGCTCGCTACGCCGATGGAGCCTTGCCGTTGCATGAGCTGCTTACTCTTCCTTCGCGGCGTAATTGACCAAGTACTGGGTGAGCAAAGGCACCGGGCGACCGGTGCCCTTCTTGCCGATCCAGGCGGTGCCGGCGATGTCGAGGTGCGCCCATTTCATCTTTTTAGTGAACTTGTGCAGGAAGGCCGCACCGATGCTGGCACCACCGCCCTCGCCCTTGGTGGCGATGTTGGCGATGTCGGCGAACTCGCTCTTGATGTTCTCCTCATACTCCGGCCACAGCGGCAGCTCCCAGGCGCGGTCGCCGATCTGCTCGCCAGCGGTGAGCAGGGCGCGCGTCAGCGAGGGCGTGTTGCAGAAGAGACCCGAAGGGAACTGGCCCAGCGCGATCACGCAGGCACCGGTGAGGGTAGCCATGTCGACGCACACCGCCGGATCGTAGGTGCGCTCGGTGTAGGTGAGCGCATCGCAGAGAATTAGGCGGCCTTCGGCATCGGTGTTGAGCACCTCGATGGTGATGCCGGCCATGCTGGTGACGATGTCGCCGGGCTTCGAGGCCATGCCATCCGGCATGTTCTCGCTGCTGGCAATCACGCCCACGACGTTGATCGGCAGCTTCAGTTCGAGCAGGGCCTTGAAGGTGCCGAGCACCGAGGCGCCGCCGCACATGTCGAACTTCATCTCGTCCATCTTCGCACCGGGCTTGATGCTGATGCCGCCTGAGTCGAAAGTGAGGCCCTTGCCCACCAGTGCCACCGGCTTCTCGCCCTTCACGCCCTGCTTGTATTCGAGGCAGATCAGCTTCGCAGGCTGGCGCGAACCACGGCTCACACTCAGCAGCGACATCATGCCGAGCTTCTCCATGTCGGCTTCTTCCAGCACTTTCACCTTGAGCAGACCGCCGCTCTCCGCCGCCATCTGCACTGCGCATTCGGCGAGGTAGGTGGGGGTGCAGACGTTGCCGGGCAGGTTGCCGAGGTCCTTCGCCAGCGACACCCCATGCGCCACGGCGAGTGCTTCAGCCAAGCCCTGCTCGCCGGCCGGCAGGTCGGAGCGGCGCGGCACATCGAAGGTGAGGCGCTCCAGCTTGTAGACCGGCAGGTGCTCCTTGGCGGGCGCGCCCTTCATGGTGTGCATGGCGTAGTAGGCGTCTTCGGTCGCCATCACGGCCTGCTGCACGTTCCAGTGCGTGTCGTGGCCTTTCACTTCCAGATGCGTGAGGTAGCTCACCGCGTCGATCGCACCCGTGGTGTTGCGCAGGGCGCGCGCCGCGGCCGCATTGGCTTTGCAGAAGGCGGCTTCGTTGAAATCGCGCTGCTTGCCGAGGCCCACCAGCAGCACGCGGTCGGCGAACACGCCGGGCACGCCGTGCAGCACGAGGGTTGAACCCAGCTTGCCGTCCATGTCGCCCTTGCGCAGGATGCCCGCGATGTGGCCTTCGCTCGCCTTGTCCACCACCTCGGCCGGCTCGGAGGCCGCGCGGCGGTCGAAGATACCGACGATGATGCAGGCAACGCGCTGCTTTTCCGGGTTACCGCTCTTGACGAAATATTCCATGCTCATGGGCGTGTTCTCGAATCGAAATGTGGATTTTGGAGGGCGGTTTGGCGCGATGGCGCGAAAAGCCGCTTGTTTTCCACATTTTAGGCGCTTGCTCCAAAGGGCGAAAGCAAGGCAAATCCACTAAGGTATTGCGATGCCTCGCCTGCTCACTTTCTACATCATCCGCCACGTTCTCGGCATCACCGCCGTGGTGGCGCTGGCCATGCTCGCCATCCAGAGCTTCATCACGCTCGTCACCGATGCCGACGAGACCGGCAAAAATGGTTTTGGCGTGCTGCAACTGGTGCAGACGACGCTGCTGCAGATGCCCTCCGGCCTCGCCCTTTTGATGCCCATCGTCTCGATGATTGGCGCGCTCATGGGCTTAGGGATGCTGGCGGGCCAGAGCGAGCTGACGGCGATGCGGGCGGCAGGGCTCTCCAACGCCAAGATCGCGATGGCGACCCTTCTAGCCGGCGCGCTGCTCGGCGGCATCGGCTGGGTGGTGAGCGATCAGATCGCGCCGCAGGGCCAGCGCCTGGCGGCGGCGATCAAGAGCGGCAGCAGCGACTCCAGTGGTGCTGCGATGGTGTGGCTGCGCGATGGTGACGAGGTGCTGCGTATCCGCCGCCTGATCACTGAGGACCGCGCTGAAGCCATCGAGATCTACAGCCTCGATAGCCAACTCAAGTTGCAGAAGGTGCTGGCCGCTGAACGTGCCCAGTATGTGGATGGCAGCTGGCAGCTCGAAGGCGTGCGCGAGACGCATTTCACGGCCGAGGGTCGCGCCGAGAGCAGCAAGGCCGCCACCGGGCGCTGGTCTGGCAGCGTCACGCCCAATGTGCTGCGGCTGTATCTGCTGGAAGCCGATGCGCTGTCGGTGGCGGGCCTGCGCCGCCTCATCGACTACCTCGATGCCAACCAGCTCGATGCCGCCAAATACCGCTTGCAGTTCTGGCACAAGCTGATCGAACCGCTGACCGTGATTGCGATGGCACTCTTCGCAGTGCCATTTGCCTTCGGCTCCCTGCGCGACAGCGGTGCCGGCCAGCGCCTGCTGCTGGGCATTCTGCTCGGCGTCGGGTTCTATGTGGTCAATCGCGTCAGCCTGAGCCTGGGGCAGATCTATGGCTGGAACGCCATCCTCGCCGCCGGCGGGCCGACACTCGCTTGGGCGCTGATTGCCGCGTTCAGGATTCGACGGGCGAACTGATTTTTCCAGCGCGCGGCAGGGCAATCACCTCGGTGCCCGTCAGCAGATCTGAAAACGAGCGCCCGCGCGTCGAGATGAGGCAGGGCACGTAATACGCGAGAAAGGCCCAGGGCAGCAGCTGCAAGGCGCTCAGCACCCGCGCCTTGCCGGGCGGCAGCGCCGCCCCCATGCGCAGTCCAACCCACAGCGCCAGTGCCAGCAGCAGATAGCTGCAAGTCAGCCGCACCAGTGCAATGGGCCAGCGCAGGCGCTGTCCATCGAGCCGCCGCACCTGAATACGCCAGGCGCGCATGCCCAGGGTCTGCCCGCCCTTGGCCCAGGACCAGGCGAACACGATCACGCCGATGCCATAGCCATACAGCGGCAGCAGGGTGAGGTTGTGCAGCGGCGTGTTCGCGTTCTTGGCGATGGCGACGGCAATCACGAAATTGGCCAGCACCAGTCCGGCCATCAGCATGGCGACGTAGAGCAGGCTGTCGTAGGTGAAGGCCGCGAGCCGTCGCCAGATGGGGGCGGGCAGGGTGAGGTCGGACATGGCTTGAGACGGGCTGAAAAGTCGGGCCGCTATTGTCCGATAAACGTTGTGCGAGACGGCGCGCGCATCACGCGCTAAAATATCCGCAGGTTCCCATCGTCTAGAGGCCTAGGACATATCCCTCTCACGGATAGAACCGGGGTTCGAATCCCCGTGGGAACGCCATCTATACTTCCGATCTGTTCCGAGGAAGTCATCTAACCCCTCGTAAATGAGGGGTTTTTTGTTGGTGCGGTGTTTATCCGTTCCGAAGACTTCCGCTGGAATACGGCCCCATATGGGGGCATTTCTGGGGGCATCACCAGCCTGAGATGAGGCTGATGCCCCCAAAACGCTATCGGAGGTGTTGCCATGCCATTGAATGACCCCGCGTGCCGCAAGGCCGCACCCCAAGACAAGCCGTATCGCATTGCTGATGGTGGCGGGCTGTATTTAGAGGTGATGCCCAATGGCTCCAAGTATTGGCGGCTCAAGTATCGGCATGGCGGCAAGGAGAACCGCCTCGCATTTGGCGTGTATCCCGAAATCGGCTTGAAGGATGCCCGCAACAAGCGCGATGCCGCCCGGCGGTTGTTGAACGAGGGCGCTGATCCGGGTGCTGCCAAACGTGCGGCCAAAATGTCGCAAGGCGGCGGTGACAGTTTTGAAGCCCTCGCCCGCGAGTGGCTGGAACAGACTGACGCCAAGCGGGTAGCCAGCACCAATGTGGCGATCAAGGCGCGACTGGAAGCCGATTTGCTGCCGTGGCTGGGCAAGCGGCCCATCGGTGAGATCAAGGCACCTGAACTGCTGGCGACGCTGCGGCGCATTGAAGCGCGCGGCTCACTCATTGTTGCCAAGCGACTGCGGCAGATTGCCGGGCAGATATTTCGCTATGCCGTTGCAACGGGCCGAGCAGAGCGAGACCCATCGGGCGACTTGCGCGGTGCGCTGAAAAGCCCTGGTGCCGAGCGCCACCATGCGGCCTTGACCTCACCCGCCGAGGTCGGCGCACTGATGCGGTCAATTGAGGCTTATCAGGGCCAGTTCGTCACGCGCTGTGCGCTGCAACTGTCGCCATTGCTCTTTGTGCGCCCCGGCGAGCTGCGTGCAGCCGAGTGGGGCGAGTTCGATCTGGACGCCGCCGAATGGCGCATCCCGGCTCAAAAAATGAAGATGCGGCTGGCGCATATCGTGCCGCTCAGCACGCAGGCCATTGCCTTGTTGCGTGACCTGTTTGCACTGACTGGCCACGGCATACCCGCCAAGCCAGATGCCCCGCACTATGTCTTCCCCGGCGCACGCTCGCGCCTGCGGCCGATGAGCAACAACACGGTGACGGCCGCGCTACGGCGCATTGGCTACACCGGCGACCAGATGACCGCTCATGGCTTCCGCGCCACTGCCCGCACCTTGCTGGCCGAGTTGAGCTGGAAACCGGATGCCATCGAACGCCAGCTTGCCCACAAGGCCAGCGGCCCCTTGGGTGCCGCCTATGACCGCGCCCAATTTCTGGATGAGCGCCGCCGGATGATGCAGGCGTGGGCGGATTACCTTGACGCCTTGAGGAGCGATGCCAAGGTGGTGCCGATTCGCCGCGCGGCGTAGTTGAAAAGGCTGGCCCTTATCTGTGCCTGCCCGGATACTGGGTAGGAACACATAAGAACGATTCGGGACAATGACCACCACCATTCACAGCATCCTTGGCGAGTTCCGCGAGGCGGCGCACAGCAGCCGCGACCTGGGCGACAAGTTTGAGCGGCTGTTTGCCAACTACCTGGTGACGGAGCCGCAATACCGGGCGCGCTTCAAGCAGGTGTGGATGTGGAGCGAATGGCCGGGCCGTGGTGGTTATGGGTTCTCGAAGAACGACACTGGCATTGATCTAGTGGCAGAGGAGCACTTTACGGGCGAGCTGTGCGCCATCCAGTGCAAGTTCTACGACCCTGACACCACCATCCAGAAAGCTGACCTGGATAGCTTTTTTGCCACCTCTGGCAAAGCGCCATTCACCAGTCGCATCGTAGTGACGACGACTGATAAGTGGTCGAAGCACGCCGAACCTCTGCTGGAAGACGAGCGTGTGCCGTGTATCCGCCTGCGGCTGCAAGACCTTGAAGGCAGCTTGGTGGATTGGAGCCACTTCAGCCTCGCCCGCCCAGATTTGATGCGGCTCAAGCCGCAAAAGACCTTGCGCCCTCACCAGCAATCGGCGCTGGACGATGTGATGAAGGGTTTGGGCGAGGCCGAGCGCGGCAAGCTCATCATGGCCTGCGGCACCGGCAAGACCTTTACGGCCTTGAAAATCGCCGAAGGCTTCGCCAGCGACATAGCTGTAGCAAGCAGCGCAGCGCAGCGCAGCGCAGCGCAGCGCAGCGCAGCGCAGCGCAACTATAACGGTCGCATTCTCTTTCTAGTCCCGTCCATTGCCCTGCTGGCGCAATCGCTGGCGGAATGGAGCGCGCAGAGCAGCACGCCGCTGCACGCCTTTGCCGTGTGCAGCGATACCGCCGTAGGCAAAACCGGCAACAAGGCCAGCGATGAAGACGACATTCGCCTGCACGATCTGCCGTTCCCCGCCACTACCGATGCCCGCAAGCTCGCCAAGCAACTGGCCGCCCTGCAAGGTAAAAAGCCGCTCACGGTGGTGTTCAGCACCTACCAGAGCATCGCCACCATTCACGAAGCGCAGACCCTGCACGGTGCGCCTGCTTTCGACCTCATCATCTGCGATGAAGCGCACCGAACCACCGGCGTCACGCTGGCGGGCAATGACGAAAGCCATTTCGTGAAGGTGCATGACGCCGCCTACATCCAGAGCGGCAAGCGGCTTTACATGACGGCCACGCCGCGCATTTTCATGGATGCCGCCAAGAGCAGCGCCAAGGAGGCCGACGCCGAGCTGTGCAGCATGGACGACGAGGCCCTGTATGGCCGCGAGCTGCACCGCCTCAATTTTGGCGAGGCCATCCAGCAAGAGCTACTCACCGACTACAAGGTGATGGTGCTGGCGGTGGACGAGAAGTTCGTCAGCAAGATATTCCAGAAGGAGCTGGCGGCAGCGGCGAAGGCGAAGACCGACAAGGAGTTCAGCGACTACCTCACCGACCTGGTGAAGCTCACCGGCTGCTGGAATGGCCTCGCCAAGCGCATGGCGAGCAGTGCCGATACCGACCTGCTGGCGGCAGACACCGCCCCCATGCGCCGCGCCGTGGCCTTTGCCAAGACCATTGCCGCCAGCAAGCAGATCAAGGAGCTGTTCTCCGGCATCGTTGAAAAGTATGTGAGCCAAGCGCCGGAAGACGAGCAGGCCAGCCTGTTGCGCTGCGAGGCCGACCATGTAGACGGCACCATGAACGCCCTGCAACGCGGGCGGCTGCTGGATTGGTTGAAGGCCGACACCGGCAGCGAGGGCAATACCTGCCGCATCCTGAGCAATGCCCGCTGCCTGAGTGAAGGCGTGGACGTGCCCGCGCTGGATGCCGTGCTGTTCCTCAATCCCCGCAATTCCATTGTGGACGTGGTGCAGTCGGTAGGCCGCGTCATGCGCCGGGCCGAGGGCAAGAAATACGGCTACATCATCCTGCCCATAGGCATCCCCGCCGACACGTCGCCGGAAGAAGCCCTCAAGGACAACGACAAATACAAGATCGTCTGGCAAGTGCTGCAAGCCCTGCGCTCGCACGACGAACGCATTGAAGCGGGCATTAACAAGATCGACCTCACCGGCAAGCCACCGGCCAATATCGAGATCATCGGCGTGGGCGGCGGCAAGGGTGATGACGACACCGGCACGGGCAGCCCCAAGCCAAAGCAATTCACGCTCGACTTCCCCAACCTGAACGAGTGGCGCGACGCCATTTTCGCCAAGATCGTCTTGAAATGCGGCGACCGCCGCTATTGGGAAAGCTGGGCGCGCGACGTGGGCGAGATTGCCGAAAAGCAGATCACCCGCATCAAGGCCCTGCTGGACTTGCCCGAAACCGGCGCACGCGAGGCATTCGCCCCCTTCCTCACCGGCTTGCGGCAAAACCTCAACCCCGCCGTGAGCGAGGCCGATGCGGTGGAAATGCTCGCCCAGCACCTCATCACCCAGCCGGTGTTTGACGCCCTGTTTGAGAACTACGCTTTCAGCGCCCAAAACCCAGTCTCGCAGGCCATGCAAGCCATGCTCGACGTGCTGCACGCCAACGGGCTGGACAAGCACGCCGCCTCGCTCGAAAAGTTCTATGCCAGCGTGCGCCTGCGGGCGGGCGGCATCAGCAACCCCGAAGCGCGGCAGAAGATCATCGTCGAGCTATACGACAAGTTCTTCCGCACCGCCTTCCCGCGCATGGCCGAGCGCCTGGGCATTGTCTACACGCCCGTCGAGGTGGTGGACTTCATCCTCAAGAGCGTGGACGACACCCTGCAAGCCGAGTTCGGCCAGAGCCTTTCGAGTGAAGGCGTGCAGGTGCTAGACCCCTTCACCGGCACCGGCACCTTCATCGTGCGGCTGTTGCAGGGCGGCTTCGTAAAGCCCGAAGACCTCGCCCGCAAATACGCCAGCGAGCTGCACGCCAACGAGCTGGTGCTGCTGGCCTATTACATCGCCGCCGTGAATATCGAGGCCACCTATCACGGGCAGCTACAGGCAGCGGGGCAGACTGCCGACTACAAGCCGTTTGAAGGCATCGTGCTCACCGATACCTTTCAACTCACCGAAGGCAAAGGCACGCTGGAATCGGCGCTGTTCCCCGACAACAACGCCCGCGCCGTGAAACAAAAAGAGGCAGATATTCGGGTGATTGTGGGGAACCCGCCGTATTCGGTGGGGCAGGAGAGTGCAAACGACAATAATCAAAACCTCAAATATCCGCATCTCGACGAGCGGATCGAATCGACATATGTCGCCGGATCAAACGCCACCAATAAGAGCAGTCTCTACAATAGCTACATTCGCGCAATTCGTTGGGCAAGTGACCGTATAAGTGATAAGGGCATTGTTTGCTTTGTCACGAATGGAGGATTCATAGAGGGGAAATCGGCTGCGGGGCTTCGTCGATGTATGGCAGAGGAATTTACTGGCGTCTATGTTTTCAACCTTCGAGGACTAAGAGGGCAAAAAACATCGGGGGAAAAAGCAAAACAAGAAGGCGGTCAAATATTCGGTTCTGGAAACGCGACGACAATAGCCATTTTTTTGCTAGTAAAAAACCCAGACAGGAACTGCACTGGGCATATAAATTATAGAGATATTGGCGACTATCTATCCAGAAGTGAGAAGTTAAAAATAATCAATCAGTCGGAAAGTATTAAGCACATTTCTTGGCAATATTTAACGCCTGATACGCATGGTGATTGGATTAACTTTCGTGACCCTGCTTTCGATAGTTTTGCGGCTTTGAGCGAGTCACATGCCTCCATATTTTCAATGCGATCAAGAGGTGTGGAAACGAGCAGAAATGAATGGGTTTACAGCTACAGTTCTGTAAATTTAGAGGAAAATATTTGTCGCATGATTGATTTTTACAACAGTCAAATTGAGTTACTTGGAAAAACGCTTGCAGCCATAACTGGTCATGAAGCTAGAGCCATTAAATGTTCGCAATTGATTGAATCCGATCCCAGGAAGATAAAATGGACACGGGGCCTGAAAGAAGATCTTTGTCGCGGCAGAAGGTCGAAATATTCACGAGAAAAAGTGGGCGTCTCGCTTTTCAGGCCCTACTCGAAGAGTTGGCTGTATTACGATGCTCAATTTAATGAGTATTACAAGGAAAAATATTTTCCTACTGCACACCATAAAAATATCGCCATTTCCATTATAGGTGTTGCGGATCGTAAGGGCTTTTCGGCTCTGATAACGGACGTTATTCCAGATCTTCACCTTCTGGACACCGGCCAATGTTTTCCCCTCTACCACTACGAAGAAACCACCGGCAAAGCCGACCTGCTGAACGCCGCCGCTGAACCCGGCTGGGTGCGCCGCGAGGCCATTACCGATGCCGCAATCGCTGCCTTCCGTAGCGCCTATGCGGGCCGTGCCAGTGCCAGCGGCAAGGGCGCGGGCGAGATCGGCAAGGAAGACCTGTTCTATTACGTCTACGGCATCCTGCATTCGCCAGAATACAAAACCCGCTTTGAAGCCGACCTCAAAAAGCAGTTGCCGCGTATCCCCTACGCCGCCGACTTCTGGGCATTCAGCACCGCAGGCCGCGAGTTGGCGCACTGGCATCTGAATTACGAAACGGTGGATGCCTACCCGCTGGCGCAGCAGGGCGAGCTGGACATGGGCACGCCCGACCATTACCGGGTGCAGAAGATGGCCTACGCCAAGCGCCGCGTGGACGGCAAGCTGCAAGAGGACAAAACCACGCTCATCTACAACAGCCGCATCACCCTCACCGGCATCCCGCCCGCAGCACTCGACTACATCGTCAACGGCAAGCCCGCGCTGGAATGGGTGATGGAACGCTACGCCGTGACCACCGACAAAGACAGCGGCATCAAAAACGACCCCAACGACTGGGCCACCGAACACAACGACCCGCAATACATCCTCAACCTGGTGAAGCGCGTGATGCGGGTGAGTGTGGAGACGGTGCGCATTGTGGCGGGGCTGCCTGCGTTGCAGGAGTTTCAGGCGGACTCGAAGGGCTGATTGAGATGGCAAAGGACAAGGGAAAAGAGCCTGTTATCAGCGTCACACGAACTCGCAGTGTGACCACGCCAGCGCCAGCGTATGACGGGCCGACGATGACGGGCGAGGAGGTGCGCGAGCAAATGTCAGCGAGTTTTGATGCCTATACGAACTACATCGAATCCCCGGCTTACAAGGCGAAGGCGGCATTTGATGCGCTAGTGACGGGCATTCCCGATATGGGAATCATGCACCTCAACTTGCTGCAAGCTAGTGATTTGGTGGCTGCGGATATGTGGCTTTCTGGCGAGACCGATATTGAAGGGCCAGACGCGGACGATATTGTTCGTGATGACCCTGCGCTGCTGGCTTTGTTGAAGGATTTGAGAGCGCAACTTGCGGCCCAACTCGCGGAATCGGTGAACAACAAAAGCCTTAAAAGCCCGGTCATTCGCCGCGACTTATTCACGGGCGAGATTGATCTTGAAAAAACTTTTGTCGAATACGACCAACTCTATGAGTGGCTGACTGAACGCAGCTACCACCCTGGCGATTGGATGGATGGCTATGCCGAAGAAGAATCCAACGTCTATTCGAGCCTGATTGACGAGCTGTATGTGGTGCGTGCGCGCTACGCGCCAGATGCCAGCGGTGAACATGCTGCATTACTGGCCAAGTGGCGCTGGGAGACCTCAGACATTGCGACGGGCATCTATCCCGATCCCGAGCAAGCCTCGCTGCAAACCTTGCGCGAAATCGTGAAGGGCTACAGCGTGGAGGTGGCGCGCCTCAATCGGGAATTGGGCAATCGCGTATCAGGTGACGATGTGCGCGCACTGACGCCAAAGGGCCGCAAGACCCTGCACCGTCTCATCACGGCGTTGTGCGTGGAGGCGAAAGTAAATCCTGCGGATCGCGGGGCTGCGGCAACATTGGCGGCCATCACCCAGCGTGCTGGCCTGCCCGTGGGCGACGACACCATTCGCAAGGTGCTGGCGGAATTGCCAGAGGCAAGCAAAGGCCGATAACCGAAATCGGAAATCGTATTTCCGAAATTGGCCTTTGATGGCCGCATCGCTCATACCTTGCCTGCACCTTCCCACTGGTGCAGAACATGGCCGAATCAATCCAAGCCGCAATCCACATCCTCCGCCGCAGCGACCTTGAAGCCCGCGTGCGTCTGAGCCGCAGCACCATCTACGACCGCATCAATCCCAGTTCACCGCGTTATGACGTGAGCTTCCCCAAGCCGATCCGTTTGGGTGGTGGCGCTGCCGTCGGCTGGCTTTCCAACGAGGTGGATGCCTGGCTGCAAAGCCGCATCGCGGCCAGCCGCCAAGTCGGGTAGGGGCGCGCCCGTGGCACAGCGGCTACCCAATCCGCGCCGGGCAAAGATTCACCGCAGCTACACGGTGGAAGAAATTGCCCTGCTCTACGGCCTGCACCGCAACACGGTGCGACAGTGGATTAAGCGTGGTCTGCCGACGAACGATGACCAGCGCCCTGTGCTTATTTTGGGCAGTCAGCTCGCGGCTTACCTCACCACCAAGCGCACCGCCAACAAACGCCCCTGCAAACCCGGCGAGCTGTATTGCGTGCGTTGCCGCATTCCCCAAGCCGCTGCACTGGGCATGGCGGACTATGTGCCGCTGACTCCCACTGGCGGCAATCTGGTAGGCCTCTGCCCCTGCTGCGATGCCCTGATGCACCGGCGGGTGAGCCTCGCAAAACTGGCAACGGTTTGCGGCGAGTTGCAGGTGACGCACACGCAGGCACGGGGACACATAAGCGAGAGCGTCAAACCCTCCGTGAACCGTGACTTCAAAGCAGGAGCGTGAACCATGTTGAAACACAACCCCAACAACGTGCGCATCAAGCGCCAATACTTCGCCTATCTCAAGGAAGCCATGCGCCAGAGCGAGGCGAGCGTGGATGCTGTGGCAAAGGCCATCGCACGGTTTGAGGCGCACACGAAACACCGCGACTTCAAGACGTTTCATTACGAGCAGGCCATCGCCTTCAAGAAGTGGCTGGCTGACCAAACCAGCCTGATGACTGGCGGCAAGCTGAGCAAGGCGACGCTTCACGGCACCTTGTCTCACCTGCAACGGTTCTTTCACTGGTTAGCCGGACAGCCTGGCTACAAGTCACGCCTGCGGTATTCCGACGCGGACTATTTCAACGTGTCTGGCAAGGATGTGCGAATTGCCACCGCCCATCGCAGCCGCCCAGTGCCAACCTTGGAGCAGTTGCAGCACGTCATCCGGCAGATGCCAGCCACGACCGAAATCGAGCGACGCAACCGTGCTCTCCTGGCTTTTGCAGTACTGACGGGTGCGCGGGATAGAGCCATTGCCTCTGCCAAGATCAAGCACGTCGATTTAGTGAGCGGCAGCTTCTATCAGGATGCCCGCGAGGTGCAGACCAAGTTCAGCAAGACCTTCATCACCACGTTCTTCCCTGTGGGCGATGACCTGAGCGAGATCGTGGCGGACTGGGTGAACTACCTGCGCCGCGAAAAACTGTGGGGCGGGGATGACCCGCTATTCCCCAAGCCAGCCCTGACCATTGGCCGCAGCCAGCAATTCGAGCACGTAACGCTGGCACGCGAGCATTGGGCCAATGCCTCACCGATTCGTGCGGTGTTCCAACAAGCATTCGAGTCAGCCGGTTTGCCCTACTACAACCCGCACAGCCTCAGGCACATGCTGGCTCAAGTTGGTGAGCGTGTTTGCCGTACGCCAGAGCAGTTCAAAGCATGGAGCCAGAACCTTGGGCATGAGGGTGTACTCACGACGTTTTTTTCATACGGCGGGGTCAGCGAGGGGCGGCAACGCGAACTGATCCGAGAGCTAGGCGAGATGCGACTTTGAAGACTGGGGGCATATTTGGGGGCACTGGTATTGGTAGTGATTGCAAATAGGCAATGGAATCAGTCAACGGGGAGATTTATTTGCATTCCCGTGGGCCAAAAAACATCGTCTCGGCTGCTGCGCTTGGCCATTTGCGCGCTGCGGTGCTCACGGCCACTAGGCCGCTCCGCTTCCGCATCGCACAACTGGCCTGCGCTCGCGACGCCGATACGACGTTTTTTTGCCCTCTTGAACTGGCCCGCTTTGCGGGCTTTGTTGTTTCTGGGTGCCCCTATAATCGCGCCCACACCCTAGCCCGCACATTCCCTTGCAAGCTCGCCGCATTCCGCGTGAAGACCACCCCGTCTCGCGCAAACTGATTTCCAATGCGGCACTCAAGGTGCTGTACGGCCTGCGCGATGCGGGCTACGAGGCGCATCTGGTGGGCGGGGCGGTGCGCGACATCCTGGCGGGCATCCCGCCGAAGGATTTCGACATCGCCACCAATGCGCGGCCGGAGCAGCTCCGGCAGGTGTTCCGCACCGCGCGGCTGATTGGCCGGCGCTTCGTGATCGCCCATGTGCGCTTCGGCAACGAGATCATCGAGGTCACCACCTTTCGGGGTGCTATCACCGACAGTCACGAGCGCGACGAGACCGGGCGTATCTTGAGCGACAACGAATACGGCTCGATCGAGACCGATGCGATCCGCCGCGATTTCACCGTCAACGCGCTCTACTACGACATCGAAGATTATTCGGTGGTCGATTTCACCGGCGGCATCGAGGACATCAACAACCGCCTCATCCGCCTGATCGGCGACCCGGAGCTGCGCTACCGCGAAGACCCGGTGCGCATGATGCGGGCGGTGCGCATCGCCAACAAATTGCGCTTCACCATCGAGCCTGCCAGCGAAGAGGCGATCTATCGCCTGGCGCCGCTGCTGCGCGAGATCCCGGCGGCTCGGCTGTTCGACGAGATCATCAAGATTCTGCTCACCGTCGATGCCGTCGCCAACTTCCGTGGCCTGCGCGTGCGCGGGCTGTTCGGCGAGCTGTTCCCGCATACCGAGGCCACGCTCAAGCGGCACCCCGGCTTCGAGAGCTTCATCGTCAAGGCGCTGGAGAACACCGCCAAGCGCATTGCCGAGGACCAGCCCGTCACGCCCGCATTCTTGTATGCAGCGATTCTCTGGCCCTGTGTGGCCGAGCGCTTCGTGCAGCTCATGCAGCGCGAGGGCCTGCACCCCAATCTGGCACTCACGCAGGCAGCGGACGAGGCGATTGCACTCGCCAATGGCCGCGTCACCATCCCCAAGCGCTTTGCCATGCCGATGCAGGAAATCTGGGCGCTGCAACCGCGTCTCGAACAGCGCAAGGGCGGCAAGCCCGCGCGCCTGCTGACGCACCCGCGCTTCCGCGCCGCCTACGACTTCCTGCTGCTGCGCGCCGATGTCGGCGATGCCAGCCGCGAGCTGGCGGACTGGTGGACGGCGGTGCAGTTGCAACCCGGCGCGCTGCCGCCGATTGAGGATGAAGAAGAGAGCACCGTGCCGAGCAACGACGGCCAGCCCAAGAAGCGCCGCCGTCGCAGTGGTCGCAACCGTAACAAGCCCAGCGGCAATGGTTGAAGTGTTTGTGGGCTTGGGTGCGAACTTGGGCGAGCCTGCGGCGCAGCTTCGCGCTGCCTTGCTCGCACTCGCCGCACTACCGCAGACGCAAGTGAAGAAGGTTTCCACCTTCTATCGCTCGTCTGCCATCGGCCCCGCAGGCCAGCCGGATTACTGCAATGCCGTGGCCCAGCTCGATACCGCGCTTGCCCCGCAGGATTTGCTCGACGCGATGCAGGGCATCGAAGACGCCGCAGGCCGCGTGCGCGGCACGCGCTGGGGCGCGCGCGTGCTCGATCTCGACCTGCTGCTATATGGCCAGGTTATGTGCAGCACCGAGCGCCTCACCCTGCCGCACCCTGAACTCGCCTTCCGCGATTTCGTGCTCTGGCCGTTGACCGAGATCGCGCCTGAGGTGCAGGTGCCGCTGCTGGGCCGCGCGCGTGACTTGCTCGCTCAATTGCCCACACCGGCACTTTCGGAGTGGACATGAGCGGCCAGCGTTATGTGGTGATCGACGGCCCCATCGGTGCCGGCAAGACCACCCTCGCGCGCCGCCTCGCGGCCGACAGCGGTGCGCGCCTGCTGCTGGAACAGCCAGAGAACAATCCCTTTCTGCCACGCTTCTACCGCGACCCCAGCACGGGTGCCTTGCCGGCGCAGCTGGTGTTTCTGCTGCAACGCGCGGGGCAGTGCGAGGCCTTCGCGCAGGGTGATCTGTTCGACGAGCAGTGGATCGCGGACTTCCTGTTCGACAAGGATCGTCTTTTTGCCGAACTCACGCTCTCGCCAGCGGACTTGAAGCTCTACGACACCGTGTTCGAGCGTCTCGCCTGGAGCGTGCCCGCGCCCTCGGCGGTGATCTATCTCACCGCGCCCGTGGACGTGCTGATGGAGCGCATCGCCGAGCGCGGCCGCAGTTACGAGGCCACCATTTCGCGCAGCTATCTGCAAGATTTGAGCGCCGTCTACGCACGCTACTTCGCGGGCTACCGGGCCGCACCCGTGATCGAGATCGACGTGTCGCAGGTGGATCTCGCCGCCCAAGCCGGTACCTACGCGCAGCTACAGAAGTGGCTCACCCAGCCCAGCGGCTATGCGCGGCTACCTGAATCCCTGTTGCTATAAAGTCGCGCCATGACCGACACCATCAAACCATTGAACATCGCCGACCTCGCCAAGATGCGCGCGGCGGGCGAGAAGATCGCCAGCATCACCTGCTACGACGCGAGCTTTGCCTTGATCCAGGATCGCGCTGGAGTTGATGTCATTCTCATCGGCGATTCGCTCGGCATGGTGATTCACGGCGGCAACACCACGACGCCAGTGACCGTGAGCGACATCGTCTATCACTCGAAGTGTGTCGCGCCGCATCTGAAGCGCGCCTTTCTCATCGCCGATCTGCCGTTTCTGAGCTATGCCACGCTCGATCGCGCGCTCGACAGCAGCCAGCGCCTGATGCAGGAGGGTGGGGCGAAGATGGTGAAGCTCGAAGGCGGGCGCGAGCAGGCGAGCATCGTCGAATACCTCGCCACACGCGGCGTGCCGGTGTGCGCGCATCTTGGCTTGCAGCCGCAGTTCATCCACAAGATGGGCGCGTTCAAGGTGCAGGGGCGTGAGGACGCTGCGGCCGAAGCCATGCTGCACGACGCCAAGGTGCTGGCCGAGGCGGGTGCGGATGCGCTGCTGCTGGAGTGCATCCCCGCCGCACTCGGTGCGCGCATCACCGCCGAATCGCCCGTGCCGGTGATTGGCATCGGTGCCGGTGCTGCGGTAGATGGCCAGATTCTGGTCTTGCAGGATGTGCTGGGCATCAGCCCGCAGGTGACGCTCGGCCGCACGCCGCGCTTCGTGAAGAACTACATGACGGATGCCAAGGCCAACGGCGAAAAAGCCGGCGTGATCGAGGCCGCGATTGCGGCCTATGTGCGCGAAGTGAAGTCCGGTGCGTATCCCGCGCCGGAGCATTGCTTCTAGCTCGATGCGCACCGTTCATACCGTTGCCGAGCTGCGGCAACAGCTCGCTGCCTGGCGCGCGGCCGGCGAGCGCATCGCCTTCGCGCCCACCATGGGCAATCTGCACGCCGGCCATATCGACCTGATCCATGCGGGCAAAACCCATGCACCGCGAGCCGTGGCGAGCGTGTTCGTCAACCCGCTGCAATTCGGGCCGAAGGAAGACTTCAGCCGCTACCCGCGCACGCTGCCGGATGACGCCGCCAAGCTCGAAGCCGCCGGCTGCGATCTGCTGTTCGCACCGAGTGTGGAGGCGATGTATCCGCACGGCCTGCCGCTCACCACCCAGGTGCAGGTGAGCAAAGTCAGCGAAGGGCTGGAGGGCGAGTTCCGCCCCGGTCACTTCGAGGGCGTGGCGACGGTGGTGAACGTGCTGTTCAACCTGGTGCAGCCCGATGTCGCCCTGTTCGGCGAGAAGGACTGGCAGCAGCTCGCCGTCATCACCCGCATGGTGCGCGACCTGCACCTGCCCGTGCGCATCGTCGGCGTGCCAACCCGGCGCGAGACGAGTGGCCTGGCGATGTCGTCGCGCAACCAGTATCTGGCAGCGGACGAGCGCCATACGGCGTCAGTGATTCACGCCACGCTCGTCACCATCGCGCACGAGATTCAGCAGGGTTCGCGCGACTACGCCGGGTTGGAACAGGCTGGGATGCAGGCGCTCAGCGCGCACGGCTTCGTACCCCAATACGTCGCCATCCGCACGCCGGATTTGCAGTCACCCGCCAATGAAAACAAGAGCTTGGTGATTCTGGTCGCCGCCTTGCTGGGCAAGACGCGCCTGATCGACAACCTGCAAGTGCGGCTGAGCTGACAGGCAGCCCTTGCGATAGATCGGTTTGGCCCTAAACTTATGACTATTCGGTGACGCCAGTCTCAAAGAGGGGGGGGCGCTCACCAACCGGGTGCATGTCTTATTGGGCCGCCCGCTTGCTCGTTGAACCCATCTGCGAAGCGCGTATGTCTTAGTGGGCCGCGCTGACGCAACCAAAGCAAGAGGAACCAAGCCATGCGTCTCACCATGCTCAAGTGCAAACTGCACTCCGTCCGCGTCACCCACTCCGAACTCGACTACGACGGCAGCTGCGCCATCGACGGCAAGCTGCTCGATCTCGCGGGCATTCTGGAGTTCGAGCAGATCGACATCTACAACGTCACCAATGGCGAACGCTTCACCACCTACGCCATTCGTGCGGAAGAAGGCAGCGGCATCATCTCGGTGAACGGTGCAGCCGCCCACAAGGCGCGCGTGGGTGATACCGCCATCATCGCCATCTACGCCGACATGGACGAAGCGCAGGCGCGCGTCCACAAGCCCAAGCTGGTGTATTGCGATGCCCGCAATGCGGTGCGCAAGACCGCCAATACCATCCCCGTCCAGATGGCCGCATAAGCCTTTTTGATTGACCTAAACGCCCGCTTCCCAGCGGGCGTTTTCTTTTGCAGACAAACCCCATGTCCACCACCCAAAGCTGGTTCCCCACCCTCATCCATCACGCGCCCTTAGTGCGTGAAGGTGCGGACGCGCTCAACGCCGAGCTGCTGAAAGAAATCCAGCAGCTGCGCCAAGCCGATGCAGCGGGCCGCGAGTGGTCGAAAACCAGCTACCCCGGCGGCTACACCAGCTATGGCTCGATGGATCGCCTGCATCAATTCAGCAGCACCTTCATGGCGCTGGAGAAAAAGATCAGCCTGCACGTCAAGCAGTTCGCCAAGGCCAATTATTGGGACTTAGCACGCGGCAAATTGAAGATGACCGACTGCTGGGCCAATGTGATGCCCAAGGGCTGCGCGCACAGCTTTCACCTGCACCCGCAATCGGTGGTCAGCGGCACCTATTACGTCGCCACACCGCCCGGCTGCACGGGCCTCAAGTTCGAGGACCCGCGCCTGTCCAGCCTCATGGCGGCACCCCTTCGCGCCGCCACGGCCCCGCGCGAGATGCAGCCCTTCATCACCGTCCCCGCCGAAGCCGGCACGGTGATCCTGTTCGAGAGCTGGCTGCGCCACGAGGTGCCCCCCTCCACCATCGAGCAAGAGCGCGTGAGCATCAGCTTCAACTACCACTTGCTCTGAATCTGCCAAGGCTACCCCCGCCCCTAACCCCTCCCCGCAAGGGGGAGGGGGATTGGTTCGTGCGGCTCTAAGAGCGCAATCCATGAGTAAACCGCGAAACTCCCCTCCCCCTTGTGGGGAGGGGCTGGGGGCGGGGGTTCTGCGGCCTTGCAAGCCTGGGTCCGGGCTTTCGCCATTGCGCAGGATGTGCTTACCTAGCTGCAATTTCCACGTAACTGATCGGGCATGTCCCCACTCCCACAATCCCGCGCCTGGCGCGCCCTCACTGCCCATGCGCGCGAGCTGGCCGATGTCCATCTCAACGACCTGTTCGCCTCCGACGAGGGCCGCGCGCAGTCCTTCAGCGCCGGGGCGGCGGGCCTCTTCCTCGACTACAGCAAGCAGCGCCTCACCCGCGAGACCCGTGACCTCTTGCTGAGTTATGCGCAGCAGCAGCAGATGAGCGGGTGGATTGCCAAGCTCTTCGCCGGCGAGCCGGTCAATCACACCGAGCAGCGCGCTGGCTTTCACATGGCCCTTCGCGCCCCGCGCGAGACGGTGATGCAGGTCGGCGGCGACAATGTCGTCCCCAAGGTGCATGCCGTGCTCGACCGCATGACTGCCTTCGCAGAGAAGCTGCGCAGCGGCAACTGGAAGGGTGCGAAGCGCCGTGCCATCACCGATGTCGTCAACATCGGTATCGGCGGCAGCGACCTCGGTCCGCGCATGATCTGCTACGCCCTGCAGCCCTACGTCGATGGCCCGCGTGTGCATTTCGTTGCCAACGTCGATGGCGCGCAGCTGCACCGCACCCTGCAATCGCTCGATCCCGCAACCACGCTGTTCATCGTCACCAGCAAGACCTTCACCACGCAGGAGACGCTCGCCAATGCGCACGTCGCCCGCGCCTGGCTGGTGGCCGCACTTGGTGAAAAGGCGATCCCCAAGCACTTCGCCGCCGTCAGCACCAGCATGGACAAGGTGAAGGCCTTCGGCATCGCGCCGCAAAACGTCTTCGACTTCTGGGACTGGGTCGGCGGCCGCTACTCGCTGTGGAGTGCCGTCGGCCTCCCCATCATGGTCGCCATAGGCCCGGCTCGATTCCGAGAATTGCTTGCGGGTGCCCACTCGATGGACGAGCACTTCCGGCGCGCGCCGCTGGAGGCCAACCTGCCGGTGCTGATGGCCCTGCTCGCGTTCTGGAACGGCAACATCCTCGGTGCCGCCGATCACGTCATCGCCCCCTACAGCCAGCCGCTCGAAAAGTTTGTTGCTTGGCTGCAACAACTGGAGATGGAGAGCAACGGCAAGCGCGTCAACCGCGCGGGCGAGGCCGTGGACTACGCCACCACCCCCACGCTCTGGGGCGATGTCGGTACCAACGGCCAGCACGCCTTCTTCCAGATGCTGCACCAGGGCACCGCCGTGCATCCGGTGGATTTCATTCTCGTCGCCACGCCCGACCATCCGCACGCCGAGCTGCACCAGCTGCTGCTCGCCAATGGCCTGGCGCAGTCGCAGGCCATGATGCGCGGCAAGACCGCAGCCGAAGTGCGTGCGGAACTCAGTGCCAAGGGCCTGAGCGGTGCCGCGCTGGACGCCGCCATCCCGCACCGCGTCTTCCCCGGCAACCGCCCCAGCAACACCCTGCTGCTGCCGCAGCTCGATGCCTGGCACCTGGGCGCGCTGTGCGCGCTCTATGAGCACCGCACCTTTGCCCTGAGCGTGCTGTGGGACGTGAATGCCTATGACCAGTGGGGTGTAGAGCTGGGCAAGCAGCTCGCCGGCACCGTACTCAAGGCCATGCAGGGCGAGCCGGTGGAGTTGGATAGCTCGACGCGGCAGTTGTTGCAGAAGCTGGGTTAGGAAATCAAGGCATGTCTCTTACCTATGGCTTTGCTACGACTAAAGATCTTTTCGCCAAGCTAGAGAGAGACGCGGAGGCCTTAAATAAGCACGTGACGAGTGATCAATTTTTTAATTTTGTCGTCACCGGCTACTCAATGATCGACTGGGTGCGAAACGATCCATCCATTCCGACGCCAGCTAAAGATGCTGTCGTCGTCCAAAATCTTTATGACGACAAATGGATCAAGGTATGCGGTGATCTCGCTACTGCCAGCAAGCACTTCGCTCTTACACGCCGCATTCCGATTACAGCCTCAGCTGATACTGCACAAGGCTATGGGGTTGGACGCTACGGCGTTGGTAAGTATGGAATCGGTGAGGAAAGCATCCTTGTGCAAATGAATGATGGCAATCACTTTCATTGCCTCGATTTGGTGACAGGTGTTTTAGAGTCGTGGCGGAGCTTTTTCTTAACCTACGGCATCTAACTTTCATTTCTATTTGAGTGACGCGACAGCTCAAGCGCGCGCTCTATCCCCACGCTGTTCCGGTACCGCATTCGGCATCACGTCTGGCAGTGTCTGCACCGCCACATGCGGCGTGCGGGCGAAGAGGCCGAAGCTCGCGGGCAGCAGGCGCACCGCCGTGCCGGGCTTGAGGGCGAGGGCCATCGGGTCGAGGTGGCCGAGTTCGATGTCCACCTTCGAGTCGTCACAGGCGAGCTTCGCCACCGCCTTCACCAGCGGGCCGGTGCGCTGCACGAAGCTGACCTGCGCATCGAGACCATCGCTGGTCGGCTCGACCAGTCGCAGATCGTGCGGGCGCACGTAGACATCGACCGGGCCGCTGAGCGCGGTGTCGGTGGGCAGTGACAGGCCGTTGAGTTTGAGCTTGCCGCCCTGCACCTCGCCCGCCAACAGGTTCACGCTGCCGAGAAAGTCGAATACGAAGGGCGTGGCGGGCTTTTCGTAGACCTCCGCCGTGGTGCCCACCTGTTCGATGCGGCCACGGCTCATCACCACCACGCGGTCGGCGAGTTCGAGGGCTTCTTCCTGGTCGTGGGTGACGAACACGGTGGTCACACCGGTCTTGTCGTGCAGCTCGCGCAGCCAGCGGCGCAGGTCCTTGCGCACCTTGGCATCGAGCGCGCCGAAGGGTTCGTCGAGCAGCAGCACGCGCGGTTCGATGGCGAGCGCGCGGGCCAGCGCGACACGCTGCTTCTGGCCGCCGGAGAGCTGGGCGGGGTAGCGCTTTTCGAGGCCCTTCAGCTGCACGAGGTCGAGCAGCTCCAGCGCGCGCTGCTTCTGCTCGGCACTCGTGGGCCGGGTCTTGCCGTCGCGCACCGACAGACCGAAGGCGATGTTGTCGGCCACCGTCATGTGCTTGAACAGGGCGTAGTGCTGAAACACGAAGCCGACCTTGCGCGCCTGCACGCTTAAGTTGGTGGCGTCCGTGCTGCCGAAATGGATGCTGCCGCCGTCGATGGGTTCGAGGCCGGCGAGCGCGCGCAGCAGCGTGGTCTTGCCGCTGCCGCTGGGGCCGAGCAGGGCGATCAGCTCGCCGCTTTCGATGTGCAGATCGACACCGGTGAGGGCCGGGAAATCCGCAAAGGTCTTGCGGACGTTCTTGATGGTGATGTCCATGATTGACTCAGTGGCGGCGCGAGGCCGCGAGTTGATCGGCGTAGCGCCATTCGAGAAGGGATTTGAGCAGCAGCGTCAGCAGTGCAAGCCCTGCCAGCAGCGAGGCGACGGCGAAAGCGGCGGCGAAGGCGTATTCGTTGTAGAGAATCTCGATGTGCAGCGGCAGCGTGTTGGTCTGGCCGCGGATGTGGCCGCTGACCACGCTCACCGCGCCGAACTCGCCGAAGGCGCGGGCGTTGCACAAGAGCACGCCGTAGAGCAGGCCCCACTTGATATTGGGCAGGGTGACGCGCCAGAAGGTTTTGAAGCCGCTGGCACCCAGCGTGAGTGCCGCCTGCTCGTCGTCGGTGCCTTGCTCCTGCATCAGGGGGATCAGCTCGCGGGCGATGAAGGGAAAGGTGACGAAGATGGTGGCGAGTGCGATGCCGGGCACGGCGAAGATCACCTTGATGTCGTGCTCGGCAAACCAGGGCCCCGCCCAGCCCTGCGCGCCGAAGATCAACACGTAGACCAAGCCTGCGACGACGGGTGAAACCGAGAAGGGCAGGTCGATCAGCGAGGTGAGCAGCTGCTTGCCGCGAAACTCGTGTTTGGCGATGAGCCAGGCAGCGGACACGCCGAACACGAGATTGAGCGGCACTGCGATGGCGGCGGCGAGCAGGGTGAGCTGGAGGGCCGAGTAGGCATCTGGCTCGGCCAGCGCGGTGAGGTAGGTGCCCCAGCCATCGCGCAGTGCCTCGGTGAATACCGCCGCCAGCGGCAGTAGCAGGAACAGGCTTAAGAAACCGAGTGCAATCGCAATCAGCAGCCAGCGCACCCAAGTGGGCTCAGTGATCGCGGCGTTGCGGCGTTGCAGCGGGCCGCTGCCGAACTCCTTGGGGATGGTCGGCGGGTCGAGCAGGGATTGGTCTTTGATGGTGCTCATTGCGCGATCTCAAACGAATCGTCATTCCCGCGAAAGCGGGAATCCAGAGCGCCAAGGTGCGCTCCGCACCACTGGATTCCCGCCTTCGCGGGAATGACAGACAAAAGAAGGCTCATTTCTTGGCACTCCGCCGGGTCCAGGCTTGCAGGATGTTCACCGCCAGCAGCAGCACGAAGGAGAGCGTCAGCATCGCCGCCGCAATGGCAGTGGCACCGGCGTAGTCGAACTCTTCGAGCTTGATGATGATGAGCAGCGGCGTGATCTCGCTCACCATCGGGATGTTGCCGGCGATGAAGATGATGGAGCCGTACTCGCCCACCGCCCGTGCAAACGCGAGCGCCGTACCAGTGAGCAGCGCGGGCAGCACGGTGGGAAAGATCACGCGGCGAATCGTCACCCAGCGGCCGGCACCGAGCGTGGCGGCGGCCTCTTCCAGCTCCTTCTCGGCCTCGGCCAGCACCGGCTCCACCGTGCGTACCACGAAGGGCAGGCTGATGAAGGTCATGGCGACGATCACGCCCAGCGGCGAGTAGGCGACCTTGATGCCGTGGGGTTCGAGCAGCGAGCCGATCCAGCCATTGGGTCCGTAGAGCGAGGTGAGCGCGATACCGGCCACGGCGGTCGGCAGGGCAAAGGGCAGGTCGATGAAAGCATCGAAGATTTTCTTGCCCGGGAACCGATAGCGCACGAACACCCAGGCGATCAGCAGGCCGAAGAAGGCATTGAAGAGAGCAGCGATGAGTGCCGAGCCGAAAGTGAGCTTGAGCGAGGCCAGCACGCGCGGCGAACCGAGCGTGTGCAGCAGTCCGTCGAAACCGAGGCCACTGGCCTTGACGAACACGCCCGCGAGCGGGATCAGCACGATCAGCGACAGATAGCTGAGCGTGATGCCGAGGGTGAGGCCGAAGCCGGGGATGGCGCGGCGTTTGCTGATGGCAGATGACACGGGTAGTTTTAGGCTGAAAGCAGACAGTGATTGTCGGCTGTTATGCCAAAAAAGGGCGGTGATGTGCCCTCAAGTTCTATCCATATGCCCTCAGAGATCGAGGTTCAGTCGCAGCCCATAGGTGATGGGCGGCGCCAGTGAATAGTTGGGGCCGAAGTCGGTCGCGATCAGGCCCTGCGTGTATTGCCGGTTGCCCAGGTTGCGGCCATAGCCCGTGAGGCTCAGGCCCCAGGGCTGGTAGCGATAGCCGATGCGGGCACCATAGAGCGTGTAGCCGGGCTGGCCGAAGCGCGGGTCGTTGGAGGCGGCGTAGTCGAAGCCGGTGTTGCGATAGAGATCGCCGCCGATTTCGAGCCGCCCGCCCGGCACCTTCCAGCTTTTGCTCAGGCCCACCGTGCCGGTGAACTTGGGCGTGCGCACCGTGCGGTTGCCGGTGTAGTCGTTGTCGCTGCCGAAGAAGCCGGTCTGTGGGTCGAAGCCGGAGGCACTGGTGTAGTCGTCGTACTGGCCGTCCAGCAGCGAGGCACCGAGGGTGAGCAGCAGGCGGTCGAAAATCTGCGGGAAAATCTTGATGCGGGACTCGGCGTCGAGGCCGCGCACGCTGGCTGCACCGGCGTTCTCGAACGACACCGCGCCGCCCTGGAACAGCGAGATGAACTGCACCTGCAAGTCGCGGATGTCGTAGCGGAAGGCGGCGAGGTTGAACTGCAGTGCGCCGTCGAACAGCGTCGTCTTCAGGCCCACTTCGCTGCCTTTGATTTTTTCGGGCTTCACGAATGCCGGCGGCAGGTAGAGCGCCACCGTGTTGTAGGTGGCGGACTTCTGCGCCTCTTGATAACTCGCGTAGATCAGCGTGTCGGCTCCGAAGGGTCGCAGCTCGATCACGCCCTTGGGCGAGAAGCTCTTCGTGTTGCTGCTGCTCGGTACGGTGTTGCCATCGGCGTCCTGCGGGCCGATCTCTTTCCAGTCGAACAGCGTGGTGAAGCTGCCGTCGGAATTGAGCGCACCGGAATCGCTGCGCACGATGAAGCGGTCCTCACTCTGGTAGCGGCCACCGGCCGTGAGCGAGAGATAGTCGGTGAGGGCGAAGCGGGCCTGCACGAAGCCCGCGCGCGAGTCGGTGCCGAGAATGGCGTGGAAGGCGAGGCCCAGATCGTTGGGGATCGCGAGGTTCAGCTGGTCGAGCACCGTCAGCAGCGGCGCCGGCAGCGAGAGGCCGCCGGGCCGGGTGTCGGTGAGATCGAGCCCTGCGAGTTGCAGGGCCGCAGGGTCGAAGCCCTGCTTGCTCTTGAAGTAGTTGAGGCCGGCAATCCACTGCAAGCGCTCACTGAGAGGCGTGGTGTCGTTGGAAACAAATTGCAGCTCCAGATTCTCGACCCGCGCGAAGTTGCTCTTCTGGTCGAAGGCGGCGATGGACTGCGGCGAGCCGTCGAAGTCGTAGGAGAAAGTCGAGTTGGCGCGCTGGTGGCCGCCGAGCAATTTCACATCGAGCCAGGGTGCGGAGTACTTGATGCTGCCGTAGCCGACGTTGCTGTTGAAGCGCAGAAAGGTCGGCTCGCTCAGGTCGCCCTCATAGCCGGTCTGCGGCTGGATGCAGGTCGGCGTCTGCACGCCGCCCACGCACTGGAACAGCGGCGAGGGATCGGTGTTGAGCTGGAACACCGAGCCCTGTCCGCGCTGGATCTGCTTGGCCGCCACCAGCGTGATGTCGAGGTTGTCGAGTGGCGCGATGCGCAGCTTGCCGCGCCCGCCGCGCGAGAACTCCTGCCGCAGCGGCTCGCCGTTCGCGGTGCCCTTGTAGTACGGATCGGCACGGTTGTCGTAGCCGCTGAAGCTCAAGGCCAGCCAGGGCGTGAGCGGGATGTTCTGGTGCAGGCGGATGTTGCGGGTGTCGCGATTGCCGTACACCAGCTGCAAGCTGCTCTCGTAGTCCTTGAAGCTCGGTGCCTTGGTGGTGACGCTGATTGCCCCACCCGTGGTGTTGCGGCCGAACAAGGTGCCCTGCGGACCCTTCAGCACTTCGAGCCGTTCGACCGCGCCAAAGTCCTGATCGAGGCTCTGCGCGAAGGGAAAGTAGATGCCATCGACATAGGTGGCGACACTCGGATCGCCATTGAGAAAGACATCGCTGCCGACGCCGCGCAGGTAGATGGTGGTGAACTGCGCCAGCGAGTTCACGTCCAGACCCGGCACCGCCTGCTGCAGGCTGATCTGATTGGTGATGTTGAGGTTGTCGAGCGATTTCTGGTTGAAGGCGCTCACCGCCATCGGCACGTCCTGCGCGTTCTGCTCGCGCTTCTGCGCACTGACCACCACGGCATCGAGTTGCTGCACGGCGGTCTCTGCTCCCACCGCTTCGGGCGGTGTGGGCAGTGTCTCGACCGCAATGGTGTCCACCGTCGCCGGCATCGACTCCTGCGCACCTGCTGTGATCGGCAGGCTGCCCAGCAGCAGTACGGAAAGGGCCGCTACGGCGAGGTGGTGTGGGTGGGTGCCATCCATGGCTTGAGGTCACTGCGGCCCGCGTGCCTAGCCGAAGTGCAGTTGGTCGGCGGCGTAGCTGCGCTGCTGGGGCTGCGGGGTGTCGCTGAGCGGCAGCACCGTGCGGTCGATCCAGCGGGTATTGCTGAGCCACAGGCCCTCGAACTCGACGCCGTATGCGCGGTTGAGCACGGCGATGCTCTTCTGCTTTTCGTCGAGCAGCACCACCTTGTTCTCCGGCTTCAGGCTCAGTTCCAGCAGGGCCAGAAACGCCGGGTCGTCGAACAGCGCGGCATGGCGTGTATGCAGCGGGCGAAGAATGTCCTGCACGAAATGCCAGGTGTCGCTGCGGCCGGCGACGCGGCTCTTCACCGGCAGCGTGCCGTTGTGCATGAGGTGCAGATGCTCGGCCACCTTGAAGGGATGCGCGTTCTCGCGCTCGTTGTTGCCGCGCGTGCGCTGGCGTAGGTGCAGCACCAGGTCGGCGTCGGCGTGTTTCTCAAGTGCGGCGGCAATCGAGGCGTGTTCGCTGGCGGCGTGGCGTTCAAGAATCAGCCTGCCCGCCGCGTCGAAACCCATCAGGCCCCAGCCATCGTTGTTGAGTGCCAGTGCGGCACGCAACAAATCGGCAGGGATACGGGCTTCGCGCGGCTTGTGGACGATGACGCACACGGCTCTCAGTCCTCCAGCTTGGCGACGAGCACATCCGCCGCTTTGAACAGTGCGAGCGCGCTATCACCCACCTGCAAGTTGAGCCGCTCGACCGAGCTGGTGGTGATGACGGCGCTGATGACGCCGGCCGTGGTTTCGATTTCCAGCTCGCTCATCACGTCACCCCGCCGCAGGCTGATGACGGTGCCGCGAAACTGGTTGCGGGTGTTGACGCGGGTGATCATGTTCACCGTGCTCCGAGGGGGCGTTGCCGCCCCCTTTTTGGATGAAAAGAAGATGGGAAATCAGAGGGCGTGAACTACTTGCTCGCACCGGTGATCTGGTCGAACACGCCGCCATCGCCGAAGTGCGTGGCCTGCGCCTTGGCCCAGCTGCCGAACACGCTGTCGAGCGTGAACAGCTCCGACTTGGGGAAGCGCGCGATGTCGGCGGCGTCGGCCAGCTCCGGCTTGCGCGGACGGTAGTAGTGCCTGGCGGCGAGCTTCTGGCCGGTGGGCGAATACAGGAACTGCAAATAGGCCTCGGCGGACTTGCGCGTGCCGTGCTTGTCGACGTTCTTGTCCACCAGCGTCACCGGCGGCTCGGCCAGGATCGACAGGCTCGGCACGATGATCTCGAACTTGTCCTTGCCGAGTTCATTCACCGCCAGGAAGGCCTCGTTCTCCCAGCTCAGGAACACATCGCCGATGCCGCGCTGAACAAAGGTGGTGGTGCTGCCACGCGCGCCGGTGTCGAGCACGGGCACGTTCTTGAACAGCTTGGTGAGGTAGTCCTTCGCGCTCGCCTCGCTGCCGCCGGGCTGTTTGAGCGCCCAGCCCCAGGCGGCGAGGTAGTTCCAGCGCGCGCCGCCGCTGGTCTTCGGGTTCGGCGTGATCACCTTCACACCCGGCTTGATCAGATCGCCCCAGTCCCGGATGACCTTGGGGTTGCCCTTGCGGACGAGGAAGACGATGGTGGAGGTGTAGGGCGATGAGTTGTTCGGCAGCCGTGACTGCCAGTTGGCGGGCAGCAGAGCGCCGTTCTTGGCGATGCTATCGATGTCGTAGGCGAGGGCCAGCGTGACCACATCGGCTTGCAGGCCGTCGATCACCGAGCGCGCCTGCTTGCCGCTGCCGCCGTGGCTGGTCTTGATGTCGAGCGACTCGCCGGTCTTGGCCTTCCACTCGGCGGCGAACACGGTGTTCACCTCCTTGTAGAACTCGCGGGTCGGGTCGTAGCTGACGTTGAGGAAATCCTTGGCGCTGGCGGCAGTGCTGATGAGGGCGGCGGCGAGGACGATGAGGGTGCGTTTCATGGGATGCGATCCGGTCTGCAAGAGGGTTTTTAGTACTGGATGGTCAGGCGCGTGAAGATGGCCTTTTCGTCGCGGCGATCGACCGGGGCTGCGGCCGTGCCGCCACCACCGCCTTCGAAGCTCGTGTAGTTGTAGTCGGCGGTGAGCTTGGCGTTCTGGGTCAGATACCAGTTGATGGCCGCGCCATAGCTCTCGGCCTTGCTGGCCTGCGAGGTCGGGTTGGCGAGGCGGGTGCTGGCGGC
The DNA here is from genome assembly GCA_040386395.1 of Pseudomonadota bacterium. GTDB lineage: Bacteria > Pseudomonadota > Gammaproteobacteria > Nevskiales > Nevskiaceae > Stagnimonas. The sequence continues at coordinate 15,067 of JAZKFO010000021.1, read as the reverse complement.
CACGCCGGTGAAGGCCTCGTCACCCACACTCAAGCCACCGATGCGCGCGACCAGCTCCACCGCACCCCAGCCTTCGGCACCGATGGCGTAGGGGCTGGCGGGCTTCACGCCGCGATAGCTCGCGTCTTCGCCCGTCAGCACATAGTTCGCTACCACGTTGTAGCCATCGTTCTTCACCGAACGCTCGGTGCCGCCGCGCGTCAGGTCCTGCTCGCTCACCACGTACTCGGCCAAAAGGCCCAGGTTGTTGCGATAGAAATAGGCCTGCGGTGCGTAGCGGGTGTGTTTGCCGCTGGCCACCACGCCGACCTCGTTGTAGGTGAAGAACTGGTTCTGGCCTGGTGTGCGATAGCGCGAGACGAAGTTGTTGCCGGCGCCATCTTTCGCACCCGTGCTGCCGGCAATGCCGAAGCCCAGACCCTTGAAGGCGCTGTAGTCGTTCTTGAACGGCTCGAAGAACACGCGGCCTTCGAACTCGCGCAGGCCATCGTCGGCCTGGATCACGTCACGGCCATCGGCGGTGCCGTTGAACACGCCGGCGGCGTAGTTGATGGTGCTGTTGGCGAGTTCGCCGTAAAGCGACACGCCCAGGTCGCGGTTGGGCACCAGCTCGGTCGCATAGCCGCGTTCGATCAGGCTGATCGCGCCGCCGGATTGCAGACGCTCCAGGCCCAGCAGGCCCTTTTGCTTGCCGGCGCGCACCGAGGCGGCCTTGTCGAGCTTCAGGTCGAAGTAGGCATCGACGATGCTGGCCGCATCGCCCGTGCCATTGCCCGCGAACTCCGGCGTGAAGCGGAAGCTCACCAGCTTGCCGAGATTGCCCTGCACCGTGGGGCGCAGGCGGCGGGCGATGAAGCCATCGCGGAAGACGCCGTCGTCATCGACGAAGTAGCGGCCATCAATCTGCCCCACGCCGCTGAACTTGATCTCAACATCGCCCTTGGCGTTCTTCAGTGAAAAGCCCTTGTCGCTGGCGGTGACGACGGGTGCCTCCTTGGCTTTGGCGGCGGCTTCCTCGGTCTGGATTTCGAGCTTGCGCTCCAGCACCAGCAGGCGCTGTTCGAGTTCTTCCACACCGGGCTTGCCGCCCTCGCTCTGCGCATGGGCGAGCTGGGCAAGGCTCGCAGCGGCGAGCAAGCTGATGAGGGTGCGGCGGGGCAGGGTGAGGCGGGACATTGCTGGGGGCTCCATGCGTGTGGTGTGGAGCGCACAGTGCCGTTCAGGGGAGGCGATGTAAAAGACTGAATAATGAGTTTGTAATGCAGTAAATAGAATATATAGGCGCAAAAAAAAGCGGGCCCGCAGGCCCGCTTTGGTTTTGCCGAAAGCGCCTAGTTCGCCGGCGCAGCCGGTAGATTGCCAGGCAATAGCGGCAGGTTGACGGTGGCTTCCACGCTCACCGGGGTCAGCGCATCCGAACCTGAGCCGGCGTAACGCAGGGCATACGAGGCCTGCACGACCAGTCGCAGCTCATCGTTTTCGTTCAGCCGCGAGGTCACGCCGATCAGCTGCTGCTTGAAGCTGCCGTAACCGCGGAAGGGCGTGACCTGGTTGCCCATCAGCAGCGTGTCGCTGGTCGCGCCCGCCGCACGCTTGGCGAGTGCGACGAAGACGATCGGGTCGCCCACCTCGGGTGCGGTCGGCACCATGTCGCCAATCTGGAGATCGATGGTGGGAATGCCCGCCAGCACTGCACCGCCGGCCCCGATCTTCATCAGCACGATGCTCGACGTCTGCACGCTGCCATCCTGCAAGGCCAGCGTCTGCGCCGGCATCTGCAGCGCGGTGCTGGCGGTGGGCAGGGTGGTGGTCACCACGCCGTCGTCGGCGCTGGCGTCCATATGCCAGCAGAACTTGGGGATGTAGGCGGCCTTGCCGCTGACGCCCTTCAGCTTCTCGTCGTACCAGTCGAGGATGGCGATGTCCTTCTTCAGCTTGCCGCAGAACTCGCCGCTGCCGCCGCCCGCGAGCGAGTCGTGGCCACCAATCTTGGTCAGCAGGCGCACGTCGCCACCCTTGGCCGACACGCACTCGAAGTTGCGCACCGCCTCGGTGAGGTTGAACAGGGTGTCGTGCGGCGACTGCCAGTAGAGCGCGTCGATCTTGGTCAGCGTGCCGTTGGGATTCTTGCCGGCGCAGTAGGAGGCGAGGCTGTTCTTGTAGAGCAGGGCCTTCTTCTCGTCGTCGAGGCTGTTCATGGTCAGGCCCTGCACCAGGCCTTCGTTGACCTCAGGGTCGACATTGCCACCGCCGCCCGCGGCATTGCCGGCCGCTGAGAGCAGACCGACCCAGAAGGTCTTGAACACGCCGTTGCTGTAGTCCTCGTGATGGCCGCCATTGAACAGCGAGTAGCGCAGGTCGTTCCAGGTGATTTCGGGCGCAATCGCATCGAGCCGATGCTTCGGGTCGATGGCGTAGACGAGATGCTGGAAGCCGCCACCGTAGCTGCCGCCGGTGGCACCCAGCAGCAGGTTGCCGTCGCGGTAGGCGAGCCAGGGCAGATTGGCCTCGGCCCAGTCGATGATCTGCAACAGGTCCTGGCCTTCCTTCTCCGGTTCGAGGATGCGGATGGTGCCGCCCGAATCACCGTGACCGCGCTCGTCGATGCTGATGAAGCCATAGCCGCGGTCGAGAAAGCCCTTGTAGAGCGCCGACAGCGTCGGCCGCTTGGCGGCGTCTTCCTTGGTGCCGCCGTAGCCGTGGCTTTGCAGGATGAGCGGGTACTTGCCATCCGCACGCATCGTGGTCGGCTCGTGGATGGTGAAGGAAATGGCTTCGCCATCGACCTTCGAGACCAGCATCATGTCGGTGGATTTGCCGGCCACCGGCGCGCCGGTGCCTGGGGTCACGCCGGCATTGCTACTGCCGCTGCTGCCGCAGGCAGCGAGCGTGAGGGACAGCAATACGGGGCCGATCAAGACCAGTGCGGTTTTCAGCATGGGGAAACTCCTGCAAGGCATCCGGTCTGGAACTGCCGGATTGCGTGACGCGACTGTAGTGCGGCTGCCCTTCGCTGGCGATAGAAAAATCCGCCCTGCTCAGTCGGCCGGGCTTGGTGTGATGCGCATGTCGTGGCCATCCGCCCGCAGCGGGGCCTCGCCCGCGTGCGAGAGATTGAGCGAGAGCGCCAGCACCGCACCCAGCTGCGGATGCGGAGCCGCCGCCATCACCTCGCCGACGCTGTGCCCTTCGGCATCCAGCAGCAGGGTGCCAGGGGGCAGGGCGGCCTTGGCTTGCGCCAGCCGCAGCCGCTGCTTGACGCGCCCCAGGTAATGCACGCGCGCGACGATCTCCTGACCCGGATAGCAGCCCTTGGTGAAGCTGACACCGCCGGCCAGATCGAGATCGACGGTCTGCGGCACGAAATGCTCGCTGGTCGCTGTCTCGACTTGCGGTGTACCGGCCAGCACCTCGGACAGTGCCCAGTCATCGGCGCTGGCGCTGGGCAGGTTCAGCGATTGCCGGAGTGCCGCCAGCGGCGCAGGCGCTGCACGCAGCTCGAAGCGCGGCACCGGGCCGGGGCGGCGAAGCAAGAAGGCCCCTGCATGCTGGGTGCTGCCGTAATCGCTGCCGGGTACTGCAAAACCGAGTGCCGTCAGCGCGGCCGGTGCTGCATCGCCCATCAGCCCCAGGGTTGGCAGCTCGGCGCTGGCATCGGCCAGTGTGAGCTTGCTGCGCAGCACGAACATCTTCAGGCGCTTGAGGGTGGGGGCGAGAAGGCCGGCGGGCAGGGCGAGGGCGAAGTCCTCGTCCCCCAGCTGCAGCAGGGTGAGCACCGCCAGCAGACGCCCCTTGGGGCTGCAATAGCCGCTGAGCTGGCCCTGCGACAGGCTCAGCAGCTTGCTGTCGTTGCTGAGCTGGCCCTGCAGAAAGGCTCTCGCCTCAGCACCGGTGGCGCGGATCAGGCCGAGGTCGTCCAGCTGCAGTGCGCATGCACCGAAGCTATGGGCGGGATTGGAAAAAACGAAAGGAAACTTGCTCACGACGCACTCACGATTAGGGCCAACGGACCAGTCGTTCATTGCCCGAAAGGTCTGGATTTGTCACACTAGCCTAGTCGTATCCCCGTCCGCTTTCCCGGTCACTCCCGTGCCTGCTGCGCCCGTCCGCATCAAACCACCCAGCCCGCAGGACATTGCGGCGGGCGATGCCATCAAGCTCGCCGATCTGCTGGCGGCCGAGGCGCATGACGAGCATGACCACGACGAGCATCTGCACGCGTCCAAAGCTGGGCAAGTGCCAGAGATTGGGGGCCGCCGCGACGGCCCCGACCCGACCCGCTACGGCGACTGGGAAAAGAACGGCCGCTGCATCGATTTCTAAACCCTTCAATAACCACAAGAGCAAGAGCGCATGAGCACTCCAGCCACATCCAAGACGACTCCGCAACGGCCGCTGTCGCCGTTCATGATCGGGCCTTACTACAAGCCGCAGATGACTTCGATGCTGTCGATCACGCATCGCCTCACGGGTCTGGGCCTGAGCTTCGGCGCCATCCTGCTGGTCACCTTTTTGGTGTGCCTCGCCAGCGGTGTCGATTGCTACAACGTGATCCTGCCGCATCTCACCGCCTGGTACGGCAAGCTGGTGCTGGTCGCTTTCACCTGGGCACTGCTCTACCACTTCTGCAATGGCATCCGTCATCTGATGTGGGATCTGGGCAAGGGTCTCGACATGCCCACCGCCGAGAAGACCGGCTGGGGCGTGATCGTGGTTTCCATCGTCGTGACCGCCGCCGTCTGGGCGCTCGCCCTCGCCACCAAATAACAAAGGACGACCTCTCATGAGCTACCGCTCCCCGCTCGGCCACGCCCGTGGCCTCGGCTCCGCCAAGCAAGGCACGCATCACTTCTGGATTCAGCGCGTCACCGCCGTCGCACTCATCCCGCTCACGCTCTGGTTCGTGTTCTCGCTCGCGCGCCTGCCCTCGGCGGATTTCGACGCCGTCAGCTGGTGGGTGGCCGCGCCCTCGGTCGCTGTGGCGCTGATGCTGTTCATCGGCTGCGCGCTCTATCACTCCCTGCTCGGTGTGCAGGTGGTGATCGAGGACTACGTCGGCGGTGAGGGCGCGAAGATCGTGGCCCTGCTGCTGAGCAAGTTCGTGCATGTGGTCGCGGGCGTCGCCGGCATCTTTGCCGTGCTGAAGATCGCCCTCGCCTAAAGATTCCAACTTTCGAGAACTGACATGGCAGATGCCTCCACTCCTTCCGCGGCCAAGACTGGCCCGGCCTACGAAATCGTTCACCACGAGTACGACGTGGTGGTGGTCGGCGCCGGCGGCGCGGGCCTGCGCGCCACGCTCGGCCTCGCCGAAGCGGGCCTGAAAACCGCCAACATCACCAAGGTGTTCCCAACCCGCTCGCACACGGTTGCAGCACAGGGCGGCATCAGCGCCGCGCTCGGCAACATGGGTGACGACAGCTGGCAGTGGCACATGTACGACACCGTCAAAGGCTCGGACTGGCTGGGCGATCAGGACGCCATCCAGTACATGTGCCGCGAGGCGATCCCCGCCATCATCGAGCTCGAACACTACGGCGTGCCGTTCTCGCGCACGCCCGACGGCAAGATCTATCAGCGCCCCTTCGGCGGCATGACCACGCACTGGGGCAAGGGCACCGCGCAGCGCACCTGTGCCGCCGCCGACCGCACCGGCCACGCGATTCTGCACACGCTGTATCAGCAGTCGCTCAAGTGCAAGGCGCAGTTCTACATCGAGTACTTCGCTGTCGACCTGATCATGGACGACGATGGCAGCTGCAAGGGCGTGCTGGCCTGGGACATGTCGACCGGCCAGCTGCATCGCTTCCGCGCCCACCAGGTCATCCTCGCCACCGGCGGCTACGGCCGCTCGTACTTCAGCGCCACTTCGGCCCACACCTGCACGGGCGACGGCAACGCCATGGTCGCGCGCGCCGGCCTGCCGTTGCAGGACATGGAGTTCGTGCAGTTCCACCCCACCGGCATCTATGGTTCGGGCTGCCTGATCACCGAGGGTGCGCGCGGCGAAGGCGGCTACCTCACCAACTCGAAGGGCGAGCGCTTCATGGAGCGCTACGCGCCCAATCGCAAGGACCTCGCCTCGCGTGACGTGGTGTCGCGCTCGATGACGATGGAAATCCGCGAAGGCCGTGGCATCGGCGAAGAGGCCGACCACATCCACCTGCACCTCGAACACCTGCCGCCGGAAATGCTGCACGCCAAGCTGCCGGGCATCAGCGAATCCGCCAAGATTTTCGCGGGCGTCGATGTGACCAAGGAGCCGATCCCGGTCATCCCCACCGTTCACTACAACATGGGGGGCATCCCCACGCTCTACACGGGCGAGGTGGTGACGCTGAAGAGCGGCAACCCCGACACCGTGGTGCCGGGTCTGATGGCCGTCGGCGAAGCAGCCTGCGTCAGCGTCCACGGTGCCAACCGTCTCGGCAGCAACAGCCTGCTCGACCTCGTGGTGTTCGGCCGCGCCGCCGCCATCCAGGCCGCGAAGATCACGCCCAAGGGCCAGAACCACAAGCTGCTCAATGGTTCGCTCGGCGGCAAGAGCGAGGAGCAGGCCCTGGGTCGTCTCGACAAACTGCGCCACGCCAACGGCAGCCGCGGCGTGGCCGAGCTGCGCCTCGAAATGCAGAAGACCATGCAGAAGCACGCTGCTGTCTTCCGCACCATCCCCTCGATGGAAGAAGGTCTGGCCAAGCTGCAGGCCACCTGCCAGGGCTTCAACGACGTGAAGGTCACCGACCGCTCGATGATCTGGAACAGCGATCTGGTCGAAGCGCTCGAACTCGACAACCTGCTCGCCAACTCGCTGCTCACCATCGCTTCGGGCGCAGCCCGCAAGGAATCGCGCGGCGCCCACGCGCTCGACGATTTCACCGAGCGCGACGACGCCAACTGGATGAAGCACAGCCTCGCCTGGCGCACGGGTGACACCACCGTGCAACTCGACACCCGGCCTGTTCACACCTACACGCTCGATGACGAGATGCACTACGTCGAGCCGCAGAAGCGCACGTACTAAGGACTAAGGAAATCCCATGGCCCAGTTTTCGCTGCCCAAGAACTCCACCATTGACAAGAAGGCCGGCAAGGTCTTCAAGTCGCCGGGTGCCAAAAAGCCCAAGTCCTTCAAGATCTACCGCTACGACCCGGACACCGGTGCGAACCCGCGCGTCGACACCTACGAAGTCGACATGGCCGCCTGCGGCCCGATGGTTCTGGATGCCCTCATCAAGATCAAGAACGAGGTCGATCCGACGCTGACCTTCCGTCGCAGCTGCCGTGAAGGCATCTGCGGGTCCTGTGCGATGAACATCGACGGCACCAACACGCTCGCCTGCATCAAGGGCTGCGACGAGGTGAAGGGCGATGTGGCGATCTACCCGCTGCCGCACATGCCGGTCATCAAGGACCTCGTGCCGGACATGACGCATTTCTACGCGCAGCTCGCCTCGATCGAGCCCTGGCTCAAAACCGACACCCCCGCGCCGACCCGCGAGCGTCTGCAGAGCGAGGACGACCGCGCCAAGATCGACGGCCTCTACGAGTGCATCCTCTGCGCCTGCTGCTCGACCAGCTGCCCCTCGTACTGGTGGAACTCGGATCGCTACCTCGGCCCTGCCATCCTGCTGCAAGCCTACCGCTGGCTGATCGACAGCCGCGACGAGGCGACCGGCGAGCGTCTGGACCAGCTCGAAGACCCCTTCAAGCTCTACCGCTGCCACACGATCATGAACTGCACCAAGACCTGCCCGAAGGGACTCAATCCCGCCAAGGCGATTGCCGAGACCAAGAAGATGCTGGTCGAGCGCACGGTCTAAGGGATTGCACTGAGTTGACGAAGGGCGGCCAAGGCCGCCCTTCTTTTTTCGAGAAGACAGATATGGAAGAAGCCCGCATCAAATGGCTGCTGCGCCGAGGCATGAAGGAGCTGGACGTCATGTTCACGCGCTACTACGCGCATCGCTATCCGGTGGCCCCCGCGGCCGAGCGCGCGGCCTTCATCAAACTGCTCGATGGCCCGCAGGAGCCGGATATTTATGCCTGGGCCATGGGCTTCGAGCCGGCCCCCACCGAGTTCGTCGAGGTCATCAATGAGTTCCGCAACTACCGTTGAGCTGCGGCTGGTGCCTTCGCTGAAGGCACTCAAGCTGATTTCGACCCTGCACATCCTGCCGCTCGCCGCACTGCCGTTCGCGATGCAGCCGGGGCCCGCGATGTGGGCGCTGATTGCCGCGTTTGCCGGCAGCTGGTTCTGGCTGCGCCGGCATCCCGCCTTCGGTTTCGGCAAGACGGCGCTGGTGCGGCTCACCTGGCACGAGGATGAGAGCTGGACGATCCACCAGGCCGATGGCGTGCAGCACACGGCCACACTCAAGCCCGACAGCACGCGGCATCCGCAGGGGCTGATTCTGCGTTATGCCTTGAAGGATGGTGGCACGCGCACCAGGGTGATTGCAGGCGATGAGACGGACGCAGAAAGCCTGCGGCGACTCAGGGCCAGACTCTCGGTGTGGCAGCCGCCTGCCAAGCCTTAGTAGCACTCACTGTTGGAGCGGCACCCATGCGCAATTTATTGTTCGCCAGTCTCGCTGTCCTTCTGCTCAGCGCCTGCGGCGGCGTGCAGCTCAAGCCGGACTCCACCGTGCCGCTGGCGAAGGATGTCGACCTCGCCCGCTACATGGGTGACTGGTACGTGATCGCGCACATCCCCACCAGCCGCGATACCACCTCGCACAACGCGATGGAGAACTACACGCTCAACCCCGACGGCAGCATTGCCACCACCTATCGCAACCGGCTCGATGGCTTCGGCGGCAAGAAGAAGCTGCTCACGCCCACCGCCTTCGTGGTGCCCGGCACCGGCAATGCCTTATGGGGCATGCGCTTCCAGATCCCCGGCACGGGCATCCCCTGGCCCTTGCAGTATGAATATCGCGTTGCGCACGTCGACGCGCCGAACGCCACCGCGCCCTACGCTCAAACCATCATCGCCCGCAGCCAGAAGGACTTTCTCTGGCTGTTCAGTCGAAGCCCACAGATGAGTGATGCCGAGCTGGCGCGCTACACGCAGCTGATTGCGAGCTGGGGCTACGACGTGACGAAGCTCGCCCGCGTGCCGCAGCAATGGCCCAATCCGGCCGATGGCAGCGTGCCGGTGCTGGGCCCGCATCGCTAGTCGGCCGCGATTCAGCCAACCTGCGCAGGCTACGCATCAATAATCCCCGGAGTGATTTGCATGAACCATCGAGCACTGTCTCTCACCCTCGGCCTCGTCGTCACGGGCCTCATGCCGATGGCCAGTGCCGCAGACAAACCCTCGTCCGTTCCACTGGCAGCGAGCGTCGACCTGCCGCGCTTCATGGGTGACTGGTACGTGATCGGCATCATCCCCAACTTCATCGAGAAGAAGGCCTACAACTCGGTGGAGCGCTACAAGCTGAATGAGGACGGCACCATTGCCACCACCTTCAGCTACCGCAAGGGCGGCTTCGATGGCCCGCTGAAAACCATGACCCCGCGTGGCTTCGTCGAGCCCGGCACCAACAACGCGCTGTGGGGCATGCAGGTGTTCTGGCCGATCAGGGGCGAGTACCGCATTGCGCACATCGAGCCGGATTACAGCACCACCATCATCGGCCGCAGCGCGCTTGACTACGTCTGGTTGATGAGCCGAGCACCGCAGATGAGCGATGCGGCGTTCGAGAACTACCGTACGCTGATCGGCGGCTGGGGCTACGACGTGACCAAGTTCGTGCGTGTGCCGCAGCAATGGCCCGAAGCCAAGGCGCGCGGCCAGTAGCCTGCTATTGCTGCGGCACCACCCGCACGATGCGGCCGCTGTCCACCTCCATCACGGCGATGAAGCCCTCGCCCAGTTTCGCCGCCGCACCGGAGTTGCCGGAGGCCAGCACCACCCAGTGGTTGTTGACGCGGTAGCTGCGATAGGGTGCCTGGATCAGCGTCTGCTCGACACCGTACTTGCGTGACCAGATCTCGCGGGCAATGGTGATCGCCTGCTTGCCGTTGGCAATCGCACCGTGCGGGGTGATGCCTGCCACCACTTCGCCGGGTTTGAGGGTGGCGAGATAGCTGTCCATCCAAGGCTCCCATTCGGTTTGCGGGATGGGGATGGGTGCCAGCTTGAGGTTCAAGCCCTGCAAGGCCACCAGGTGCAGCTCGTAGGCCTTGGGGTATTCGGTCGGCAGTGCCACCGCCTTGTCGCCCAGGAGGCCGTTGAGCGTGCTGCGCACCTGCTTGGCGGCCTCGATGGGCGAGGTGGTCTTTTCGTGCATCTTGTAGACCACCTTGCCCTGGGCATCCATCAGCAGCACGGCCGGCATCAGGCTGACGCCATAGGCATCGGCCACGGCATTGCCGGAGACCAGCAGAGGGAAGCTCAGGTCGCGCTCCTTCATCACCGCCACCGGGTCGCGGGTTTCCTCGATGTTGATGGTCAGCACCGTCACGCCCTGGTCGCGGTAGTCCTGCCAGATGGTCTGGATGTAGGGCTGCAAGGCCCGGCTGTACGGACACCAGGAGGGCCAGAACAGCAGCAGCGTCGGCTTCCCCTTGGCGGCAGCGGGCCAGGCCACCGTCTCGCCGGACGGCGTTTGCAGGCTGAAGGCCGCACCCTGGCTGCCCACAGTGCCTGGCGGGATGGCCGGTGGCGGCGGCGGCGTGGTGAAGGTCACCAGCGGGTAAGGCGGGTTGGGGGGCAGCGCCGGGCCGGCAGTGGGGACGCCAATGTCGCTCAGCGGTTGCAGCACCAGACTGCCATCGGCATTGGTGGGCGGTGGTGGCGTGGGTGCCACCACCGACAGCGACTTGAGCCCCAGTTCATCGCTGCGATAGCCGGGTGTTGCGGCATCCGCCGACGTGGGGGCCGCCGCAGTGAGCGGCTTCAGCGTCGCGGCGGCGTCGGGCTTGGCGGGTTCCGGGGCATTGGGCACCACCACCGAAAGCGGTTTCAGATCGACTTTGGCGCTGGCTGCCGCCGGGGCTGCTGACTGTGCGCCAGCCGTGCTGCCAAAGCCCATCGCCAGCAGCACCAGAAAGCCCGTCGCATGCGGCGCAACGATGGCGCGGAACCCAGTCACAGACATGTATGAAACCCCCGTTTTTGCAGGCCAGTAGCCCGTCCCTGTGGCAAAGCATGACATGGGCGCTGCGGCTGGACGAGGGGATGGTTTCGCCGCCAGGGCTCGATGGCCGAAAACGGCTAGTGAAGTGCGTCGGCGCGCCTACACTGGCGGCCATGAAACTCGATCTCGACCGCTGCTATGACGCCCTCCAGGCCCGCGATGCGCGCTTCGACGGGCGCTTCTTCGTGGCGGTGCGCACCACCAATATCTACTGCCGCCCGGTGTGCCCGGCGCGCACGCCGCTGAAGGCGAACGTGGATTTCTTCGCACACGCCGCCGCCGCCGAGCGAGCCGGCTTTCGCCCCTGCCTGCGCTGCCGGCCGGAGCTGGCACCGGGCCTGGCACCCATGGACGCACCGGATCGCATCGCGCAACTGGCCGCGCAGCGCATCGAGGCGGGCGCGCTGGATGAGGGCGATGCCGAAACGCTTGCCGCAGCCCTCAATCTCTCCAGCCGCCAGCTGCGCCGGGTGGTGGAGGCGAGCTTCGGCGTCACGCCCATCGAGCTGGCGCAAACCCGCCGTCTGCTGCTTGCCAAGCAGCTGCTCACCGACACCCGGCTGCCGATGGCCGTGCTGGCGCAGGCGGCGGGCTTTGGCAGCGTGCGGCGCTTCAACCACCTGTTCACCAGCCGCTACGGCATGGCGCCCAGCCGCCTGCGGCAGCGCGGCGGCGACGAGGTGCTGGGCGAGACTTTCGAGCTGCGACTGGCCTATCGCGCGCCGCTGGCCTGGACGCATCTGCTGGGGTTTCTGACCGGACGTGGTGCGGCGGGCGTTGAAGCCGCGGACGGCAGCCGCTACCTGCGCACGGTGGCCATCGGCACGCACAGCGGCTGGCTCAGTGCCGAGCCGGTGCAGGGTGCGAGCGCGCTGCGGGTCACGCTCTCCGCCAGCCTGCTGCCGGTGCTGCCGCAGGTGCTCGCGCGCCTGCGCCGCACGCTCGATCTGGACGCCAACGCACCCGTCATCGACGCCCATCTGGGCAGCCACCCCCGACTCGCACCGCTGGTGCTGGCCACGCCGGGCCTGCGGGTACCAGGCGCTTTCGATGGCTTCGAGCTGGCGCTGCGCGCCATCCTCGGCCAACAGGTGACGGTGAAGGCGGCGACGACTTTATTCGGGCGATTCGCACGCCGCTTCGGGGTGGAAATCGCCACGCCCCATGCCGCGCTCACACATCTCGCCCCCAAGGCTGAGGTCATCGCCCAAGCCTCGCAGCAGCAGCTCATCGACCTGGGGCTGACGACACGCCGCGCCGAGACCATCTCGCGCATGGCGCAGGCGGTGGTGGGCGAGGCGATCTCGCTCGAACCCGCCGCCGACCCCGATGCCGTGATGGCCGCAATGCAGCAGTTGCCGGGCATCGGGCCGTGGACCGCGCACTACATCGCCATGCGCGCGCTGCGGCATCCCGATGCCTGGCCGGATGGCGATCTGGGCCTGCTGCATGCCCTGCAACTGAAATCGCACCGCGAGCTGCGCGAAGCTGCTGAACCCTGGCGGCCTTGGCGTTCGTATGCGGCCTTACACCTTTGGAATGCTGCCGCCCAAGGCGGCTGAGAGAACGACGATGACCATTCACTACAGCAGCATGTCCTCACCTGTCGGCGAGCTGACCTTCACCGGCAGCGAGGCCGGCCTCACCGGTGTCTGGTTCGACACCGACCGCCATCAGCATGACCGCAGCGACTGGCAGCGCGACGACGCGCTGTTCACCGAGGCGCGCCGTCAGCTGGAGGAGTACTTCGCGGGCACGCGACAGGTGTTCGATCTGAGGCTCGCAGCGGTCGGCACCCCGTTTCAGCAGCAGGTCTGGACTGCGCTCTGCACCATCCCCTTCGGCGAAACCCGCAGCTACGGCGAGCAGGCACGCAGCATCCATAACGAAAAAGCGGTGCGTGCAGTGGGCCTCGCCAATGGCAAGAACCCCATCGGCATCATCGTGCCCTGCCATCGGGTGATCGGCGCCAATGGCGCGCTCACCGGGTATGCGGGCGGGCTCACGCGCAAGCAGTGGTTGCTGGCGCATGAGGCCAAAGGCCGCAGCAAGGGGCTCTTCGGCTAGGGCTTCGGCGTGAGGATGGTCGGCACCGCCACCGGCAAGGTGTCGGGGTAGTCCAGCGTGTAGTGCAGCCCGCGTGACTCCTTGCGGGTGAGTGCCGAGCGCACGATCAGCTCGGCGCAGAGCACGAGGTTTCTCAGCTCGATCAGATGCGCGGTGACCTTGTAGTTGCCGTAGTAGTCGAAGATCTCGCGCTTCAGCACCTCGATGCGATTCAGCGCCCGCTCCAGCCGCTTGGTGGTGCGCACGATGCCGACGTAGTCCCACATGAAGGTGCGCAGCTCCAGCCAGTTGTGGCTCACCACCACGTCCTCGTCGCTGTCGGTGACGCGGCTGGCATCCCAGGCTTTCAGCTCAGGTGGATCGCTGCGCCTGTTGAGGGTGGCTTCCAGGTCTTCGGCGGCGGCTTCGGCGAAGGCAAGGCATTCCAGCAGCGAGTTGCTGGCGAGGCGGTTGGCGCCGTGCAGGCCGGTGCAGGACACCTCGCCGATGGCATACAGCCCGTCGACATCGGTGCGGCCCTTCAGGTCGGTGATGACGCCGCCGCAGGTGAAGTGCGCCGAGGGCACGACCGGGATCGGCTCTTTCGTGATGTTGAGGCCGAGTTCGAGGCAGTGGGCGTAGATGTTGGGGAAGTGTTCCTTCACGAACGTGGGGTCGAGATGCGTCACGTCGAGGTTCACATGGCGCAGGCCGAGGCGCTTCATCTCGTGGTCGATGGCGCGGGCGACGATGTCGCGTGGTGCGAGTTCGGCGCGGGCGTCGAAGCGCGGCATGAAGCGCTCGCCCGTGGTCGGCAGCCGCAGATAGCCGCCTTCGCCGCGCAGGGCCTCGGTGAGCAGGTAGTTGCGCGAATCCTTGTGATAGAGGCAGGTGGGGTGGAACTGCATGAACTCCATGTTGGCCACCCGGCAGCCCGCGCGCCAGGCCATGGCGATGCCGTCACCCGAAGCGCCGAAGGGGTTGCTGGAATACAGATACACCTGGTTCGCGCCGCCGGTGCAGAGCGCGACGGCGCGCGCACCGAAGGCTTCCACCTCGCCGCTGTCGCGGTTGAAGAGGTACGCGCCCAGCGCCTTGTTGCTGGCCTTGTCGACGATGAGATCAACCACCACCGTGCGTTCGAGCACGCGGATGTTGGGATGGTTGGCGGCCAGCGAGGCGAGGGTGGTTTCCACCGCGCGACCGGTGGCATCCGCCGCATGCACCACGCGGCGGTGGCTGTGTCCGCCCTCGCGGGTGAGGTGCAGGCTGCGGTGCTTGCCGTCTTCATCCCGCGTGAACTGCACGCCCTGCGCGAGCAGCCAGCGGATGCAGCCGGGGCCGCGCTCGACGGTGAAGCGCACAGCGGTTTCATCGCAGAGGCCGCCACCGGCGACGAGGGTGTCCTGCACATGGTTTTCGAGCGAGTCGTCCTCGTCGATCACCGCAGAGATGCCGCCCTGCGCCCACAGGGTGCTGCCGGATTCGAGCTTGCTCTTCGACACCACCGTGACGTTGCGGCCCTTCTGCGCCAGACGCAGCGCCAGCGAGAGTCCTGCCGCGCCACTGCCGAGGATGAGCACATCGTTTTGATGCGCGCCGTGTAAAGCTGGGGCTGTGGGCATGGGCTTCTTGTTAGAGTAAGTGAGGTTTGTCGCGCGACGGCGCGACGAGGACGCCGCCTGAAGTCATGCGGCACCAATAAGTGAGTAAAGGGAGTTTAGCGCGCAGGCCTTGAACGGCTGTGCGGATTCAATGAGCACCGACCAAGACGTCGACATCCAACTCGTGGCGCGCGCCCAGGCCGGCGATCAGCGTGCCTTCGAGCTGCTGGTGCGCAAGTACCAGCACAAGATCATCCAGCTGGTCAGCCGCCT
>JAZKFO010000020.1:0-14945 GCA_040386395.1 Pseudomonadota bacterium | reverse complement strand
TCATCGAGCAGGGCATGGTCAGCCGCATGGTCGAGGCCAAGCCCGACGAGCTGCGGCAGTGGCTGGAAGAAGCCGCCGGCATCAGCAAATACAAGGAGCGTCGCCGCGAGACCGAGAGTCGCATCAAGCAGACGCGCGAGAATCTGGCGCGTCTGAATGATCTGCGCGCCGAGCTTGGCGTGCGGCTCGAAGTGCTGGTGAAGCAGTCGGCCAACGCCGAGAAGTTCAAGACCTTCAAGGCCGAGGAACGGCAGCTGCGGGCGGAGATTCTGGCGCTGCGTCTGGCCGCGATTGAAGCGCACCGCGCCTTGAAACTGGCCGAGATCAGCGAGCAGGAAGCTGGCTTCGAGACGGCCAAAGCCGACGTGGCCCGCAGGCTGGAAGCGCGCACCGCCGCCGAAGCTGCACTGAAGGAAAAGCAGGAAGCCGTCAACGTCGATCAGGGCCAGCTCTACGAGGCCGAGGCCCAGCTCGCCCGCCACGAGCAGGCACTCGCCCATGCGCGCGAGCTGCAATCGCTGAAGGCGCGCGAGCTCGAACAGCTCGCCCGCCAGCTGGCCGAGCTGCAAAGCCGCGAGCAGCGCGAGCAGGGTCGCTTGCAGGCACTCGAAACCGAAGTCGCTGGCCTCGATACGCAGGTGAAAACCGCCGAAGCCGCCGAGGGCGATGCCCTCGCTGCGGCGAGCAAGGCCGAAGCCGAAGTGCAGGCCGAACAGACCCGCTGGAACGAACATCTTGCCCGCAGCGAAGCGCCGCTGACGCAGGTGGAGGCCGAGCGCGTGCGCGTGCAGCAGCTCGACCGCGCGCGCTTCATGAGCGACGAGCGCCACAAGCGCCTGAGTGGCGAGCACGGTGCGCTCAACGCCACGCCGATCCAGGCCAGCCTTCTGGAAGCCGATACCGAGCTGACCACGCTGCAAACCGAGCTGGCGGATGCGCAGGCCGCACTCCAACAGGTGGATCAGCAGCTCTCCGCCCTGCGCGACTCGCGCGCTGCACTCGAAACGCGCCTGCACGAAGACCGCCAGGCCCTGCAATCCGCACGCGGCCGTCTGGCCTCGCTGGAAACGCTGCAACAGGCAGCCTTGCGGCAGGACGATGCTGAACTCAACAACTGGCTGCGCCAGCAGCAGCTCACCGAAGTGCCGCGCCTTGCCGCCGCCTTGCAGGTCAGCGGCGGCTGGGAGTCGGCCATCGAGCATGTGCTGGGCGGCCTGCTGCAAGCGCCGCTCACGCCCGCCTTCGCGCAGGCGAGCGGCGCGCCCAAGGCTGGCATCGCGCTACTCGACCCGACCACGGGTGAGGCGCAGAGCGAGACCGATCGCCTGTCGCACTTCGTCACTGGCCCGGCGGCCGTGCTGGATGTGCTGCATGGCATTTTCGTTGCTGGCAATGCGGAGGATGCGCGTGCGCGCGCCGCGACGCTGCTCGCAGGCGAGTCCGTCATCACGCCGGAAGGCATCTGGCGCGGCCGTGGCTGGGTGCGCCACCCAAAGACCGGCGATGCGCAGTCGGGCGTGCTCGCGCGCGCGCAGCTGCTCAAGCAGCTCAAGATCACGGTGGATGAACTGGCGGCCAAGGTCGCCGAGCAGGAACAGGAACTGGGCGGTGCGCGCCAGCAGCAGCAGACGCTCGAAATCGAGCGCCGCGACCACGCCACCAAGACCGAAGCGCGTCGCCAGCGGCAGGCGCAGCGCATGGCCTTCCGACAGGCGCAG
The DNA here is from genome assembly GCA_040386395.1 of Pseudomonadota bacterium. Lineage (GTDB taxonomy): Bacteria > Pseudomonadota > Gammaproteobacteria > Nevskiales > Nevskiaceae > Stagnimonas. Next base: position 13,227 of record JAZKFO010000020.1, on the reverse strand, counting down.
GCCGTGCGTCTGGAGCAGGTGCTGGCCCGCGCCGCACAGCTGGCGCAGGAGCTGCAAGCTCTGGGCGAGCAGCAGGCGCAGCAGAACAAGGAGGCCACCGAGTCGCGCGAAAAACTCGCCCAGCTCGAAGCCACCGCCACACAATTGAAAGCAGAGCGCGCCGAGTTGCAGCAGTCACAGGCTCGCGCCCGCGATGCCGTGGCGCGCCTGCGCAGCGCGCTCACTCAGGCCGCGCAAACCCGTAACGGCGTGCAGCTACGCCTCGCCGGTCAGCGCAGCGCGGCGGCTGCCTTGCAGCAGACGCTTCAGGATTTGGCCGCACGCATCGAGGTCAGTAGCGCGACCAAGGCCGAGCAGGAGGCACTGGCCGGCGAACTGGCCGCCCCCATCACCGCCAACACGACGGAGGTCGAAGCCGCCCGCGCCGCCGTCGGCGCCGCCCGCGACAAGCTGCGCGCCGCGCGTGAGTTGAGTGGTGCCAGCGAGCAGCAACTGAGTAGCGCCCAGCAGGCCGCCCGCAGCGCCGAGTTTGCGCAGGACGCCGCCCGTGACCGCCTGCAGCAATCACGCCTCGATGCCGAAGGCGACAAGGCCCGCGAGGCTTCGCTGCTCGAACAATTCGTCGAGACCGGCTTCGCGCTCGATGTGCTGAAAGAAGGCCTTGCCACCGAGGCGACCGCCGAAGTCTGGGAAGAGAAGCTGGCAAGCACCCTGCGCCGCATCGAGCGCCTGGGCGCGATCAATCTCGCCGCGATTCAGGAGCTGGAAGAAGGTCAGACCCGCTCGAAATATCTCGAAGAACAGTTCAACGATCTCGACGGCGCGCTCAACACGCTCGAAGACGCGATGCGGAAGATCGACGCTGAAACACGCGATCTCTTCAAGCAGACCTTCGATACGGTCAACACCGTGTTCATGGATCGCTTCCCCAAGCTCTTCGGCGGCGGCGAGGCCTATCTCGAACTCACCGGCGACAGCCTGCTCGACACCGGCGTGCGGGTGATGGCGCGCCCACCGGGCAAGCGCAACTCGACAATCCAGCTCTTGAGCGGCGGCGAAAAGGCGATGACGGCAGTGGCTCTTTTGCTCGCGCTGTTCCAGCTCAACCCCGCGCCGTTCTGCCTCATGGACGAGGTCGATGCGCCGCTCGACGACGCCAACGTCGGCCGCTTTTGCGAGATCGTCCGCGAAATGTCGCAAGGCGTTCAATTCATTATCATTACCCATAACAAAATCACGATGGAGCTCGCCAACCAGCTGCACGGCGTCACCATGCAGGAGCCGGGCGTGAGCCGCCTGGTGAGCGTGGACGTGGCGCAGGCGGTCGAGCTGACGGGAACCGAGTTGCCAACCGAGAACGCCGCATGACGCCATTGAACTGGGCTGTGTTGATTGTTGGCTTGGGCGCTGCCGTGATCGTCTGGTGGGTCTCGCGCCGCGGCAGTGGTGCCGACGAGTGGATCGAGCCCGCGCGCGGCAAGGCCAACGACAAGCAGCTGGACATGTTCACCTCCACCCAGCAGTTCGACGAGTTCGGCGTCGGCAAGCCGCGCCCCGCGCGCGTGGCCCCCAGCCTCGATGGTGCGCCGACCGCGAGTCAGCCCGCCCGTACCCAACCGCAGCAGAAGATCATCGCGCTGCTGATTGCCGAGCGTGAAGGCACCCACATCTTCGGACCGCAGGTGCATGCCGCGCTGCGCCAGCATGGGCTGGAGTTCGGCTCCAAGCAGATCTATCACCGCCTGGCCGACGAAGAGTCGGTCTACAGCGTCGCCAGCCTGCTGAAACCCGGTTTCATCGACCCGGCCGACGAGCAGAACTTCTCCACCCCCGGCCTCTCGATCTTCATGGTGCTGCCCGGCCCGCTGCCGGCGGTGTCGACCTTCCGCGAGATGCTCTCGACCGCGCAGAGCCTGGCCAAGACCTTGAACGCCAGTGTCTATGACATGCGCCGCCAGCCCTTGTCGCCAGAGGCTTCGCTGAAACTCGAACGCGAAGTGGAGCAGTGGGCGCGACAGAATCCGATGTCGTGATCCCTCGCGAGATCGGGCAGCGCGCAGAGACCCTGCGCGCGCTGCTCAACCAGCACAATCACCGCTACTACGTGCTCGACGATCCGACCATAGCGGACGCCGAATACGACCTGCTGTTCCGCGAGTTGCAGGCACTCGAAGCCGCATACCCCACGCTGTTGACGGTGGACTCGCCGACCCAGCGCGTTGGGGGTGCTGCACTCAAAGTGTTCGCGGAAGTACGGCATCGGCAGCCGATGCAGTCTCTCAACAATGCCTTCAGCGAGGGCGAGCTGCACGACTTCGACCGCCGCGTGCGTGCGGGGCTCAACGTGACGGGCGAGGTGGACTACGTCGCCGAGCCCAAGCTCGATGGTCTCGCCGTTTCGCTGATCTACGAACAGGGGGTGTTCGTGCGCGGTGCCACGCGCGGCGATGGGGCGACCGGTGAGGACATCACGGAAAACCTGCGCACCATCCGTCGCATCCCGCTGCGGCTGGCCGAGGGGCCACATCCGGCGCTGCTGGAAGTGCGCGGTGAAGTGTTCTTCCCGCTCGCCGCATTCCGCCAGCTCAATGCCGAGATGGAGGCCAGGGGCAGCAAGCTCTTCGTCAACCCGCGCAATGCAGCGGCCGGTGCCTTGCGCCAGCTTGATCCCAGGATCACCGCCAGCCGCCCGCTGGCCTTCTATGCCTATGCTGTGGGCGTTGGTGAGGGGCTTGGCGCGTTCAAGACCCATGCGGAACTGCTGCAACAACTCAAGGCCTGGGGCCTGCCCGTGTCCGAGCTGATCGAGACCGTGAGCGGTGCCGAAGGCTGCTGGCGCTATTACGAGGCGATGCAGACGCGCCGTGCGAGCCTGCCGTTCGACATCGACGGCGTGGTCTACAAGCTCAATGACCTCGCCGGCCGTGAGGAGCTGGGCAGCGTCAGCCGTGCGCCGCGCTGGGCCATCGCCCACAAGTTTCCGGCAGAGGAGGCAGAGACGCAGCTGCTGGATGTGGAGTTCCAGATCGGTCGCACCGGCGCGGTGACACCCGTCGCCCGCCTGAGGCCAGTCTTCGTCGGCGGTGCGACTGTGAGCAATGCGACGCTGCACAACATGGACGAGGTCGCGCGCAAGGACGTGCGCATCGGCGATGCCGTGATCGTGCGCCGCGCCGGCGACGTGATTCCCGAAGTGGCCCGCGTGCTGATCGAGAAGCGTCCGGCCGACGCCCGTCCCGTGCTGCTGCCGGCGCACTGCCCGGTGTGCGGCGCGGTGGTGGCCAAGGAGGAGGGCGAAGCCGTTGCCCGCTGCACGGGTGGCCTCACCTGCCGCGCGCAGCTGCATGCGGGCCTGCTGCACTTCGTCGGCCGCCGCGCGATGGACATGGAGGGCTTCGGTGAAAAGCTGATCACGCAGCTGATCGAACTGGGGTTGCTGAAATCACCGGTGGACCTGTTCACGCTCGATGCGCAGGCATTGGCCGGGCTCGAACGCATGGGCGAGAAGTCAGCGGCCAATCTGGTGGCCTCAGCCGGGAAGGCAAAGTCCACGACGCTGGCGCGCTTCCTGTTCGGCCTCGGCATTCGCAATGTCGGCGAATCCACGACCGTGGCGCTGTCGCAGCATTTCGGCACTCTGGAGGCGCTGATCGCCGCTGCCCAGGCTGACGCCGGAACCAGCGCAGCCGAGAAGAAGAAGGACCGCTACCCGCTGCTGCAGGCCGTGCCCGACATCGGGCCGGAAGTGGCCGCCAATATCGTCAGCTGGTTTGCCGACGAGCAGCATTTGGAGCTGCTGGCCGACCTGCGCGCCACCGGCATCAGCTGGCCGGAGGTGGTGCATCTGGCCATCGATGGTCCGCTCAGCGGCAAAACCTTGGTCATCACCGGCACGCTGCCGGAATCGCGAGATGCCGTCGCCGCACGCATCGAGGCCGCCGGTGGAAAGGTGACGGGGTCGGTCTCCGCCAAGACCGATTTTCTGGTGGCGGGCGAGGCGGCGGGCAGCAAGCTGGCCAAGGCCGAGAAGCTGGGGGTTGCAGTGCTGGGCTGGGAGGCCTTGCTGGGGCTGATCGGGGCCGGCAGCTAGGCTTCAGTAGCGCTCCACGCAGGCCGTCATGCGTGGCGGTGGGTCGTAGGGTGCCGGCCAGTAATCAGTGATGCGGGTGATGAGACCGCCGCTCACCTCGAAGAAGCTGATGCCGGTTTCCTGCCCCTGCTCGGTGACGAAGGCGATGGTGCTTGCGGCGCGCTCGCTATCGGCGACGAGTTGCACCACGTCCGCCCGCCATGCGCCCGGCCAGGTTTTGAAGAACTCCAGGTAGTTGGCAGCACCCCGCACCCGTTCGCGGGTCTGCGGCACTTCATAAACGAGATCGGGGCTGAGCAGTGCTGCAAAGGCTGGCCAGTCACGCTGGTTGGCGTGTTGCCAGTGCTGCAAAACCAGGTCCTGCGCCGTGCTCGTCATGGCTCACCTCTAATGGCCTGCCTCAGGCCGTCTTGGCCTCGATGGCCAAAGCGTGGATATCAGTCTGCATCAGCGCATCCACGGCTGCATAGACCGCCCGATGCCTTGCGATGGGCGACAGGCCCTCGAACGCGGGCGTCACCACCCGCACGCTGAAATGGCCACGGCCGGTCGCAGCCCCCGCATGGCCCGCGTGCAGATGGCTATCGTCCCGCACGGTGATCTCGGCACCAGCAAACGCGGCGGCGAGTGCGGCATGAATTTTCTCGACGCGGCTCATGGCTTGGCCGCTTCTTCCGGCTGCACCATGTAGCGGCTGATGAAGGGCAGGTGGGCGAGCATGAAGACGATCATCAGCAGGCTGAAGCCGAACACCTTGAGCTTGACCCACATGGCCTCGTCGAACTGGTGTGCCACCACGTAGTTGAGCACCGCGCAAAACACGAAGAACAGTGCCCAGGCGAGGTTGACGCGCTTCCACACCGCATCCGGCATCACCACCATCTTCTGCGGCAGGCGCTGCAACAACACCTTGTCACCGACGAAATGCGAGCCGAGCAGGGCGATGGCGAAGATGCCATAGACGATGCTGGGCTTGAGCTTGATGAAGGCCGGGTCGTGCAGGAAGAGCGTGATGCCGCCGAGCACGGCCGAGACCGCCAGGCCGATCAGATGTGCCTTGTGCCAGCGGCCATCGAGCAGCTTGAAGCCGATGACGGTGATGGCCAGCGCCGCGATGATGGCGATGGTGGCCGCATAGATGCCGCCGAAGTAGTAGGCGGCGAAAAAGGCGATGGCGGGCAGCAGGTCGAGCAGGGTTTTCATGGGTGCTTACTTGGTCTTCTTGCGTTGCTTCAGGGGCCGTTCGCGCGCTTGCAGCGCGGCTTCGGTCTGCATCAGGTAATCGCGGGTGATGGGCAGGGTGTCGTTGGCCTTGCTCAGCTGCATCTGGATCACCATCTGCTTGCCGTAGCGGAAGCCGATCTCGCCGGCGATGAGATAGAACTCCCACATGCGGCAGAAACGCTCGTCGAACATTGCCGCCGCCCTGGCGCGCTGGGCGGTGAAGCGCTGCTCCCAGTGCAGCAGCGTCTCTGCGTAGTGGCGGCGCAAGATTTCGATATCGGTGATCCACAGCTTCGCACTCTCGGCCGCCGCCGAGAACTCGGAGACCGCCGGCACATGCGCGCCGGGGAAGATGTATTTGCGGAACCAGGGGGAGACCGCACCCGGCCCACCCATGCGGCCGATGGTGTGGATGAGGGCGGTGCCATCGTCGGCGAGCAGACGCTTCACATGCGCGAAGTATTCGGCGTGCTGGGTGACGCCGACGTGCTCGAACATGCCGACCGAGACGATGCGATCAAACGGCCCCTCTGCCTTGCGGTAGTCGAGCAGTTCGAACTTGACGCGATCTTGCAGGCCGCGCGCCTTGGCGCGGGCGGTGGCGAGCGCGTGCTGCTCGGTGCTGAGGGTGACGCCCAGCACCTGCACGTCGGCGACCTCGGCCAGATACATGGCCAGGCCACCCCAGCCGCAGCCGATGTCGAGCACGCGCTGGCCGGGCTTGAGGTCCAGCTTGGCGGCGATGTGGCGCAGCTTGTTGCGCTGGGCGGTTTCCAGCGTGTCTTCCGGGGTGGCGAAATAGGCGCAGGAGTAGTGCAGGTCGTCGTCGAGGAACATCTCATACAGCTCATTCGACAGATCGTAGTGATGCGCCACGTTCTCGCGCGACTTGACCAAGGTGTTGCGGCTGCCGAGCTTGCGCAGGCGCTTGTAGGCATCGCGCACGGCCTTTTGCAGCGGCTGGCCGCGCAGGTGGTCGCGGTTGGCGGCGAAGATCATCAAGAGGTCGCGGATCGAACCCTTCTCGACGATGAGCGTGCCGTCCATGTAGGCCTCGCCCGCTTTCAGCTCCGGGTTGAGGAACAAGGTGCGGTAGAGCTTGGGGTCGGTGAGGCGGATGGTGCATTCAGGCCCCGGTGCGCCCTTGTGAACCACCGCAACGCCATCCGGGTCGATGACGGTGAGCGAGCCGGTGCGGACAAAGCGGGACAGCATGCGGTCGAGAAGGCGCATCGGGTTTCCGTGAGGGATTCGGGCAAGGCGTGCATTATGGCGGCGGTCGCATGTAAAACAATGTTTTACAGCGCGCTATACTTCTGTGGCGCCATGTGGCGCGATGTGACGTGCAGGAGCCTCCCATGCTCAAGACCATCAGCAAGATTGGTAACTCTCAGGGTTTGATTTTTGATGCAGCGCTGCTCGACATGGCGGGGCTCAAGCTGGGCGATCAGGTGAATGTCACCGTCGCCCCGGGCGGCTCGATGGTGATTACGCCCATCCGCAGTGCGCCACCGATGGCGGCCGTGCAAAACGTCATCAACGAGACGATGGCGGAGTACAAGGTCACGCTCAAGAAATTGGCTTGAGCCGTGCCGATCACAGCCGAAAACTGTACGCATCTGTCGGTGGAGATCGTGAAGGCGATCCACGATGCGGCGCTGGAAAATTATGGTGGCTTGCAGGGCATCCGTGAGGAGGCGTTGCTGCACTCTGCGGTGGCCGCACCGCAAGCGACATTCGGTGGGCAATCGGTGTACTCCGATCTGGTCGAGATCGCGGCGGGCTACCTGTTTTTCATCGCCAGCAACCATGCGTTTCTCGATGGCAACAAGCGTACGGCGATGATGTCGGCGATTGTTTTTCTGCGCATCAATGGCATTCAGACTGCGCCTGACTCATCGGACTGGTATGCGCTGATGGACGACGTCGGCAACAGTCGCCTGAGCCGAGACCAGACGACTGAAAGATTGCGCCTGCTGGTCACAACCAAACCAGCGGCATGAGGTCTGTAGGGTCATGCAAACCTTAGCCAAGCTCGCCATCCTCGCCGATGCCGCCAAATACGATGCCTCCTGCGCTTCCAGCGGTGCGGAGTCGCGAAACTCGCTGAAGAGCGGCGGCATCGGCAGCACCGAGGGCATGGGCATCTGCCATGCCTACACGCCGGATGGCCGCTGCATCTCGCTGCTGAAGATCCTGCTCACTAATTTCTGCACCTTCGACTGCGTGTACTGCGTCAACCGCCGCAGCAGCAATGTGCAGCGGGCGCGCTTCACGCCCGATGAAGTGGTGGGCCTCACCATGAATTTCTACAAGCGCAATTACATCGAGGGGCTGTTTCTCTCCAGCGGCATCATCCGCTCGTCCGACTACACGATGGAGCAGCTGGTGGAGGTTGCCCGCAAACTGCGGGTGGAGCAGAAGTTTGGTGGCTACATTCACTTGAAGACCATCCCCGATGCCTCGCCGGAATTACTCGCGGCGGCCGGGCGCTGGGCTGATCGCCTGAGCATCAACATCGAGCTGCCCACCGAAGAAGGGCTGCAACGCCTGGCGCCTGAAAAGAACCTGCGTGACATCCGGGGCGCGATGGGCAACCTCAGGCTCAACATCGAAAACGCCAAGGAAGAGCGCAAGACGCCGGCCGGCAAGCTCAAGGGCGCACCGCGATTCTCGCCCGCCGGGCAAAGCACGCAGATGATCGTGGGCGCTGATGCCAGCACCGACCGCAACATCCTGCAAACCAGCAGCAGCCTCTACAGCGCCTACAAGATGCGCCGGGTCTATTACTCGGCGTTCAGCCCCATCCCGGATTCCGCCAAGTCGCTTCCCCTGCAAGCGCCGCCCCTGGTGCGCGAGCATCGGCTCTACCAGGCCGACTGGCTGCTGCGCTTTTACGGCTTCACGGTGGAAGACATCGCCCCCATCAACGCCGATGAAAACCTCGCGCTCGACATCGACCCCAAGGCCGCCTGGGCGCTGCGCAACCGCGAGATCTTCCCGGTGGATGTGCAGCGCGCACCACGCGAAATGCTGCTGAAGGTGCCGGGCCTGGGTGTGAAGACCGTGGATCGACTGATTGCCCTGCGTCGCCACAAGACCCTGCGCTACGACGACCTGGTGCAGCTGAAGGCGCCGATGAAAAAGGCGGCACCCTTCATCACGCTCGCCGATCACAAGCCAGTCAGGCAGCCGGAGAGCGCGGTGCTGCGTCGTGAGCTGGTGCAGGCGCGGCAGGGCGAGCTGTTTGCCTGATCGGCTGTGAAAACCATCGCTCTAAAAGATGGTGCTGACTTCGATGGCTGGCGCAGCGCCGCTCGCACGCTGCTGCTGGCCGATGTGCCGCCCGAACAGCTGACCTGGCTCGTCAGTGGCGAAGCCAGCCTGCTATTGGATCAGGACGAGCTGCCCCTGCCTGTCACTGCAAAGCCCGCGCCCCGAATCCCCGTCGAGTTTCTGGGTCTGATGGATGCACTCATCTGCCACAGCGACCCGCAGCGCTATGGCCTGGCCTACCGCCTGCTGTGGCGGTTGACGCATGGCGAACGAAACCTGCTGCAACTCATCACCGACCCCGACGTGCTGCGCGCCCGCAATGCCGAAAAAAGCGTGCGCCGTGACAGCCACAAGATGAAAGCCTTCGTGCGCTTTCGAGAGGTGTTGGCAGCGGATGGCGAGCCGCTTGGCGCATCCGCCAACAATTCGGTGTTCATCGCGTGGTTCGAGCCGGCGCATTACATCGTGGAGCGCATTGCCCCCTTCTTTGTCCGGCGCTTCACCGGCATGCGATGGAGCATTCTCACGCCGTACCGCAGCGCGCACTGGGATGGCAGCGCGCTCAGTTATGGCAAGGGTGCGAACAAGGCCGATGCACCGAGCGAAGACCTGTTCGAGACCTACTGGCGCACCTACTTCGCCAACATCTTCAACCCTGCACGCCTCAAGGTGCAGGCCATGAAAAGCGAGATGCCAATGAAGTACTGGAAGAACCTGCCAGAGGCCGAACTGATCCCGCAATTGATTCACGATGCGCGTCCGCGCATGGCCGCGATGATCGAGGCTGCACCGACTAAGCCGAACCAGAAGATCCCCGCGCCCGCCAAGCGCCTGCCCAAGCCATGACCCTTCCCTGTGATTGCGGTGCGGCCGCCTGTTATGCCAATTGCTGCGGCCGCTGGCATGCGGGTGAGGCCGCACCGACCGCCGAGGCCCTGATGCGTTCGCGCTACAGCGCTTTCGTGCGCGGCGATGTCGCGTATTTACTGGCGAGCTGGCACCCCAGCACGCGGCCCTCCACCCTGGATTTGCAGGCACAGATCAAATGGCTGGGCCTTACGGTCAAGGCGCATCACAGCACGGGGCCCGATACCGCAACCGTCGAGTTCATTGCCCGCTCGCGCCTGGGCGGCGGGCCCGCACAGCGCCTGCATGAGCTGAGCCGTTTCGTGCGTGAGAAAGGCCGGTGGTTCTATCTAGACGGTGACCATTGATACTGTGCGCATCAATCCGACTTGAGGACAACACCATGCTTTCGCCGCTTGCTTTCTGGCTAGGCCTTTCTGGTCTGCTGCCCTTCCTCATCGGCCCGCTCTGGCTCACGCTCTCGCCCGCAACGGCCCCGGTATGGCTTGATCTCGCCTGGCATCGCTACATCGCCCTCATCGCCAGCTTCATGGCTGGCACCTTCTGGGGTTTTGCGGTGCCGCTTTCCCGTGGCACGGCGGGGATGATGGGCGTGGCCATTTCGGTGGCGCTGATGCTGCTCAGCTGGGCCGCCATGGCGCTGCCGTTCCGGCACTCGCTGCTGATGCTGGGGGTGGTGTTCCTGCTGCTGCTGCTGGCCGACTACTGGCGTGATCGCGCGCTCGATTCCATCGAAGGTTATTTCCGCCTGCGCGCCATCCTCACCGCTGGTGTGCTGCTGTCGATCAGCTGGCGTCTGCTGCTGAAGAGCTGAGCGGGTGCTTCGGCAGGCGCGTGCCGAACCACACGGCCCAGATCAGGCCCACTTGCAGGATCAGCCGCGCGAAATAGACCCAGCGCGGTGCTTCCGGGAACAGCTCCGGGTGTTGCCACATGTGGATGTTGGCGGACGATACCGCACAGATCACGCCGATCAGCAGCCAGCCTGCCAAAGGCCGGAACCGGGGTAAAAACCACACCACTGCTGCCAGCAGCAGCTCCAGCACGCCGCTCCAGATCACTACGGCGCGTGGTTCTGGCACCCAGGGCGGCGTGATGCGAACGAAGAAGTCGGTCGCCAGAAAATGCGCCACGCCCCCAGCGATGAACCAGAACAGCGTGATGCCCAGGCAGACGCTGCGCAGGCGCTTGGTGGCAGCGGTGGTGAGCAAACGGGTCATGTGGAAGGGGTAATGGTGGTGCGCCTCACCGGACGAAGATGGGCACTGGATGCTGAAATGTGCGCTGCAAGGCAGTTAGGTGCCTGAGCTGTGCCAGAGTTATTCGCTTGCTTCGCTGCTCTGTGGGTATAGCGGCGACAGGTTCCCTGAGGCGTCGGTAAGCTGGCCGGCGACGACAAGCTGACTCTGTGTAATTCCCCCAAGAATCATCCTCGCATAGGGGCCTACAGCGGTAATGGCGTCGAGATGCGAACGTATAAACCCGACTAGGGGACCAGTCGCATTCCACGCAGCAGCTTGATCAAGTAAGGCCGCGTCTTCAGCACGATCAAAGGTTATCTCTGCTGCCGCTTGAAGATGTCCGCTGTAAGGAAGCAACTTAAGATCATCACCGGCCGTGACCTCAAATCTCAAATGAACCTGCCGGGCTTTCGAGTCATGGTCTGGCCGATGTACTGTTAAAGCCCACTTCCCACCCCACTGCGCGGTGCTGTTGTTGCCGTTGTAAGTTGGATTTGCTTCGACTGCGATCGACACGAGAAATACGATGTTCAAACGCGAGGGAAGTGGCGAATCAAACTGAGGCGGCTGAGGTGACATAGTCGTCATTAATTGCTAAATCGGATACTAGTTTCGTCGTGTGGCTCTGCAATGGGTGATCGACTGAGTCACATACGATCACGTTGTAGCAGTCGGCTATTTTTACTTCGGCAACGAATCTTTTATTTGGATGCCAAGTAAAATTGTTACTCATATTTTGGGTTATATGAGTGGGCGGAGTGCTTACTTGAAAGTCAATGCGACTAGCTAGAAACATTGTTGCCGCATTGCAGCCAATTAAAACATGCAGCAATTGACTCGTTGGCCCAGACGGAGTTAGCGCGGAGTTCTCATACTTTGAGAAAGCCGTTGGTCCGACTTTTAACATTGCTCCTGCTTGCTGCTGGCTTAAGCCCCAAGTTTTACGCCATCGTAGGATTTCCTCGGGTCTTGGGCAATCTAGGGCTCGCGCCTCTGCCGCAACGACTGCACGTCTATTTCGCATCACTTGATCGGCCGACATAAAATCGGTTGCGCATGAGGCACAAACAAACGAGGTCCTCTGATAATCCAGAGTCTTTCCAGACCGCTCAATTGTGCTCGCCCGAACAATCTCTCGGGTCTGAGAAGAGTCGCAAATTGGGCAATTCTCGTGGTTCATATTAGTCACTTTCATGGCACGAGAGCATCATTATTTTCTTTCCCACATTGTTTACCGAGAACTTCATATACAACCTTAGCTTAAGGCCTTCCGAAGACAATCCATCATCATAGTTTCTCAACACATAGTCATCTGCGAGAACCCATATGTTGCTACTAGTGCGACAGAAAAACGTTTTTCTATAATCAGTCGCATCTAAAGCCTGAAAAGCTTTGCAAACATCAGACATTTCCCAGCCCAACTCGTCGAATACATCCGAGGTGCAGTCCGTGTTGACTATGCGTATGTCATCGACAGTTTTCAGCGTTTCTTGAACATTCTTCAGGATGAAGACTGGACCTCGCGAGACAATGCGCTCTGCGTCAGTCAACTCAACAGTGTGATCGGCCACCTTCAACCAGAAGTTTACCATGGAGGTAAGTGCATCCGGAGGGGATGTTTCGACTATTTTTATGGCGTCCAATGGGGTTGCGCTGAATGGCTGAGGTGATCTTCAAGTGCTAAGGCAGGCGCCGTTTTCGGCTGTTGTGGCTACTTTAGCACCACATTATGTAGTGGTGGTCATGTCACCTTGGCAATAGCTGTAGCGCCGGACCCCGTGCAAGTAACACGGGGCCCTACGGATACATCGGCTCTTGACGCACGCGCATCCCGGCACTAAGGTCGAACAACATTCATAAAATGTTGATCGCCATGTCCATGAAATCTTCTGAACTTCACAAGCTGTGGGACGCCCCAGACAACTCACGTCTCACATCAAAGCAGCTTTCTTTTCGTTTACCTGTGCACGTCGCAGCAAAGCTGGCGGCGCTGTGCGAACTCTATCCGAGGAAGAGCCGAACGGAAATCGTGGGTGACCTCATGGCAACGGTGATTGATGAAGTCGCAGCGGGGTTGCCCTACAGCGAGGATCAACAGATGCGTGACCGCTTGAAGGATCAATACGGCGTGGACGGCATTGATGACCGCGAGTTCCTCTATGGCCCTCGTGAAGACTTCCGCCGTGCCGCTAACAAGCACTATCAAGAGCTGGAAAAGGAGCTTGGAAACGACGCACCCGGCGTGATCTATCAGGGCTATCGGGCTGAGTGAGAGTCATGAACGCATTGCCCTCCTGTCTTCTAAGTGGCCTTGATACCGTCGAGTGCTGCTACTACTTGGAGCTGCGGCCGAATGCTGCATTCAAGTTCGACGAACTGCACGCCACCAAAGAGAGCATCTCTCGCAGCAAAAAGCGCGAGCCGGTGCCGGTCAGGCTCGGCCGGTTTGAGTTCTTCCTGCTCGGTAGCGGCAGCTGAATCGCCCCGGTTTTCGTAGAGGCTCATTGGTTTGAGTCAGGCCGGGACGGC
>JAZKFO010000019.1:0-20939 GCA_040386395.1 Pseudomonadota bacterium | reverse complement strand
TGGGGCGCGGACGGCGTTTGTCGATGATGGCCAGATCCGCATCGTCGAGGCGCTTGGCCAGTGCGCGGGCGCGCACCACGCCACCGACGTCGGGGCTCACCACGATCACGTTCTGGTAGTTCTGCCGCCAGATGTCGCCGAGCAGGATCGGCGAGGCATAGATGTTGTCCACCGCCACATCGAAGAAGCCCTGGATCTGCTCGGCGTGCAGATCGACGGTGATGACGCGATCGGCACCGGCGCGGCCCACCATGTCGGCCACCACCTTGGCGGAAATCGGCACACGGGCGGAGCGGATGCGGCGATCCTGGCGCGAGTAGCCGAAGTAGGGGATCACCGCCGTGATGCGGCGCGGGCTGGAGCGTTCCAGCGCGTCCAGCATCATGCACAGCTCCATGACGTTGTCGTTGGTCGGCGCGCAAGTGGGCTGGATCACGAACACATCGCTGCCACGCACGTTTTCGAGCAGCTCGACGTGGATCTCGCCGTCGGAAAACTTGGCGACCGTGGCCTGGCCCAGCGGCATCTTCAGATAGTTGGCAATGTCCTGCGCCAGCTTGCGGTTGGCGTTGCCGGAGAAGAGCATCAACTGGGTGTCGGCCATGCGCGGCGATCCTTCAATTGTTATGAGACATGAAAAAAAGCCGGATCAAGCAGGGCAAAAATCGGCTTGTGAAATGGTTGGGGTGGATGGATTCGAACCACCGGTAGGCTGGATCAAAACCAGCTGCCTTACCACTTGGCTACACCCCACCAAAATCAAAGCGCGCAGATTATAGACGCGAGCGGAGACAGATTCAGCCCACGAGCAACGAATCCACGCCAGTTTTTCGGGATGCCCTCGATGGCGGCGCGGGCGGCGCGGGCATCGCCAAACTCGGCGAACACCGCGCAGCCCGTGCCCGACATGCGTGCCGGCGCGACGCGGCTGAGCCAGCCGAGTGCTGCTGCAACGTCCGGGTAGCGGGCGCAGGTGACGGGGGCGCAATCGTTTGTGCCTGCACCGTGCTCGTAATCTTCAAGCGTGATCGCTGCGTGGTCGCGCCGGAGTTCGGGTGCGGCAAAGATCTCGGCGGTGGAGACCAGCACATCGGGGGCGATGACGGCGTACCAGGGCTCCGGCAGCGTCACGGGCGTCAGTGTCTCGCCCACGCCTTCGGCCCAGCTCGCCAGGCCCTTCACGAACACCGGCACATCCGCACCCAGTCGCAGGCCCAGCGCCGACAGCGCCTCAAGGCCCAGACCCGTTCCCCACAGATGGTTGAGTGCGACCAGGGTGGTGGCGGCATCGGAGGAGCCACCACCCAGGCCGGCGCCCATCGGCGTGCGCTTGAGCACGCGGATGTTTGCACCCAGTGTGCAGCCGCTGGCCTGCTGAAGCGCCTGTGCGGCGCGCACCACCAGGTCATCGGCGGCAGCGACTTCAGCCGCACCTTCTGGCCGCGCAATCAGGCGATCGCGGCGCACTTCAAAGCTCAGCTCGTCGCCGTAGTCCAGAAACTGGAACAGCGTCTGCAAGCGGTGATAGCCATCCTCGCGCCGCCCCAGCACATGTAGAAACAGATTCAGCTTGGCGGGTGCGGGCCAAGTGCTGGGGGCGATGTTCATGGGCTCAGCACCATCGCTTCGATGATGACCGTGGCCATCCACTCGCCTGACGCTGTCGGCTGCACCGCCTCGATGCGATAGGGCATGGCCGGCATGGTTTCGCTGCGGTAGTCGCTGTAGCGCAGGGTCCAGTCGCCTTGCTGGATCCGCTCTGGCCGGCCTTCGGCATCCAGCACGATGCGGGCCGCTTCGGCTTCGTCGCTCAGCGGCGCGGGCAGCCCCAGCACCCACCAGCGCAGGGCATCGAGCGGCAGCCGCCAGCCGGTGCGCGCTGCCAGCACCTGCCGCGGTTCGCTGGTGACCAGATCAATGTCCTTGCCCTTGATCGCCACATTTGCCGGCGTGCCCTGCATCGACAGCGCACCGGCACCAAACGGCCCGGCGATGCGCAGGTCGAACGTCTCGCCCTCTTGCCGCCAGCGCAGCGCGCCAGACAGGCCGCCACCCTTGATGGCGACGCGGCCATTGAGCTGAAAGCCGGGGAGGCCGGCGAGCTGCTGCTGGCGTTCGGTCCAGGCGGCATCGACGGCGGCCGGATCGGTGGGCCGTGAATCTGGCAGGCTGGCGCAACCGCCAAGCAGCGCGATCAGCAGCAGCGCCGCACTGCGCAGGCGCATCAGGGCGTGGAAAGCAGCCGCTGCATGGTGTCGCGCAGCACGCTGTTGCTGCCGTCTTCCTTCGCGGCACTCTCCATCAGCTGGCGCGCCTTGTCCTTCTCGCCCAACGTCCACAGCACTTCACCCAGATGCGCTGCCACTTCGGCATCGGGGTAGATCGTGTGCGCCTTCTGCAGCAGCGGCAGGGCCTCCTTCGCCTTGCCCTGCTTGAACTGCACCCAGCCCAGCGAGTCGAGGATGGCCGGATCATTGGGTTCCAGCTCGTAGGCCCTGGCGATGAGCTTGGCGGCTTCGTCGATGCGGTTGGTGTGCAGCGTCAGCATGTAGCCAAGCGCGTTGAGTGCGCGCGCATCATTGGCATCGTTGGCAATCAGCTTGCGCAGATCAGCTTCGGCCAGCTCGAAGCGGTTCATGCGCTCGTGCAGCAGCGAGCGGGCGTAGAGCAGCTCGGTGTCATCGGGCTGCGCCTTCAGGGCGGTGTCGTAGAGGCCGAGCGCTTCGATCAGCGCATCGTCCTGCACCAGCAGCTCGCCTTCGGTGGTGAGCAGGCGGCTGGTCAGTGGCGGATATTGTTCGCGCAGGGCGGCCAGCAGCTCGCGTGCTTCCGGCATGCGTTTGAGCAGTGCCAGCACGCGCGCGCGGCGCACGAAGCTATCCAGCACCTGGCTGCCGCTGGTGACTTTTTCGTACCAGGCCAGGGCGCTGCCGGGCTGCTTGCGCATCTCGGCGATGCGGCCCAGGTAGTAGGCGGCATCACCCTTGCGGTCGGCATTGTCGAGCAGGGCAGTGAAGTGCGGCTCGGCCTGCTCCGGCAGGCGCTCGTCCAGCAGCAGCAGCGCCATCGCCAGCCGCGCATCGGGGTTGTTGGCCTCGGCCTTCAGCACCAGCTTGATCTGTTCCTTCGCGGCCGGACGCTGGTCGGCGTCGATCAAGAGCTTGGCGTAGCCCAGCCGCAGGTCGTTGCCGCCCTTGCCATCCAGCAAGGGTGCGATGGCCTGGTCGGCCGCTGCCAGATTGCCCTGCCTGACCAGGGCCGCCACCAGCAGCAGCGTCGATTCACGCTCGTTGGGGGCAAGCCGCAAGGCCTCGCGCGCCGCCTTTTCGGTGAGACCGATGTCCTCGAAGCGGAACGCCAGCAGCGCCAGCGCACGCTGTGCGCTGGCGGACTGTGGTTTTTCGGCCGCCAGCGATTTCATCAATGCCAGTGCAGGCTGCGCGGTCTCCTTGTCCTGCGAAAGCAGCAGCGCGACATGGCGGTAGCCATCGCCTTCGCCGCCCGGATGACCCTTGATCATCGCCTCGCACTGCAAGCGCGCCTCGGCGGTGTTGCCATTCTTCAGCGACAGGCGGGCGATGACTTCGCGCGCGTCCATGGCCGAGGGTTCCAGGCTCAGCCATTTGGTCGCGGCCTTCAGCGCCAGGTCGTCACGCTTGGCGGCCAGCGCAAAGCCGGTCGCGCGGGCGGCCAGATCGACGTCGGCGGCAAAGTTGAGCGCCTTCATGAACTCTTCGGCGGCGGCTTCCGGCAACTGGCGACCTGCGGCCATTTCGCCGGCCAGCACATGGAACTGGGCCTGGGCCTGGGGCGAAAGCGGGCTGGCAACCTTCGCCTCGTTTTCTACCTTCGCCAGTGCTGGCAGGGGAGAAAACAGAACGCCAGCTGCGCAGAACAGGGCAGCGGGCAAATTGGCGGCGCGGGAATCAAGCACGGGGGGCGACCAGCAACGTAGAAGGGCTTCAGGCCTTATGCCGAAAGCCTGCGCATATTAACGTCATAGCAACTGAACGGCTTGTTGATGTGTGCCGCAATCGTCGAAAATAGCGGCTGATTCGAGGTAGCCAATGGCCGTCATCACCCTGGGCTTGAGCCACCACACCGCGCCAGTCGAGGCGCGCGGGCGGCTTGCCTTCACCGATGTAGAAGTGCCTGCCGCCCTCGTGCGGCTCAGAGGCTTGCCCGGCATCCGCGAGGCGGCGATCTTGAGCACCTGCAATCGCACCGAGATCGTGACGGTGGCCGAGGTCGAGGACGAGGCCCGGCTCAAGGACTGGTGGCGGCGCGAGCGCGAGGTGGACCTGGCCCTGGTTGAGCAGCACAGCTTCGTGCATCGCGACCACTCCGCCGTGCTGCATGCGCTGCGGGTGGCGTCGGGGCTGGATTCGCTGGTGGTCGGCGAGCCGCAGATCCTGGGCCAGATGAAGCAGGCCTATGCCACCGCAGTCGGTGAAAAGACCCTGGGCCCGGTGCTCACCCGCCTGTTCCAGCACAGCTTTGCCGTCGCCAAGAAAGTGCGCACCGATACCGAGATCGGCGCGCACCCGGTGAGTGCCGCCTATGCGGCGGTGCAGATCGCCAAGCGCATCTTCTCGGATTTCTCCAAGCAGACCGCGCTGCTGATTGGCGCCGGCGAAACCATCCGCCTGTTCGCGCGGCACCTGCGCGGGCAGGGCATCGGCCGGCTGATCGTGGCCAACCGCTCGCTGGAAAACGCGCAGAAGCTGGCGCAGGAGCTGGGTGCGTTTGCCATCTCGCTGGATGACCTGCCCACCCATCTGTCCGAAGCCGATCTGGTGGTGTCATCCACTGCCGCACGCAATCTCATCGTCAGCCGCACGCTGATGGAGGCGGCACTCGCCAAGCGTCGTCGCAAGCCGGTGTTCCTGATCGACCTGGCGGTGCCGCCCGATCTCGACCCCAAGATTCGCGAGCTGTCGGACTGCTATCTCTACACCGTCGACGACCTCAAATCCGTCATCAGCGAAAACCTCAAGGCGCGGGGCGTGGCTGCCGAGCAGGCCGAGGCGATGCTGGTCGATCACGCCAGCGAGTTCGGCCGCTGGCTGGAGTCGCGTGACGCCGCACCCACCATCCGCGCCATGCGCCAGCAGGCGCGCGACTACCGCGACGAGGTGCTCGACAAGGCGCGGCGCAAGCTGGCGGCGGGTGAACCGGCCGAGGCCGTGATGCAGTTCGTGGCCGATACGCTCGCCAACAAGCTGCTGCATGCGCCTTCGGCTGCCCTGAAGCGGGCCGATTCGGTGGAACAGGCGCTGTTGCTGAATGCGGCGCAGACCTTGTTCGGGCTTGAGGATGAAGCGGGAGGAGATGGGGGACGAGGAACGGGTCGGTATTAGCGACAGCCGGACCGCTTTGCCCCTACACCATCCCCTGTCTCCCATTCCCGCTTCACCCAAAAATGAAATCTTCACTGCTCCAGAAACTGGCCCAGATGGCCCAACGCCGCAGCGAGATCGAACGCGATCTGGCTGAGCCGCATGTCGCTGCCAACCAGGACATCTTCAAGCGCCTGTCGCAGGAATACGCCCAGCTTGGACCCCTCAGCGAGGCCTATGCAGCCCATGTCGCAGCGACGCAGGAGCATGCCGATCTGATCGCCATGCGAGCCGAGCCCGACAAGGAACTGCGCGACATGGCTGACAGCGAGTTGCCGCTGGTCACCGCACGCATCGAGGCGCTCGAAGCCACGCTGCAAAGCTACCTCGTGCCGCGCGATCCGCTCGATGGCAACAATGTGTTCCTTGAGATTCGCGCCGGTACCGGCGGTGACGAGGCGGCGATCTTCGCGGGCGATCTGTTCCGCATGTATTCGCGCTATGCCGAGACGCGTGGCTGGGGCATCGAGGTGCTGCGCGCCAACGATGGCGAGCATGGCGGCTATCGCGAGGTGATCTCGCGCATCGTCGGCTTCGGGGCCTTC
This sequence comes from Pseudomonadota bacterium, assembly GCA_040386395.1. Lineage (GTDB taxonomy): Bacteria > Pseudomonadota > Gammaproteobacteria > Nevskiales > Nevskiaceae > Stagnimonas. The sequence goes on along the minus strand of JAZKFO010000019.1, from coordinate 14,995 downwards.
TCCCAGCTCAAGTTCGAGAGCGGTGCCCACCGCGTGCAGCGGGTGCCGGAAACCGAAACCCAGGGCCGCATCCACACCAGCGCGGCAACGGTGGCGGTGCTGCCGGAAGTGGAAGAAAAACAGATCGAGATCAACCCGGCGGATCTGAAGGTCGATACCTTCAAGGCTTCGGGTGCGGGCGGCCAGCACGTCAACAAGACCGAATCCGCCATTCGCATCACGCATATTCCGACCGGCGTGATCGTCGAGTGCGACGACGAGCGCAGCCAGCACAAGAACCGCAGCAAGGCGATGGCGCTGCTCGCCTCGCACCTGATCGACGCCCAGCGCCAGAAGGCGGCGAGCGAGCAGGCGGCCACCCGCAAGAAGCTGGTCGGTTCGGGCGATCGCAGCGAACGCATCCGCACCTACAACTTTCCGCAGGGTCGCATCACCGACCACCGCATCAACCTCACGCTCTACCAGCTCGACCGGGTGATGACCGGCGATCTCGACCCGGTGATCCAGCCCTTGCTGGCAGAATCGCAGGCGGAACAGCTGGCCGAACTGACCAGCGGCATGGGGGAATACTGATGCGCAAGATTTTCATCCTGGTGGCGGCCCTGCTGGCGATGTCCTGCGGGCCGATCTACGAAACCAATTACCGCTACACGCCGCCGAGTGATCCGCTGTCGCGCCCCTGCGTCAGCCAGTGCCTGGCCGACAAGGGCAACTGCCGCAACACGGCCGACCTCAAGGCGCAGAACAGCGAGCTGCGCTGCGAACTGGAGGCCCGCGACGACTATGAGCGCTGCCTGGGCAATGCCAAGGGCGATCAGGGACGCAGCAGCTGCAACCGCCGCTCGTGCAGCAGCAATGCCGACTACGGCCAGTGTGAGGGCGATTACCGCACCTGCTTCCAGAGTTGCGGCGGCGTGATCGACACCGAACGGGTCTGCACCTTCAACTGCCCGTGAGCAGTGGCCTGGCCGGGCTGCTCGCGGCAGCCACCCAGCAGCTGAGCGCAGTGTGCGAGCACCCACGCGACGAGGCGGAGTGGCTTCTGGCCGAACTGCTGGTGACCGATCGCAGCCGCCTGCGTTTTCGGGATGAGCCTCTCAGCGCAGCGCAGCAGTCGCGTTATGCCGACTGGCTGGCGCGACGGGCAGCAGGCGAGCCGCTGGCCTACGTCATCGGCACCCAGCCCTTCCGCCGATTGACGCTGCACCTCACGCCGGATGTGCTGATCCCGCGTGTCGACACCGGGGTGCTGGTGGACTGGGCGCTGCAAATCCTGGCTGCCCAGCCGCCCGCCGCGCGGGTGCTGGATGCCTGCACCGGCAGCGGCTGCGTTGCCCTGGCGCTGGCCGACGAGGCGCCGGGACATGACATCACCGGCTCGGATTGCTCGCCGGCCGCACTGGCCGTCGCGCTCGCCAATGCCGCGCGCCTGCAACTAGGCGTGCGATTCATCGAGGCCGATGCGCTGGCCTTGCCGCTGGGCACCCCGCCGTTCCAGCTCATCACGGCCAACCCGCCCTACATCGCCGAGGGCGACCCGCATCTGCCGGCCCTCAGCCACGAACCGCTGCTGGCGCTGGTGAGCGGAGTGGATGGCCTGGTCCTGCTGCGCCGTCTGGTCGGCGAAGCACCGGCCCGACTCACGGCGGGCGGCTGGCTGCTGCTGGAACACGGCTACCAGCAGGGCGAAGCGGTGCGTACCCTGCTGCGCCAGCGAGGCTTCACCGCCGTCGAAACACGACTTGATGACGGCGGCAACGAGCGGGTGACGGGCGGGCAATGGAGCGCTGCTCATGGCTGATCTCGCCCGCTACGCACGCCAGATCGTGCTGCCGGAAATCGGCGTGGCCGGGCAGACGGCATTGTGTGATTCCCGCGTGCTGGTGGTGGGGCTGGGCGGCCTGGGCTGCCCGGCGGCGCGCTACCTCGCGGGTGCCGGCATCGGCACACTGTGGCTGGCGGATCGCGACCGGGTCGAGCGCAGCAATCTGCCGCGGCAGACGCTCTACACCGAGGCCGATGTCGGCAAGCTCAAGGTGGATGCGGCCATCCAGCATCTGGCCAGTGTCGATGCCGGCGTGAAGCTGCAAAGCCTGCACACGGCGGAGGCCACACTGGCGGCCTTGCGCGAAGTGGATGTGGTGCTCGACTGCACCGACAATTTCGAGACCCGCTTTGCCCTCAACGCCGCCTGTGTCGCCGCGCGCGTGCCGCTGGTTTCCGGTGCGGCGATTCGCTGGGAAGGGCAGGTGGCAGCGTTCGACTTGCGTCGCGGTGGCCCCTGCTATGCCTGCCTCTACCCCGACACCGGTGCGGCGGCCGAAGCCTGCGAAGACGCTGGCATTCTCGGTCCCATCGTCGGCATGGTGGGTGCGCTGCAAGCGCTGCTCGCACTGCAACTGCTGCTCGGCCAGCCCGATGTCGCAGGACAGCTGCACTTCTGGAATGCCCGCGCAGGCAACTGGCGTAAGCTCAAACTGATCCGCGATCCCCAATGCCCGCACTGCACATGACTGCCAGCCCTCTCGTGATTTCCCGCCGCCTCGCCATCCAGCTGCTGCACGAGGCGCAGGTGGCTGCACCGGCCGCCATCGACGGCATCGTCACGGCGCTGGGCAGCGAGCCGGGGCGTTATCTGCCCGCCGCACAGGCCCTTGGGCAGGCGGTGTGGGCGAGGGTGTTCTCCAATCCCTCCGCCGCGGCGGTGCCAGCGGCAACCGAGTTGTTCGAGGGCGTGCTGACGCTGATGATCTCGCTCAACACCAAGGGAGTGCTTGAACTGCGCGCCTGGGTACAGCAGGGCGGCGCGGCGCTGGAGCGCCCGGTTTCGATCACGGACTGAAGCGGCTTATCTGTTCTTCGGGTCCAGTTCAGGCTCGATCACCACGACGCTGCTGACGTCGATTTCCGGCGTCTCCATGAAGTCTTTCTCGACGCGGCCGACAATCTCGATCTCGTTGCGTTCGTCGATGGTCTGGCGTGGAAACAGCTCGTTGGTGATCTGGATGCGGATCTGGCTCTGGCCATCCGAGAACATGTATTTGGTGCCATTGAGCTGCTGTATCAGGCGGCCGCGCAGCTGCACGCCCTGACCCTCGATCGGGTTCTGAAGCAGTTCGGTCAGCGAAGCCGGGGGGCGCTCGGTGCCCGGACCAATGTACTGGGCCTGGGCAAAGCCGCAGAGGCCCGCGCAGGCCAGGACCAAACCGAGGGATGCAGCAGGCAGACGCAACATGAAAACTCCAGAGATCCAGTCAATGACTCGTCAATAGCGGGCGCTACACGCCCACAAGCAGAAGCATGCAGCGCCCCGGCCTACTTGCCAATCCGCAGGCCGCGCTCATCGCTGACCAGCCTGGGATAGAGCGCTTCGAGCTTGGGTGCGGCGCTGGTCTGCACCTCGGCCTTCACTTCCTCGGTGGACCATGCCGGCTTGAAGTAGATGATCTGCTTCCAGCAGCGCGTCACGTCGCTGCCGAAGATCAGCAGCAGGTCGGAGGGCTCGGCCATCTTCAGCATCACTTCGAGCGCTTTCGGCTCTTCGGGGATGACGTGGATCTTCGAGTCCGCCACGCCGGCCTTCAGCAGGTACTCGCGCATCAGCTTCGGCACCTCGTCCGGGCCACGGCCACGGGTGTCGTCGTCGCGGTCGCAGATGTAGACGTCGAAGTGACCGGCGATGATCTTCGCAATCGTTTCGTAGTCCTCGTTGCGGCGGTCGCCCGGCGCGCCGATCTGCACGATGCGCTTGCCCCTGGGCTTCATGCGCTCGACCAGGCCCGTCATCGCCGCGATGGCGGCCGGGTTGTGGCCGTAGTCGAGCACCACGCGGAAGCCATGCTCGTCGTAGACGTTATTCCGCCCCGGCGTCTGGCTGAAGGACATGTCGAAGGTGCGCAGGCCCTGACGGATGTCGTCGAGACTCTTGCCCAGCGAGTAGGCCATGGCCGCCACGAACATCGCGTTCTGGGTGTTGTGCTGCGCCTTGCCTTCCATCGTCGCGGGGATCAGCTGCGGGCGAATCAAGGGGATGTGCTGGCCCTTGTCGAACACCGAGATCATCTCGCCGTGGTCGGCCTGCTCCAGCACGATGGCGCGGTGGCCGAGGCGGATGTGTTCGCGCACCAGCGGGTGCTGCGCATCGAGCGTGACGTAGCAGATGTGCCTCGCGGTGGTGTGGTCGGCCATCGCCAGCACCAGCGGGTCATCGGCGTTGAGCACGGCGGTGTCCTTGGCCACTTCCACCACGATGCGCTTCACTTCCGCGAGCTGTTCCAGCGTGTCGATGCCGCCCAGACCCATGTGGTCTTCGCTCACATTCAGCACCGCACCGACGTCGCACCAGTCCCATCCCAGGCCCGCGCGCAGGATGCCGCCGCGTGCGGTCTCCAGCACCGCGCAATCGACGTCCGGGTCGCGCAGCACCATGGCCGCCGCCTTGGGCCCGGTCATGTCGCCCTTCATCGTCAGATTGCCGTTGATATAGACGGCATCGGTGGTGGTTAAGCCGACGTGATGGCCGCACATGCGCATCACATGCGCCAGCATGCGCGCGGTGGTGGTCTTGCCATTGGTGCCGGTGAGGGCGGCGATGGGCACGCGCGCCGGGGTGTTGGGCGGGAACATCATGTCGATCACCTTCGCCGCGATGTCACGCGGCTTGCCCTCGCTGGGCGCGACATGCATGCGGAAGCCGGGGCCAGCGTTGACCTCGCAGATGCCCGCGCCGTTGTCCTTGTAGCTGACAGTGATGTCCTCGCTGAGGAAGTCCACGCCGCCGATGTCCAGCCCCACGGCCTTGATGACACGTTCCGCCATCTCGCGGTTGTCGGGGTGGATCACATCCGTCACGTCGATGGCGGTGCCGCCGGTGCTGAGATTCGCGGTCTTGCGCAGCAGCACGGTCTCGTTCGCCGCCGGCACGGTCTCCAGCGTGTAGCCCTTCTCGGTGAGGCAGGCCATGGCCTGCGGGTCGATGTGGATCTGGGTCAGCTCCTTTTCGTGGCCCACACCACGGCGCGGGTCGCGGTTGAGGGTTTCGACCAGCTGCTTGACGCTGCTCTTGCCATCGCCAACCACGCGGCCCGGCATGCGCAGGGCGGCGGCTTCGAGCTTGCCGTTGATCACCAGCAGACGATGGTCAAAGCCTTTCACCATCTGCTCTACAAGAATGCCGTCGGAGAACTCCTTGGCATTGTCGTAGGCCACTTCCAGCTCATCCTCGTTGCGCACGTTCACCGTCACACCCTTGCCGTGATTGCCGTCAACGGGCTTGAGCACCACCGGATAGCCGATCTTTTCAGCGGCCTGGATGGCGCGGTTGAGCTTGTAGACGAGGCGCTGCTTCGCCACCGGCAGGCCGAGGTCACTGAGGATGCGATAGGCGAGGGATTTGTCCTTGGCAATGTCGGTCGCAATCATCGACGTTCCGGACGTGGTGGTGGCCTCGATTCGCTTCTGGTACTTGCCGTGGCCCATCTGGATCAGCGACTGGTTGTTGAGCCGGAACCAGGGGATGCCGCGTGCCTCGGCGGCCTTGATCAGCGAGCGGGTGCTGGGCCCCAGCGTCTGGCGTTCGGCCAGATGCAGGAAATCATCGTAGTCGCCGGTCAGCTCAGCCCAGCTGCGCGCCGCCTGGTCGCCGAAGGCGATGAAGTCCAAGAGGTCCAGCGCCAGCTCACCGGCCAGCAAGCCCACTTCCTCGTCGTCGTGGCCGTAGAGCACATGCACCTCGCCCTCCGACTTCGGTACCGGGCGCGCCTCGCAATAGGTGGTTTCCACACCGGACTGCCGCTGCAATTCGAGCGCGAGCGCGGCATGAATCGCCCCGGCATCGCCCTTCGCCGGCAGCCAGTCGCTGCTGCCCCAGCCTGCGAGCTTGTCGAGCAGGGCCGGCAGCTGCTTGCGGTAGGCGGCACCGTCGGCATGGCGACCATAGTCGACGGTGAGGCGGATGGCGCGGCCCTTGGTGTAGCGGTTGGGGCCGACGAAAACGCCAGTGTGGGTGATCTTCATGTGTCGCAATCCCTGGTGAGTATTTTTCAGCGAGTCGGTGCGCGCAGGCGGTTGGTGAGCAGGCGGCTGATGACCGGGTCGATGTCGGCTGCGGCCCACTCCCTCGCCGTGAGGCCCTCGCGCACCAGCGTCAGCAGCTTGGCTTTTTTGTAGGTGTTCAGCTTGTGCTTGAGCTCGAAGGCGGCGCTGTCATCCAGCAGTTTTTCGAGCCGCTTGGCGATCTGCCCCACCTTGTCGCCGCGCGCCACGCCACCGGCGCGTACGCGATGCAGATCTTCGACCAGGGCGTGCGCATGGGCGGTGACTTCGGTGAGATTGAACCACGGTAATTGCATGTCTTTGATCCCTTGGAATGCAGCATCTGTGCCGTTCTTGCTCGTAGCATACGGTCTCCGCAAGTCCTGACACCATGAAATCCTGGCTCTCCCGATTCACCGCCAAAGCCGATCAGCCCAAGCCCGCCGAGGACAAGACCCGCGCCGAGGTGGCGGCCCTCATCACGCAGGGTCAGCAGCTGGAAGACGAAGGCAGCGCAGCCCAGGCGCTGGCCTGCTACCGGCAGGCGCTCGCGCTCGCGCCGCGCTCGGTGTCGGCCCTCATCAACCAGGGCAATGCCTGCATGCTGCTGGACGATCTGCCCGCTGCCATTGCCAGCTACCGCGAGGCCATCAGCATCGAACCCGACAACGCCTGGGCCTGGCTGAATCTGGGCAACACCCTGCTGGCCAGCAAGGCGACGCTGGCGAGCGGCAAGCAGCCGGTCATCGCCGAGACCGAAGCCGCCTACCGCCAGGCCCTGCGCCTGAAGCCCGACTGGGCCGAGGCCTGGTTCGGCCTGGGCTGCGCGCTGGAAGAAACCAAGGCCATCGAGGAAGCCTGCGCCGCCTATCGCCGCGCGCTGGCACTGGAGCCTGCGCACCCCAACGCGGCCTTCAACCTGCATGACCTGCTGGCGCAGCAGCTGGTGGCGAAGAAAGAAATGGCCGCCGCCCGTGCGCTGCTGCTGCAATGCCTGGAGCAGCACCCGGAAAATCGCCGGGTGCGCGGCGCGCTGGTGAACGTGGAGCGCGACAGCGGCCAGGGCGAGGCCTCGCTCGCGCGACTCAGGCAGCTGGTGCAGGAAGACCCGGCGGATTTCCCGGTCCATACCGTGCTGCTGTTCGCACTCAATTTCCTCATCGACATCACGCCGCAGGAACTGTTCGAGGCGCATCGCCGCTTCGGCGATCTGATGCAGCAGCGCATTGCCGCACTGCCGCTGCCGCCGCGCGCGCGGGACCCGCAGCGCCGGCTGCGCATCGGCTATGTCTCGCCGGACTTCCACAACCATCCGGTGGCGGTGTTCATCATCCCGGTGCTGCGCGCGCACGACCGCAGCCAGGTGGAGGTGTACTGCTACAGCAGCTACAAGGGCAGTGACGACATCACGGTGACGATCCGCAGCCTGTCGGATCACTGGCGCGAGGCCGTCAGCCTCGGCGATGCCGCGTTAGCGCAGCAGGTGCAGGCCGATGGCATCGACCTGCTGATCGACCTCACCGGCCACACCACCGACTCCCGCATGGGGCTGTTCGCCATGAAACCGGCGCCGGTGCAGATGACCTGGCTGGGCTACCTCGGCACCACGGGGCTGAGCCGCATCGACTACCGCATCAGCGATGCCCATGCCGACCCGGTGGGCGCCTCCGAACACCTGCACACCGAGACCCTTCTGAGGCTGCCGCACAGCCAGTGGTGCTACGAACCGCAGGTGCCGATGCCCGCTGCCACGCCGCTGCCCTATCTCAGCCGGGGCAGCTGGACTTTCGGCTCGTACAACAACTTCACCAAGCTCAATCCGCAGGCCTTCGCGACCTGGGCGGCGGTGCTGAAGCGCTTCCCCGGCAGCCGCCTGAAATTGTTTGCCATCCTCAACGAAGACGTCGGGCAATGGGTGCGTGCGGGCTTTGCCAGGGAGGGCATCACCAGCGACCGCATCCAGTGCATCGGCCGGGTACCGATCGGCGAATACTTCGGCAGCGCCAGCGAGGTCGATATCGCACTCGACAGCTTTCCCTACAGCGGCGGCACCACCACCTGCGACACGCTGATGATGGGCCTGCCGGTGGCAACCATCGCGGGTGCGCGCACCATTTCCCGCAGCAGCCTGAGCCTGCTCAGCAACCTGGGCTTGAGCGACTGGATCGCCGAGTCAGCGCAGGCGCTGCCTGATCTCCTGCAGCGCCAGCTGGCCGACCCGGCGCGCCTTGCCAGCCTGCGCGGCGAGTTGCCGGGGCGGCTGCGCCACAGTCCGCTGATGGATGCGCCACAGTTCACCCGCGATCTGGAACAGCTCTACCGCCAGGGCTGGCAGCGCTGGTGCGCTGATAAAAGCTAGCTCGCGCGGCTGTCGCTGCGCTGCCAGTCCAGCTCGCGGATGGCGCGGCGCGGCTCGTTGGGGCGGTGCATGCGCAGGCTGAAGTAGGCTTCGCCAAGCACGTCGTCCACCCGCACGTCGAACACCTCGCAGCTGGCATTGCGCTCGTGGTCGTACAGGCGGCTGGCATCGGCCTCGAAGCGGCTCAGCACGTCGCGGACGCGCACCGTGTCGGCCTTGCCCTCACCGCCGATTTTTCCGCTGACGGTGTCGAGAATCTGCCCCGGCTTGAGATGCCGCAGGCGCACATCCAGCACCTCGAAGCCGCGCGCGCCCGGCGTGTAGCGGCTGTCGCGCAGGTCCAGCACCACGGTGCCGGTGGCACCGAGCGCCTGCAATTTATGGCCGCCGCCGGTGCTGGCAAAACCGGCTTCTTCGGGCAGGCCGAAGCCGTAGCGCACGCCTTCTTCGAGGCAGGCCACCAGCAATCTGCCCAGGCGGTGGCGGCTGACGAAGTGCTGGTCGATCAGTCCTTCGCGGAAGGCGCCCATACCCTCCTGCACCACCACGCCGCGATACCAGGGGTCGGGCGAGGCGCCGAACAGCAGGGCCTCGTCGCTGGCGCCGCCGCAGATCATCGCGCCGGAGAGCGCGGTGGCGCTGCCACCGACGGCGATCAGCGTGCCGCCGACGCGGTAGGCGGTGATGACGGCATCGAGCAGCGGTGTCTCTTCACCCTGCTGGAACAGGGCGCGCATCAGGCGATCCTGATTGCCGCCGGTGAACAGCGTCGCCGGGCTGCTCATGAGCAGTGGCAGCGTTTCGTCGCTGCCATCCCACACGGTGCAGCGGATGCCATGCGCCTCGAACAGCGCGCGGTAATCGGCTGCCGCCTCGGCCGGTTTGCCGCTGGCGACGGTGACGATGGTGACCAGCTTGTCGAGCGCCTTCAGGTCGTCGAGCCAGGCGGTGCTCTCGGCGGTGAGCAGGGCGCCGATGGCGATCAGCTTGGAGGTCGATGCCACCGTGCGGCCGCGCATCAGCTGCTTGCCGTGCCGCGTCATCCAGGCCTTGCGCGCATCGGGGGCGAGTGCGCGGCAGCGGATGTTGAGGCCGTAGTCGAGCACGGTGTAGCGGCGCGTCGAGCCGAAACGCGCGACCCGCGAGGCGCTGGGCACGCCGCTGCGTTCGAGTTCCACAGTCACTTCGATTTGCGAGTCCGGGTCGTAGGCGGTGCCGATGTCGCGGGCATAACGTTCGCTGTCACCATCGGCGAGGCGGGTGAGCAGCTCGTCGAACACATTGGGTGCAAAGATGCTGCGTTCGAGATAGCCGGGGCCAGCGAACACGCGGCCCGAAGCACGCCGCGTCGGCTTCTTGCGCGGGTGCGGCATGGCCACACCCTCGGCGAGGTTCCAGGCATCGCCATCGTCAAGGTAGCTGACGCGGTAATGGTCGAAGCGGCGGTGGCGCGCATCGGCATGGGCGAGGCTGCCGTTGACGATCAGCGCGCCCTTTTCACCGACGATGCTGAGCATGTGGTCGTCGACGAACATGCAGGTGTTCTCGTCGATGCCGAAGCCGTACGGCGCATTGCCGTGCGCCATGGCGGCGACGAGGCGGCCGATGCGTCCGCGCTGGATGAAATGCTGGTCGACCAGGCCATGCGGGAAGAAGCCTAAGCCCGCGCCCACCAGCAGGCCCGGCAGTTCGGGGTCGCTGACCACGCCGTGAATCACCGCCTCCATCGAAGTGCCGCCGATGATGGCGGTGCGCGACATGATGGCTGCGCCCGCGCTGCTGCCGGCAATCAGGCCGCCTGCGGCGTGCTGGCGGCGGATGGCGGCGAGCACGGGTGTTTCGCGGCCATTGGGCGCGAGCGCGCGCAGCAGGGTGGATTGATCGCCACCGGTGAAATAGACGCTGCCGAGCCGCTCGATCTGCGCCACCAGACGCGGGTCGTGGGCGGCGGTGGCGGCATTGCCGTGGAACAGCGGCACCAGCTCGGCATCGGTGCCGCAGCGACGGAAGTCCGCCACCATCTCCGGGCCCACCTCGTGCGGCATCTGCGAGGCGGTGGCCAGCACGGCGATGCCGCGCGGCGCGCGTTCGCTTAAGCCCTTGAAGACGGCGAGGTTATCGGCTTCGAGACGGCCGCCGATGATGGCGAGAGTGAGGCTCATTGCAGCGGCACGGTGATGAGGTCTGGCACTTTGATGAAACGCTGATCGTTGGTCACGAAATGAACATTGGGGCCGCAGGCCAGTGCCGAGGCAGCTTGCAGCGCGTCAGCAGCCTTCAGGCGGTAGGCGGCCCGCAGGCGGGTGGCGTGGTCGATCACAGCCAGATCTAGGGGCTGGATGTGCAGGCCCTCGGTGGTGAAGAATTGTTGGAACAATTTGAGCGCGGCCTGATTGTCGTCGCGTAGCGGCTTCACGCGGCATTCCATCCAGCTCAATTCAGAGACAGCCAACTGCGCGCCACCAGCGGCCCTCAGGCGATTCAGCTCATCTTGTAAGCGGCGATTCCAAGGGTCTATGCCTTCCACTCGATAGATAATCGCGCAGGCATCCAGAAAGACGATCACGGGCGGGGATCTTCTTCACCCCAGCTGTCGCGCTCTTCCGCGATCTGAGCATCAATGTCTTCTTTGCTGCGGGTGCCGACCCAAGGGCGCGGGGAGAGCAGAAAATCCCAGATGTTCTGGCGTGGGATGGAATCACCAGCTGAGGTGTTTGCCGGGATCGAAGCACTGCGAGTCAGCTTGCTGTAGTCGTCCTCCGTCAAGATCACGTAACGCGGCCGGTTGTTGCGGATGACATGCACCGGGCCTTTAGCCAGCAGGGCATCGACGGCGGACATGCCGCGACGCTTGATGTCTTGCGCAGGGATGGCGTTCATGGGCTGGGCTCCGATTTTGGCACTGGATTGTGGTGCCAAAAGTAGTATTGCACTAATCAGCTGCTCAGCAGCGCCCCGGCTTTGCGCCAGTCGAGTTTCTGGCGGCCCGCGATCTTCGCGATCCACTGGCCGGGACGCACCCAGCGGTGGCCGCGGGCGGCGAAGAACAGGCCGTCGGTGCGGGCGGTGATGGGATGGCGGCTGCCGGTTTCGGGGTCGATGAGATGGCCGATGGTCTGACCCTTCACCACCTCGTCGCCGAGCTTGGCCGACCACACCAGCACGCCGGGATGGTCGGCGCTGAGACTATCCACCGCTTCGAGCAGCGTGGCTTCGGGCTGCACGGCGGGTTGGGGCGGGGCGGGTGCGTCGATGAAGCCGCGCCCGGTCAGGAAGGCGATGAGCCCATTGGCATCCTGCGCCGCGAGCGCATCGCTGACGTCACGATCACCCCTCAGCTCCACCGTCGCCGCACAGCAGGCGGGCGGGATGGGGTGCTGGGGAAAGTGCTTGGCCAGCCGCCACCAGAGGCGGCTGTTGGCCTCGTCGAAGGCTTCGCCGCCGCTGTCCTCCGCCAAGAGATTGACGGGGCTTTGCAGGCAGGCGGCGAGATCGGCCGCCGCCGGCCACAGCGGCGTGCCGATGTAGGTGTGCATGGTCGCCTCGTAGTCGCAGTGCAGGTCGAGCACCACGTCGGCGTCGCAGCTCAAGCCGTAGAGGTGCTGCTTGAGCGCGGTGTTCTCGTTGCTGCTGCGGGCTGAGGGCAGGGCGGCGCGCAGGGCCTTTCGGATGAGGGCAACGTTGGTAGAAGCATTGCTGCCGAGCTGCCCGGTGACGGCCGCCGCCACCGGCTCGAACAGATCCGGATAGCCGCGGTTGAAGTTCGCACCGCTGTCCAGCTCGTAGCGGCCCAAGTGCCAGCCCTGCAGGAACTGCGTCAGGCCGATGGGGTTGGCATACGGCACCAGGATGATTTCGCCCTTGAGCTTTCCTTCCGCATCGAGGGTGAGCAGTTTCTCGCGCAGATGCTGTGCCACCAGCAGCGCCGGTACTTCGTCGGCATGGACTGCCGCTTGCAGATAGGCCTTGGGGCCGGGCTGGCTGCCGTGGAAGCGCAGCACCGTCAGCAGGCGCGTGGTACCCGGCCCGGCGGAGGGCAGGGTGATGGTTTCAGTGGAGAGAGCCATGACGGCAGTGGCGGGCGAGGAGACGAAACATTATGACGGTGCGGCAGTCTCTAAGGAGCCAGACGGTTGGTTTTATCGCCCGCCGGGCGGGCAAAAAAACTCCTTCGTCGCCACGCCTTGAGAAGTGTCTTCACCGCGCTATATTCAGTCCATGAGTTCGCCGAAAAACCCACCTGAAAACGAAGACGACCGCGGTCGCGGGGCGGCTCTCGCCGTTGCACCCGCCAAGCCCAAGCTGCAACCGCCGCCGCAATTCAAGGTGGTGATGCTGAATGACGACTTCACGCCGATGGAGTTCGTGGTGCAAGTCTTGCAGCAGTTTTTCGGGCACAGCCGTGAAAAGGCGGTGCAGATCATGCTGGCCGTTCATCAGCAGGGCAAAGCCACCGCAGGCATCTACCCGGCCGAGATTGCAGAAACCAAGACGGCGATGGCCAATGCCTTCGCCCGCAAGAATCAACACCCGCTGCTTACCGTATTGGAGAAAGTCTGATGCTGGCCGAAGAACTTCAAAAAGCACTCGATGCCGCGTTTGTGCAGGCGCGCATGGAAGGCCACGAGCTGCTGACCGTCGAGCATCTGCTGCTGGCGCTGGTTTCCGACGCCAATGTCTCGGAAGTGCTGAATGCGGCCGGCGCCGACATCGAGAAGCTCGAAGTGGCGCTGCGCGAGTATCTGGTCAACAACCTGCATGCCAACAAGGATCAGGCGGGCTCAATCGACACCCAGCCCACGCTCAGTTTCCAGCGCGTGCTGCAACGTGCCATCTATAACGTGCAGGCCAGCGGCAAGAAGCAGGTCACCACGCTCAACGTGCTGGTGGCGATCTTTGCCGAGAAGGACACCCAGGCGGTGTTCCTGCTCGGCGAGCAGGGCGTGAGCCGGCTCGACATCGTCAACTACATCAGCCACGGCATCTCCAAGAACGGCAAGCCGGCGGCGGAGAACGAGAACGTTGAGGACAAGGAAGAGCAGGGCGAGAAGGGCGAGACTAAGGAATCCGCCCTCAAGCAGTTCGCCGTCAACCTCAACGAGCGCGCCAAGGCAGGCAAGATCGACCCGCTGATTGGCCGCGACCACGAGATCGAGCGGGTGATGCAGACGCTATGCCGCCGCCGCAAGAACAACCCCCTGCTGGTGGGCGAAGCCGGCGTGGGCAAGACCGCCATCGCCGAAGGCCTGGCCTGGCTCATCACCGAAAATCGGGTGCCGGATCTGCTCAAGAACGCAGTGATCTACTCCCTCGACCTGGGCGCGCTGATTGCCGGCACCAAGTATCGCGGAGACTTCGAGAAACGCTTCAAGTCCGTCATCAACGAGCTGGTGAAAACGCCGGGTGCGGTGGTGTTCATCGACGAAATCCACATGATCATCGGCGCAGGCTCAGCCAGCGGCGGCGTGATGGATGCCAGCAATCTGCTCAAGCCCATGCTGGCGACTGGCGAGATCAAGTGCATCGGCTCGACCACCTACCAGGAATATCGCGGCGTGTTTGAGAAGGACCGCGCGCTGGCACGGCGCTTCCAGAAAATCGACGTCAACGAGCCGTCGGTGGAAGACACCGTGAAGATTCTCGAAGGCCTGAAAACCCGCTTCGAGGAACACCACCAGGTGCATTTCACCGCCGGTGCGATCAAGAGTGCCGTCGAACTCGCCGCCCGCCACATCACCGACCGGCAGCTGCCGGACAAGGCCATCGACGTCATCGACGAGGCCGCCGCCCGCCTGCGCCTGCTGCCGGAGAGCAAGCGCCGCAAAACAGTGCAGGTGCGCGACATCGAAGAGACGGTGGCCAAGATCGCGCGCATCCCACCCAAGGCGGTTTCGACCAACGACCGCGACAAGCTGGCGACGCTCGAACGCGACCTGAAGCTCACCATCTTCGGCCAGGACAAGGCGATTGAACTCTTGGCTTCGTCGATCAAGCTCGCCCGTTCGGGCTTGGGCAACCCCGACAAGCCCATCGGGGCCTTCCTGCTCGCAGGCCCCACCGGCGTGGGCAAGACCGAGGTCACCAAGCAGCTTGCCGCCAGCCTCGGCATCGAGCTGGTGCGCTTCGACATGAGCGAATACATGGAGCGCCACACGGTGAGCCGCCTGATCGGCGCGCCGCCGGGCTATGTCGGCTTCGACCAGGGTGGCCTGCTGACCGACGCCGTGCTCAAGCAGCCGCACAGCATCGTGCTGCTCGACGAGGTCGAAAAGGCGCACCCGGATGTCTTCAACCTGCTGTTGCAGGTGATGGACCACGGCACGCTCACCGACAACAACGGTCGCCATGTGGACTTCCGCAACGTCATCCTGGTGATGACCACCAACATGGGTGCCTTCGACGCCGCCCGCACCAGCATGGGCTTCGTCGAGGTCGATCACGCACCGGATGCGCTGGAAGCGATCAAGAAGGGCTTCACGCCGGAGTTCCGCAACCGTCTCGATGCCGTCATCCCCTTCGCTTCGCTCGGCAAAGAGCAGGTGGTGCGCGTGGTCGAGAAGTTCCTGATCCAGCTCGAAGGCCAGCTCGCCGCCAAGGGCGTGC
>JAZKFO010000018.1:72427-76907 GCA_040386395.1 Pseudomonadota bacterium | reverse complement strand
TCCGATCTCCCCTCACTTGCCGCCTTGCGCTGCCCCAAAACAGCCTTCGGCCGCTGCGACTGCCTAATTGATGACACGCCCTAGCCTTCGCAGTGCGGGCTCAGGGCCGCAGCTCGATCACCGCCGTGCCACTCGCATACGGCACGCTGCGTGTCCCACCCGCAAAGCCCGTGAGCGTCAACACGCCCGGCGCATCGGCGGTCAGCGCCAGCGTCAGGGGTGCTGCGGGGTCGATGCCCGCGCGCGGCAGGTCCAGCGTGGCGGCATTGAGGTTGCTGAGTGTCAGCGTGAGCTTGTTCTCCACTGCGATCACCGGCGGCGCACCCCAGCTGCGGCTCACCTCGTTGTAGGGCAGCGGGATGGCACCTGCCGTCGCACCCGGCGTGCTCACCGGGTCGCCCAGGCCGCAGGCATGGCTGAAGGCATCCAGCGTGCCGATGCGCGGCGCCTCGGCGGTGCCTGCATCCACCACCTTGAGGCCAGAGACCCAGTAGGCATGGTCATGGACGAGGTCGAACTCCGGGCGGTCTTCCACCGGCAGCACGCTGTAGCTGACGTGGTAGGGGTTGCGATCGACTTCGGTGTTGGCGAGAAAGGGCGTGGCCATGGGGAAGTTGTCGAGCAGGAACAAGGTGAAGTGCTCGCCCGACGGATAGGTCTGAAAACGGTAGCGATAGCCCAGCTGCTCGAAACCCTCGATGCCATTGACCGGATCGCCCAGGTTCTGCGCCACCGGGCCGGGGTACGGCACCAGCTCGTCCATCACCATGTTGAGGTTGAGAAAGGGGATGTTGCGCACATTGCCCAGCAGCAGGTTGGTGAGAGTGGAGGCACCACCCGTGGGCGCTGAGCCCGGCACCCAGATCAGCTCGCCCGGCGGGCCCACTTGCGTGAAGCCCTTGCTGAACAGATCGGGGTAGAAGGTGGTGAGCCGGTAGGTGGCGAAGCCGCCCATGGAATAGCCGGTGCTGGCGGTGCGGTTGGCATCCACGCTCCAGCGCCGAGCGACATCGGCCCAGACCTCGAACACATCGGCCTCGGCGGCGTCGTCATACCAGTTGCGTGGGCCGCGGCCCATGGGCGTGGGGACGATGGCATCCAGCGCCTCGCCCACCTGCTGCACGTACTGCGTGCCGTTGTACTGCCAGTGCTGCTGGCCATTGCTGTGAAAGGCCCAGTGCAGGGGTGCAGGCGCGCCGAGTGCGGCAGCGCTGGGGATGTAGACCGCATACGGTTGCAGCGCGCCGAGATACACCGGGTCGTTCTGCGCCAGGTCGCGCCCCTCGCCCACGGGCGGCAGGGCAAAGCGGCTGGCGTAGATCGGCATCAGGGTGCCGGTGGCGGGTACGGTGCTGCGATTGGCCTTGGCCGCGAGGTCGCCGTACTTCACGACGTGCTGGTACTGCGTCGGCTGCTTCATGCGGATGGCCGCGCTCTGCAAGGTGTCGGGCGGCGTGTTCTCGTCCACGACCGGCTCGTTGAACCGAAAGCCGAGATTGAAGATGGCGGCAGGCGCGGGGTCGAACAGGCTGCCGTCCTTCACCGCACCCGGCTGGGTGGCAGTGGGTGCGGCAGCGGGCATCAGCCAGCCGCCGCTCGCCGCGTCGAACAAGCCAACAGCCACGGTGAGGGCGACATCACCCACCGGCGCATGCGCCGTCTTCGGCACGAACACCCACTGCTGGTTGGCGACCAGATCGGTGGTGATGGCGAGCGGCGTCACGGTCATCGCTCCCGCCGGGCCGAACTTCACATGCTCCGCACCCGTGCCCCAGAGGTAGATCACCTCGTCGGTGCCGGGAAAGGGCGCACCCGGATCGCGGTTGAGCGTGCTCACGCCCGTGGCCGGGTTGCGATCCATGTCGAAGGCAATCGCCGTGATGGTGGTGTCGCGCTCCAGCAGCGTGTTGAGGCTGATGCGATAGGCGGTGTCATCCGCCCCCGGCGCGATGCGAAACTCGACGAGATCCGCCGCATTGCCGCCGAAGCGCGCGAAGTTGCTGGGGTAGTCGATATCGCCGACGCGCGGCTCCAATCCATTGAGGCCGGAGTTGCCGACGGTCACGCCGGTTTCGTTGGCGTCGTCGTTGCTCACGTCGCTGCCGTAATCGTCGTAGAGATAGTCCTGATACAGGTACTCGCCATTCACGTAGGCCTCGTGGCCCTGCATGAGGATGGGGCTGGCGACGAAGCGTGGGTGATGGTTTTGCAGCTGCGGATTGCTGATGGCGGCCGCATACAGCAGCGCCGGGCCGGGCCGTGCGCCGCTCGATACCGCAGGCAGGCCGGGCTGCACCGGCAGGGCGGCGGCATCGGGTGCGCGGCAGCTGGCGAGCTTGGCGCTTGGGGTGGTGACCACCGGCGCGGTGGCGGGCGGCAGGGCAGACCCACCCGGCGGCATGGCACTGTTGCCACAGCCACCAAGCAACAGCAGCAGCGGTGCGATGCATCGTTTCATTTCTCTCTCCAGAGGTCTGCCAGTGCGAGGCCGGCAGCGGGAAGCAGCGGGCTCATGGGCCGCGCGGTTTTAGAATGCTTGTGATAAACAATATCCCGAACGAGTATCCATTGACCGGCTCAGGCACGCATTGGTAAATGCGGCCCCAAAGCTGGCCCCGCATCAGTGAGAGGAGTGCATTGCAAAAAAGCCCTGCCAAGACGGTGCCGACCGACGAACTGGTTGACCACTGCATCGCGCGCCTGTACCGCTCGGTGGTGTCGGTGCCGCCCGACAAGTTCCGCCTGTGGGCACTCGAAAGCCTGAAATCGGTGATCCCCTTCGACAGCGCCATCTGGGGCAGCGGCAAGTGGGAAGAGCGGCGTTTTCATGCCCTCACCCTCAGCAACCTGCCGGAGCACTTCGCGCAGGTGCTCGAAGCATCGGCTGACGAAAACCCGCTGATCTCCAAGCTGATCCACAGCGAACCCGACACGCCGACGACGATGGAAAGCGTGTTTCCGGACGCGCAGTTCTACAAATCCAACCTCTATCTCAAGACTTTCGGCCCGCACCGCGTCGAGCGGCTGATGTCGACCCTGCATGTCGACCGCCGCAGCGGCCTCTACTCGCTGGTCTCGCTCTACCGGGCCGACCGCAATGCGCCCTTCAGCGCCGCCGAGCAGGCGGTGCAGCGGCGGCTGACCTACCACCTGTTCAATGCGCTGTCGCACTCCTTCTTCATCCATCTGGTGCGCACCCATCGCGATCGTCCGGCCGGTGCCTCCACCGCCATCGTCGACCTGCGCGGCGCCTATCACGAGGCCCAGCCGCGCTTTCTCGATGCGATGGACGCGCACTGGCCCAGCCACGCCGCCAACCAGCTGCCGTTCGCGGTGCCAGAGCCGGGCGAGACCCGCGTGATCGACGGTCTCTGCGTCAAGAGCGAACCGATGGGCGAGCTGATGATGGTTCACTGCTGGCCGGTGGGGCCGCTCGACCGCCTCACCGCCCGCGAGCGCGAGATCGTGGTGGCGGTGGCGCATGGGCTGTCGTTCAAGCAGGCGGCGCGCAAGATCGGCGTGGCCCCCTCCACCGTCGCCAATCATCTGTATCGCATCTACCGCAAGCTCGGCGTCAACAGCCGCACCGCGCTGGCCGATCTCATCCACGCCGTGCCCTCGCCAGACTGAAATCGCGGCGCTGATCTTCAGCGCCGGTACGTCACGCAACCTTTTGGCAGAATGCCGCATCAAAGCGCCAAGCCAGCGCGCTTGGCCTTCAACGTCCTGCCCATGCAAACCATTTCAGCAACCGATCTCAAATCCCTGCTCGACTTAAGCCGCGTACACCTGCTGGACGTGCGCACCGCCGAAGAGCTGGAAGAAGCCGCCCTCAGCGGTGCGCTGCACATCCCCCTGCACGAGCTGCCGCAGCGCCATGGCGAGCTGCCGCGCGACAAGCCCATCGCCGTGCTCTGCCACCACGGGGTGCGCAGCGCCACTGCCGCACGCTTTCTCGACCAGGCCGGCTTTGCCGAGACGATGAGCGTGGCCGGCGGCATCGACGCCTGGTCGCTCGACGTGGACCCCGCCCTGCCCCGCTACTGATCTTTCGCACCTGCCCGTCCATCGCCATGTCTCTCACGACACTCCGCCGCACCGCTTTCGCCCTCGCCCTCTGCGCCGCCGGCAACAGCCATGCGGCTGCGCTGCTGGATCTCTACGCGCAGGCCGAGGCCAACGACAAGACGCTGCTCGCCGCCAGCTTTCAGCGCGATGCCGCGCTGGAAGCACGTCCGCAGGCGCTGGCCGCGCTGCTGCCGCAGGTCAACGGCCAGGCCAGCTACACGATCCAGGATCAGAACTCCTCCTACTCCACCGCCCGCTTCGGCTCGCCGCAGCCGATGACGGTGACGCAGACCAACAAGGTGGAAGAGCGCGCGCTGTCGCTATCGCTCTCGCAGGCGGTGTTCGACTGGGCTGCCTTCACCCGCCTGAAGCAGTCGGACAGCCAGCTGGCGCTTGCCGAAACCGGCTACCA
>JAZKFO010000018.1:0-72417 GCA_040386395.1 Pseudomonadota bacterium | reverse complement strand
CGCGCGTCAGGACTTGATCCTGCGCACCGCCCAGGGCTATTTCAACGTGCTCACCGCCGCCGAGACCCTGCGCGCCGCCGAGGCACAGAACAACGCCATCGGCCGCCAGCTGGAGCAGTCCAAGCAGCGTTTCGAGGTGGGCCTGTCGGCGATCACCGACGTGCAGGATGCGCAGGCGCGCTCCGACCTCGCCATCGCCCAGCAGTTGCAGGCCGACCAGGCGCTTTCTGCCGCAAGACGGGCGCTGTCGCAGATCACTGGCGCAGCGGAGAACAAGGTCTCCGCCGTGCGCGAAGACCTGCCGCTGACCGGCCCGGACCCGCTGACGCCTGCGGTGTGGAGCGATGCCGCGCGCCAGGGCAATCTCTCGGTGCTGGCCGCACAGCTCAGCAAGAACATCTCCGACGCCGACGTGAAGATCGCACGCGCGCGCCACCTGCCCACGGTGGGCTTGCAGGCCGGCTACACCGACAACGAGGGCGACAGCACCACCGATGGCCGCAAGTCGCCGACCAGCAGCGACGGCACGCAGGTGCAGGCCATCCTCACCATTCCGATCTTCTCCGGTGGTGCCACGCAGTCGGGTGTGCGCTCGGCCATCGCGGTGCAGAACCAGCGCCTGGCCGAGTACGAGAACACCGTGCGCACCGCCGAACGCAGTGCCGGTGATGCCTACCAGGGCGTGCTCACCGGCATCTCCACGGTCAAGGCTTTCAAGGCGGCAGTCACCAGCACCCGCACCGCGCTGGAAGCCAGCGAGGTCGGTTTGCAGGTCGGCACCCGCACCGCCATCGACGTGCTCAACGCCCAGCAGCAGCTCTACGCCGCCGAGAGCAACTACGCCAAGTCGCGCTACGACTATCTCACTGCCGTGCTGCAACTGAAGGCCGCCGCCGGCCGCCTGAAGGAAGCTGATCTCGCCGAGATCGACCGCCTGTTGGTCGGCGAATAGCCCGCAGGCTGACTGGACAAGCTCTTGGGGAACGGGTGAGGCTCAGGCCTGTCCGACTGAAGTCTCCCTGGAGCTGCCATGACCAAGAACCTGCTCGCCCGCCTGGGCCTCGCTGCGATGCTGCTGGTGGCTGGCACCGCACAGGCGGTGCTGCTGCCGCAGCCTGAGCTGCGCGCACTGGGCAATCTCGATGCGCTGCCGCTGCACAGCCCCTCTACACTCGCCCTGCAAAAGGCGCTGGCCGAACCGCTGGCGGTCAACAAGTCCGGCCCGCTGCGGGTGGCAGTGAAGCTGCCGCTGGCCCTGAGCCTTGCCGATGGCCTCTGGGATGAACCCAGCCCCGGCAACAGCCGCTGGCGCCTGCGGGTGTCATCGGGCGGTGCGAAGTCGCTGGCGCTGGCCTTCTCGCAATTCAGGCTGCCCGCCGATGCCGGCCTCTGGCTCTACGACACCGAGGGCAGCCTGCTGCAAGGCCCCTATGTCACCGGCAACGAAACCCCAGAAGGCCGCCTGTGGACGGCCCTGGTGCCGGCCGAGATGGCCGTGGTCGAACTGCGTGTGCCCACCGCCAGCAAGGCTGCCGTCGCACTCCAGCTCGCCAGCCTCAGCCATGGCACCCAGGATTTCGAAAAGGCCGCACTGCAACCCGGCACCGCCGGCAGCTGCAACATCGACGTGGCCTGCACCCAGGGCGACAACTACCGCAACGAGATCCGCAGCACGGCGGTCTACACGGTGGAGTCCGGCAACAGCGTGTTCACCTGCTCCGGCCAGCTGGTCAACAACCTCAGGCAGGATTCGACACCGTTCTTTCTCACCGCCAACCACTGCAAAGTCACGGCCGCCACGGCCGGTTCGATGGTGCTGTACTGGAACTTCCAGCGCGCCAACTGCGGCGGCGGCAGCAGCAGCCTGAGCCAGACGCAGACCGGGGCCACCTATCTCGCCAGCGAGGCACGATCGGACTTCGCGCTGGTGCGGCTGAGCCAGGCGCCGAGTGCCGGCTTCAACGTCTACTACATGGGCTGGGATGTGGGCGATGTCGCCCCGACTCAGGGTGCGGCCATCCACCACCCGCAGGGCGATGTGAAGAAGATCGCGCTCTACGGCAGCGGCACCCGCATCGAGGACAACGCCTGCGCCGCCAGCGATGGCACGACCTGCGAGTTTCGCGTCGACGCCTGGCGCGTGGTGTGGACGCAGGGAACCACCGAGGGCGGCTCCTCCGGCTCCGGCCTGCTCAACCAGAACCGGCGGCTGATCGGCGTGCTGTCGGGCGGCGGTGCCTCTTGCAGCAGCCTGAGCGAACCCGACTACTTCGGCCGCCTCGGCAAGGCCTGGCGCACCGGCTGCACCAGCAGCTCGCAGCTGAAGGCCTGGCTCGACCCCGACAACTCCGGCCGCAGCGAACTCTGCGGCCAGAACCCCGGCAGCCCCTGCAATACCAGCATCCGCACCAGCGGCACCGCCAGCCCCGGCGTGCTGACCAGCACCGGCAGCTGCGGCGGCGCCGCTCCCTTGCCCGGTGGCAGCGGCGCGCTCAATCCCTGGTTGCTGGCCGGCTTGCTGCTGGCCGGGTTGAGACGGCGTCGCTAGGCCCGTTGCAGCGCCCGTCGCAGCATCGGCGTCACCATCAGCATCGCCATGCCGCTGCCGAGGCCGATCCACATCAGCAGCGTGAACAGGTCACCAAAAGTGATCAGCGCGGCGGCAGTAGTGACGGTCTCGCCTTCGGGGATCGCCGCCAGCGTGCCGAAGCGCCCGGCCAGCATCTCGCCGAAGGCCGAGGCCAGAAACCACACGCCCATCATCAGGCTCACCACGCGCGGCACCGACAGCTGGGTGACGGCAGAGAGGCCAATCGGCGAGAGGATCATCTCGCCGACTTCAAGCACGAAGTAGGCGAGCACGAACCACCAGAGGGCGGCCTTGCCATTGGCTTCCGGGAACTTCGCCGCCAGCACCAGGCAGCCCATCGAGAGGCCGGAGAAAATCAGTGCGAAGCCGAACTTGGCGGGCACCGAGGGGTTCAGGCCCCGCGCATCCAGACGCGGCCACAGCCAGGCGAAGATCGGCGAGAGGGCGAAGATGAAAAAACCACCCAATGCAGTGAGCTGCGCCGCACTCCAGTCCACACCCAGGCCCTGGCGATTGAGAGCGCGATCGGCAAAGGCGTTCCAGCTGCCATAGCTCTGTTCGTACAGCCCCCAGAACACCGTGCTGACCGCGATGAGCGCCATCAGCACCCACATGCGCGCGCGTTCGCTGGGCGTGCAGCCCTTGAGCGTGAAGCGCACGAACCAGACAAACAGCACAGCGGTCATGGCGAAGGCGACGGCCTCGGTGGCGGTCAGCTCGAAGGTTTTGAGCAAGGTGAGCTTGGCTTGCAGCACCTGCTGCACCAGCAGCACGCCGAGCAGCGCACTGCCGTAGATCAGCCACTCGCGCGACACCCCCAGCCACTTGCCGCGCAGCAGCGGCAGCGAGGGCGGCTCGGCCGCGCCTTGCAGATGCGGCTGGCCCCAGATGAACACGGCCAGCCCCAGCAACATGCCGATGCCCGCCGCACCAAAGCCATAGCCCCAGCCATAGGCCTCGCCGAGCCAGCCGCAGACGAGGGCGGAGGTGAACGCGCCGATGTTGATGCCCATGTAGAACAGCGTGAAGCCGGAGTCGCGGCGCGCATCACCCTCGCGGTAGAGCTTGCCGACGATGGTGGAGATATTGGGCTTCAGGAAGCCGACCCCCATGATGATGAGCGCGAGCGAGCCGTAGAACACCTGGATGGCCAGCGCATCGCGCACCACCACATCGCCAATGCGCGTTGCCGCAGCACCCTCGTAGGCCATGCCGAAATGGCCCAGGCAGAGCAGCAGCGCGCCGAAGATCACCGCCTTGCGCATGCCCAGGAAGCGGTCGGCCAGGAGGCCGCCAATCACCGGCAGCGCATAGGCGAGACCCGCATAGGTGCCCAGCAGCAGGTAGCCGTCTTCGTCAGGAAACAAGTGGTACTTGGTGACGTAGAAGAACAGCAGCGCCTTCATGCCATAGAAGCTGAAACGCTCCCACAGCTCGGTGAAGAAGCAGACGTAGAGGCCCTTGGGGTGGCCGAGGAAATCCTGGGATTCAGCAGGTGTGGCGAAGGCAGCGGACATGTCTGGCGGTCGGGGCGGCGTGAGGTGCTTGCCGATGTTGACGCATTAAGGGTGCCGCCGCGCAGCTCACTGCTGCCTGGGTGCGCGATGCGGATTGCCGGCTAGCCACTGGGTGATGTCGCGCACCGCCTCATCGTGTGCCGGCGTGGGCCGCAGTCCGACGAAGCCATGCTGCTGCGCCGGGTAGTGCCTGAGCTGCACGCTGGTGCCGGCCTGCTGCATGCGCTCGGCATAGGCCACCCCCTCGTCCCGCAGCAGATCATTCTCCGCCACCAGCACCATGGCCGGCGGCAGCGCGGACAGATCGGCGACGTGCAGCGGTGTGGCCAGGTCGTGTGCCTTCGAGCCCGCGACCCACAGCGGGCTATTGCGCAGATACAGCGCCCACAGTTCGATCAGCTTCGGGTGCGATAGGGCGTGGCGGGCGCTGCCGCAGCTGCGGTACGACTCCCACTGCGCCGTTTCGCAATGGTCGGTGACGGGGTAGATCAGCACCTGGCCCTTGATCATCCCCGGATGGATGACCCGCGCCTGCTGGGCGGCGACTGCCGCCAGATTGCCGCCGGCGCTGTCGCCGCAGAGCACGATGTTCTCCGGGTCCCCGCCGAGGCGACGGACGTTGCGGCGCATCCAGTCCAGCGACTGAAGGCAGTCCTGCACCGGGATCGGGAAGGGATGCTCCGGGGCCAGCCGGTAGTCGAAGGCGACCACCAGCCGCCCGCTCTCGACGCACAGCTGACGGCAGAGCGGATCGTGGCTGTCGAGGTCGCAGCCGACCCAGCCGCCGCCATGGAAGAAATGCAGCACCGGGAACGGCCCGGTGCCGCGCGGGGTGTAGATGCGCAGGCCGATGCGGCCGCCATCGACCGGCATCGATTCATCGACCACCGAGAGGTCACGCCGGATTTTTCCGCGCCACTGGAACTTCACCATCGGGGCGATCAGCCAGCGCAGCACATTGAGCTTGAGGGATTCGAGCATGGGGTTCTTCAGAAAGTGAAGCCGATGCGCGCCACCAGGGTGCGCGGGCGGATGTAGTTGTGGTCTTTCGCGAACTGCGGGTTGTTGACGCCGGAGATGATGCCGCGCGTGTCGGTGAGGTTGGCAAGCGAGAGCGTCAGCTCCGGCCTGCCGCGTGACTCGCCGCCGCTCAGGCTCAGGGTGGCGTCCAGCGTTTCGTAGCCGAACACGGTGTCGAGGTAGGACAGGGTGTTCGGTGCCGAGCTGATGGTGCTGTACAGCAGCGTCGCCCCGCCCTGCCAGCTGCCGAACAGCTGGCGCTGGTAGGCGAGCGTGGTCGAGCTCTGCCAGCGCGCGGCCAGCGGCCAGCGGGTGCCGGGCTGCGTCTCCACCCCGCTGCTGGTAGTGAACGGCGTGGTGGTGACGGTATCGACATAGGCACCCGACAACGACACCGTCAGGCCCGGCAGCGGCGTGAGGTAGCGCACGGCCATCTCAAGCCCCTGCCCGCGCGCGCCACCGACATTGTCGAAGAACGCACCCAGGCCGCTGGCATCGGCCTGTTGCAGCTGCGGCTTGTTCCAGTCGAGATAGAAGGCGGTCACGTCCGCAGTCAAGGTGTTGTCCATCCACTGCGTGCGCACACCCAGCTCGTAGCTCCAGATCACGTCCGACTGGTAGAACGCCGGTGCCTCGGATGTGAGCGTGCCGACCAGCACCTGCGCGCCGCCAAAACGGAAGCCGCGCGCCACCGAGGAGTAGACGCTGAGGTTGTCGTTGAACTCGTACTTGACCGCGAGCTTGGGGTTCACACCCCGCTCCTTGAGCTTGCCCGCACTCACCTTTTCGATCTGGCCGGTAGTGACGTTGTCCGGCGAGGTGACCAGCGCACCGGAGAAACGCACGACGCTGTCGGAGACCGTCTGGAACACACGCAAACCCAGCGTGACGTCCAGGGATTTCCAGAACGTGACGGTGGCCTCGCCGAAGAGTGCCGCCTCATCCACATCAATCGGGTCTGCCGCGCCACGGGCGGTGTTGATCCGGCCGTCTTCGGTGATGAAGCCGCCGAAGCCGGGAATCACACCGGCGGCACCGGCCAGCACCGGCGCCGGGATGGGCAGCATCTGGTTGCTGCCGAGGATGTCGGTGATGTCTTCGGTGTGGATGCGCCGGAAGAACGCCCCGCCCAGCCAGCTCCAGCGCTCGCTGAAGCTGTCGTTGGAGGTGAAGCGCAGCTCCTGCATGAGCGCTTCGGATTCGTTGTCGTTGATGATGGTGACGCTGGGCGGCGTCGGGTCGGGCGGGTTGCCGATGCGCGAGGCGTCAATCGAGGCGTCGAAGGTCTTGGCCGCACGGCTGGTTTGCGACTGCACGTCGAAGGTATCGAAGGAATACTGGATGCCCAGCGATTCGAGGTCGTAGCGCGTACGCACCGGGCTGGGTTGCGGGGTGTTGCTTCGGCTGAGGCGGCCCACCGTGTTGTCGGTGATGCTGGAGTCGGCGACATCGGTTTTCTGGATCACCGCCAGGGTCGAGATCTTCCAGGCCTCGCTGGGCTGCCAGAGCCCCATCAGCCGTGCGCCCTTCTGCTTGACCTCGTTGACGTCGTTGAGATCACG
Organism: Pseudomonadota bacterium; assembly: GCA_040386395.1. Lineage (GTDB taxonomy): Bacteria > Pseudomonadota > Gammaproteobacteria > Nevskiales > Nevskiaceae > Stagnimonas. Next base: position 65,728 of record JAZKFO010000018.1, on the reverse strand, counting down.
CGAGGTGTCGTCCACCCAGCCCGGCGAGCGGCGGTCGAAGGCCATCAGCCGCAGGGCGGCGGTCTGGCCGAGCGGCACGTTGACGGCCGCGCCGTAGATCAATCCCGCATCGCCCTCCTTCACCGACTCCATCTGCACGAAGGCCTTTTCCTCCCAGGTGTCGAGGCGCGGGTCCTGCGGCACGTAGCGCACCGCGCCATTGAGTGCGGAGCCGCCGAACAGGGTGCCCTGCGGGCCTTTCAGCACCTCGATGCGCGCGAGGTCGAAGGGGTTGGGGTCCAGCGTCACGCGCGGCAGCGTCGGGTCCTCGAAGGGCACGTCGCCGAGGAACACGCCGGTGGTGTTGCTGGTGTTCAGGTCCGCGCCGATGCCGCGAATGGTCACGCGGTTGGCGTTGATGGTGTCGTTGCTGAAAGTCACGCCCGGCACCAGCTTGAGGAAATCCTCCTGGCCCTGGTAGCCCTGCGATTCCATCTGCTCGCCACTGAGCGCGGTGATGCTCGCCGGCAGGTCGCGCGGATTGGCCTCGCGCTTGGTGGCGGTGACGATGATCTCCTCCAGTCCGCGCGGCACCTTGCGCTGCTCCGGCTTGGGCGGCTCCGGCGGTGCGGCCTCGGACTGCACCGGGATGGTTTCCAGCGGTGCCGGCGGCGCGGGCTCGGTCTGGGCCGGCGTGCCGTTCTCTGGCGCAGGCTGCTCAGGCTCGGACGTCGCCAGCAGCGCATCGAGCGGGTCTGCCGGCTCGTCCTGCGCATGGGCTGGCAGCGCCACCAGCAGCACCAGTGCAAGCGCCATTGCAAGCGCCCGTCTCACGATCTCTTTCATCACGGTCAGACCCTCGGCAGGATGGCGCGCAGGCCCTGGGCCAGGGCGCGCGGATAGACGGTGGTGTGGGTCTCGCCTTGCAGCACATGGCACTTCGCATCGGGCAGGCCGTGCGCCCGCAAACGCTGCACCCAGGGCAGGGTTTCTGGAATGCCGGCGATGCCGTTGAAGCGGTTGTGCAGCTCCTCGCCGCCCAGGGCGACGAACAGCTTTGCGGGCCTGCCGCGCTGCGCCAGCGACGAGGCGGCATTGCGCATCATCCAGCCCCCGCTGATCGCCACACCCGGACTCAGGCACAGAAAGCCGGAGAACGGTGACCGGGGCTGCGCGAGCGCGTAGGCGACGAAGGTGCCGGCCGCCGAATGGCCGAGCAGGCTCACCGCCTGGGCATTCACCGGCAGGCTGGTGAGCAGCTGAGGCAGCAGCTCGCTGGCGATGAAATCGTGGAAGGCCGGTGCCTGGCCAAGCTGCACGCGCGCATCCTGACCACGCAGCGCGAACAGGGCGCGGAAGAAACGGCCCAGCACATCGTCGAACCGGTAGTCGGCGGCCATCGGCGGCGAGAGTTCCTCGAAGCGCCGAAAGCCGAACTCCAGATCGCCCTCTGCACGCGGGGTGCCGATGCCGACCACGATCGCGGGCTCGGTTTCACCGGCGCGGGCCAGCCGCGCCACCGTCTCGACTACAGTGGCAAAACCACCATTGGCATCGAGCGCGATCAGCAGCGGAAACCCGCCCTGCGGCGGCGTGATGCCTTGCGGCAGTGCCACGAAGACCTCGAAGTCGCGGCCCATCGCCTGCGCACGCACCACCTGCGGATTGGCGCGGTTGGGCGCGAACACCGGGCGCCGCGCCAGCCGCCGCAGCAGCGGTGCCAAGGCGCGGGCGCTGTGGTGAATGGCGGCATGCGTGAGCGGCATCACCTCATCACCGTACTGGTGCGCACGGCCCCAGAAAGTGCGCAGCCCATGCAGCAGCGCGGGGATCGCCAGGCCGGCAGCCGAAGCCTCCGGCAGCAGCTTCCAGCTGATGCCGGGCTGCCGTTCGCTCACGGCCTTGCCGGCAATGGTCCAGGCAATCGAGGTCTCGGCTGCCGGGGTTGGCATCTGCCGTTTGATCGGCGCTGCACTGCCCACGATGCAGAACGGCGCGCCTGCGATGCCCTTGGCAAACGCACCCAGCAGCGCCTCGGCAGTGCTGCCGTGGCCGAACAGCGCGACCTGCCCGGCAGACACCCGGTAGCGGCGGCGGCATGCCGCGACCAGCGCCGCCAGGGCGCGGGCGTCTCCGGCCGCGATGCCACTGGCATCGACCACGATGCATTCCTGCACCTCGCGCGAGGCGGCCAGCAGCCGGCTCATCTCGACGGCCGAGCCAAACAGATCGCCAGCCTCCAGCAGGATGAGCAGCGCGCACTGCCGGCGGCGCGACTTGCAATAGCGTCGCGGCAGCGCCGCCTGCATGGTCAGCGCGCGACCATCCAGCACCAGGCTGAAAGTCTCGATGCCGTCGAGCCGCGCGTGAACGGCGTCGTGGGGCGACACCAGCAGCGCGATGGGCTTGTCAGCCAGCGCGCGCGGCTCCGTGGTTTCGACACGCCGCAGCTGTTGCCGGGCCGACTGTTGAAGTGACATGTTTTTCCTCGCAGCAGGCCCGTGCGGTGACGGGCTAATTTTTATGGTTAAAACTATTCAACGTGCATAGAAAATTATCATGACTACTTTTAAAACATCAAACTTCGTCCAGAATCCGCATCAGATATTGCTTTCATATCCTTATAAAGACTGATCTTTATGTCGATCAGAAGCTGAGGCGTGCAGCCAAGCCGAGTGCTGCGAAAATACGCACTGTGTATAGTTTCGATTGCCATGCCGACCCCAGACCTATCCAAAATCCTGCCTGCCGAGCCCCGTCCTGCCCGACCTGCACGCGTCCGCACGCGCCTGTCGCGCGACGAGAAAAAAGTGGTGCGGGCCGCCGAGCTGCTCGACGCGGCATGGACGGTGTTCTGCGAGATTGGCTACGAGAAGCTGACCATCGAGAACGTCGCCGACCGCGCCGGCTACTCCCGTCAGCCGGTCTACACCCTGTTCGGCGACAAGCAGAACCTGATCTTCGAGCTGCAAAGCCGAGCCACGAAAGACGTCATGGACCTGCTGTTCGCGCAATTGCAGCCGGGCATTCCGCTGCGCGAGCTGCTCAAGCGCGTCGCGCGTGCCGTGGCCGCACAGCTCACCAGCCGCAAGCCGACCTACGGCGAGCAGCTGTTCATCGTCACCCAGATGATCGCCCTCAGCCGCCCGGACATCGCCGCCAAGGTGCAGCTGCATGCGCGTCGCGTGGTGGACGAGATCGCAAGGCTGGTGCGGCTGTCGACACTGGCCGAGGGCGAAGTGCTGCGCCGCGACCCCGAAGTGATCGCCGTGCATCTGGCAGCCCACATCAATGGACTGACCACGGTGCAGTACCAGACCGGCAAACACTACGTTTCGGTAGACGATCTGGTCGAGGTGTTTCTGTTCCTGGCACTGGAGCGTCCGCCGCATTCACAGCCGATCCAGGGCATCACCAAAGCCTAGAGCGTGGCGGTTCGGATCGCACTTCAAAAGCTACGGCCATTCACCCGAACCGCATTCACTGACTGTGTTGTTGGGCGCGGCATCCCGCGTTCACCTTTGCGGCACTTGCCCGTAAGATCAACTTCAGTTGCGCCCTCGGCGCTCAAGCTCCAATCCCCATGAAACCACTCCTCATCGCGGCCGCGCTTGCGGTCATCTGCCCTCTCGCCACCCTTGCCAAACCCGTGGACGCCGCCAAACCCTTCACCTACAACGAGCTGGTGCGCTTCGAGCGTGTCAGCGACCCTGCCATCTCCGCCGACGGCAAGCTGGTGGCCTACACCCTGCGCGAGACCGACTACGAGGCCAACAAGGGCAAGCGCAGCGTCTGGATCGTGCCGGCTGATGGCTCTGCCCCCGCGCGCCGTGTCACCGGCAGCGGCAATGCCAGCGATGCCCGATTTGGTGCCGATGGCGCGCTGTATTTCCTCAGCAGCCGCAGTGGCAGCTCGCAGCTCTGGCGCCTGAGCCTGATCGGCGGCGAAGCCACGCAGGTCACCAGCCTGCCGCTGGATGTGGCCGCCTTCGTGCTCTCGCCGACGGGTGATCGCGTTGCGGTGGCACTCGAAGTGTTCCCAGATGCCGCCACGCTCGACGAGACCAAGACCCGCCTCGAAGCGCTGGAGAAGAAGCCCAGCGCCGGCAAGCTCTACGACAAGCTGTTCGTACGCCACTGGGACACCTGGAAGAACGGCAGCCGTAATCAGTTATTTACCCTGAAGATGCAGGACGGCATCGCCAGCGGCTCGCCGGTGTGGGTGAGCAAGGGGCTCGATGGCGATGCCCCCAGCAAGCCTTTCGGCGGTGCGGAGGAGTTCAGCTTCTCGCCCGATGGCCAGCAGCTGTATTTCGGCCTGCGCGAGGCCGGCACCACCGAGGCCTGGAGCACCAATCTCGACCTCTGGCAGGTGCCTGCCGATGGCTCGGCCAAGCCGCTCAAGCTGACTGGCAGCAACAAGGCCACCGATACCGGTCCGCTGGTATCGCCGGACGGCAAGACCCTCGCCTACCGCGCCATGAAGCGCCCCGGTTTCGAGGCCGACCGCTACGCCGTGATGCTGCGCGACTTGGCCACCGGCAAGACCCGCGAGCTGGCCGCCGACTGGGACCGCTCCGCCAACACCCTGCAATGGTCGGCCGATGGCAAGACCATCTACACCCTGGCCGATGACCTGGGCCAGAGCAAGGTGTTCGCCATTGATGTAGCCAGCGAGAAAGTGAAGGCGCTGACGGAGGACGGTGCCGTCGCCGGCTTCGTGCTCAGCAACAAGGGCCTGGTGGTGGCGCAGAACGAAATCAGCAAGCCGACCGACCTCTATCGCGTCGAGCGCGGCAGCCTGAAACCGCTCACGCGCCACAACGCCGAGGCACTCGCCAAGCTCAAGTTCGGCGACTACGAACAGTTCAAGTTCAAGGGCTGGAACGACGAGACCGTCTACGGCTATGTGGTCAAGCCGGTCGGCTACGTGAAAGGCCAGAAGTATCCGACCGCCTTCATCGTCCACGGCGGCCCGCAGGGCAGCATGGGCAATGACTTCCACTACCGCTGGAACCCGCAGACCTATGCCGGTGCCGGCTATGCGGTGGTGTTCATCGACTTCCACGGTTCCACCGGCTACGGCCAGGCCTTCACCGATTCGATCAGCGGCGACTGGGGCGGCAAGCCGCTCGAAGACCTGCAGAAAGGCTGGGCGCACGCCCTGAAAACCTACGACTTTCTCGATGCCAATCGCGCCGCCGCACTGGGTGCGAGCTATGGCGGCTACATGATGAACTGGATAGCCGGCAACTGGCCCGATGCCTTCAAGGCCATCGTCAACCACGACGGCATCTTCGACAACCGCAGCATGGGCTACACCACCGAAGAACTCTGGTTCGACGAGTGGGAGCTGGGCGGCACGCCCTACGATGTGCCCGCCGCCTACGAGAAGCACAACCCGGTCAATCACGTCGCCAAGTGGAAGACACCGATGCTGGTGATCCAGGGCGAGAAGGATTTCCGCGTGCCCACCGAGCAGGGCCTGGCCACCTTTACCGCCTTGCAGCGTCGCGGTATTCCCTCGCAGTTCCTGGTGTTCCCGGACGAGAACCACTGGGTGCTCAAGCCTCAGAACTCGGTGCAGTGGCACCAGACGGTCGAAGCCTGGTTGGCCAAGTGGCTGAAGTGATTGATATCGCCCCCTGAGGGACCGGGCTGCCCAGCCCTCGAACGGAATCGAAATGAAGCTCAAATGTCTCTGCCTGTGCGCGGTCGTGCTGACGGCCTGTGCCACCCCCAAGCCGATTGCCCAGGCCCCGACGCTGAGCGCGAGCGAAGCCGCACTGCTCGCGAAAGCAGTGGCTGATCGCGCCCAGGCCAGCGAGAAAATCACCGCTGCCGGCTTGCTGAAAAACATCGAGGTGCTGGCCAGCGATGCCTTCGAGGGCCGCAAGCCCGGCACTTCCGGTGAGGATGCGACGGTCAACTACATCAAGGGCCAGTTCAAGGCGGTGGGCCTCATCCCCGGCTCGCAGCAGGGCAGCTATGAGCAGCCGGTGGACCTGATCGGCATCAGCAGCGAGACGCGGCTGAAGATCAGCGTCAAGGGCCAGCCGCTGCTGCTGAAACAGGGCGATGACTACGTGGCCGCCAGCGCGCGGTTCCAGCCCGATGTGGATGTGGATGAAGCGCCACTGCTGTTCGTCGGCTACGGCGTGCAGGCCCCTGAATATGGCTGGGATGACTACAAGGGCCTGGACGTGCGCGGCAAGACGCTGGTGATGCTCATCAACGACCCGCCGGTGCCCGATGCGAACAACCCGGCACAGCTCGACGCCAAGGTCTTCAAGGGCCGGGGCATGACCTACTACGGCCGCTGGACCTACAAGTACGACATCGCCAGCAAGCTGGGGGCTGCGGCCGTGCTGATCGTCCACGAGACCGAGCCTGCCTCCTACCCCTGGGCGGTGGTGCGCAATTCCTGGGGTGGTACCGAGCGCTTCGAGCTGGATGCCGACCATCGCAACCTCAAGCGGGTGCCGGTGCAGGGCTGGCTGACGGTGGAGAAAACCCGCGCCTTGTTCGCAGCGGCAGGGCAGGATTTTGATGCCCTGAAGGCCAGCGCACTGAGCCGCAACTTCGCACCCGTCGCACTCGATGCCACTGCCAGTGCCCGCGTGCGCAACACCCTGCGCTCGGTGCAGTCGCGCAATGTCGCCGGGCGCATCGCCGGCAGCGATCCGCTGCTCGGCAGCCAGCACATCATCTACACCGCGCACTGGGATCACCTGGGCCGCGACAACAGCCTTGCCGGCGACCAGATCTTCAACGGCGCGGTCGACAACGCCAGCGGCGTGGCGGGGCTGATCGAGATCGCCAAGGCCTATCAGGCGCTCGACACACCGCCCAAGCGCTCCATCCTGTTTCTGGCGGTGACGGCCGAGGAGCAGGGCCTGCTCGGCAGCCGGGCCTACGCCGCCAAGCCGCTCTACCCCATCGTCGACACCCTGGCCGACATCAACATGGACTCGCTCAACGTCTGGGGTCCGACGCAGGACATCCAGGTGGTCGGCTTCGGCCAGAACACGCTGGAAGACGTGCTGATCGAATCAGCCAAGGCACAGAACCGCATCGTGGTGGCCGACAAGTCACCGGAGCGCGGCGGCTTTTATCGCTCGGATCAGTTCGAGTTCGCCAAGGTGGGCGTGCCGGGGCTGTATGCCACCAGCGGCGAGATCTTCATCGGCCAGCCCGCCGATTGGGGCAAGGGCAAGCGCGCGGCCTACACGGCCAACGACTACCACAAGCCCTCTGACGAGGTGAGCCCGGACTGGGACCTGTCGGGTGCGGCAAGGGATTTGCAACTGCTGTTCGATGTCGGCGCGCGCCTCTCCGGCGACAGCCCCTGGCCCGCGTGGAAGCCGGACTCGGAGTTCCGGCTCGCCCGCGAGAAACCCTCAACCATCCTGAAAAATTAGTTCAGGCTGCTTTCGACAGCGGCATGGCATCCGCCTGGGCGGCCACCGGCATGGAGGCCGGCAGGGCCTTGCCGGACGACAGCAGTTTAGTCGGGGCGGCGGCCACATCGGTCCGGGCGGGTGCAAAGCTCAGTCGCGTGCGGGCGGCGTCCACCAGGCCATCGTGAATTTCGTAGGCGACCAGCGCCAGCAGGGTGCCGACGATGGCGATGAGAACGGTGGCTTCAAAAACAGTCATGAGGATGTTCATGGCGTGACTCCTTGGGTGCGATGGCTGCTTTATAGGCCCGATGTTGCACTGCAACAATTGATATTATTTGCGCCCTTTGTTTAGTTTTTCTAATCGTCGTCCGGCATGACCAACAGCCACCTGCCTTCGCTGAATGCCTTGCGCGCCTTTGAAGCCGTGGCCCGCCATCAGAGCTTCCGACGGGCGGCGGAAGAACTGTTCGTCACCCCGGCCGCCATCACCCACCAGATCAAGCAGCTGGAAGCGGTGCTGGGGCTGGCCCTGTTCGAGCGGCACAACCGCAAGGTGACGCTCACGCCCGCCGCCAGCGCGTCACTGCCGCAGTTGCAGCAGGGCTTCGACTCGCTGCGCATCGCGGTGGCTGACCTGCTGCGCCACGGCAAGGCGCCGGCACTGACGGTGAGCGCCTCGCCCACCTTTGCCTCGCGCTGGCTGATGCCGCGCTTGCAGGGTTTTCTCTCCCAGCACCCCGGCATCGACGTGCGCCTGCTGGCCAGTGGCAACCCGGCGGCCGAGAGCACCGAGCGCGATATCGACATCCGTTTCACCAGCGAGAATCTCTCCGGCCCACTGGTGGACCTGCTGTTCCGCATCGAGATCGTGCCGATGTGCCGCCCGGAGATGCTGATCGGCCCACCCGCCCTGCGCAGCCCCAAGGACTTGCGCCACGCCACCCTGCTGCATGGCGATGGCCGCGACCCCAGCCGGGTGGGAACCGCCTGGGTGCGATGGCTCCAGCGTGCCGGGGTGACCGGCATCGACGCCCGGCGCGGCGTGCAGTTCGAGCACTCGGCCCTGGCACTCGATGCCGCCGCCGATGGCCTGGGCATCACCCTCGCCTCGCCAATTCTTGCCACCGCCGAACTCGCCTCAGGCCGCGTGGTGATTGCCTTTCCACAGGCCATGCCGCTCGATACCGCCTATTACCTGGTGACTTCGGAGCAGGCCATGCAGCGGCCCGAAGTGGCGGCGTTTCACCGCTGGCTGCTCAACGAGGCGCGCATGCAGGTGGCGGCGGATTCGCAGTAGCTACTTCGCGGCCTTGCTCTTCCACTGCGCCGCACCGAGGAAGATCAGCATCAGCTGCTTCTGGGCGAGGGTGTGAATGCGGCCCACCTCGCCAGCGTCGTTGAGGTCGGCATCCAGAATCAGCTCGGTCGCGCCCATCATGGCGTTGACCACCAGCCCCGCCATCATCCGCAGATCATCGCCATTGAAGCCCTTGAGCTTGGGAAAGGCGGCGAGGTCGGCTGCCAGCTCGCTGGTCCACAGCCGCAGTTCCTTGCGGATGGCAAGGCGCACCGAGGACGAGCCGCTGACGCGCTCCTTGGCGATGAACTGGAAATGCAGGCGATGCGTCTGCGCATAGCGCAGGAAGGTCTCGACCGAGCGCGCGATGAGATTCGACGGTGGCAGGGGGGCCGAGCGCGCCACCCGCATCATGTCGTGCAGTGTGCGAAAGCTGTCGTCCACGAGAGACATGCCCAGCTCGTCCATGCCGGTGAAGTGGCGGTAAAAGGCCGCCGGCACCACGCCTGCGACCTTGGCCACCTCGCGCAGCGAAAGCGAGGAGAAACTGCGCTCGCCATCGAGCAGCGTCAGCGCGGCATCGAGCAGCGCCTTGCGGGTGCGCTGCTTGCGTTCGTCGCGCACGCCGGTGGGCGCGGTTTCCGGGATCTCGGTGCTGCTGGTTCGCTTGAGTCGCATGACGGCATTGTAAGCCGGGCGAATCCGACGTGATTCACGAAAGATGAACACCTGCGCACCGTTCGCATACTGATTTCACACCGCTTACCAATTGATTAGAAAGTGTTTTACTTTATTCAGTAAACGATTGTTGACTTGTTTGAAATCCTGTTTATAGTGGACATACGTTCACTGAAACAAAAGACCCGCGCCATGAAGACGACTCCAGCGACCCTCGGCAACGCCGCATTGACCCGCTTCGTCGCCAAGCTGACGACGCCCTTCATCCCGGATGACTTCATCCGCCTGGTCAACCCGCTGTGGACGGCCGAGACCCTGTATGCGCGTGTCGAGGCCATCACTGCCGAAACGGCTGATAGCGCCACCATCACCCTGCAACCGGGTGTGCGTTGGGCGGGCCATCGCGCCGGGCAGTACGTGCGCATCGGTGTCGCCATCGACGGCGTGCGCCATACCCGCTGCTACAGCCTCTCGTCGGCACCGGAGCGCGCCGATGGCCGCATCAGCATCACGGTGAAGGCCGTCGATGGCGGTCGCGTGTCGAACTTCCTGGTGCGCGAACTCACCGTCGGCACCGTGATTGACATCGCCGCCGCCGATGGCGACTTCACCATGCCCTACGCCCTCAACGAGTCGGCCCTGCTGATCGCCGCCGGCAGCGGCATCACGCCGGTGATGAGCCTGCTGCGCTCGGCCGCCGCGCGCGATGCCATGCCCACCGCGACGCTGCTCTACTACACGCCCTCGCCCGCCGACACGATCTTCCGCGACGAGTTGATTGCACTCGCCAAAACACATCCGGCACTGACGGTGCAGTTCATCCATACCCGCGTCGCCAGCGACAGCGGCCTGTCCGGCCACTTCGCGGCGGCCCATCTCAAGACCGCCTGCGCCGACTGGAAGGCCCGCCGCGTCTGGGCCTGCGGCCCCGGTGCGATGCTCGATGCCATCGAGACGCAGTGGTCGGTGCAGGGTTTGCAGCACCAGCTCACCATCGAGCGCTTCCGCCCCGCCCTGCGCGTTGCCGCCAACGACACCACCATCGGCACGCTCGACTTTACCGCGAGCCAGCAGCAGGCCACCCGCGAAGGCAGCGAGTCGATTCTCGAAACCGCCGAGCGCGCTGGCCTGATGCCCGCACACGGCTGCCGCATGGGCATCTGCCACGGCTGCACCGCGAAGCTCATCTGCGGCGAAGTGCGCGACCTGCGCGACGGCCGCGTTTATGCCGACGAAGGCGACCTCATCCAGATCTGCGTCTGCGCCCCCGTCGGCGCCGTGCAGATCGACCTCTAACAATCACTTAGTTCTCACCGGAGCATCACCATGACTGCTACCCGTACCAGCCTCAAGAATCTCAAGGGCGACAACGCCGCCATCTACGCCAAGGCGAAGAAGGAAATGCCCAAGGCCCCGCGCCTCACCCGCGAGCAGGCCGATGCCTTTGGCCGCGAGCTCGATGCCCTGCGCGAAGGCGTGCTCGCCTCGCGCGGTGCTGAAGACGCCGCCTACATCCGCAAGATCATCGCCCTGCAGCGCAAGATGGAAGTGGCCGGTCGCGCCACCATCTACGCCGGCATCGTGTTCCCGCCCGCCTTCGTGGCCGGTGCGCTCACACTCGGTGCGGCGAAAATCCTCGACAACATGGAAGTCGGCCACAACATCATGCACGGCCAGTGGGACTGGATGCGCGACCCGGTGATCCACAGCAGCAAGTGGGACTGGGACACCGCCGCACCCGCCGACCAGTGGAAGCACAGCCACAACGTCGAGCACCACACCTGGACCAACGTGGTCGGCATCGACAACGACGTCGGCTACGGCATTCTGCGCATGAGCGAGCAGCAGGAGTGGCAGCCGCGCCACCTGCTCAACCCCATCAACAATGCCCTGCTGGCGATGTTGTTTCAGTACGGCGTGGGCGTGCATGACACCGGCATTGCCGAGGTGCGCAGCCTCAAGGGTCTGCGCGAGCTCTCGCCCGCCAACAAGGCCAAGCTCAAGGCGGTGTGGGCCAAGGTGAAGAAGCAGTCGCTGAAGGACTATGTGCTGTTCCCAGCACTGGCTGGCCCCTTCTTCGCGCCCGTGCTGGCGGCGAACATCGGTGCGAATCTCACGCGCAACCTGTGGACCTACATGATCATTTTCTGCGGCCACTTTCCGGATGGTGTCGAGCAGTTCACTGCCGAGAGTGTGAAGAACGAGTCGCGCGGCCAGTGGTATCTGCGCCAGCTGCTTGGCAGCGCCAACATCAAGGGCGGCAAGACACTCAACGTGATGAGCGGGCACCTGCGCTTCCAGATCGAGCACCACCTCTTCCCCGACCTGCCGAGCAACCGCTACCCGGAACTCTCGAAGGAAGTGCAGAAGATTTGCGCGAAGTACGGCCTGCCCTACAACTCCGCCTCGCTGGCCCGCCAGTTCGGTACCACGCTGAAGCGCGTGGTAAAGCTGGGCCTGCCCACCAAGCAGGATCTGAAGCGCACGATGACGGCCGCTTTTGCCTAAGCCACAGCCCTGCGGCATGGCCCGACGCCATGCCGCAGCGCAGCAATGACGAGGTGCCGAAACAGGCGCATATTGTCTGCACCGCTGCATCCATAAAAACGATTCACAACAGCCACATGGAGGAGAAACCATGCAGCCACAACCTCAAGCAGCGAAGCCCTCGCTGCTGAGCCGCTTCACCGCACTCACCGATGCCTTCGCCTTCCCCCTGCGCACCTCGCACTATCTGGAGCTGGTGAACCCGCTCTGGACCACGCATGCGCTGCAAGCGAAGGTGGTGAGCGTCTGGGATGAGACCGCGGATGCCCGCACCATCACGCTCAAGCCCGGCCGCAACTGGCGCAGCCATCGCCCGGGTCAGCATCTGCGCGTCGGCGTGCCGATTGGCGGCATGCACTACACCCGCACCTATTCGATCTCGTCGGCGCCCGAGCGCGACGACGAGTGCTTCACCATCACCGTCAAGGCCATCAACGGCGGCCGCATGTCGCACCACCTGGTGCGCAACATCAAGCCCGGCGATTACCTGCCCATCGGCGTGCCGCAGGGCGATTTCTATCTGCCGGATGCCAATCCGGTCGAGCCGCTGTTCATCAGTGCTGGCAGCGGCATCACGCCGATCATGTCGATGCTGCGCAGCCTTGTCGCGCAGGAGCGCCTGCCGGATGTCACCCACATCCACTACGCACCGCATGCCTACGACGTGATCTTCGGCCAGGAGCTGCAGGCGCTTGCCGCCAAGCACCCGCGCTACAAGCTGCACCTCATCTACACCCGCGAGCCGGGTGAAACGACTTCGCAGAAGCGCCACTTCTCGGCTGCCACGCTTGACAGTGTTTGCCCCGACTGGCGCACCCGCGATACCTATGCCTGCGGCCCGCAGGGTCTGCTCGATGCGGTGGAATCGCACTGGCGCGAGGCCGGTGTGTCGCGCCAGCTGCACACCGAGCGCTTCCGCGCCCAGGTCGCCGCCGCACCCAGCAAGGTCACTGCCGGTACCGTGAGCTTCCTCAACAGCGGCATCACCGCCGCGAGCGATGGCGTCATCAATCTCTTGCGCCTCGCCGAAGACCAGGGCCTCAACCCGCCGCACGGCTGCCGCATGGGCATCTGCCACGGCTGCGACGTGAAACTCAAATCCGGCTGCGTGCGCGACCTGCGCACCAATGCCCTGCTCAACGAGGTCGGTGCCATCGTGCAGATCTGCGTCTGCGCCGCAGCAGGCGACGCCGAACTCGAAGTCTGATTTCTTAACTTAGCCAAGGAGACACTCATGGGCATGCCCACACATCTGACCAATGCCGAAATCGAAGAGTTTGGCCGCGAGATGGACGCCATCCGCAACGAGGTCATGGACTCGCGCGGTGCGGCCGACCGCGCCTACATCCTCAAGATCATCCGCATCCAGCGCAGCCTCGCACTCGGCGGCCGTATCGTGATGTTCCTGAGTTTCCTGCTGCTGCCTGTAAGCGGCCTCGCGTACGCCGGCTGGCCGCAGTTCATCGCGGTGCTGGGCCTGGGCGCGGCGATGCTCGGCATCGCCAAGATTCTCGAAAACATGGAGATCGGCCACAACGTCATGCACGCGCAATGGGACTGGATGCGCGACCCCAACATCCAGAGCAACACCTGGGAGTGGGACAACGTCTGCCCTTCGGACCAGTGGAAGCACAGCCACAACGTGGTGCACCACACCTGGACCAATGTGTTCGGCAAAGACCCTGACATCGGCTATGGCGTGCTGCGCGTGACGCCGCAGCAGCGCTGGAAGCCAAAGTACTTGATCCAGCCCATCACCAACTTCTTCCTCAACATCTGGTTTCAGTGGGGCGTGGCAGTGCATGACGTCGAGCCGGACAAGCTGCTGTCAGGCGAAAAGTCCATTGGCTCAGTCAAGCACCTGCTGCGCGGCATCGCCCAGAAGGCCGCACGCCAGCTGTTGAAGGACTACGTGCTCTGGCCCGCCCTCGGCGCACTCGTCACCGTGCCGTTTTCGCTCGCCCTCGGTGCGGACGTGGGCCACGTTGCCCTGCTCGCTTTCCTCTGGCTGGTGGGTGCGAATGCCATTGCCAACCTGATGCGCAACATCTGGTCGAACGTCATCATCTTCTGCGGCCATTTCCCAAGCGGCGTGCAGCACTTCACCAAGCAGGAAGTCGAAGGCGAAACCCGCGCACGCTGGTATGTGCGCCAGCTGCTCGGTAGCTGCAACATCGGCGGCGGCAAGATCTTCCACATCCTCAGTGGCAACCTGAGCCACCAGATCGAGCACCACCTGTTCCCGGATATGCCCAGCAACCGCTACCCGGAAGTCGCACCTCGCGTGAAGGCGATGGCCGCCCGCTACCGCCTGCCTTACAACACCGGCTCGCTGACGCGGCAGTTCGGCACGACGACATGGACGATCTGGCGTCTGGCGTTCCCCGGTGGCGGCGCTCACACGGCAGCCGCTTCGGTCTAATCGAAGATCTGTGCTTGGCCGGAACTCGGCTGGGACTGCCGCCTCTAAGCGGCAGCCCCATTTTTCTCATACCTCAGCCGAAGCGAAACAACGGCGTTAGCAGGCGCCGCGACGATCACCATGGTCGAAGTGTGCTGAGGCAGCGCCTGACGGAAGCTCCATGGTTTTCTTGCCCTTGTGGCACAGCAGCACGGTATCGCCGCCGGCAGACCCCGACTTGGCGCCCGGATAGTTCGCCGGTGCCAGCACACAGCCGCTCGTGAGCAGGATCAACAGCGAGGGGAGAACAAGTTTCATGGATAACTCCGGAACAGGGTGGATGCAGCAAGCCTACATAGTAGGACGTGCAAGATGAACGCCCGGAGCAGTTGTTGATGATCGATGCACAAACCGTCTTCGAGCCGACGATGCCGGCCGCACTGGCCAGGCTGCATGGCGTCGATCCAGTTGCCTACGCAGGCACCCGCAATGCGCTCGACGGTGCCGTCACCGGCCTCTCGCCCTACTTCACCCACGGCCTGCTCGACCTGCCGGCTGCACTCGCCGTCATCCGGCAACGGCACCCGCTGGGGCCGCAGGACAAGCTCGTCATGGAGTTCGGCTGGCGCGAGTTCTTCGCGCATGTATGGGGGCATCAGGGCGAGCAGATTTTCAGTGACCTGCGCCCGGCACTCGCCGGCGTGCTTTACGCCGGTGTGCTGCCGCAAGACATCCGCACGGCAAGCACTGGCGTGCCGGTCATCGACCAGGCGGTGCGGCGGCTCTACAGCACCGGCTATCTGCACAACCATGCGCGGATGTGGCTCGCGAGCTACGTCGTGCATCTGCGCAAGGTGCATTGGCGAGTGGGTGCCGACTGGCTCTACGCGCATCTGCTCGATGGCGATCTCGCCAGCAATCATCTGTCCTGGCAGTGGGTCGCCGGCACCTTCAGCGTCAAGCCCTACCTGTTCAACGCCGAGAACGTCGCGCGCCATGCGCCGCGCGACTGGCACAGCCACCACACCCTCATCGACACCAGCTACGAACAGCTCGATCTGCTCGCCCGCGATGCGGTCGACCACGGGCCGGAACCCTCAAGGCCAGCGCCGCTGGTCGAACCCGCGACGCTGGGTGCGCCGCCGCAACCCTTCGCCGCCCTGCCCGGCACGCTGCCGCCCGCCATTCGACTGGTGCATCCCTGGAGTCTCGGCGAGCGGGCGGACGAGCGCTTTGCCCTCGGCGTGATCCACCAGCCCTTTCACCAGCGCTTTGCCTGGTCGGCAAGGCGCTGGAAGTTCGTCACCACGCGCCTGCAGGACTGCTGCGATGCCGTGTTCGTCGGCGACCTGGCCACCCTGCTGCCGCAGCTGCAAGGCAGCGGCGTGCTGGCACGCGACACCCGCAACCCCGGCTATCACGAGGCGCTGCGGCACGCGCCGGTCACGCTAGAGCCCGTGCCCAGATTCCTCGACGACCCCGCGTACTGCTGCCAGAGCTTCAGCAAGTTCTACGGCCTGCGGGGCAGCGCAAAATGGCACTCATGAAAACCACCGCGCCCTACCCCGACGAGCTGCCGATCTTCCCGCTCGGCAATCCGCTGTTTCCCGCCGGGCTGCTGCACCTCAACATCTTCGAGCCGCGCTATCTGGCGATGACGGCCGAGTGCCTGAAAAGCGGTGCGCCGTTTGGTGTCAGCCTGATTCAGGCCGGTTTCGAGGTGGGGGTGCCGGCGGTGCCTTCGGCCATCGGCTGCACGGCGCGCATCATCGAATGGTCGCAGCCGATGACCGACCGCTACCGGCTGGTCGCCAAAGGCGAGTCGACATTCAAGATCATCAGCCGTCGCATCGACGAGCGCGGCCTGATGCTGGCCAAGGTCGAGTGGCTCGACCCACCCGATCCGCTGGCCCTGCCGCTCAGGCACCAGGGGCTGGCAAGGCTCATCGAAGAGCTGGTCAATGCACTTGGTGAAGAGGCACCCATCCCGAAGCCGCTGCGGCTGGACGATGCAGCCTGGGTCGCCTACCGCTGGGCCGAGCTGCTGCCGGTGACACCGGAGCGCCGACAGCGCTGGCTGGAGCAGGCCGACCCGCTGGTGGCCCTGACGGAAATCGAGAAGCTGCTGGCCGAGCAGGTACGGCCCGACGAGCCCTGAGCCTTAAGTACGACTGGCGCCCTAGCGTCGCGGCAACATGCCCGGCGGCAGCTTGCCGGCCATGCTGCGCATCATCTTCATCATGCCGCCGCCGGCCATCTTCTTCATCATCTCGCGGCTCTGGTCGAACTGGCGCAGCAGCTGGTTGACGTTCTGCACCTCCACACCCGAACCCTTGGCAATACGTCGCTTGCGCGAGGCCTTGATGAGGTCGGGGAACTTGCGCTCCTGCGCGGTCATCGAGTTGATGATGGCGATGACGCGCTTGGCCTCTTTCTCCGGGTTCACGTTCTTGAGCTTGGCCTGCATCTCGGCCCCGCCCGGCAGCTTGTCGAGCATGGAGGCGATGCCACCCATGTTCTGCATCTGCTGCATCTGCTCGCGGAAATCTTCGAGGTCGAAGCCCTTCTTGGACTTCATCTTGGCGGCGAGCTTGGCGGCCTTTTCGGCATCCACCCGCTGCACGGTCTCCTCGATGAGGCCCAGCATGTCGCCCTGGCCGAGGATGCGCGCGGCGATGCGATCCGGGTGGAACACTTCGAGCTTGTCGCTCTTCTCGCCCAGGCCGATGAACTTCACCGGCGCGCCGGTCACCTGCCGCACGCTGAGCGCGGCACCACCGCGCGAGTCGCCATCGGCCTTGGTGAGAATCACGCCCGTCAGTGGCACGCGGTCGGCAAAGGCGCGCGCGGTTTTGGCGGCGTCCTGACCGGTCATCGAATCAACGACGAACAGGGTTTCGGTGGGGTTCACCGCCGCATGCAGCGCGGCGAGTTCCACCATCATTTCCTCGTCGATGCTGGTGCGGCCAGCGGTGTCGACGATGAGTACGTCGGCCGCCTGCAACTTGGCATGGGCGATGGCGGCGCGGGCGATGTCTTCCGGCTTCTGGCCCACCGTGGACGGGAACCACTCCACCCCCACCTGCTCGGCCACCACGCGCAGCTGCTCGATGGCGGCCGGGCGGTAGACGTCGCAGCTGACCACGATCACGTTCTTCTTCTCGCGCTCTTTCAGCCAGCGCGCGAGCTTCCCGGTCGAGGTGGTTTTTCCGGAGCCTTGCAGGCCCGCCATCATCAGCACCACCGGTGGCTGCGCGCGCAGGTTGAGCGGCACGGCCTCGCCACCCAGCACGCTGGTCAGCTCGGCCTGCACCAGCCGCAAAAAGGCCTGGCCGGGGGTGAGGCTCTGGGTGATCTCCACACCGACGGCCTTCTGCTTGATGGCATCGACGAAGGTCTTGATGACGGGCAGCGCCACGTCGGCTTCGAGCAGGGCCATGCGCAGCTCGCGTGCGGCGGCGTTGATCTGCTCTTCGGTGAGGCGGCCGGCGCCGCGCAGCGAGTCGAGCACGCTGCCAAGGCGCTGGCTTAGGGATTCAAACATGGGTTTTCACTTAGGGTTGAGCAAGGTGGCGGCTGTGGCGATGCAGCATCACAGCATGAAGATTTCGCCCGCCTCAAGGTGGTGGTAGTCCCAACCGGCCAGTGTCTCGACGCACTGACGCTGGATCAGGCCCTCGATGCCGGGCTTGTGGTGGGTGAGCAAAAGCTGTGGCCGGTGCCGGAGCTTGGCCAGCTCGCGGCCCAAGAGGCTGGGGGTGAAATGCCGCGAGGCCGCCGCCAGCTCCGATTCTTCATCGGGGAACGCGATCTCGATCATCAGCAGGTCGAGCCTGGGCAACAGGTTGAGGGCATCCCAGAGCTTGTCGGTGGCATAGGTGTCGCCGCTGAAGGCGAAGATGCCGGTCTTGCACTGCACCGCCACGCCCACACCGGGCACGGTGTGCAGCACGTCAAAGCTGTGGATGCTGCGGTCGTTGCCGATGTCGAGCTTCTTGTTGGTGGGCATCAGCCGCCAGCGGATCAGAGGGTGTTTCTCTGAAGGCAGCTTGGAAAAATCCGGCCAGATCTTCCAGTTGAAGATGTGCTCCTGCACGGCCTGCAAGGTGGCCTGCGAGGCATGCACCTGGATCGGCGTGTCGATGAGGTCGAACAGGTTGTCGGCCATGAAGGCCAGGCCGCAGACGTGGTCGAGATGCGAATGGGTGAGCACCACATGCTGGATGCGGCGCATCTGCGACAGTGCCAAGTCGCCCACGCCGGTGCCGGCGTCGATCAGCAGTTCGTCATCAATGAGCACGCTGGTGGTGCGCAGGCCAGGGCCCACGCCACCGCTACAGCCCAGAATCTTGATGCGCATGGGGTTGAGGCACCTTGAAAACCCGCTCTTCGGAACACGTGAAAAAGTCTAGCACGCAGCTTGTTTGGCCCCTGCCGGGCAGAGGGGCGCTGCGGCATGCGGTGTATCCTTCTACCCATGTCCAGCCTCCTGCTCCTGTCGACCGCACTGGCGGTTTTCGCCTACCTGTTTGCGGCCTTGCGCGCGGCACAGGCGCGCGATGGCGGCGTGGCGCTGATGGTGCTGGTGCTGGCACTGCTGCTGCATGGCGGCGCGCTCATCGTCAGCGTGCAGGCCGTGGGCGGCCGCCTGGGGCTGACCCAGGCGCTGTCGCTGCTCACCTGGCAATCGGCGGTGCTGCTGGCCCTGCTCTCGCAGGTGGCGGCGCTGCGCCCCCTGCGCACCGCCATCTACCCGCTGGCGGCGGGTGGCGTGCTGCTGGCGGTGCTGCTGCCCACGCACACGGGTGGCAGTGCGCCGCACGACTGGCGCATCGCCCTGCATGCCGCGCTCTCGATCTTTGCCGCCGGCCTGCTCACCCTGGCAGCGGCGCAGGCGCTGGCGCTGGACCTGCTCGACCGCCTGCTGCACAAGCCCGAACAACTCGCCCGCGTGCTGCGCATGCCGCCCATGCAGGCGAGCGAGGACTGGCTGTTCCAGCTCATCGGGGCCGGCTTCTTCGTGCTGTCGCTGGCGCTGCTCTCAGGCCTGATCTTTGTCGACGATCTGTTTGCCCAGCACCTGGTCCACAAGACGGCACTCTCGATCGTCGCCTGGCTGATCTTCGGCGCGCTGCTGCTGGGCCGCAAGCGCTCAGGCTGGCGCGGCAAGCGTGCGGTGCGCTGGGCGCTTTCGGGCTATGGCGCGCTGTTGTTGGCCTACTTCGGCAGCAAGCTGGTGCTGGAGCAGATCCTGGGCCGCACCTGGAGTTGACAGGCGGCCGCCTTGACACCTTGCCGCCCGCTTCCGTATTGATGCATCTCCCCGTAGTCACCGGCGCCCGCCGCTCTTGAACGATCTGCCCCTGGGACTGGAACTCGCCCTTCTCGTCTTCCTGTTGATGCTCTCCGCGTTTTTCGCGGCCTCCGAAACGGGGCTGATGACGCTCAACCGTTATCGACTCAAGACCCGCGCCCAGCAGGGCGACAAGGGCGCGCAGCTGGCGCAGAAGCTGCTCAACCGGCCCGACCGCCTGATCGGACTGCTGCTGCTTGGCAAGAACTTCTCCGACAACGCGGCCACCGTCGTCGCCACCCTGCTTTCCATCGAGCTGTTCGGCAACGACGAGGCGGTGCTGGGCATCACCACGGTGGTGCTCACCATCGTCATGCTGGTGTTCTCCGACGCCGCCCCCAAGACACTGGCGGCGCTCTACCCGGAGCGGGTCGGCATCCCCAGCGCCTATATCAACTACCCGCTGCAATGGCTGCTCACGCCGGTGGTGTGGACGGTGAGCCTGATGAGCAACGGCGTGCTGCGCGCGCTCGGCGTGACCAAGGAAGACGCCGTCGCCCACTCGCTGTCCTCCGAAGAACTGCGCACGGTGGTGGTGGAAGCCGGTGCCATGATCCCGCAGCGCCACCAGAAAATGCTGCTGTCGATCCTCGATCTCGAACACGCGACGGTCGAGGACATCATGATCCCGCGCAACGAGATCATGGGCATCGACCTCACCGAACCCTGGGAGGTGATCCACGAGGTCATCGTCGCCAGCAGCCACACCCGGCTGCCGGTGTTCCATGGCTCCATCGACGACCTGCGCGGCGTGGTGCATCTGCGCAAGCTGGTGCGCGCGGCCGCCACCGGCCAGCTCAACCTCGAAAACCTGCTCACCCTCGTGCGCGAGCCCTACTTCATCCCCGCCGGCACGCCGCTCAACCAGCAGCTGCTGAACTTCCAGGACCAGAAGCGCCGCATCGGTTTCGTGGTGGACGAGTACGGCGACATCCAGGGCCTGGTCACGCTCGAAGACATCCTCGAAGAAGTGGTGGGCGAGTTCACCAGCGACCCCGCCACCCGGCAGAAGAACGTCACGCTCGACCACGATGGCAGCGCACTGGTGGGCGGCAACGTCCACATCCGCAGCCTCAACCGCAGCCTGGGCTGGAAGCTGCCCACCGACGGCCCCAAGACCATCAACGGCCTGGTGGTGGAACAGCTCGGCGACATCCCCAAGTCCGGCCGCAAGGTACAGGTGGGTGACTACGAGTTCGAGGTGATCGAGGCGCGCGCCAATGCCGTCAAGGTCGCCCGCGTGCGGCGCCTGGTAGCGGCCGTCGACTGAATCCTTGCGGGGCCAGCATGCTGGCCCCGCAAACAGCATCGGCATCGCTCACTCGCAGAAATACAGGCGGCGGCGCACCTCGCTGAGCGGCCAGGGTGCGCGCACCGACTGCCCGCTGCAACAGTAATGGCGGTCGCTGCGATGCAGTCCCGCGCCCAGCTTGGCGCAGTACAGGCTCCGGTTGACGCGGCCATCGCTGTCCAGCCGGTTGGTATCGACGAGACGCACCCAGTTGTAGTCGTAGACGAAGCGGCTGACCGACTTGTCCCACTCGGCCTGGCAGGCACGGCTGCTGTCGTTGCCGCCGCAGAAGACGCCGTTGGGGTTGGCGGCACAGCATTCGTCGTGGGTCCAGCTGCCGCCGTGGACATCGCAGACCGCCCCACCGGCAACACCGAGGCAGAACGCAACCTGCCCCAGCTGCCCACCGGCAAACATGCCGCACTGCTGGCCGGCGGCACCAAAGCATTTGTCGCCCTGGGCCTGGGCCGGGCTGAAAGTCGCGAACAGCATCAGGGCCAGTGTCAGCCGCAGCAGGCGGCGCATTGAAAAATGGATCATGGTGATTCTCCGTTTGGATTGACTTGAGGACTTCACTGGATTCGCACGAGGTTCACGCCCTCGCTGGTGGTCATGGCCTTGCCGTCCTTCACGCTCAGCTTCACGCGCGTGACGAGCTCGTCCTTGCCCACATCCGGCTCGCGGGGCTCGCCCTCGAAGCGCACCAGATGGCCGCTGGCATCGCTCTGCTCCACCACGTAGCGACCCACGCTCTTCAGCGGCGGCTGCTTCTGCAGCTGGCGGCGGTCGCTCTGCATCTGCACGCTGTAGCGGCCATCGGACAGCATCTCGACGATGGTGGTCTCGCGCTCGTCGTGCTCCTTGTCGTGGCGCTGGTGCTGCCAGCGTCCCTGCAGCTCGCGGGCACTGGCAGCGGCGGTGATGGCGGCCGACGAGGGCTGCAGCTGCGCGCCGGACGGAGACGTCGTGAAACTGCCGCTGGGGCTGATGGTGGTGGGGGTTTGAGCCGTGGCCAGTGCAGGGCACAGAGCCAGCAGCAGGGGCAGCGCCAGGCGGTGGCGCGTGTGGATTGGATGGGACATGGGGTTCACTCCTTCGATATGGGTGGTGGCAGGCCGCTGCTGCTGCCGGCACCAGGCCGGCGCAGCAGGGCCGCAAGGCCTTCAGCGCGACTGCGGGTATTCGTAGACTTTCTTCTGCCAGTCATCACGGCCCCTTTTCTCGTTCAGCGACCAGCTGATGCGCTCGCTGGCCTGCTGCTGGTCGAACAGCAGCTTGGGCACGCCGTCCGGCACCGTCGGGCCGACATTCAGACCCAGGCATTTGTCGACGATGCCGTTGTTGTGGTCCTGGCTGATCGACCAGCCGAAATCGCAGTTGGCCGAGCGCGTGGCCTCCACCTTGTCGCAGCGGATGCCGCGACCATCGAACTTCCGGTCGCCGTCGTAGCCCGCCGGGCAGCTCACGCCGTTGGCCGGGTTGTGCAGGGGGTTGTAGAGCGGGCCGGATTCGGGGAAGACGTAGGCCTTCTTGACGATGAAGTAATAGTCGACGCCGCCGGGCACGGTGCGGCGCTGCCAGGCGGGGTCCGTCGAGGGCGGATCACCCGGCAGCGGCAGGAAGCTGTTGGCCGGCTCGCCGAGCGTGCCGACCACGCACTGGTCGGGCTGGCTGCCGCCTTCCTTGCGGACGACAGCCGCGCTCAGCTTGATCTCGCCGCTGCGCTTGAAGCCTGCCGGCGAGCAGATCACATCGCGCCGCACTTCTTCGTTCTTCGAGCATTTCAGCGATCGGTTGCCCGTGCCGATGTCGGCCTCGACGCCGAGCGGGCAACGCACGCCCTGCACCGGACTGCCGGCCAGTGCGGCAAGGGGTAGCCCGGCGAGCAGCAGGGCAGTGAGACGTAATGCATTGGAACGGTGTTTCATGGGATGAGTCCTTTCGACAGGGTGAATGAACCGGATGGTTCGGGATTGCGGCCCGCAGGCCGCGAAGACAGCGGGAATGGGCAAGACGCAGGGGTTCACAGCACAGGCCTTTGCAGCAGCGCAACGGGCGGCTGCGGCGTACGCGGCAGGGCCTCGCGCAGGGTCTGGTCGAGCGCCTGCTGAAACAGCGCGCGCTCGCCCGGCAGGGCGGTGTAGAAGTCGGACTTCTGAGCCCTCTTGAAGCTGGGCAAGCGCTCCAGACGGCGCAGCACGTCGTCGAGGTTGCTGTTGGGGTCGATGTCGCGCTGCCACATCCGCATCAGCCTCTGCAGACTCTCGGCGCGCGGTGCGGGGGCCGTGGCAAAGCCGGCCGGGCGCTGGGGCGTGAGCAGCACCAGCAGGGTCTCTTCGCGGTCGAGCGTGTTGCGCTCGCTGGTGAGGCTGGAAATGAGCGGCACATCGCCCAGCAGGGGCACCTTGCTGACGTTGCTGTCGCGGATGGTTTCCGACAGCGCCGAGAGCACCAGCGTCTCGCCAAAGGCGATTTCCGCCGTGGCGTTGACGGCCTGCTTGAAGGTGGTGAGCGACTGCTCGAAGTTGCCCACCTCCTCGCGCGAGAGGAAGGAACGGCTGGCCTCGATGCGCACGCGGGTGCGGTCCGGCCCGATGGTTTCCGGCGTCACCTTCAGGCCCACGCCGACGTCGATGGGTTGCAGCTGGCCCAGGTTCACGCCGCTCACCTGCACGTTGACGGTGCGGCCGGCGAAGAAATCCGACTGCTTGTTGAGAAACGCCGTGAGGCTGGGCCGCGCCAGCACGCTGTAGTACTGGCCGGAGTCGTTGAAGAGATTGAGGCTGTAGTTGAGCTGCGGGATACCGATACCCTGCAGGATGGTGCGCGTCGCGGTGTCGATCGGCGCGTCGGTGCCGGTGACCGTCCGGGTGCGGTTGCTGCTGCGCTCCTGGCTGTAGGTGATGCGCAGGGCATCGAGCAGGTTCACGCCGCGGCGTTCGTTCTTGAGCGCGCTGCTGAGGATGATGGTGACTTCCACCGTGATCTGTTCGGCACCGGCCGTCGGGGCATCGGCTGCACTCGCCGCCAGATCACCCAGTGCCGGCGGCGCATCGCCCGCCAGGGCGGCGAGGTGCTGCACGCGCCGCAGCAGGCCGGCCTGTTCTTCAGTGTCACTGGTCAGCACCGCCTGCTGTGCCGAGGCCATCGCACTGCCCTCGCCCGCAGCGGCCTCGGTGAGCGCGGCCAGCCGCCACACCGCCGGCTCGCCCGCCTGCCGCTGCTTGAGACGCTCGGCCGCAAGCCGGGCCAGCGCCAGATCGCCCGACTGCCAGGCCGCCACGGCGAGGGCGTGCTCGGCCTGCCAGGTGGCCTCCTCATCGGCCGCCGCAGCGGCCAGCGGTGCGAGTGCGGCCTCGGCGCGCCCCTGCCGCAGCAGCAGCGTGCCGCGCAGCAGGTTGGCCCAGTAGCTGCCGGGGGCCAGCGTCTCGGCGTTCTGGTAGGCGACACCGGCCAGTTCGGTCTGGCTCGCGTCCTGCTCGCTCAGGCGCTGCTGGGCCAGGCCCTTGAGCAGATGCA
Organism: Pseudomonadota bacterium; assembly: GCA_040386395.1. Lineage (GTDB taxonomy): Bacteria > Pseudomonadota > Gammaproteobacteria > Nevskiales > Nevskiaceae > Stagnimonas. Next base: position 41,260 of record JAZKFO010000018.1, on the reverse strand, counting down.
GGGCGCCATTGCCGGGGTCTTGCCGCAGCGGCGCGAGCAGGCCCTCGCTCAGGGTGGCCCACTGGCCGGCACGGGCGGCGGCGATCAGCGCGGCGTTCGGGTCTTGCGCGGGGGCTTTCTGCGAAGCCGGAAGGCTGGCGCAGGCGCTCAAGGTGGCAACGGCCAGTGCGAGCGAGGTCTTGTGCAGCAGGCAGCGGGGGGTGGGCATGGCAGGCTTCCGGTGGATGGCGTGCCGCTAGCCTCCCCGCCCCAGCCGCTGCCGGTCCTGACGGTTTTGCGGCTCTTGCCCGATCATTTGCGGGCGCGGCGACAGCTCCCGACCAAGAGCGGAAACAATCCCGACTTTTTCCCGACCGGCGGTTTTTTGCCGCCCCTTCAGCGCATGATTCGCCGCACTAAAATCGGGGATAGGGAAATCCGCGCATGAGCCAAGACGCCACCGGCACCACCACCCGCGCCCTGCGCTGGCGCTTCGGCCCGGCCGTGCTCGATGGCCGCTCGCTGGAGCTCACCGTCGCCGGCAGCCTGGTGCGGCTGGAGCCGAAACCACTGGAACTCTTGCTGCACCTCTTGCGTCACCCCGGCGAGGTGGTGACCAAGGAAGAACTGCACGAAAGCCTCTGGGCCGGGCGCTTTCTGTCGGAGTCGGTGCTGACCAAGACCATGGCGCGGCTGCGGCAGGCGCTCGGCGACGAGGAGCAGTTGCTGATCAAGACCGTCCACGGCTACGGCTACCGGCTGGTGGCGGCAGTGACGGTGGAGGCCAGTGCCGAAGCCATCGAACCCGCCAGCGGCTTTTCGTCCGGCGAGGCCATCCCGCACCGGGCCGGCTGGGTGATGGATCGCCCGCTCGGCAGCGGCGGCCAGGGTGAAGTCTGGCTGGGTCGCCACGCCAGGACTGGCGAGCGGCGGGTGTTCAAGTTCAGTCACGACGCGGCGGGGCTCACCGGCCTCAAGCGCGAGCTGACCTTGTTCCGCGTCATCCAGCAGGCCACCCCCGGCGGGCGGCGCGATGTGGTGCGGCTGCACGACCTCAACATCGAGACCCCGCCGTTCTTCCTCGAAGCGGAATACGTCGAAGGCGGCACCCTGCCGCAGTGGTTCGAGGCGCAGGGCGGTCTCGCCGCCTTGCCGCTGGAGCGCCGCGTCGCACTCGCCGCCGAAGTGGCCGAGAGCCTTGCCGCCGCCCACGGCGCCGGCGTGCTGCACAAGGACCTCAAGCCCAGCAACATCCTCATCGCCCTCGACGAGCAGGGTGCGCCCTACGTCAAGCTGGCCGATTTCGGCAGCGGCCGCATGATGGACCTGGCCCGGCTGGAGCAGCTGGAGATCACCCGGCTGGGCTTCACGCAGACCGTCGCGGTGGGTCCCGATGGCGCCAGCGGCACGCCGCTGTATCTGGCCCCCGAACTGCTCGGCGGCCTGCAACCGAGCGTGCGGTCCGATATCTACGCGCTGGGCGTGATGCTGTTCCAGCTGGTGGTCGGCGACTTCCGCCGGCCGCTGGCCCCCGGCTGGGAGGCCGAGGTGCCCGATGCCCTGCTGCGTGAGGACATCGCCGAGGCCGCCGCCGGCAACCCGCTGCGCCGCCTCGGCGAGGCCGCCACCCTGGCGCAGCGGCTGCGCCAGTTGCCGGAGCGCCGCCGCGAGCGCGAGCAGCACCTGAGCCTGCAAGCCGAGCGCGAGCGTGCCGAGGCCGAGGCGCAGACCCTGCGCCAGCAGTTGCACAGCGCCCGCAGCCGCCGCCGCTGGCTGCGGGCGCTGGCCGTGGTGCTGGCCCTGGGCCTGGGCCTGTCGAGCTGGGGCTTCTGGCAGGCGCGGCAAGCGCAGCGGGCCACCCAAGTGGCCGCGCAGGAGGCCGAGAGCGTGGCGCGCTTCGTCACCGAAGACTTCCTGCAATCCGCCGACCCGATCGGGGCCGCACGCCCGCAGCTCACCGTCACCCAGCTGCTCGATGAGGCCAGCGCCCGGCTGAAGGAGCGCCTGCGCGACCAGCCGCAGGCCGAGGCGAAAATCCTGTATGCCCTGGCCAGGGCCTATCAGGGCATGGGCGACTGGGCCTCTGCACGCCAGCGGCTGGCCGAGGCGGTGGAGCAGTCCGCCAGTGCCTTCGGCCCCGACCACCCCAACACCCTGCGCGCCCGGCTGGACCTTGCCTATGCCCAGCTGCTGAACGATGACTACGCCCAGGCGGAAGCCACCTACCAGGCGCTCGCGGCGGCGCAGCGCGGCCAGCCCGAAGACGACCCGCTATGGCTGGACACCCGCGACGCCCTGGCGCACCAGGACTTCGTGCGCGGCAACTTCGCCGGCGCCGTCGCCCAGTACGAGGCCCTGCTGGCGGACTACCAGCGGCTGGGCCTCACCGACCGCCTCAACGACCTGCGCTGGTATTTGCCGGAGGTCTACACCGAGGTGGGCCGTTACGACGAAGCCGAGGCCATGACCCGCACCGCGCTCGCCGCCAGCGAGCGCAAGTACGGCAAGGACCACCCGCGCCAGTACTGGATCGCGCTGACCCTCGGCGACGTGCTGATGGAAGCACGCCACTGGAATGCGGCCGATGCCGTCTTCGTCCACAGCTACGAGGGCCTGCGCCGGCACCTGGGCGAAATGCACCCCTATACCCTGACCGCCCTGCACTACCACGGCGCTGTGCTGCTGCGGCGCGGCGAGGCCGAGGCGGCGATGCCGCATCTGGTGCAGGCCTTCACGGCGCGACAGACCGTACATGGGCCCGAACACGCCTACACGCTTTACAGCGCGCACCGGCTGGGGCAGGCCTATGCCGCCACCGGCCAGTTCGCCCAGGCCGTGCCGCTGCTGCGCACGGCGCTGGATGCCTCGACACGGCGGCAGGGCGCCGAACATCCCAACACACTCGAACTGCGTCTGAGCCTCGCCGAGGCCGAGCACCTGGCGGGCAATCGCCAGGCGGCGCGCGCGATGATGGCTGAGCTGCTGCCGCTGGCCCGCAGCCGGTTGCCGCCGCAGGGCCCGCGCATGGCGCGCTTCGAGAGGCTGGCGACGGCGCTAGAAGAAAAAACGCAAGCCGCCAGCAAGGGCTGACAGGGCAATCACCGTCACCACCCCCAGCCGGCCGCTGAGCAGTGCGGCAAGGCCCAGCACCGCCAGCAGCAGCGCAAACGCATCGGGCACCCCGTTCGGTACCAGCACCTGTGCGCCCAGCGTCAGTGCGAGATGCAATATCGCCCCCACCACCGCCGCCGTGATGGCGGTGAGCGGTGCGGCAAACGCTTGCAAGCCCCGGCTGCGCTCCACGAAGGGTGCGCCGACGAGAATGAACAGAAAGCTCGGCAGAAAGGTGAAGAAGGTGGCGACCAGCGCGCCCGCAATTCCTGCCGACAGCCCGTTGTCGGCTCCCGCCGCGCCGACGTAGCCGATGAAGGCCACCACCATGATCAGAGGCCCCGGCGTGCTCTCGCCCAAGGCCAGGCCATCGAGCATCTGCGGCGGGGTGATCCAGCCATAGGTCTGCACGGCGTTCTGGAATACGTAGGGCATCACCGCATAGGCCCCGCCGAAGGTCAGCAGCGCCGCCTGCGTGAAGAACGCGCCCATGCGGGTGAGCGTGCCGCTGCCGCCGAGCAGCCAGAGTGCAGCGAAGACGAGCGCACCCAGCGCGATGCCGACGAGTGCGATGCGCAGCAAGCGCCCCCGGTGGATGGCGGCATGCGGCGGCGAGGGGGTGTCGTCGTCGATCAGAGCCGGTGCCTGCGGCTTGCGGCTTGCGCTGCCATGCCCGGCCGGCTTGAGCTGCGCGCGCAAGAGCCAGCCCGCGGTGCCCGCCGAGAGCACCAGCAGCGGAAATACCCAGGCGCTCTGCGGTGCGACGCTGAGCACCGCGAGGCTGATGAGCGTCAGCGCCCACAGCGCCGAGTGCTTGAGCGTCTTGCTGCCAATGCGCCATGCCGCAAAGGCGACCACCGCCACCACGGCCGGCTTCACACCAGCCAGCACCGTGGTCGAGACCTGAGGGCCGAGCGCGAGATAGGCCCAGGTGAGTGCGATCAGCAGCAGCAGCGAAGGCAGCACGAACAGCACCCCCGCCGCGATGCCGCCGCGCACCCCGTGCAGCAGCCAGCCGAGATAAGTGGCGAGCTGCTGCGCCTCCGGCCCCGGCAGCACCATGCAGTAGTTGAGCGCATGCAGAAACCGGCCCTGCGAGATCCAGCGGCGCTTCTCGACCAGCTCGGCCTGCATGATGGCGATCTGCCCCGCCGGCCCACCGAAGCTGATGCAGCCGAGTCTGAACCAGTAGCGCAGCGCCTCGGCAAAGCTCGGCACTTTCGGCGCGGACTCGCTCACGCGGCGTCCGCAATCATCTGCTTCGCGAGCGCCTCGGCGATGCGGATGCCATCGACACCGGCCGAGAGAATGCCGCCGGCATACCCCGCGCCCTCACCCGCCGGATACAGCCCGCGCGTGTTGAGGCTTTGCAGGTCGTCGCCACGGGTGATGCGCATGGGGGCGGAGGTGCGCGTCTCCACGCCCGTGAGCACGGCATCGTGCAGTGCGAAGCCGCGAATCTGTTTCTCGAAGGCGGGCAGCGCCTCGCGGATGGCGTCGATCGCATACGCGGGCAGCGCGGTGTCGAGGCTGCCGAGCTTGACGCCGGGTTTGTACGAAGGAACCACCGCACCGAGCTGGGTCGAGGCACGCCCGGCGATGAAGTCGCCCACCAGCTGCGCGGGTGCTTCGTAGGTGCCACCGCCGAGCACGAAGGCGCGCGACTCCCAGTGCTCTTGCAACGCCAGGCCTGCCAGCGGCCCGCCGGGATAATCGGCTTCGGGCGTGATGCCCACCACGATCCCCGCATTGGCATTGCGCTCGTTGCGCGAGTACTGGCTCATGCCGTTGGTGACGACGCGGTTTTCCTCAGAGGTTGCAGCCACCACTGTGCCGCCGGGGCACATGCAGAAGCTGTAGACGCTGCGGCCATTGCGGGCGTGATGCACCAGCTTGTAGTCGGCCGCCCCCAGCTTGGGATGGCCCGCAAACTTGCCAAGACGGGCGCGGTCGATGAGCGACTGCGGGTGCTCGATGCGGAAGCCCATCGAGAAGGGCTTGGCCTCCATGAACACGCCGCGCGCATGCAGCATGCGGAAGGTGTCGCGGGCGCTGTGGCCCAAGGCAATCACCACATGGTCACTGCGAATCTGCTCGCCGCTCGCAAGCGTGACGCCACGAATATGCGAGTCCTCGATCAGCACATCGGTCACCCGCTGCTGAAAGCGAATCTCGCCACCGAGCGCGATGATGTCCGCACGCATTTTCTCGACCATGCTGGCCAGTCGAAACGTGCCGACGTGCGGCTTGCTGACGTAGAGGATTTCCTCCGGCGCACCTGCCTTCACGAACTCGTGCAGTACCTTGCGGCCGAGATAGCGCGGGTCCTTGATCTGGCTGTAGAGCTTGCCGTCGCTGAAGGTGCCGGCCCCGCCCTCGCCGAACTGCACATTGCTTTCGGGGTTGAGGATGTTCTTGCGCCACAGCGCCCAGGTGTCCTTGGTGCGCTCGCGCACGGCGGTGCCGCGTTCAAGCACAATGGGCCTGAAGCCCATCTGCGCCAGCACGAGTGCGGCGAAAATGCCGCAGGGCCCGAAGCCAACGATGACGGGGCGATGCGCCATCGCCGGTGCGGTGTGCGTGACGAAGTGATAACCGATGTCCGGCGCGACATTGACGTTGCGGTCGTCGGCAAAACGCGCCAGCACGCTGGCCTCGTCGGCCACATCGAGATCGACGGTGTAGACGAAGCAGAGATCAACCGACTTCTTGCGTGCGTCGTAGCTGCGCTTGAACACAGTGAAGCCTGCGAGTTGCGTGTCCTTCAATCCCAGCCGTTTGAGAATGGCGGGGCGCAGTGCCTCATCCGGGTGGTCGATGGGCAGCGAGAGTTCGGTGAGGCGGATCATGGCTGACGGCCTGGGTTCTGCACCCAGGAGCGTGTGGTGGCTGTGGGCGTATTGTCGCCGCCGCTGCCCTCAGTTGGCGAGCAGCGGTGCGGCCTGCGGCTTGCGCGTCCAGCGGTTGTCACGGCTGAAGGTGCCGATGTCGTTGAAGCGCACACCCATCTCGCGCATCACCGGGTGTGCGATGTGGGCGGTGAGCTGGCGGATGTAGAACGGCTCTTTCACCACGAAGTGATGGATGGCGTGGGTGCTGCCGAAGTTGAAGCAGAACAGGTTGAACGGCGCCATCCACCAGACATTGAGCACCTGGCACTGCTGCATCACGTTCTTGGCCTCGACATCGCCGTAGTAGTGCATGTTGGAGCTGACGAAGTGCAGGCAGAAGGTGCGCAGCAGCGAGGGCAGCATGTAGACGACGGCGAACACATCCAGCCCCGCGAGTGCCGATTGCAGCGTGCCCGAAAGCCGGAGGTTGAAGCCCAGCAGCGGTGCGAGCAGCAGCACCGCATGGCTCACCACCCAGGTGTGGAACAGCAGGTAATAGATGTTGCCGAGGGGGAAGTAGGCGCGCAGCTGCTCCTTGCCCATCGCCTTGGCGGCGGCCTTGGTCGGTGGATTCTGCGAGCGCACGTACGCGCGGGTCGCCTTCACCATGGTCTTCGGGCGCAGATACACCGCCAGCATGTTGTCGCCCAGCATCAGCAGGCGGCGCAGGCCCCAGGGCTCGCCGTTGGTGATGCCGCGCTCTTCCAGATCGCTCTCGGTACCCGAATACTTGTGGTGGTGCATGTGCAGCTTGCGGCGCACGAAGGGGTTCACCGTGCTCGCCCGCGCCAGCCAGCCCAGCGCCAGCATAAGGTTGTTGGCCCAGGGCGTTTTGCGGAAATACATCAGGTGGATGAGGTCGTGCTCCAGCTCGTGGATGAGCGAGGCGAAGAGTGCGGTGACCGGCACGCAGACCCACCAGGCGATGTAGCCCTGCACGTAGAGCACGCCGCTGGCGATCATGCCCAGCAAGGCCAAAGCCATGATGCCCGCGCCGATGGCGTCCTGATGCATGAGCCAGGGATGGCGCGCGCGCAGATCAGCGCCTGCCTGTAGCACCACACGCTTGATGTGCTCGGTTTTCTGCTCGTCGCTCAGCGGCGCTGTGCTTGCATTCGGGGTGTTCATGCCGACATCCTCTTCAAGTGGTCTCGATCCAGACCCCTAACTTAAAGAGATGATGGCCCTCAAGCCTCGCCCCAGCCGCCAATCGCTTGACCGCAGACGCCAACCCCGCAATGACATCCACCGCCACCGCCCTCACCAGCTGGGCCAAGGCCATCCGCAAGGCACTCGATGCCAGCGGCATCGACAGCGCCGCGCTGTTCAGCGAGGCCGGGCTCGATCTCGCCGCACTCAACGACCCCAATGCGCGCTATTCGGTCACCGCGACCACCCGGCTGTGGCGGCTGGCAGTGGCGGCGGTGGGCGACGATGCCTTCGGCCTGACGGTGGTGCGGCATGTGGGCCAGACCAGCTTCCATGCGCTGGGCTATTCGGTGCTCGCCAGCAGCACCCTGCGCGAGGCCTTCGAGCGCAGCCTGCGCTACTTCCGGCTGGTGACCGACGCGGGCGATCTCTCGTTTGCGCCCGACGGCGATCACTACCGGCTGACCCTGCACACACCCGCCACGGGCGCGCAGCCTGCACCGGAGGCCATTGACGCCTTCGCCCTGCTCTTCGTGCGTCTCTGCCGGGGCTTGCACCGCCGCGAGTTCTCGCCGGCGCGAGTCGCCTTGCAACGCCCGACGCCGCTCAACCTCGCTGCGTTCGAGCGTGCCTTTCGCGCACCCTTGCAGTTCGGCGCGGCGGAGAACGTCCTGTGGTTCGACCGCGCGGCATTCGAGCAGCCACTGGCAGGAGCCAACCCGGCGCTGGCCCGCCACAACGACGCGGCGGTGGTGCAAGAGCTCGCGCGGCTGCCGCAGCAGAGCCTCAGTGTTCGAGTGCAGGCCGCACTCATCCAGCAGCTTTCGCTGGGCGAGCCCTCGCAGGAGCAGGCCGCTGCGGCCCTGCACATGAGCCTGCGCAATTTCCAGCGCAGGCTGGCCGACGAGGGCAAGAGCTACACCGCGCTGCTCAACGAAACGCGGCAAACGCTCGCACTCTCGTACGTGCGCGACGCGCGCTACAGCCTGGCCGACATCACCTATCTACTGGGCTTTGCCGACGCCAGCAGCTTCAACCGCGCCTTCAAACGCTGGACCGGGCTCTCGCCCAGTGCCTACCGGAGCAACAAGAGCTAGATCAGCGCCAAAGCCTGATCGAGCCGCCCCACCGTCAGCACTTCAAGATCGAGCTTGCTCGACTTCCGCGGCCGATTGGCCTCCGGGATGATCGCGCGCTTGAAGCCGTGCTTGGCGGCCTCGATCAGCCGCTCCTCACCGTTCTGCACCGGGCGGATTTCACCGGCCAGACCGACTTCGCCGAACACGATCAGGTCGTTGGGTACCGGCCTGCCTCTGAAGCTGCTCAGTGCCGCCAGCAGCAGCGGCAGATCGGCGGCGGTTTCAGCAATCTTCATGCCGCCAACGACATTGGCGAACACATCCTGATCGCCCAGCGCGATGCCGGCATGGCGATGCAGCACCGCCAGCAGCATGTGCAGGCGGTTGCTTTCCAGGCCCAGCGTGACGCGGCGCGGATTGCCGAAGGGTGCGGCATCGACCAGCGCCTGCACCTCCACCAGCAGCGGGCGGCTGCCCTGGCGGGTGACGGTGATGACGCTGCCCGGTACGGGTTGGTCGTGGCGCGACAGGAACAAGGCCGAAGGGTTGCTGACCTCCTTCAAGCCCGCATCGGTCATGGCGAACACGCCCAGCTCGTTCACCGCACCGAAGCGGTTCTTCACCGCGCGGATGATGCGGTAGCGGCTGCCGACGTCCTGCTCGAAATACAGCACGGTATCGACCATGTGTTCGAGCACGCGCGGGCCGGCAATCGCGCCTTCCTTGGTGACATGGCCGACCAGCACGATGGCGCAGCCGGTGCTCTTGGCGTGGCGCACCACTTGTGCGGCCGTCTCCCGCAGCTGGCTCACCGAGCCGGGGGCGGAGTCTAGGCTTTCGGTGTAGAGCGTCTGGATCGAATCGAGCACGACGAGGCCCGGCTTCTCGACCGAGAGCACGGAGAGAATCCGCTCCACGCTCGTCTCGGCCAGCACCGGCAGGTCGAGTCGCGGCAGGCCGAGGCGCTTGGCGCGCAGATGTACCTGCGTCAGCGACTCCTCACCCGTGATGTAGAGCGTCTTGAGCTGGCTCTGCACGCCCGCCAGCACTTGCAGCAGCAGGGTGGACTTGCCGATGCCGGGATCGCCGCCGATGAGGATGACCGAACCCGCCACCACGCCACCGCCCAGTACGCGATCCACCTCCGAAAGCTGGGTGGAAACGCGCGGGGTGTCCTCGGTCGCCACCGCTTCGAGCAATTGAACACCGGTCGCGCCCGCAAAGCCGGCCATGCCACCACTGCGAGGGCCGCCGCCGAGCCCCCTTGGCGCAGCGGTGACGGTGGCCTCCATCAGGGTGTTCCAGGCCCCGCACTCACCGCACTGGCCCGCCCATTTGGGGGCCTGCGCGCCGCAGCTCTGGCAGATGTAGACGGTTTTCGGTTTGGCCATTCTGGAGCTTTTCCGGGGTGGTTTTGCAGGTGTTTAGCTGCGATGAAAAAGGTAGTATCCCGTGATTACAACGCAAAAGATGAAAGGGAGTACCTTCGTGAAAAATCGCATCTGGACCAAGGATTGGTTTGTTGCCGTTGCGTTCGCGACATTCTTTGCCATTGTCTCTTTCGGCGTGCTCTCCGATGGCTTCCAGAGCCTGGAGCGGGGGCTGTACGACAGCGGTGTGCGGGCGCGCGAAGCCACCCCCTCAGACCGCATCGCCATCATCACCATCGACGACGACTCCATCGCCAATCTCGGCCGCTGGCCCTGGCCGCGCACCCAGCAGGCCGCCTTGCTGGACAAGATCAATGTCGGTGCGCCGAAAGCCATCGTCAACACCGTGCTCTACACCGAAGCCGAGCAGGATCGTGCCGGTGATGCCACCGCCAGCCTGCTGGAATATCTCGACAAGTCGCCACTCACGCAGGTGATTCCGGGTGAGATCGAGGCCTTTGGCCTGATGCTGGAAGACGCCGGCAAGAAAGGCCCGATCACGGCCGGCATCTCCAGTGCCTACAAGGAGTCCGCGCTGGCCACCACGTACGGCCAGTCGATCAGCGAGCTCAAGGCGCGCATCGGCGCGCTGGGCAGTGTCGGCGGCTCGCCCGACACGGTGCTGGCCGCAGCACTCGCCCAGGGCAACCACACCATCCTGCCGCTGCTGTTCACGCTGTCGCGTCCGCAAGGTCTGCCGGACAAGCCGCTGCCTGAAACGGTGCAGCGCGACTCGCTGGTGAACGTGGTGGACAACATCGGCGCCCGCGAGCGCGGTCATCTGCCCCTGCCCGCGTCCAGCGTCGCCGTGCCGGTGGCTGCCCTGATGCAGACCACCGCCGCTGTCGGCCATATCAACAACACCCCGGATGTCGACGGTGCAATCCGCCAGGATGCGCTGGTGCTGCATTACTTCGACGCCTTCTACCCCTCCATCGCGCTGCGCGCGGCCGCACTCTCGCTCAACCTCAAGCCTGCCGACATCCAGGTGAAGCTGGGCGAGGGCATCTCCATGGGTGGGCTGGAGCTGAAGACCAATCCCCAGCTGATGCTCTATCCGCAGTTCTACGCCGATCACGACGGCGTGCCGGCGTTCAAGGTCGACTCGGCCTACGACGTGATGGCGGGCAAGATCCCGGCCGACAAGTACAAAGACAAGATCGTGCTGATCGGCACCACTGCCGCCGGCACGGGCGAGAGCTTTGCCACGCCGGTGTCCTCGGCCACGGCGCCGGTGGTGATGCTGGCGCACTCGGTGTCGAGCATCCTGCAACAGGAATACTTCGTGCGGCCGAGCTGGGGGCGCTGGCTGGAGATGGCGGTGTTTCTCGCCATTACCGCGCTGCTGGCGCTGGTGGTGCCGCGCCTGAGTGCCGCCCTCGCCGCCGGCCTGATCGCGGTGGTGGTGCTGGGCCTTTTGGGCACCGAGTACTTCCTGCTCGCCGGCTCTGGCCTGTGGCTGAAGCTGGTGCTGACAGCCCTATTCGCGGCCAGCGGCTTTGGCGTGATGCTGCTCAAGCGCTTCAACCTCGCCGAGCGCCTCAAGTTCGCCAGCGAGACCGAATCGGCCGAGTCCAACAAGATGCTGGGCCTGGCCTTCCAGGGTCAGGGCCAGCTCGACATGGCTTTCGACAAGTTCAAGCGCGTCAAGCCGGTGGACGACAAGCTGCTCGACCTGCTCTACAACCTCGCTCTCGACTTCGAGCGCAAGCGCCAGTTCAACAAGGCAGAGGCCTGCTACCAGTACATCTTCGAACAGAACAAGGGCTTCAAGGATGTCGAGGTCAAGCTCAACCGGGCGAAGAAGCTCAGCGAGACGGTGATCCTCGGCGGCGGCGCGATGGGTGCGACCACCTCCGGCGGCACCATGATCATGGCGGGCGGCGGCACCGAAAAACCAATGCTCGGCCGCTACCAGATCGAGAAGGAACTCGGCAAGGGTGCAATGGGTGTGGTCTACCTCGGCAAGGACCCCAAGATCGGCCGCCTGGTGGCGATCAAGACCATGGCGCTGTCGCAGGAGTTCGAGGCCGACGAGCTGGCGAGCGTGAAGGAGCGTTTCTTCCGCGAGGCCGAAACTGCCGGACGCTTGAGCCACCCCAACATCGTCTCGATCTTTGACGCCGGCGAGGAACACGACCTCGCCTACATCGCCATGGAGTTCGTGAAGGGCGGTGATCTCACCAAACACATCAAGCCCAACACCCTGCTGCCGGTGGGCGAGGTGCTGCGGCTGATTGCCGATGCCGCCGATGCGCTCGACTACGCACACAGCAACTCGGTGATCCACCGCGACATCAAGCCCGCCAACATGATGCTGCTGGCCGACAGCCAGGTGATCAAGCTGATGGACTTCGGCATCGCCCGCATCGCCGACACCAGCAAGACCAAGACCGGCATGGTGCTGGGCACGCCCAGCTACATGAGCCCCGAACAGCTCAGCGGCAAGAAGGTGGATGGCCGCAGCGATCTGTTCTCGCTCGGCGTCACGCTCTACCAGATGCTCACCGGCAGCCTGCCCTTCCAGGCCGATTCCATGGCCACCCTGATGTTCAAGATCGCCAACGAGAACCACGCCTCGCCGCTGATGGTGCGCCCCGACCTGCCACCAGAGATGGCTGTCATCATCGACCGGGCGCTGGCCAAGAACTACGAGCAGCGCTACCAGCGCGGCGTCGAGTTCTCGCGCGAGCTGCGCGAGTTGATGCGCAAACTCGCCGCATAGCGCAAGCTAGGCCGCAGCCATGAACGACTCACTCAACCTCGTCTGAACCGCCCGCACTCCATGTCGCTCAAGGACAAGGTCTCCACCGCACTGCTCTCCGACATGGGGCGGGTGCGCACCAACAACGAAGATGCAGTCGCCGAAGACATCAGCCTAGGCCTGCTGGTGCTGGCCGATGGCATGGGCGGCTACAACGCCGGCGAAATCGCCAGCGGCATCACCATCGCCACCGTGCTCGATACCGCCCGCCGCGAGTGGAAGAGCCTGCCCAAGGGCGAGGTCGATGCCACCACCGGCTACACCCACGAGGCGCTGATGCTGCGCAATGCGGTGGAGACGGCGCATACCACCATCTACCACGTCAGCCAGAGCCAGCCGCAGTGCGCCGGCATGGGCACCACCGTGGTCACCTGCCTGCTGCACGAGGACCGGCTCTCGATTGCCTACGTCGGCGATTCGCGCCTGTACCGGCTGCGCAACAACCGGTTGGAGCAGATCACGCGCGACCACTCCCTGCTGGAAGAACTCATTGCCCGCGGCCACTACAGCCGCCCTGAGGCGATGAAGCTGGTGCGCAAGAACATCGTCACCAGGGCACTCGGCGTGGAGCCGGAAGTCACCGTCGACATCATCGAGGAAACCGCCGAAATCGGTGACATCGTGCTGCTCTGTTCCGACGGCCTCACCGACATGGTGGACGACGAAACCATCCGCCTGACGATGGTCGAATATGCTGATAACCTCGACGCCGCCTCGAAAAAGCTGGTGGAGATCGCCAACGAGCGCGGCGGCAAGGACAACGTCTCGGTCGTGCTCGCGCGCATCAACGAAGGCCTCATGCGCAAGCAACGCTGGTTCGAGCGGTTTTCAGACTGGTTCTAGAACATCTTGTAGACATCAACGGGGACCTCATGGGCAAGCTTTTCATCACAGAATCCAGCGGTGTGGCGCGCGAGTTGGCACTCGACAAGGAGCGCGTTAGCATCGGCCGCCATGCCGACAACGACATCTGCCTGAACGACAAGGCCGTGTCCGGCCATCACGCCGTCATCATCAGCATCCTCTCGGATTCCTTTCTCGAAGATCTCGACTCCACGAACGGCACGCTGGTCAATGGCAAGCAGATTGCCAAGCACCCGCTCAGCAATGGCGACACCATCACCATCGGCCGCAACTCCCTGCGCTACGAGGTGGAGCTGCAAGGTGGTGACGAAGATTTCGACAAGACCATGATCCTCAAGCCCGCGCCGATGGCGGCTGCCATGGGCAGCGCCGCGCCGGGTGCCGACAGCAAGCCGCTCAGCGGCCGTCTGCGGGTCGAAAGCGGCAGCAACGCCGGCCGCGAGATGGAACTGACCAAGGCCCTCACCACCATCGGCAAGCCGGGTGTGCAGGTGGCGGCCATCACCAAGCGGGCCGATGGCTTCTACATCGTGCATGTCGGTGGGGCCGGCGGCGGCAAGCGGCCGCTGGTCAATGGCGGCGAGATCGACGCCCAGGCCCGCAGGCTCAACAACAACGACATGATCGAACTGGCCGGCACCCAGATGCGTTTCCTGCTGGCCTGAAGGCCAGAATCGCAAGCTTCGGAAGCCGGCCACAGGCCGGCTTTTTTGTGGACCTCAGCCAGTCGTGGCGTGCAGCGGCCGCCACAGCAGCCGCTTGTCGAGATACTGCTCGCCCAGTCGAACGGCCATCGGCTCGACGCCGTAGCTGGCAAAACCGCAGCGTTCGTAAAGCCGGATGGCAGTCGCATTGCCCTCGGTGACAGTCAGCTGCACTTGAAGCACGCCCTGCTGACTGCGCGCATGGTCGAGCACTGCATGCACCAGCGCCTCCCCCAGCCCCTGCCCGCGCGCGGCAGCGCGCACGAACAGCCCGAATAGGATGGCCTTGTGGCGGGCGCGTTCACGCGCCTCCCGGCGCAGGCCTGCGGCGGCGACCAGAGAACCTGCCTGCAGGGCACCGAAAACCGCTTCAGGCGCATCGGACTGAGCCGAGAGCCTTTGCTGCCACCAGGCCAGCGGTAGTGCGCGGCGCTCCGCCAGGGAGGTGGTGAAGGCCTCCGGCGCACTGGCATGCGCTTCGATCATCAGCTCGCGATATTCAGCGGCGTCGGCCAGCGTGAGCCGCCGCAGCATGGCGGGCGCAGTGGCGGTGCCCTCAGTCGCCGGCATAGCGGAACCGCACCCGCTGCGTGAGCCCGCAGAACAGCTCATAGGCCAGGGTGTTCGCATAGCCAGCCACTTCTTCGGCGGGCAAGGCAGCGCCCCAGAGGGTCACGGCATCGCCGACCGTGGCAGCGGGCACTTGCCGCAGATCGACGGTGACCATATCCATCGAGACCCGCCCCACCAGCGGCACGCGCTGGCCCTGCACGATCATCGGCGTGCCACTGGGCAGGCAGCGATGCACGCCATCGGCATAGCCCACTGCGACCACGCCGATGGGCATGCGTTCCGGCGTGCGCCAGGTCTGGCCGTAGCCGATGGGTTCGTTGGCGGCGTATTCGCGCACGGCGATCAGGCGGCTTTGCAGGGTGAGCACGGGCTTGAGGCCCAGATCGCTGCCGGTCCTGCCCGCCAGCGGCGAGGCGCCGTAGAGCATCAGACCCGGTCGCACCCAGTCCACCCTCGCCTGCGGCCAGGCCAGCAGGCCGGCCGAGTTGGCGATGGAGCGCGGCCCGGCAATACCCGCGAGCGCAGCATCGTAGGCGGCAATCTGCTGCGGCGTGGCGGGGTTGTCCGGCTCGTCGGCGCAGGCGAGATGGGTGATCCAGCCATGAAAGCGCCAGGCCGGGTGCCTTTGCAGGGTTTCAACCAGACGCGGCACATCCGCGAGCGGGAAGCCCAGGCGGTGCATGCCGGAATCGAGCTTGAACCACAGCTCGACCGGCTCACTCGCTGGCAGCTGTTCGAGCAGGGCGATCTGCCAATGGTCGTGTACCACCACCTGCAGCCGCTCCCGCACGGCAAGGGCTGCCTCGTCCAGCGAGATCACGCCTTCGAGCAGGGTGATGGGTGTGCCGACCAGGCCGGCTTCGCGCAGCTTGATGGCTTCTTCCATGCAGGCAACGGCGAGGGCATCAACCCCCTCGCCCCTCAGCGCCCGCGCCACCGGCACGGCACCGTGGCCATAGGCATCGGCCTTGACCGCCGCCATGACCTTGCTGGCCGGGCATAAGCGCCGCACCACGCGCAGGTTGTGGCGCAGTGCTTCGAGATCAACCGCGGCGGTGACGCGCGGGGTCATCTCGATGAAGCCGCTGATGAACGTAGCGAGCGACGGCAGGTTGCGCACCGCCGGAGCGCAGCAAACGGAGTTGGCTGATCAGCCAATGAGTATTGCGAGCACCGCCGGGGTGCAAGCTGCCGAGCGCAGTAGTTCAGCAGCGACTTCATGCGTAGTCGTCGTAACCCATGGGCGCGAGTGCGTCGAGGTTGTCGAAGCGCGTGAACTGGCCGAGGAAGGCCGTGCGGCACATGCCGGTGGGACCGTTACGCTGCTTGGCAATGATCAGCTCGGCCGTGCCCTTCTCCGGCGTGTCCTTGTTGTAGACCTCGTCGCGGTAGATGAAGACGATGACGTCGGCGTCCTGTTCGATACCGCCAGACTCGCGCAGGTCGGCCATGCGCGGGCGCTTGTTGTCGCGGTTTTCCACACCACGGTTCAGCTGCGAGAGCGCGATGATCGGCACGTTGAGTTCCTTCGCCAGCGACTTGAGACTGCGCGAGATCTCGGAGATTTCATTGGTGCGGCTCTCGCTGCCGGGGATCTGCATGAGCTGAATGTAGTCCACCACGATCAGGCTCAGGCCATGCCGGCCAGCGACGCGGCGGGCGCGGCTGCGCAGGTCGAGCGGTGAGAGGCCGCCGGTTTCGTCGATGAACAGCGGCGCCTCCTGGATCATGCCCATCGCTGAGCTGAACTTGCTCCAGTCCATGTCGTTCATCTGGCCGGTGCGCAGACGCTGCTGATCGACGCGGCCGAAGGAGCTGACCACGCGGATGCCGAGCTGCTCGGCCGACATTTCCATGCTGAAGACGAGCGTCGGCAGTTTCTTGTCGACGGCCGCGTACTCGGCGATGTTCATCGCGAAGCTGGTCTTGCCCATCGAGGGACGGCCCGCGACGATGATGAGATCGCCGGGATGCAGGCCATTGGTCATCTCGTCGAACTTGGTGAAGCCGGTCGACAGCCCACCCGTGCCCTGTGGGTTGGCCTGCATGGCCTTCATCTTCTTGTCCAGCTCCTCCATGAGAGGGGCCATCTGCACGTATTGCGACTTGCTCTTGGCATCGCGGCCACGCAGATGGGTGAGCTGCTGCTCGGCCACATCCAGCAACTCGGTGGCGTTGCGGCCTTCAGGACGGAAAGCGAGTTCGGTGATGTTGTCACCCGCAGCCACCAGTCCACGCAGCACGGCGCGCTCGCGCACGATTCGGGCGTACTCGGTGACGTTGGCGGCACCCGGCGTGTCGTTGACCAGCTGGCCGAGGTAGGGCATGCCCTCGATCTCTTCTAGCTTGCCCAGGTTGCGCAGGTAGTCGCTGACGGTGACGAAATCGCAGGGCCGCGACTGGTTGGCCAGCGCACACAGGGCCTTGAAGATGATGCGGTGCTTCTCGAAGTAGAAGTCGTCTTCCACCACGATGTCGAGCACCTCGAACACACCACGGGTGTCGAGCATCATGCCGCCCAGCACCGACATCTCGGCCTCTTCGGAATGCGGCGGCACCTTGGGCGTGAGCAGCTGGCGCACCTTGCCAGAGCCTTTGGGGCGGTCGCCGTTGCGATCCAGATATTCGATGGGAGCCATGCCGCTACCTTAGCGAAAAACGCGGTGGGTAAGGTCGTGAATAAAACAAGAATAAGACCCCGATAAGTCGGGGACAGAAAACAAAACGGCCCGCACTAGGCGGGCCGTTCGAGAGCTGCCAAAGAACTTCAGGCTTTCTCTTTTTCGACCTTCACGGTCAGTTCCACTTCGACTTCGGAGTGAAGGCGGGCGACCACCTTGTGCTCGCCAGCGTGGCGGATGGGGCCGTTCAGCAGATTGATCTCGCTCTTGTCGAGCTCGATCTTCTGGGCAGCGGCAGCGCGTTCGATGTCGGCGGGGCCGATCGAACCGTAGAGCTTGCCTTCTTCAGAAGCCAGCGCCCGCACGAGGATGGTCACGCCTTCCAGCTTGCCGGCGCGGATCTTGGCGGCGGCGACGGAGTCGTTTGCCTTCTTGACCAGCTCGGCCTTGCGGACCTCGAACACTTCCTTGTTGGCCTTGGTGGCCGGCAGGGCCTTGCCCTTGGGCATCAGGTAGTTGCGGCCGTAGCCGGGCTTGACCTTGACCACATCGCCCAAGTCGCCGAGGTGCTTGATCTTCTCTAACAGAATCAAATCCATGATCGGCTCCTTACTCGTGCTTGTCGGTGTAGGGCAGCAAGGCCAGGAAGCGCGCGCGCTTGACGGCGTTGGTGATCTCGCGCTGGTAGTAGCTGACCGTGCCGGTGACGCGCGCGGGCTGCAGCTTGCCGTTTTCGCTGATGTACTGCTTCAGCAGGTTGACGTCTTTGTAGTCGATCGGCTGCGCGTAGTCAGACGAGAACTTGCAGGAACGACGCTTGTTGCGGACGAAACGGCTCATGCTGCGGTCTCCTCAACGGCCACGTCATCGGCGGCGGCTTCTTCAGCAGCGGCCGGTGCATCGCCACGCGATTTGTACTCGCGCTTGTTCTCTTCTTCGGGGTTCTTGAACAGTGCCGACTGGCCGGTGACGGCGCCTTCGGTGCGCACGACCATCTTGCGGATGACGGCGTCATTGAACTTGAACGAGTTCTCGAGCTCGGCCAGTGCCTTGTCGGTGCATTCCACGTTCATCAGAACGTAGTGCGCCTTGTGCAGCTTGGCGATGGGGTATGCCAGCTGGCGACGGCCCCAGTCTTCGAGGCGGTGAATCTTGCCGCCGTCGGCTTCGATGAAAGATTTGTAACGCTCGGTCATGGCCGGGACCTGTTCAGACTGGTCCGGGTGAACCATGACCACGATTTCGTAGTGGCGCATGTAACTCCTTGTGGATAAAGCCCCCCGCTAGGTCCGGGCCCCGAAAGTTTTGAAAAAACTTTTGGTTTGGGTGCGGTGGAGCAAGGTGAACTGGCGGCGGGAAGCCGTCAGGGGCGCGAAAGATACGCAAAGACGCCCCTGAGAGCAAGCCATGCCGAGCATTTGACCCCGGCAAGGGCTATTGGCGCAGCTTGTAGCCGGTCTTGAACACCCACCAGATCGCAGTGAGGCAGAGCAGCATGAAGACACAGGTCATGCCCACGCTGACGGCGATGCCGACATCCGCCACGCCATAGAAACTCCAGCGGAAGCCGCTCACCAGATACACCACCGGGTTGAACAGGGTCACCGTCTGCCAGAACGGCGGCAACATGCTGATGGAGTAGAAGCTGCCGCCCAAAAAGGTGAGCGGCGTGACGATCATCAGCGGCACGATCTGCAACTTCTCGAAGCCATCGGCCCAGATGCCGATGAGGAAGCCGAACAGGCTGAAGGTGACGGCGGTGAGCACCAGGAACAGCGCCATCCACAGGGGATGGGCGATGCTGTAATCGACGAACAGGCGCGCGGTGATGAGCATCAGAATGCCGAGCATCACCGACTTGCTGGCCGCCGCCCCCACATAGCCCAGTACCACCTCCACATGCGACACCGGGGCAGAGAGCAGCTCGTAGATGGTGCCCGACCACTTGGGCATGTAGATGCCGAAGCTGGCGTTGCTGATGCTCTCGGACAGCAGCGAGAGCATCACCAAGCCGGGGATGATGTAGGCGCCGTAGCTGATGCCGTCGATCGCCCCCATGCGCGAGCCGATGGCCGCGCCGAACACCACGAAGTACAGCGAGGTACTGAGCACCGGCGAGGCGATGCTCTGCACCAGGGTGCGGAAGGTACGTGCCATCTCGAAGCGGTAGATCGCCTTCACCGCATACCAGTTGATGTGGCTCATGCGCGCGGCTCCGTCACCAGGCTGACAAAGATGTCTTCGAGCGAAGACTGGCTGGATTGCAGCTCCTTGAAGTCGATGCCGTGCTCGCCCAGCCTTCGCAGCAGGGCGGCAATGCCGGTCTCGTCGCCCTGCGCGTCAAAGGTATAGACCAGCGTGCCGCCATCGGCGGAGAGCGCAAGCGCCTCGTCGGCCAGCGCCGCCGGGATGGCATCGAGCGGGGCTTTCAGATGCAGCTTGAGCTGCTTCTTGCCCAGCTTCTGCATCAGCACGGATTTCTCCTCCACCAGCATCAGCTCGCCCTTGCGGATCACGCCGATGCGGTCGGCCATTTCCTCGGCCTCTTCGATGTAATGGGTGGTGAGGATGATGGTCACGCCCCGCTCCCGCAGGCCCCGCACCATCTGCCACATGTCCCGGCGCAGCTCTACATCCACCCCTGCCGTCGGCTCGTCGAGGAACAGGATCTGCGGCTCGTGCGACAGCGCCTTGGCGATCATCACGCGCCGCTTCATGCCGCCGGAGAGCGTCATGATCTTGGCGTCGCGCTTGTCCCACAGCGACAGCTCGCGCAGCACTTTCTCGACCAGCACCGGGTCGGCGGGCTTGCCGAACAGGCCCCGGCTGAAGTTGACGGTGGCCCACACGGTCTCGAAGGCATCCGTTGAAATCTCCTGCGGCACCAGGCCGATCTTGCTGCGCGCTGCGCGAAAGTCGCCGGCCACATCGTGGCCATCGGCCAGCACGGTGCCACTGCTGGCCTTGACGATGCCGCAGACGATGCCGATCAGCGTGGTCTTGCCAGCCCCGTTCGGCCCCAGCAGCGCGAAGATCTCGCCGCGCCGGATGTCGAGATTGATGCCCTTGAGCGCCTGAAAGCCGGACGCATAGGTCTTGGTCAGGTTCTGGATCGAGATGATGTGAGGCAAGGGATGCGCCGGCATGGGGACGAACCATTATCGTCGCTTATGCTGACCGGCTTCCTGCTGCGAGAACCGCTGTGAACGAAAAAATCGGGCCGCTGCTGACCCTGCATGTGCATCAGGCCCTGCTCGCCGCCCAGGCCGCAGGACGGGAGGAAATCCAATGCTCGCTTGACCTCGGCCGCAGCAAGGGCCCGGTGCTGGTTGGCAGTGCGGGCTGGGTGAGCAGGGGCCGTCTGTTTCCTTTTCTCGACGTCTGCAAGGACCGGACGGTCTACCACTGGACAGGCCAGGATTTCGCCGTCGTGTCGCGCTTCAATGGTGGCCTCATCAAGCTGGTGCCCACCGAATGGGGGCCGCCCACCTTCGAGATCGACGGCATCAAGATGCTGCCCACCGCCCATGTCTCGCCCTATGCCGATGCCGAACGCAAGGTGGGTTTGATTGCGCCGCGCGGCAAGCGGGTGCTCGATACCTGCGGCGGGCTTGGCTACTTCGCCGCCTGGTGCCTGCAAGGCGGCGCACAGGAGGTGATTTCGTTCGAGAAGAATCCCGATGTCATCTGGCTGCGCAGCCTCAACCCCTGGTCGCCCGCGCATGGCCCCGGCAGTGCCCTCACGCTCCGCCATGGCGATGTCGCCGAACAGATTGCCACCCTGCCTGCGGCCTCGGTGGACGCGATCCTGCACGACCCGCCCCGCTTCGGCATTGCGGGCGAACTGTATTCGCAGGTTTTCTACAACCATCTCGCCCGCGTCATCCGCCCGCGCGGCCGCCTGTTCCACTACACCGGCACGCCGAACAAGCTCACCAGCAAGCGCGACGTGCCGAACGAGGTGAGCAAGCGCCTGCAACTGGCGGGCTTTTCAACCGAGCTGAATGGCGACGGCGTGGTGGGCGTCAGGGTTTCGAATCGCTAGTGAAGGCCAAAAAAAACTGCGCCCGTTTGACCGGGCGCAGCGGGAGCAGGATTTGCCGGCGCGAACGCCGTGTCGATCTACTGACCCAGCCTACTGACCCAGCGGAAGCGCGATATCGCGCAAGGCGTAGGCCGGGTTGATCGCACCGATTTCGGTCGCGCGACCGGAGCTGAAATCAACGCTGTAGACGCTGGTGCCGGAGGCGGTGGCGAGTGCGGCGAACGCACGGTTGCTGATGGTTTCGCCGGCCTCGTTGAGATCGGAGTGGATGTCGAAACTGGCATTGCCGGTCAGACCCGGCACTGCGAGGCTGCCGCTGGCCACCACGATGCCGCTGTTGGCTGGCGACTGCACCACCACCTGACCCGTGCTGACGTTGATGTCGTAGAGGGTGGTTGCGGTCACCGTCGACAGATCGTTGTTCACGTAAGCGGCCGCCGTCACGCCGGAGACGACCGGTGCGGGGGTGCCGACGCCCGTGTTGAGCGAGGCATCGCTTGCAGTGGCCACGAACGGCGCGCCGCTGCCGACGGCAGGAAACGGTTGGCGCAGGTTCTGGCCGTTGTCGCTGATGATGCGAAGCGCATTGGCAGCCGGGTTGAAATCAACACCGAAGCGCGTGCCGCTGAGCGCGACCGTCAGGCGGTGCTGCAAGCTGGCTGCGGCCGTCGTGGTGTCGATGAGGTAGATGCCACCGGCATTGCCGACGCCATACAGCGCGCCGTTCTGCACGCGGAAATCAATGCCGACCAATGCGGTATCGCCAACCAGCCCCTGCACAGAGCCGATCTCGCGCGTGGTGCCGGATGGCGAAGACAGCTTGAAGCTGACCAGCGTGCCGACATCGGTCAGGCCGATCACCGACAGCTTGTTGGTATTGGTGGGTGCAGCCAGAGCGCTGGTGGAAAAAGCCAGCGCAGCAGCAGCGCCGATCAGTGATGCCGCGATTTTGTTCATCAACATTTGATGACTCCTCTTGTTGGTAGTTGGGTGGCAAACAGGCTGGGGTAGCAGTTTCTACTACGGCCCGATGCCCGAATCTGGATGCAAGCCAGCTGCCGGAATCATGCGGCGGCATCACCCATCCGAGTTCGACCTGACAGCCGTGCATGGGGGCAGCCAACTGCCCCAGAAATGCGGCAGTGATTGGGCTGGGGACCCAACGAGGCCTCAGAACGCCAGCGCGTTGACCTGCTGGCGGAGATAGTCGAGATCGGGGATCAAGGCCTCGCTGTTGCCCACTTTCACCCGCGCCAGCACGGCCGCCGGGTTGTCGCTGGCGCGCAGCGGCAGCTGCACCACAGCCTCGCGGTTGACGGTGATGAGGTGGGGATAGCTCTGCGACACCAGCGCCAGCGGCGCGGCGGCCGTGGTGGCATCGAGCGCCTGCAACACCACCATGCGGGCACGGCGGGTGAGCGGCGCATGGGCCGCGCCGTTGAGGGTCTCGAAACGGATGGCCGTGAGCGAGCGGCGGTTCCACTCCAGCTCACCGGCCACCCAGCGCGGCTCGGCCTCGTTGACGGTGAGCTGGTCCTGGCCGACGGTCTCGGCGATGCAGGCATTGGGCAGCAGCAGGGTGTCGTCGGCGAGCGCGATCAGCACGCAGTACAGCTGCTTGGCGGTGGTCTCGATGGTGCTCATCCGGCTTCGGCCTCACGGGCCTGCAACAGGGCACGCAGCTCGTGCAGCAGCTGCTCTTCCTGGTAGGGCTTGATCAGGTAGCGGTTGACGCCCAGCGCGGCCGCGCGGGTGCGGTGTTTATCGCCGGAACGCGAGGTGATCATGATGATCGGCGTGTCCTGGATGCGCTCGTTGTGGCGCACGAAACCCGCCACCTCGAAGCCATCCGCGCGCGGCATCTCGATGTCGAGCAGGATCGCCGCCGGTGATTCGTTCTGCAGCATGGCGATGGCATCGAGGCCATCCTTGGCGGTGATCACGCGGTAGCCGTGGCGCTGCAACAGGCGCTCGGCGACGCGGCGCATGGTCACGGAATCGTCCACCACCATGATCAGACGGCCGCCCTGGCTGGCCTGGTGCGTCATCGCGGCACGGTTGGCGGCCGCCTCGGCAATCAGGCGGCGGCGGGCGCGGTCGATCACCAGCGCGCCGGGGTCGAGCACCAGCACCACCTCGCCGGTGGGCAGGATGGTGGCACCGGCGACACCGCTGATCGACGACAGCTGCGGGCCGACCGCCTTCGACACCACTTCGCGGTTGCCCAGCAGCTGATCCACCACCAGCGCCACGCGGCGTTCGCCGCCGGCAATGCCCTCGCCGGTGCGCACCAGCACGGCAGGCACGGTGCGGCTGTCTTCCGGCACCGCGTATGGCAGGTCGATGAGTTCGGCGAGATAACGCACGCGATAGTCGTTGCCGGCATAGCCAAACTCGGCCTCGCCCCCACCGGCTGCCACCGACGCGGCCGCACGCGGCACGCGGCCGATGCCCTCGATGGCCACCAGCGGCAGGGCGTAGATCTCCTCGCCCACCTTCACCATCAGGGTTTGAGACAGCGCCAGCGACAGCGGCAGGCGCACGGTGAAACGGGTGCCCTGGCCGGTATCCGAGCGTAGTTCCAGCGAGCCGCCGAGCTGCTTGACCTCGGAGGCGACCACGTCCATGCCCACGCCACGGCCGGCACTCTGGGTGAGGGTTTCGGCAGTCGAGAATCCGGGTTCGAAGATGAAGCGCGCGATCTCGTCGTCGCCCAGCTCCGCGCCGATCGGCAGCAGACCACGCTCGATGGCCTTGGTGCGGATGGCAGGAAAGTTGAGGCCACGGCCGTCGTCGGCGACTTCCATCACCAGCTGGGTGCCTTCGCGCTTCAGCTTGACCGACACCGTGCCCATCGCGGTCTTGCCGGCGGCCGTGCGGCCGGCCGGGTCTTCGAGGCCATGCACGACGGCATTGCGCAGCAGATGTTCCAGCGGCGCGGTCATGCGCTCCAGCACGTTGCGATCCAGCTCGGATTCGACACCCTCGAAACGCACATCGGCGAACTTGCCTTCTTCCTGCGCGGTCTGGCGCACCACACGTTGCAGTCGCGCCACCTGGCGCGAGAACGGCACCATCAGCGTGCCCATCAGCCCCTGCTGCACTGTCGTGTTGATGCGGCCCTGCTGCAACAGCAGCGCCTGGGCTTCGGCCACGCCCTGATCCATGGTCAGGTGCAGCGAACTCAAGTCGCCCACGGCCTCGGCAAGGGCGCGGCCGAGTTCCTGCATGCGCGAATAGCGATCCATTTCCAGCGGGTCGAAATCCTGCGCGTAGCGGTCGGGCGTGTCGCTGGGGGTCTGGGCATTGAGGCCGCGCGCGGCGATCTGCGCGTCGGTCTCGATCTCCATCAGGCGCAGCTGCTCGCGCAGGCGCACCACGGTCTGCCGCATTTCGTTGAGCTGGTTGACCAGCACCGCGTTCTGCTGTTCCAGACGCGAGCGGTAGATCGAGATCTCGCCCGCCTCGTTGAGCATCGAGTCCAGGGTTTCCACCGGCACGCGCGCCAGTTCGCGGCGGCTGGCGACGGCATCGTCCTGCACCGGCATCCAGAACAAATTGGCGTCCCAGCCTTCGGGCACCGGTACCGGCTCGGCACTGGGGGCCGGCACGCGCTCAGGCCTCGGCATGTCGAAATCGACCTCGGCATCGCCCTCGCCCATCGTGAACACCTGCCGCACCGGCTCGGCGACACGCACGGCCTCGGCGTAGTGGCCACGGGCCAGCGCATCGTGCATGCGCTCCAGGGTTTCGAGTTCGAGCTTGAGGGCGGCGTGGTCCTCGCGGCTGGGGGCGTGGCCGCGTTGCAGGATCTCGGTCACCCGCGATTCCATCTCGTGGCTGACATCGCCCATCTGCATGAAGCCGGTCATGCGCGCACCGCCTTTCAGGGTGTGCAGGGCGCGTTGCAGCTCGTTGATGGCAGCGGGGTCGCCGGCATCGCGGCGCCAGTCACCCAGGGCGCTGTCGATGGTCTCCAGCATTTCGCTGGCTTCGGCGATGAAGATATTGGCCAGTTCGGGGTCGATGCTGTCCGGGGCCGGCGCGGTGTCGGCATCGGAAGTGACGCGCGCCATGTCGCGCGGCACCAGGGCACCGAGCGCCGTGCCGGCGGCATCTGGCCAGAGCTGTTCCATGCCTTCCAGCAGGCTGGGCAGCGGTTGCAGGATGGGCGTGGGCGCAGCAGGCACGGCGGGTGCCACGCGCTCGGCAGGCCTGGCTGCCGGCGCGTCATCGGCCATGCCATCGTCGAGCAGCGAGCCGCTCAGGCTGCCCTCATCGACCAGCGCCTGCACGAAGGCATCGTTCTGATTGACCGGCAGCGATTCCGACAGCCCGCTCAAATCGTTGAAGGGCAACGGCGCGGCAAAGGCATTGCCTTCGTCAGCCGGCGGTGCCGGTTCAGGGGCATCGGCAGTCGGCACTGACAGCGGTTCGGCGGTGCTGTTGTCGATGACAGCAAACGATTCGATGGCCTGCTCGAACACCGACAGCGTCGCCAGCAACTCGGCGCGCAGGCTAACGCCCTCGCTGCCATCGGCCGACAGCAGCTGGATGCGGCGCTCGAAGCCATGGGCGAGATCGCCCAGTGCGATGAAGCCGGTCATGCGCGCGCTGCCGGTGAGCGTGTGCAGGGCGTGCAGAATGCTGTCCGGTGCCGGCTGTGGCGGCTGCCAGACCGGCGTTTCGGACTTGAGGACGGCAATCAGCTCGCGCGCTTCCTCGACGAAGAGTTCGGCCAGCTCGCCATCGACCGCCTCGGTGGGCATCGAGACGGCCTGCGGTGCGGCAAGCTCTTCCGGTGCGAACCAGGCTGGGGCTTCGGGCGTCTGGGGCTCAGCAACAGCCTCTGCGACCACGAAGGCTTCTTCAGCGAAGACGGGTGCAGCTTCGGTTTCGATCTCGGCCGTGGGGGCCGGCAGCGCCTGCAAAGGCAGGGCGCGCAGCAGCTCGGCCAGCTCGCGGCCGGAATCACGGATGCCGCCTTCGCGATAGGCATCCAGGAACTGGTAGAAATGTTCCAGCGCATTGGCCAGCGCGAGAAAGAAGGCACTGTCCGGCGCCTGCGCGGCCAGGTCGTCGGCACGCAGTCGCGCCATCAGCGCCTCTGCACCACGCACCAGCGGCAGGCATTCCTGCGAGACGCTGGCGAGGCCTTCGGCCGCATCGGCCATCGCGCTGCACAGGCCCGCATCGGCGGGGTGCAGTGTCCAGGCCACCAGGCTTTGTTCCACCAGTTGCAGGCGGTCGTAGGCGAGATTGACCAGGTTTTCGCGGCGGGCCAGGTTGCGGCTGTCGCCGGGCGGCGGCAGGAACGGCTTCAGCGCCTCGACCCGCGCCAGCCAGTCGCCATTCTCCGGCGGCATGGACTGGCCGCTGCTGAGCGTCCAGTCCTTGAGCACGGGCAGCACTTCATCGAACACGGCGCGCACTTCCGGCGGCATCGCGGCTTCGGCGGCGACCAGCTGCTTGAGCAGGGCTTCGAGCGCACCCGCCAGCTGGCTGAGCGGCTCGAAATTGACCACCGCCGCCGAGCCCTTGATGGTGTGCAGGGCGCGCACCGCATCGGGGTCGATGCCGGGGTGTTCGGTGTCCGTCAGCCAGCGTTCGAGATCGGCCAGGCGGTCGAGCGAATCGGCGCGGAATACATCCAGCACCTCCTGCTCCACCATCTCCGGCGCACGGCCGCTGGCGAGAAAGTGCGCGCGCGCGACCAGGGCCTGCGACTCGTCGTCGGCAGCCACGTTGTCACTGAAGGCGCTGAGCAGCCCCGGCAGTTGCAGCACCGCCTGGTCGATGAGGCTGACCACGGCACGGTTGATGGGCAAGGCGCCTTCGATGCAGCGGTTCAACAGGTGTTCAACCGCCCAGCCGAACTCGCCGATGCGGGTGGCACCCACCATGCGGCCACTGCCCTTGAGGGTGTGGAAGGCGCGGCGGATGTCGCCCAGCGCATTGGGTTCGGAAGGGTCGCGGCGGAACACCGGCAGCTGGCGCTTGAGGCTATCGAACACCTCCTGCGCTTCCTCGATGAAGATCTGCCGGATTTCGGGGTCGTCGTCACCGGCCGGCGGTGCGGGCACGGCGCTCGGCTCGCTGATTTCAGGCACTGCGACGGCGGGCAGCTCGGCCGCCAGCGGTGCCACGGTGTCGAGTGCAGCCGGCGGCTCGTCGACCGCTGCGACCTCGATGACTGGCGTCGAGACTTCCGGGTTCGATTCGACGCCGCTGGTGGCGGGCGGCAGGGGCTCGGCCTGTACCCAGCCGCTGTCGATCTCCGCATTGCTGGAGTCGAGCAGCGCAGCCGTCACCTTGCTGGGTATTTCCGGTGCCGGCGGCACCAGCGTGGTGAGCAACATCTCCTCGTCGAGCGACGGCACGGCCTCGACGGTTTCCGGCTCCATCGCCACCGCCGGCAGCGGCTCGGCGGGCTTGCTGGCGAAGCTGTCGATGGCCACCGCCAGCGTCTCCAGCATCCGTTCCGGCTCCGGCAGCGCGTCGCGCAGCGCCTCCAGATAGATCTCCAGTGCGGCGATGGACTCGGCGAAACGCACCGCCAGCAGCGAGTCGCCACGCAGCGCACCAGGTGTGGCATGGCGCAGCCAGTCGCGCAGCTGGCCGCTGAGGCCTGCGGCCGGCAGGCGATCGAGGATGAGCAGACCGGAGGCGACTTCGCTCAGGAGCTGCACCGGCTCTTCGGCCACGCGCAGCTCGGCACCCTTGAGGTAGGCATCGAGCTGGGATTTGAGCTTGGCGATGTCCACCAGCATCTCGCGCAGCAGCGCATTGGTGCTCTCGCGCAGGTCCTGCGAATGCGGCACGGTCTCGATCAGTTCGGCCGGCATCTCGCGCGGCGGCTCGACCCGCATCTGCCGCAGGGGGCGGAACAGCGCCGTCTCCAGGCTGTGCTCGACCCGCAGCAGGGCGGTGGCGACACGCATCCACTGGCCCTGGTTTTCGTCCGCACCGGAGCCCAGGGTTTCAAGCTCACCCGCCAGGCCGCGCAGCACCTGTTCAAGCTGTGGCAGACCCAGCATCAGCAGGGTATTGGCGATGCGGCCCAGGCGCTCGCGAATGCTCTGCTGCGAATCCGGCAGCAGGCCGCCGGCACGCAGGGCAAGGTCGAGACCATCCTTGACCAGTGCCAGATCGACGCGCACCTCGTCCGCCACCTTTTCCAGCAGGCTGGTGTTGGGGCCGCGCAGATGCTGGCGCGCCTGCGACAGCGCCGGCTCCACCGGCAGCGTGGCGTCGAGCGGCAGGTAGTGGCGCAGCGTCAGCCAGCGGCTGCCGCTGATGCTGATGGGTGCGGCGTGTCCGAGCAGCCGCCAGGCGATCTCCGGGGCGGCGGCGGCAGCGGCATCCTCACCCTGCTCGCCCAGGGTCTTGATCTGCTGGCCGAGCCGGCCACCCAGACGCTTGAGCTCCAGCGAGTCGCTGTCGGGCGAGTTCACCAGCGAGTCGATGGCGGCGGCGAAGGCGCTCCACAGCAGCACCACTTCGGTTCGCGTGGCGTGGGCGGCGACGTGATCGCCCACCCGGCGCAGCTTGAGCAGGGTGTTGGCGACATCCACCCCCTTCAGCCATTGCAGCAGCAGCGCCTGGAACGCCGGCAGCAGCTTGCTGGCCACCACCGATGCCGCAGCGCCCGGCTCCGCCATCCGCAGCGGCAGCTGCACATCGAGGCGCAGCATCTGCTGCACGAAGAGATCCGCATCGGTGGCCGCCGTGCGTCCGGAGGCCAGGCGCAGTTCCGCGATGGCCGGTTGCAGAACGGCGGCGCGATCGGGTGCTGCGTGGCGCAGGGCATCGAGGTAATCGGAGAGTTGCAGCGTGGCACCGCTCACCGCCGCCAGGGCAGCTGCCGGAGCCGCCAGCTTGCCGCCTGCCACCAGATCGACGGCGGCGCAGAGTTCTTCGGTCAGCAGTGCGCCGCCATGGCAGTTGGCCATGCGCAGCGCACCCAGCACCAGCTTCAGCTCGGCCTGTATGGCGGTGGTCTCCAGCTCGCTGTCTTCGGCCTCCTGCTGCTGGTCGATGAACATCCGCACGCGGTGCAGCGAGGCGTCGATCTCCGGCGCCAGCCATTGCAGGCCATTGGCCATCGCCATCATCTGGCGCGGTGACTCAGTAGCCGGCATGAGCAAACTCCGGGCTCTGGGTCAGCTTGTGCAGGCTGAATGCATACCAGGGTTCCTTCTCGCGCTCGAAAGCGCCCAGCAGATAAGGCGTGAGCGCACCGGCATTGGCGGCACGTTCGTGGCGCTGGTCGCCGATGGTGAACTGGCGATAGCCGGCCACCTCGTCCACCACCAGGCCGACCGGCATCTTCACGGAGTTGAAGATCAGCACGCGGGTGGTCGACTGCGGCACCTTGCGCGGCATGCCGAGAAACTGCGCGAGATCCGCCACGGCCAGGATGCCGCCACGCACGTTGGCCACGCCCATCAACCAGGGCTTGCCGCCGGGTGTGCGGCTCAAGGAGGGCAGCGGAATGATTTCGCGCACGTCCTCGCGCGGCGCCACGCACCAGTGCTCGCGGATGCGAAAACCCAGGCCCAGCCAGACCTCGTTGCTGCGACGCACGACATCGGGCCGGGTGGTCTGCACCCGCGCTTCGAGTGCCGCCAACAGCTGGAAGGGGTCGCTTGCGAAAGCGCGCAGATCGGTGCTCATGCGGACGGGCGGTTAAGCAGTCTTCAGGTGCGCACGCACCGCGCCGATCAACTCGTCCTTGGTGAAGGGCTTGGTGAGGTATTCGTCCGAGCCGACGATGCGGCCGCGGGCGCGGTCGAACAGGCCATCCTTGGACGACAGCATGATCACCGGCGTCTTGGCATAACGGGCATTGCCCTTGATGAGCGCGCAGGCCTGATAGCCGTCCAGGCGCGGCATCATGATGTCGATGAAGATCAGGTCCGGGTTCTGGTCGGCGATCTTGCCCAGGGCCTCGAAGCCGTCGGCAGCCGTGATGACCGTGTAACCCTCTTTCATCAGCAGCGTTTCAGCGGTGCGGCGTATCGTCTGCGAGTCATCTATGACCATCACTTTGGCGGCGCTGGCAGCACTCGGCTGGGTGGCTTCGGTGGACACTGACCCTCTCCCTGGATTCTTAGGTTGTCGCGCGGTTTTTGTCGGCCCGTCGCGGTGTTCGCTGTTCACAGACTTTGTAACACACTCGCTCTCGCACTCACACCCTTGCAAAAGCGCGCGGGTGCCATCATCTGAGACCGAAGCGCGTCCAACCCGGATGGCTGCCGCACCGCCAACCAATCACCAGGAACAACCATGCTCGACAGCCTGCTGCCGATGGTCCCCAACCTCACCACGGCCCACACCGGCCCGCTGCTGTCCTTCGAGCAACTGCTGCTGGACCGCTCGGCCGAAATCGAAGCCTGGTTTCGCAAGCAGTTCCACCGCACCACCGCGCCGTTCTACTGTTCGGTGGATCTGCGCAACGCCGGCTACAAGCTGGCACCGGTCGATACCAACCTGTTCCCGGCCGGCTTCAACAATCTCAATCCGGTGTTCGAGCCGCTGTCGGTTCATGCCCTGCAATCGGCGCTGGAGCGGCTGATGCCCTCGGCCTGCAATATCGTGCTGGTGCCGGAGAATCACACTCGCAATCTCTACTACCTTGAGGCAGTCGCCACCCTACGCGACCTCATCGTCAAGGCCGGCTACAAGGTGCGCATCGGCTCGATCATCCCCGGCCTGACCGAATCACAGACCTTTGATCTGCCCAGCGGCAAGAAGCTGTTGCTGGAGCCGCTGAAGCGCGAGAACGACTGCGTGTTGCTGGATGGCTTCAAGCCCTGCCTGGTGCTGCTGCACAACGACCTCTCCGGCGGCCGCCCGGACATCCTCGAAGGCCTGCGCCAGCCGGTGGTGCCGCACCCCAAGCTGGGCTGGAGCGACCGCCTCAAGACCCAGCACTTCGCGCTCTATAAAGAAGTGGCCGAGGACTTCGCCGACGCCTTCGGCATCGACGCCTGGATGCTCAACCCGCTGTTCCGCAACTGCGGCGAGATCAACTTTGCCAAGCGCGAAGGCGAGGAATGCCTGGCCAGCAATGTCGAGCTGCTGCTGGAGGACATCAAGGCCAAGTACGCCGAATACGGCGTCAAGGACGAGCCCTTCGTCATCATCAAGGCCGATGCCGGCACTTACGGCATGGGCATCATGTCGGTGAAGAGCGTCGACGAGGTGCGCAACATGAACCGCGACACCCGCAAGAAGATGTCGTCGATGAAGGAGGGCAAGGAGAACACCGGCGTCATCATCCAGGAGGGCGTCTATACCTTCGAGCACTGGCGCGACACCGCACCGGATTCGCCCGACATGACCGCAGAGCCTGTCCAGCAAAGCGACATGGTCGCGGAGCCAGTCGTCTACATGATTGACCACTACGTCGTCGGCGGCTTCTACCGCGTCCACGGCGGGCGTTCGAACACCGAGAACCTCAACGCCCCCGGCGCGCAGTTCCGCCAGCTGGCCTTCAACAATGCCTGTAACTGCCCGGAGCCGGCGGCAGCCCCCAATGCCGAGCCGAACAAGTTCTATGCCTATGGCGTGGTGGCCCGGCTGGCGCTGCTGGCCGCTGCCCGCGAGACTGCGGCCATCACATCGAGTGACGCCCAATGAGTCGGGTGATCGGCTTCGTCTGCGACCCGGTCGAAGACTTCAAGCCCTACAAGGACACCACCTTCGCCCTGATGCTCGCTGCCCAGGCGCGGGGCTGGGACCTGGTCGTGTTCGGCACTGCCGATCTCTGGGTGCAGGACGGCATCGCCCACGGCCGTGGTCGGCGCGTGAAAGTGACGGACGACAGGCAGCACTGGTTCGACTGGCTGGGTGCGGCCGAGCCGCAGAAGCTCGGCAGCCTCGATGCGATCCTGATGCGCAGCGACCCGCCAGTGAATGCCGCCTACATCGCCGCCACCTGGGTGCTGGAACTGGCCGAGCAGCAGGGCACCTTCGCGGTCAACCGGCCCGCCGCACTGCGCGACTACAACGAGAAGCTGGCCACCGCCTGGTTCCCGGACTTCACCCCGCCCACCCTGTTCGCAGCCGACATGGCGGCCCTGCGCGCCTTTCATGCCGAACATGGCGATGTCATCTACAAGCCCATCGACGGCATGGGCGGACGCGGCATCTTTCGGGTGAAGCCGGATGGCCTGAATCTCGGCAGCGTCATCGAACAGCTGAGCGAGTACGGCACGCAGATGATCACCGCGCAGAAATATCTGCCCGCCATCAGCGAGGGCGACACCCGCGTGCTGATCGTGGCGGGGCAGCCCATCGACTACGGCCTCGCGCGCATCCCGCAGGCGGGCGAAACGCGCGGCAATCTCGCCGCCGGCGGCCGTGGCGAGGCGCGCCCGCTCAGCCCCGCGCAATACCGCATCGCCGAAGTGCTGGGGCCGAAGCTGCTCGCCAAGGGCCTGTGGTTTGTCGGTCTGGATGTGATCGGCGAACACCTCACCGAGATCAACATCACCTCGCCCACCTGCGCGCGCGAGATCGACGCGGCCTTTGGCACCGACATTGCGGGCAAGCTGATGCAGGCCATCGACACCCACCTCTCCCGCTAAGCCCATGACCCGATTTCTCATCGCCGCCCTGCTCGCCATGGCAACGGGCAGCATCGCCATCGCCCATGACGAGCCGATGCCCGCCGCTGGCAGCAGCAGCCTGGCACCGACGCTCATCCGCATCCGCGATGCCGCCATCGCCTCCGACTACGCCTGGCGGCAGACGGCCATGCTCACCGACGAAGTGGGCCCACGCCTGTCCGGCTCCAGGGGTGCGGCCGTGGCGGTGCAGCGCGTGGCGGCGGAACTGCGCGCGCTCGGCCTCGAGGTGAAGCTCGAACCCGTGAAGGTGCCGCACTGGGTGCGGGGGGTGGAAACCGCGAGCCTCGTCGACTGGCAAAACCATGCCGAGGGCCTGAGCCACCAGCTTGCCATCACCGCGCTCGGCGGCAGCGTCGCTACGCCGAAGAAGGGCCTCACTGCCGAAGTGCTGCCGGTGCGCGACTTCGCCGAACTCAAGACACTCGGCCGCGAGAAAATCGAAGGCCGGATCGTGCTGTTCACCGCTGCCTTCGACGAGCAGATGGCCGCCATTGGCCGCGCGGGTGATGCCTATGGCGCGGCCGTCGCCTATCGCGCTATGGGTGCTTCCAGGGCCGCCGCACTCGGTGCCGTCGCCAGCCTCAACCGCTCGGCCGGCCCCATCGGCAACCACCAGCCGCACACCGGCTCGCTGCGCTACAGCGAGGACGCCCCGAAGATCCCCGCCGCGGCCATCGCCGCCGAAGACGCGCTGCTGATCGAGCGTCTCGCGGCCAAGGGCCCGGTGACGATGCGGCTCACGCTCACGCCAAAGACCCTGCCCGATGCCGACAGCTTCAATGTCGTCGCCGATCTGAAAGGCCGGGAGCTGCCGGAGGAGATCGTGCTCGTCAGCGGCCACCTCGACAGCTGGGACCTAGGCCCCAGCGCGCAGGACGATGCCACCGGTGTCGCCGCCGCCATGCACGTCGCCGCCATCTTCAGGCAGCTCGGCCTCACCCCGCGTCGCACCCTGCGCGTGGTGGCCTGGATGAACGAGGAAAACGGCGTGATGGGTGCCAAGGGCTACATGCAGACCCATGCCAGCGAGATCGCCAAGCATGTGGCGGTGATGGAGATGGACTCCGGCTCCGGCCACCCCACCGGCATCGCCGCCAACGTGCCGCCTGCTGGCCTACCCCTGCTCAAGCCGATCAGCGAGGTGCTGGCGGGCATCGGTGCAGGCATTGTCGATTTCCGGCTCAAGGGCGTCGGTGTGGATATCGGCCCGCTGTCGGAGGCCGGCGCACCCGGCTTCGCCCCGCTGACCGACAGCCGCGACTACTTCACCATCCACCATACCGCCGCCGACACGCTGGACAAGGTCAACCCGCGCCACCTCGCCGAGAACGCGGCGGTGATGAGCGTGCTGGCCTGGGCGCTGGCCGAGGGCGAGACGCTGCCGCGTCTGCCTGTCGCGCCCTGAGCGCTCGGTATACTGCGCACATGTCTGAAGAAAACTACCTCGCCAACCAGTTTCTGGTGGCCATGCCCGCGCTCGACGACGAGAACTTCAACCATTCCGTCACCCTGCTCTGCGAGCACAACGAACGCGGCGCGCTGGGTCTGATCATCAACCGCCCGATGACCTTGAAAGTGCGCGACATGCTGGGGCAGATGCAGCTCTCCGACACCGATCTGAACGGCGACCCCATGGTGTTCTGGGGTGGCCCCGTGTCGCCGGAGCGCGGCTTCGTGATCCACGACGGGCCGGACGAATGGGACTCCACCATGAACATCGGCGGCGGGCTGTTCATCACCACCTCGAAGGACATCCTCAAGGCCATCGGCGAGGGCAAGGGGCCGGGGCATTACTTCGTCGCTCTGGGCTACGCGAGCTGGGCCGAGGGCCAGCTGGAAAGCGAGATCATGCAGAACAGCTGGCTCAACACGCCGGTGGACCAGCGCATCCTGTTCAAGTCACCGCCGTCTGACCGCTGGAAGCTCGCGACGCGGCTGCTCGGTGTTGATGTGACCCAGCTCGGCGGCGACGCCGGGCACGCCTGAGGCAAGGCCGCCGTATAAACTGTGACGCGTTGTCGAGACCGTGACTCTTAAAGAGGGTTTGCCATGCACGCACAGATCGAACCCCGCACGCGCCGCCACAAAGCCGGCAGCAAGACCCGTTTTGCTGGCGTGACTGCTACCGCGACGCAGAAGCGGCTTGCGCAAGCGGTGATGCTGAAGTTTCAGCGGACACTGGCGAAGCTGCCGCACGAAGGTCGTCGCGCAGATATCGCCCTGTATGACGAGTTTGGCCTGCCCTTGTGATCGCGGTTGATACCTCCGCTCTGGTGGCCGTCATCGAGCAGGAGCCAGAGGCCGCCAACATCATCGTGGAGCTGACCCAATCCGCCAGCGTCATTTCCGCCGCCAGCTGGGTCGAACTGCACAAGGTCATGCTCAACCGCTATCCAGCGACGGGAATGGCGAAGATCAAGGCGTTCATGACTGCATTGCCGCCGGGGCATCGGCCCAGAATCGTGGCACTGACTGCCAGGCAGGCCAAGGCGGGCATCGAGGCAATCAGCCGTTTTGGGCACGGAAAATACGGGTTGAATTATGGTGACTGCATGAGCTACGCGCTGGCAAAGACACTTGACTTGCCACTGCTTTACAAAGGACAGGATTTCACCCTGACCGACCTGAAAAAAATCGAAGCGGTGCCCTAGGTGCCTACTTATCTTGCTTTCGATTACGGCGAGAAGCGCATCGGCACCGCAGTCGGCGACACCATCACCGGCACAGCGCGGCCGCTGGCCACACTCACGGGCGGTATGGACGCCGTGCTCAAGCTCATCGCCGAATGGCGGCCCGCTGCGCTCGTGGTGGGCCTGCCGCTGATGGAGGACGGCACGGACCAGCGCATCACCACCCTCACCCGCAAGTTCGCAAAGGAACTGGCGGCGCTCAGCAAGCTGGCGGTGCATTTCTCCGACGAACGTTACTCCTCGCGTGCCGCCGATGACCTGCTGCGCGATGCCCGCAGCAGCGGTGCGATGACGCGGCGCGTGAAAAAAGGCGACCGCGACGGCCTAGCGGCTAAAATCCTGCTCGAACAATTCCTGCAAGAACTGCCGTGACCGCCTCTTTACAGCTCGACTCCAGCGGCAAGCTCAAACACCTGCTCACGACCGAGGGCCTGCCCAGATTGCTTCTGGAGCGCCTGCTGGACCGCGCCGAGCCCTATGCCCGCGCGGCCGAAATCGGCTTCAAGAAAGACCCGCTGCTCACCGGCAAGACGGTGGTGAATCTCTTCTTCGAGAACTCCACCCGCACCCGCACCACCTTCGAGCTGGCCGCCACGCGCCTCAGTGCCGACGTGGTGAACCTGCATGTGCAGGCCAGCTCCACCGCCAAGGGCGAGACGCTGCTCGACACCCTGAAGACGCTGGAAGCCATGCAGGCGGATCTATTCGTGATCCGCCACGAGGCTTCGGGTGCAGCACACTTCTTTGCCGAACATGCGGCGCCGGGTGTGGCGATTCTCAACGCTGGTGACGGCCGCCACGCGCATCCGACGCAGGCCCTGTTGGATGCCTTTACGATTCGGCGTCACAAGCCGAACTTCGATGGTCTTTCAGTCGCCATCGTCGGCGACATCGTCCACTCGCGGGTGGCGCGCTCCAACATCCATGCCCTCACCACACTGGGCGTCAAGGACCTGCGCCTGATTGGCCCGCCGACGCTGCTGCCGGCCGGCATCGGCCAGCTGGCACCAGGCCTCGCCATCGAGCACGACCTGATGCGCGGGCTTGAAGGTGTCGATGTGGTGATCCTGCTGCGCCTGCAGAAGGAGCGGATGGTGGGCGCTTTCCTGCCCTCGCTCGGCGAGTTCCACCGCGACTACGGCCTCACCGCCGAGCGCCTCGCCAAACTCAAGCCGGATGTGCTGCTGATGCACCCCGGTCCGATCAATCGCGGCGTCGAAATTGCCGGCGATGTCGCCTATGGGCCGCGCTCGGTGATTCTCGACCAGGTGAAGAATGGCGTGGCAGTGCGCATGGCGGTGATGGCCGAAATTCTTGCCGGAGATGCCGCATGACTTCGGTTCTGATCCAGAACGTCCGCATCCTCTGCCCTGCCAGCGGCACCGACAAGGTCACCGATGTGCGCCTTGCAGAAGGGCTCATCAGCCACATCGGTGCTGCACCGGGGGCCGATGAAACCATCAATGCACAGGGGCACTGGCTGATGCCCGGCATCATCGACCTCGCCGCGCGCCTGCGTGAGCCGGGGGCGACGGCCAAGGCCGACATCGCTTCAGAAACCAGGGCGGCACTCGCCGCTGGCATCACCACGCTGGTGATGCCGCCAGATACCAGGCCCACAGCCGACTCGCCCGCCGTGGTCGACCGCATTCACGCCAAGGGCGCACAGGCCGGTGCGGCTGCGGTTCGGGTGCTCGGCGCGCTCACGGTTGGCCTGCAGGGCGAGGCACTGGGCGAACTCTCCGCGCTCAAGGCGGCGGGTGTGGTGGGCGTCACCAATGCCCAGGCGCCGCTCGCCAGCCTGCTGGTCGCACGCCGCGCGATCGAATACGCACACGGCCTGGGCCTCACCGTGCATGTCATCGCACTCGATGCCGCACTCGCCAATGGCGGCTGTGCCCACGAGGGCACCATGGCAACCCGGCTGGGCCTCGCACCCATTCCGGTCGCGGCCGAGGTGGCGGCCATCCGCCAGTGGATCTCGCTGGTGGAAGACACTGGTGCCGCCGTGCATTTCGGACGCCTTTCGTCCGCGCGCGGTGCCGAGCTGATCGAGAGCGCGCAGGCCCGCAAGCTGCCGGTGACAGCAGACGTGGCCGCGCACCAGCTGTTTCTCACCGATGCCGCGCTCGAAGGCTTCAATGCCATGGCGCATGTGCTGCCGCCGCTGCGTTCGGCCGACGACCGCGACGCGCTGCGCGGCGCGCTCGCCAAGGGGGTGATCGCGGCGATCTGCTCTGACCACCAGCCGCACGAGCCGGACGCGAAGATCAACCCCTTCCCGCTCACCGAGCCCGGCATCTCCGCACTCGAAACCCTGCTGCCGCTGGCCTTGCGGCTGGTGGAGGCCGGCACGCTGTCGCCCCTGCAATGCGCCGCGCGCCTCAGCACCGGCCCGGCTGCCGTGCTGGGCTTTGCCGCGCCGCGTATCGCCGTTGGCGAGCGGGCCATATTGGCCCTGATCGACCCCGCCCTGCACTGGACCCTGGAGACGGCCGCGATGCGGAGCCGCGGTCGCAACACGCCGTTTGCGGG
The DNA here is from genome assembly GCA_040386395.1 of Pseudomonadota bacterium. Lineage (GTDB taxonomy): Bacteria > Pseudomonadota > Gammaproteobacteria > Nevskiales > Nevskiaceae > Stagnimonas. The sequence goes on along the minus strand of JAZKFO010000018.1, from coordinate 3,189 downwards.
ACAGGCTTTCACGGGCCGTGCGGTACGCACCTTTAACTAGTGCCGCCGCCAGGCAGAATCGTGTAACGTCGCTGCATTAGATCAACCGCAAGCGTTGAGGGAAGACTCCGATGGCCCGTGTCATGATCGTGGACGATTCGCCCACGGACGTTCAAAACATCCGCAACATGCTGCTCAAGGCAGGGCACCAGCCGATCGAGGCCACCAGCGGCCAGGACGCGCTCGACCGCATCAAGAAAGAGATGCCGGACTGCGTGATCATGGATGTGGTGATGCCCGGCGTGAACGGTTTTCAGGCCACCCGCCAGCTGGCGCGCGACCCGGCCACCGCCAAGATCCCGATCATGGTGGTCAGCAGCAAGAGCCAGGAATCCGACCGCATGTGGGCCCTGCGCCAGGGTGCCAAGGATTATCTCGTCAAGCCGGTCAAAGAAGCCGACCTGCTGGCCAAACTCAAAACGCTGATCGGCAGCTGATGCCGCACGCACACTAATCAAGGAAGAAGATGGCCTCCCTCACCGGCGCAGCCTCCACTGAAAAGAACTACTTCGCCGTATTGGCTGCCGCTGGCTTGCTGCTGCTGCTGTCGCTGGCCGGGTTTTTCACCTACGGCACCTCGGTCGCCCGCCACCAGTCCCTGCTCAGCTCCTCCCGCCTGATGGTGGACACGCTGAAAAGCCTGGCCAAGACCGGCTCGGATGCGACCACCGGCACGCCGCCGGACTTTGCCCTGGTGCAGAGCCTGACCGAAGGTTTCGACTCCACACTCACCGGCTATCAGGAGAGCAGCTCCAGCCTGGCGGATGAGGCCAAGCCGGAGCTGGAGGCACTGGCCACCGCCTGGACGCCGATGAAAGCCTCCCTGCAAATCATCCAGGCCAATGCAGTTCCCTATGGCCGCGTCGCGACCAACGTCAAGGCGATCAGCGAGGTGTTGCCGCCGGCCATCGCCCAGTATTCGGAAGCTGTGGAAAGGCTCTCGCGCACTGCCAGCGGTGCGGATACCTATGTGCTGAGCCGGCAGATGATGCGGCTCTATCGCATCCTGTTTTTGTCCAAGCAGATCCTCACCGACGGCCGCCAGTCGGAGGCGGCATCGCAGTCGCTCACCGCCGATGTCAGCGAGTTCGCACGCGACCACAAGATTCTCTCCGCCGCCGGGGCCATCGACCGCGCCACGGCAAAAACGGTGAGCGACGCCTTCGGCACGGTCGAGACCGCGGCGGCGGCCATCGCGCAAGACATCAAGCCGGTGGCAGCGCTCCAGATTGCCGCCAGCACGCTCTCCGGCTTTCAGGGCAGCACCCAGGTCGCCGCCGAGACGCTGCGCGGCAAGGTGCAGTCGCAGCTCAGCCTATCCAGCTCGGTGACTGTCATCAGCGCCCTGGCTGCCCTGGTGGCGCTGGGCCTGGGCGGTTTCTACGTCTACCTCACCATCCAGCAGGCACGCCGCCGCGAGCGCGTGGCCGCCGAGCACGACAGCAGCCAGCAGCAGGCCATCCTCTCGCTGCTGGACGAGATCACCAACCTCGCCAACGGTGATCTCACCGGCGAGCTGACCGTCACCGCCGACTTCACCGGCAACATCGCCGACTCGCTCAACTACACCGTGCAGACCCTGCGCGTGCTGGTGGGTACCATCAACGAAACCTCGGTGGAGATTGCCGCCGCCGCCAGCAGCACCACCGACCGCGTGCAGCAGATGAGCACCGCCAGCGACGGCCAGGCACGCGAGATCGTGCGCGCCACCCAGGCCATCAGCTTCGGCAGCCGCTCGCTGGAAGAAGTGGCCACCCGCGCCGAGAAGCTGGCCGAGCAGGCCAAGGGTTCGGTCGATACCGCCCACAGCGGTGCCGCCACGGTGGGTCGCACCATCGCCGGCATGGCCACCCTGCGCGAGCAGATCCAGGACACCGCCAAGCGCATCAAGCGCCTGGGCGAGTCCTCGCAGGAAATCGGCAACATCATCGAGTTCATCAACGACATCGCCGAGCAGACCAACACCCTGGCGCTGAACGCCTCGATCCAGGCCGCCATGGCCGGCGAATCTGGACGCGGCTTCGCGGTGGTGGCCGACGAAGTGCAGCGCCTCGCCGAGCGCGCCGCCTCGGCGACCAAGCAGATCGAAAGCCTGGTCAAGACCATTCAGACCGACACCCAGGAGGCGATCACCTCGATGGAGCGTTCGACCGCCAACGTGGTGGGCGGTGCCAAGAGTGCGGAAGAAGCCGGCCTGGCACTCACCCGCATCGAGGCGAGTTCACAAGAGCTTGCCAAGGTGATCCAGGACATTGCGGGCGCCTCGCGCACCCAGTCAGCGGAAACCACCAAGCTCGCCGGCGTGATGCAGGGCATTCGCGAAGTCTCGGTGCAGACCTCCGCCACGGCGCACCAGACCGCCGAGTCGGTGAACGAGTTGAACGTGCTGTCGGCCAAGCTGCGCGAGTCGGTGGCCGGCTTCAAGCTGCCGACCGACATGGCCTAGGCCAGCATCAGCCCGCGCTCTTGCGCTTGCGGGTCGATTTTTTCTTGCTGGACTTGACCGGCTTCTTCGTGGCCGCTGCTGCGGGCGCAGGTTCCACCGGCGTGGCCGCATCGGCGGGCGTCGGCAGGGTCAGATAGGGCGAGGCTTCAGGACGCTTGCCGTCTGAAACCCGACCGAGCGCCTTGGTCCCCGGCGGCGGCTCCCGCATCTGCGACTGGTCGAAATTGCCGGCGGCTGGATTGCCAAAGGTGCCCGCACCCGGATCACCCCACTGCCCCGTCTGACGATCACCGAATTGTTCAGGCGAGTTGTTGCCAGGCTGCGCCAGCACGGCCCCGCTGGCAGCCAGGGCCAGCAACAGCGTGGCCGCGGCGCTGGTGCGCCCCACTGAAATCATTGCCGGCTTGCCCATCTTTACGCTCCCTGCATTACACGATTGGCAAATCTTATCAGTGCCATCCGCACCCTTCTCTGCCACCCGGCTTGCTGGCACCTGCCGCACGGCACTATCCTGCGCCCCTTCGTCGGAGCTTGGCGCTCCGCACTCCTTCTCTCACTCAAGGGTTTGCAATGTCCTTTCAGGCTGATCTCGAAACACTTCTGGGTCTCAAAACCGTCTCCTACAAATACAATTTGTCGAAGACCGAGTTGTTTCACGAGGCCATCGCCAACGACAAGGGCCGCGTCACCAAGGGTGGCCCGGA
>JAZKFO010000017.1:0-7111 GCA_040386395.1 Pseudomonadota bacterium | reverse complement strand
ACAACAAGTACGTGGGCCAGAAACGCTTCTCGCTGGAAGGCGGCGAAGCCACCATTCCGGCACTCGACGAAGCACTGCGTGCCGCGGCTGAAGCCGGTGCCGAAGAGCTGGTGATCGGCATGGCCCACCGTGGCCGCCTCAACGTGCTCATCAACATCCTCGGCAAGTCGCCGAAGGATCTTTTCGCCGAGTTCGAGGGCAAGTACTCCGCCGAATCGCTCAGCCGCGCTGGCGACGTCAAATACCACCAGGGCTTCTCGACCGACGTGGAAGTGCAGGGCAAGCGCCTGCACCTGGTGCTCGCGTTCAACCCCTCGCACCTCGAAATTGCCAACCCGGTGGTCGAGGGCAGCGTCAAGGCGCGCCAGACGCGCCGCCATGACGATGTGGGGCAGAAGATCGTGCCGATCCTCATCCACGGCGATGCCGCGTTTGCAGGCCAGGGTGTGGTGATGGAGACCATGCAGCTCTCGAAGAGCAAGGGCTACGGCACCGGCGGCACGCTGCACATCATCATCAACAACCAGATCGGCTTCACCACGCCGAACCCGATCGAGGCTGACCCCGGCCACGATTCGCGCACCAGCCGCTACTGCACCGATCTTGCGAAGATGGTGGAAGCGCCGGTGTTCCACGTGAATGGCGACGACCCGGATGCGGTGGTGTTCGTAACCCGCCTCGCGATGGACTTCCGCAATGCCTTCCACAAGGATGTGATTGTCGATATCTGCTGCTACCGCCGACTCGGCCACAACGAGGCCGACGAGCCTTCGGTGACCAGCCCGGTGATGTACGAAACCATCAAGAAGCTGCCGACCACGCTCGCCCTCTACGGCCAGAAGCTGGTGGCTGAAAAGGCGGTGGAGGCCGAGGAACCTGCCAAGCTCATCAGTGCCTACCGCGATGGCCTCGACAAGGGCGAGAACATTGCCCGCGCCACACTCGGTCTGGTCGGCAACAAGTTCACGGTCAACTGGTCGCTGTTCGGCAAGGGCGAGTGGCACGACGCCACCGACACCAGCGTCTCGCTCGACGCGATCAAGATGCTGTCGGACAAACTGCTGACGCTGCCCAGCGGCTTCACGCCGCATGCGCGCGTCGCCAAGATTCTGGAAGACCGCACCAAGATGGCCGCTGGCGAGCAGGCCATGGACTGGGGCTTTGCCGAGACCACGGCCTACGCCACGCTGGTCAACGAAGGCTTTGCAGTCCGTATGACCGGGCAGGACGTGCGTCGTGGCACCTTCTTCCACCGCCACGCCACCCTGCACGATGCCAAGACCGGCCACAGCGTCACACCGCTCAGGCACCTGTCGCCGGACAAGGACAAGTTCATCATCGTCGACACCCTGTTGTCGGAAGAGGGCGTGCTCGGCTTCGAGTACGGCTACTCCACCACCGACCCGGACGCACTGGTGATCTGGGAGGCGCAGTTCGGCGATTTCGCCAACGGTGCGCAGGTCGTCATCGACCAGTTCATTGCTTCGGGCCAGGAGAAATGGGGTCGCCTCTGCGGCCTCGTGATGTTCCTGCCGCATGGCTATGAGGGGCAGGGTCCGGAGCACTCTTCGGGCCGTCTCGAACGCTATCTGCAACTCTGCGCCGGCAACAACATGCAGGTCTGCGTGCCTTCCACACCGGCACAGATGTTCCACATGCTGCGCCGGCAGATGAAGCGCAGCCTGCGCCTGCCGCTGATCGTGATGACGCCGAAGTCGCTGCTGCGCCATCCGCTCTCGGTGTCCACACTCGAAGACCTCACCAAGGGCCGCTTCCAGCCGGTGATTGGCGAAGTCGAGAAACTCGATGCGAAGAAAGTCACCCGCATCGTGTTCTGCTCCGGCAAGGTTTACTTCGATCTGGTGCAGGCACGCCAGAAGGCCGAGCAGACCAACGTCGCCATCGTCCGCATCGAGCAGCTCTATCCCTTTCCGCGTGATGACTATCAGGCCGCACTCGCCGCCTTCCCCAAGGCCACCGAAGTGGTGTGGACGCAGGAAGAGCCGGAGAACCAGGGTGCCTGGTACCAGGTCAAGCACCGCCTCAGCGCCTATCTGGGTGCGCAGCACAAGCTGCTTTACGCCACGCGCCGTGGTGCTGCCACCACCGCTGCCGGCTATCTGAAAGTGCATAACAAGGAACAGGAAGAAGTCGTCACTGCGGCGCTCACCGGCGGCAAGCCGGTCTGACCGCCCAGCCTCACCCGAACACACACAAAAGAATCACGGAGAAGTCTGCATGGCCATCGAAATCAAAGTCCCCAACCTGCCGGAATCGGTCGCGAGCGGCACCATCGCCACCTGGCATGTGAAGGTGGGCGACAGCGTCAAGCGCGAGCAGAATCTGGTCGATATTGAGACCGACAAGGTGGTGCTCGAAGTGCCCGCCACCGCCGACGGCGTGGTGCAGTCGATCAGCATCGAGGCCGGCGCCACGGTGACCTCCGGCCAAGTGCTGGGCGTAATTGGCGAGGGTGCGGCTGCCGCTGCTGCCCCCAAGGCTGAAGCACCCAAGGCTGAAGCACCGAAGGCCGAGGCCCCCGCCAAGGCCGCTGCCGCGCCGGCAGCGACCACCGCCGCTGCTGCCGACGATGTGCAGGGCCCCGCCGTGCGCAAGCTGCTGGGCGAGCTGGGTTTGAATGCGGAAGGCATTCCCGCCAGCGGCCGCGGTGGCCGCCTGACCATTGAAGATGTGAAGGCTTACGCCGAGAAGCAGAAGGCTGCACCCAAGGCCGAGGCCGCCAAGCCGGCCGCTGCCGCACCCGCGCCCACGGCCGCCCCGGCCGGCCCGCGCGAAGAACAGCGCGTGCCGATGACGCGCATCCGCGCCCGCATTGCCGAGCGCCTGAAAGAGGCGCAGAACACCGCCGCCATGCTCACCACCTTCAACGAGGTGGACCTCTCGGCCATCGACGTGTTGCGCGGCAAGTACAAGGAGCAGTTCGAGAAGGCCCACGGCGTCAAGCTGGGCTACATGAGCTTCTTCGTGCGCGCTTCTGTCGAAGCACTCAAGAAGTATCCGCTGGTGAATGCTTCGATCGACGGCGGCGACATCGTCTATCACAACTATTACGACATCGGCATTGCCGTGTCGTCGCCACGCGGCCTGGTCGTGCCGATCTTGAAGGACGCCGATCTGCTTGGCCTCGCCGGCGTCGAAAAAGCCATTGGTGCCTTTGGCGTGAAAGCCAAGGACAACAAGCTGACGATGGAAGACCTCACCGGTGGCACCTTCAGCATCACCAACGGCGGCGTGTTCGGCTCGCTGATCTCCACGCCCATCATCAACCCGCCGCAGAGCGCCATTCTCGGCATGCACGGCATCAACGAGCGCCTGCTGGATGTCGAGGTGAACGACGACGGCACGGTGAAGCGCATCAAGAAGGGCAAGATGATGTATCTCGCACTCTCCTACGACCATCGCATCATCGACGGCAAGGAGGCGGTGCTGTTCCTGCGCACCATCAAGGAGTGCCTCGAAGATCCGGCTCGCCTGCTGCTGAATCTCTAAGCCAAGCAGCCGGCTTTTCGGACGTTGTTCCACAGCACCCATCCAAGTGGTGCGATTACAGGAGATCCAGAATGAAATTTCGCCCCTCGTCGTGGCTGTGCCTTTGTGCGGCCCTGCTGCCGCTCGCCAGCCTTGCCCAGTCCGAATCCGCACCGCTGTTCGAGCTTCAGGCCGGCCTCTATGGCGCCGGGTCTGGGCGCGAGCTGCGCGGCAACATCCAGGGCAACCTGGAATCCTTCGAGGCCATCGACAACGCCAGCCGTGCCGAGCTCAGGGCGAACCTGAACTTCGCACCGCTGCGCATTGCCGCCACCTACGAGCGCGGCCTGCGCAACGACCGCGCCGGCATCATGCCGGAGCGCCAGCGCAACGTGACGCTGGACAGCGCGCTGGGCAAGCTGCTGATTGGCGATGCCCCGAGCGCCTTCCGGGTCGCGGGTGAGCGGCTCGATCCCTTCTTCGACACCGCACTCTCCGGCTTCAATGGCCGGGTGCTGGGTGAGGGCGCTGGCTACGGTCTTTCCAACCTCACCAACTCCGTCACCCGCAACAGCCTCGCCTACACCACGCCGACGCTGTTCGGCGGCCTCACGCTCAATGCCGGCGGCTACCTCGGCACCAAGGATGCGCCCAACGACGAGATCGACCGCGCCGTCGGCATCGCCTACGAGTTCAAGGGCCTGGGCGGCGAGGGCAATGTGCTGCAGGTGGGTGCGCAGGGCTTGCAGATCGACAACCCGACCGCCTTCGCGCTCGGCAACTCGCGCCTCAACCGCCGCTCGCCGGTGGGTGGCTCGCCGGGCGAGTCCGACAACATCCGCCTGCATGCGGCGTTCGCCACCCCGCGCTTCAGCCTCGGCGTGTCGGCAGAGCATATCGACGTGAAGGCCGAGCCCAAGGCGCGCGGCTATCTGTTCACCTCCGCGACGTTTGCCCTCAACCCCCAGTTCCGCCTCGCAGCCAGCTACGGCAAGCTCGATTTCAAGACCGGCAGCCCGGCGCTGAGTGGCGACAGCTATGCGCTCGGCCTGTTCGCGCGCCTCACCGAGAGCACCAACGCTTACCTTGGTGCGCGCCGCACCCTGCTCGACAACCACACCGATGCCACCATCGCCGCCATCGGGCTTTCAATCTCGCTGCGCGGCACGCTCTACGCGTCCGGCGGCGGTGCCGCAGCGGCCGAGGCCGAGCCGGTCGAGTGAGTAAAATGACAACCACCCTCAAGAACGGATGCAACAAGACATGAGCGAACAATTCGATGTGGTGGTGATCGGCGGCGGCACCGGCGGCTACCCGGCGGCGATCCGCGCGGGCCAGCTCGGCATGAAGGTGGCCTGCATCAATGCCTGGATCAACCGCGACGGCAAGCCGGCCTATGGCGGCACCTGCCTCAATGCCGGCTGCATCCCCAGCAAGGCCCTGCTCGAATCGAGCGAGATGTTCCACAAGGCCAACCACGAGCTGGCTGCCCATGGCGTGAAGGTGAGCGGTGTGGCGATGGACATCGGCGCGATGCAGACGCGCAAGAACAAGATCACCGCCTCGCTCACCGGCGGCATCGGCGCGCTGTTCAAGGCCAATGGCGTGGTCGGCATTGAGGGCTTTGCCAAGCTGCTCGGCAAGGGCCAGGTCGAATACACCAGCCACTCGGGTGAGAAGAAAACGCTCGAAGCCAAGCACATCATCGTCGCCACCGGCAGCGAGCCGGTGAAGCTCAAGATCACCCCGCACGACGGCGAGCGCATCTGCGACAGCTGGGATGCCCTCGATTTCACCGAAGCGCCCGCGCGCCTCGGCATCATCGGTGCCGGCGTGATCGGTGTGGAACTCGGCAGCGTCTGGGCCCGCCTCGGCAGCAAGGTGACGATCCTGGAGGCCCTGCCCAGCTTCCTGCCGATGGTCGATCAGGCCATCGCCAAGGATGCACAGCGCCAGTTCGCCAAGCAGGGCCTCGACATCCGCCTCAACACCAAGGTGCTGGGTGCGAAGAACACCGGCAAGGAAGTGGTCGTCGAGTTCGAGACCGCCGGTGAGAAGAAAACCGAGAGCTTCGACAAGCTCATCGTTGCCGTCGGCCGCCGCCCGTTTACGGATGGCTTGGGTGCGCAGGAGATCGGGCTGGAGCTCGATGCGCGCGGCTTCCTCAAGGTGGACAAGCATTACAAGACCAACATCCCCGGCATCTATGGCACCGGCGACGTGATTGGCGGTGCGATGCTGGCGCACAAGGCGATCGAAGAGGGCGTGGCCCTGGTCGAGCAGCTGCACGGCGAGCACACCGAGGTGAACTACGACGCCATCCCCAGCGTGATCTACACCACGCCGGAAGTGGCCTGGGTGGGTCTCTCCGAAGAGCAGGCCAAAGAAAAGGGCCATGAGGTGAAAGTGGGCTTAAGCCCCTTCGCCGCCAACGGCCGCGCCAAGGCGCTTGAAGCCGCGGTTGGCCAGATCAAGGTCATCAGCGATGCCAAGAACGACCGCATCCTCGGCGTTCACATGGTCGGGCCGTATGTCTCCGAAATCCTGCAATCGGTCGTCGTCGCACTGGAGTTCGGTGCCACCACCGCCGACCTGCAACTGACCATGCACGGCCACCCGACGCTGGCCGAGGCCCTGCACGAGGCCTACCTCGCGGTCGATGGCCGCGCCATCCACGCCATCAACAAGAAGAAGGCTGCCTGATGAAAAAGCTGCTTGCTGCCGTTGCCCTTGCCACCGTGGCGCAGTGCGCCACCGCCGAAGAGTTCGACATCAATCTGGGTGAGGACAGCGTGCGCGCCGCGCTCTCCGGCCCGCTGTCGCGCGTGTTCAGTGGCGTCACGGGTCAGTACGATTTCGGTGCGATCTACAAGGAAGGCAAGGACAATCCGACCCAGGCGGAAGACGTCGAGCTGCTGCTTGGTCACGTCGGTGCGCTGGCCACTGGCGACATGGGGGCCAAGGGCACCGATGCCGCAGCAGGCCTCGGTGCGCGTCTGGTGATGGCCGACCGTGGCGATATCACCGGTGCGGCGCTGGCGCTGGGCGGGCAGTTCGAGCTGCGCATGCCGGGCTTCGAGCGCCTGAGCTTCTCTGGCTATGGCTATGTCGCACCGGGCATCCTCTCCTTCAGCGATGTCAAGAACTACAGCGAGTTCGCGTTCGACGTCGAGTTCGAGGTGGTGCGTGCTGCCGCCGTGTATGCGGGCTACCGCCGCGTCAACGTCAAGCCGGAGCCGACCGGCCCCGCCAAGGCTGACGATGGTGCGCACATCGGTCTGCGCCTCAGCTTCTAAGGGATCACAGACATGGGACGTGGTCCAAGCATTGCCGGCCGCAAGGGTGTTGAAGATGCCAAGCGCGGCGCGGTGTTCACCAAGCTGATCCGCGAAATCACGGTTGCCGCCCGCACCGGTGGCGTCGAGCCTTCGGGTAACGCGCGCCTGCGCATCGCCATCGATAAGGCGCATGCGGTCTCGATGCCCAAGGACACCATCGACCGCGCGCTGAAACGCGCGAGCGGCGAGGGGGCTGATGCGACGGTCGAGATCCGCTACGAGGGCTATGGCCCCGGCGGTGTGGCGGTGATGGTCGACTGCATGACCGACAACCCGACGCGCAC
>JAZKFO010000016.1:0-69711 GCA_040386395.1 Pseudomonadota bacterium | reverse complement strand
GTGGTCGAGAAGTTCCTGATCCAGCTCGAAGGCCAGCTCGCCGCCAAGGGCGTGCAGCTCGAAATCGACGAAGCCGCCAAGCTCTGGCTGGCCGACAAGGGCTACGACCCGAAGATGGGTGCGCGGCCGATGGCGCGGGTCATCCAGGAGCAGATCAAGCGGCCGCTGGCGGAGGAGCTGCTGTTCGGCAAGCTCGCCAATGGCGGCAAGGTGTATGTGCGCCTGGGCGACGAGGGCTTGAAGTTCGACATCGAAGGGCGCGAGAAGACGGCGGCACTGGAACCAGTCTGAAACAGTGCTCAGTTGGGATTCAGTTGCCCGCCCCAGCCTTGGGGCGAGCGACTAAAATCCCAGCCACTTTTGATGTTGGATATCCAATTCATGCGCCTTCCCCTTTCTTTGGGCCTCGCGGCTGCACTGCTGGCCGCCTGCACCCCCTTGCGCGGTACCGATGACGCGCCGCGCGCCAACGGTGAAACCGTGTCCGAGCGCGCCCAGTCCCGGCCTGCCGAGCCTGCGGCCCCAACGGCGGTGCCCGAAGCCCCGGAGCAGCGCCAGACCTACACCCGCGAGGAGATCCTCAGTTCCGCCAAGACCTTTTTCGGTGGCACCACCTCCGAGCTGGCCGGTGTGATCGAAAAGGCGTTTTCCGAGTACGGCGAACCCGTGGCCTACATCGAAGGCGAGGAAGGCTCTGGTGCCTTCATCGTCGGCCTGCGTTACGGCCAGGGGTATCTGCAATACAAGGGCGGCGGCCGCGGGCCGGTGTTCTGGCAGGGGCCTTCGGTGGGCTTGGACTACGGCGGCAATGCCAGCAAGGTGTTCACCCTGGTCTACAACCTCAGGCAGACCGACAAGCTGTTCCAGCGCTATCCGGGTGTGGAAGGCAGCCTCTACGTGGTGGCGGGCTTCGGCCTCAACTACCAGCGCAGCGACGAAGTGGTGCTGGCACCCATCCGCACCGGCGTGGGCCTGAGAGCCGGCGCCAACATTGGTTATGTGCATTACACCCGTGAGCCCAGTCTGCTGCCGTTCTAAGGCGGTAAAATCGGGCACGGCGGGGGCCGTCTCATCCAGCTGGCGCACCAGCGAGTATGAGCAACAGGGACTCAAAGTCTGGCATCAGACGACATGCAAACCATTTATATCAACGGCAAGTTCAGTGCCCAGCCGCTCACCGGTGTGCAGCGGTTTGCGAGCGGCATGGTGTCTGCGCTGGACGAGCTGCTGCACCGGGGTGAAGGCCTCGCCAGCGCGGCGCGCTGGGTGTTGCTGTGCCCGACCGACTCCACGCCACCAGTGCTGCGCGTGATCGAGGTGCGCAGCATCGGGTCCCTGCTGCCATCACTGCATTTCTGGGAGCAGCTTGCGCTCCCGCTGGCGGCACGCAGTGGGCTGTTGTTGAGCTTTGCCGGTTCGGCACCGCTGCTGGCCCGGCGGCAGGTGGCCACCCTGCACGACGCGGCGGTGTTCGACCAGCCCGCCACCTACGGCTGGCTGTTCCGCAGCTGGTATCGCTTTCTGTTCCGGGCCTTGGCGCGCTCGGCCAAGGGCCTGCTGACCGTGTCGAAGTTTTCTCAGCAGCGTCTGGCTGCAACGCTGGGACTAAACCCTGAAGTGATCGGCGTGCTGGGCAATGGTGCAGAGCACTTCAAGAACATCGCAGCGGATGATTCGCTGCTGCTCCAGCATGGTCTCCAGCCCGGCACTTACTTTCTGGCCGTGGGCAGCTTGAGCCCCGGCAAGAATCTGGCCCGCCTGATGGCGGCCTTCGAGCAGCAGTTTGCCGGCCGTGATGTGCGGCTGGTGATGGTGGGTGGTGGCAATGCCCAGGTTTTTGCAGGCGATGCTTTGCCTGCCACCACGCCAGCTCAGGTGCTGCGCTTGGCCAAGGTCAGCGATGCGCAGCTGAAAGCCCTGTATCAGCACGCGATTGCCCTCGTCTTTCCCTCCCTCTACGAAGGATTCGGCCTGCCGCCAGTGGAGGCCATGCACTGCGGCTGTCCGGTGGCGGCCTCCGATGCGGCGGCGATGCCGGAGGTGTGCGGCGAGGCGGCGCTGTATTTCGATCCCACTTCGGTCCAGGCCATTGCTGCGGCCATGCGTCGTCTTCAGGACGAGCCGGCGCTGAGGCAGCAGCTGCGCCAGCGCGGCCATGCGCAGAGCGCCAGGCACCGCTGGAGCAGCTCGGCCCAACACCTCATGCACTGGCTGAGCGCCCGCCAGCTGCTGGGTGCAGCCGCATGAAGATATTGCAGATCAGCAAGTTCTTTCCGCCGGCCAAGGGCGGCATCGAGAGTGTGACTTTCGAGCTGGCCGAGGGCTTCAGCCGCCAGGGCGTGTGCGGCGATGTGCTGTGCTTCAACAGCAGCGGGGCAGGGCGCAGCGAGCGCAGCGGCTCTGGCTACGAGGTGGTGCGGGTCGGCTCCTGGGGCATGCTGATGTCCACGCCGCTGGCCCCGGCGCTCATCCTGCAGACCCTGCGCCGCCGCTCCGCCTACGACGTCATCCACGTCCACATGCCCAATCCCATGGCCGCGCTGGCGATCTGGATCGCCCGGCCCAAGGCGCAGATCGTGGTGCATTGGCATAGCGACGTGGTTCGCCAGCAGCGCGGCCTCAAGTTCTACAAGCCGCTGCAGGACTGGCTGCTCAAGCGCGCCGATGCCATCGTCGCCACCAGCGAGATCTACGCCCAGGCCTCGGCCTGTCTCAGTGCTTTCCACGGCAAGACCGAGATCATCCCGCTCGGCATCGGCGACCCGGTGCTGACACTGGATATCGACCGCAGCCGGCGCCTGCGCGAGCGCTATGCCGGCAAGAAAGTGATCTTCGCACTCGGCCGCATGACCTACTACAAGGGCTTCGACGTGCTGGTGAAGGCCGCCCGCCTGCTGCCCGCCGACAGCCTGGTGGTGATCGCCGGCGGCGGCGCGCTGCTGAGCAGCCTCAGGGCACAGGCACGCCGCCTGGGGGTGGCCGACCGCGTGCAGTTTCTCGGCAACATCGATGAGGCCGACAAGCTCGCCTACCTGCAAATGGCCGATGTCTTCTGCATGCCCTCGGTGGCCCGCTCAGAGGCGTATGGCCTGGCCATGGTCGAGGCCATGGCCATGGGCAAGCCCATCGTCTCCACCGACATCAGCGGTTCCGGCGCCTCCTGGATCAACCAGTCCGGCGTCACCGGCCTGACCGTGCCCGTGGGCGACCCTGAACAGCTCGCCAGGGCAATTGCCAAGCTGCTGGCCGACCCCGCCAGCGCCGCCCGCATGGGCCGCGCCGCCCGCCAGCGCTATGTGGATGAGTTGCAGGCCGATAAAATGATGGACTCGATTTTTCTGCTGTATCGTCGTCTGCTGTCCGGCTTCGTCTCCACCGGCTTTGTGCCGACGATACGCAGTGCTGGCCTTGAGCGGACGCCCGGCCGCCGGGATGCGAGTGCAGACGCCACTACACCAACTGAAAAAAACCCTTGAATTCCTTGACTGATGCAAGTGCCGAGAAGTCGAAATCCCGGCTCGCCAAGTTGTTGCATAAATTCACCCGCACGCTGAGTGACGGCAAGTTTCTGCTCACCGTCTTCATGCCGACGCTGATCGCTGCGATCTACTTCGGCACGGTGGCTTCGGATGTCTACATCTCCGAGTCGCGCTTCGTGGTGCGCAGCCCGCAGCGGCAGGTGGCCACCGGCCTGGGCGCACTGTTGCAGGGCACCGGGCTGTCGCGCTCGCAGGACGATACCTATTCCGTGCATGACTACGTGCTCTCTCGCGACGCCCTGCGGGCGATTGACGCGCAGGTGAAGTTCCGCGAGGCCTTCACCAGCGGCGACATCGACATCTTCAACCGCTTTGCCGGCATCGGCTGGGACGAGAGCTTCGAGGCCCTGCACAAGTACTACCAAAAGCATGTGGTGATCGACTACGACACGGTGTCGTCCATCACCACGCTCAAGGTGCGGGCCTTTACCGCCGAGCAGGCGCTGGCCATCAACGAGCTGCTGCTGCAAACCGGCGAGAAGCTGCTCAACAACCTCAATGCCCGCAGCCGCCAGGATCTCATCCAGGTCGCGCAGCTGGAGGTGAGTAACGCCGAAGAGCGCGCCAAGGACGCCGCCGTTGCACTCTCGTCATTCCGTGGCAGCCGCGCCATCTTCGACCCCGACCGGCAGTCGGCCCAGCAGCTGCTGGGGGTCTCCAAGATCCAGGAAGAGCTGCTGGCGACTGAAACCCAGATTGCGCAGCTGAAGCGCGTTGCCCCCGACAACAGCCAGATCGCCGCACTGCAACAGCGCGCCAATCTGCTGCGCCAGGCCATGGCCAACGAGACGGCGAAGGTGGCGGGCGGCGAGAAATCGCTAACCTCCAAATCACCTGCCTACGAGCGGCTGGTGCTGGAGCGCGAGTTTGCCAACAAGCAGCTGGGCACATCCCTGGCCGCACTCGAAACCGCCCGCAACGAGGCCAACCGCAAGCAGCTATACCTCGAGCGGCTGGTGCAGCCCAACCTGCCGGACGATGCGGTGGAACCGCGCCGGTTCCGCTCGGTGGTGATGATCTTCGTACTCGGCCTCATCGTCTGGGGCGTGGTGAGCCTTGTGGTGGCGAGCATTCGCGAACACACGGACTGATGCCGTCGTGACGCCGCCGCAGCCCTCGCTGAGCCGATCCCTGCACATTCAGGGCCGGGTGATTTCGGCCCTTCTGATGCGCGAGGTCATCACCCGCTTCGGCCGCCACAACATCGGCGTGCTCTGGCTCATCGGCGAGCCGATGATCTTCACGCTGGGGGTGGCCACGTTATGGTCGCTGACCGGCTTGAGCCATGGCTCAAGCTTGCCCATCATCGCCTTCGCGATCACTGGCTACTCTTCAGTGCTTGTATGGCGCAACACAGTTAGCCGCTGCAATAGCGCGATACAGGGCAACTTCAACCTGCTCTACCATCGTAATGTGCAGGTTATTGATGTGCTGGCGACCCGTATCGTGCTCGAAATTGCAGGTGCAACCGCTTCATTTATTCTGCTCTCTCTCTTTTTTACCGCTACCGAGTGGATCAATCCGCCAGATGACCTGGCAAAAGTGATCGGCGGTTGGCTGATGTTGTGCTGGTTCGGGTCTTCTTTGTCTTTGGTCATCGGAGCCGCGACGGCATACAGCGAGCTGATTGAGCGGCTGTGGCATCCAACCTCTTATCTCTTGTTCCCACTCTCTGGCGCTGCTTTCATGGTCGACTGGCTACCCAAGGCGGGGCAACAATTCGTTCTGCTGCTACCCATGGTGCATGGAGTCGAACTTGTGCGTGAAGGCTATTTCGGCAATGTGGTTAAAACCCATTACGACATCGGATACATGGCAATTTGCTGCTTGGTTCTGACTCTCATAGGGCTGTTTCTCGTGCGCGATGCCGCGACAAGGGTTGAATCGCAATGATAACTGCGCCAAGCATTCCGCAGAGGTATTGCGGCCCGCATCACTACATTGCCTGAGTGCCATGAAAGTTTTACTTGAAATGCGGCCAGCGCTGGACGGCCATGCAGGCATCCCCCAAGAAACACGCCTGTTGTTCCGTGGTCTGGCAAAGCTCGACGGCGTCGAGGTTGAAGGCTTGATCCAGAGCAGCACCCTGGTGCTGGCCAAGGGCTTGCCCACCACATTGCCGGGCCGCTTCAGCCTGCGGCGCGCACTGCCGCTGGACAAGCAGATCAACCGGCTCTCGCGCGTGGTGGTTTCACTGATCCACAGCGTCAAGCCCAGCCGGGTGGAGCGCGTGGTGTATGCGGTGCAGGTGACATTGGCCACTGTGATGCTGCTGGCCAAGACCCTGCTCGGCATGCGGCAGCCGCTGAGCCGATTCGACCCGACCCGATTCAGGGATTTCATCTGGCGCAGCCTGTTTGCCAAGACCCTGCCGTATGAAGACTTCGAGAGCGTGACCCACCGCAACTTCCGCATTGCCCAGGTGCCCTGGATGGTGATGCACGTCACCGCCCTGATCACCCGCAAGTTCGGCCATGCGCTGTATCCCAAGCTGGATACCCGCGGCTTTGACCTGATGATTGCCGAAACGCCGTATCCCGGCACGGTGCTGTCCGGCACCAGGATGGTGGTGCGCTATCACGACGCCATCCCCCTGCTGATGCCGCACACCATCTCTGACCGCTCGTACCATCAGGCCTCGCACTACAACGCCCTGCGCCGCAACATCGAGGACGGTGCCTGGTTTGCCTGTGTCTCCGAGGCGACGCGCCGTGACCTGATCGAGATTTTTCCCCAGGCCGAAGCGCGTTCGCTCACCATCTACAACATGGTGTCGCACCACTACTTCGCCGAAGATTCCCCGGCCGACCGCATCCCCGACATCATCCGCACCCGCAAGAACACCTCGGTCAAGATGCCCTCCGGCACCTCGATCCGCGGGCTGGACCACCCGGCTGGCGGCCTGCCGCTGCAATACCTGCTGATGGTTTCCACCATCGAGCCCCGCAAGAACCACCTGACCTTGCTGGCAGCCTGGGAGCAGCTGCGCAATGGCGAGTTTCCCAACCTGCATCTGGTTTTCGTCGGCTCCCTCGGTTGGGACCACAAGGGCATTGTCAAAAAGCTGCGCCCCTGGCTGACGCGCGGCGGCCTGCACATGCTCGAAGACGTGCCCTCCGGCGAGCTGCGCCAGCTGTACCGCCATGCCTCGGTCACGGTGTGCCCCAGCTTTGGCGAGGGCTTTGATTTTTCCGGTGTCGAGGCCATGCGCTGCGGCGGCGTGGTGGCGGCTTCGGATATCCCGGTGCATCGGGAGGTGTATGGCGAAGCCTCGGAGTACTTCAGCCCCTATTCCGCAGGGGAGCTGGCCCAGGCCGTGAGAAAGATGGCCTCTGCCGGTGCCGAGCCACGCCGTGAAGAGTTGCGCCAGCTCGGTGCCGGCATGTGCGCCCGGTACCTGCCGGAACGCATCCTGCCGGAATGGGCTGCGTTTCTTGCCAAGATGAGCTAGCCCGCAATGCTGCGCATCGAGAACGTCAGCAAGGTCTACCCGACCCGTTTCGGGCCCCGCAAGGTGCTGGACAACGTCACCTTGCAGCTCGACAAGGGCCGCAACCTGGGCATTCTCGGCCGCAACGGCGCGGGCAAGTCCACGTTGATCCGCATGCTGAGCGGGGCAGAGCGGCCCACGTCCGGCCGCATCATCCGCAATATGAGCGTGAGCTGGCCGCTGGCCTTCACAGGGGCGTTTCAGACCCACCTGACAGGTGTCGATAACCTCAAGTTCGTCTGTCGCGTCTATGGCGTGGACTGGAAGCCGCTGCTGCCCTTTGTCGAAGAGTTCACCGAACTGGGTATTTATCTTCGCGAGCCGGTTTCACACTATTCGTCTGGCATGACCATGCGTCTCGCATTCGCCATCTCGATGGCCATCGAGTTCGATTGCTTCCTGATCGACGAGGGCATGGCGGTGGGTGACAGCCGCTTTGGCGACCGATGCCATGTAGAGCTGTTCCAGAAGCGCAAAGACCGCGCGTTCATCCACGTATCCCACGACCCCAACATCATCAAGGCCTACTGCGAGCGGGCTGCCGTGCTGCATCAGGGGCGGCTCTATGATTTTGAGCATATTGATGACGCCTACGAGTTCTATGAGGCGCAATCCACACCTGCGCCGGGGCCGAGGTTTGACTAGCAGCGTTTGAATTGAAAAATAAATAGCTGATATGTAGCTTGTCAACTGTTGAAAAGTAGCCATTAATTAAAGCATTTAAAACGGAAAAGGAAGGCCATGAATAAAAATAAATCCACGGAAAAGAGTGAGGGCGGGATTGGATTTATAGATTCAATATCTGTAAAAGAAGTAACGGGATGGTATTGCCGGAGAAATGCTCGCCAAGAAGGCGGGTGGGGAACGTCAGAAAAGGAAAAAACAGTATATTTTTATATACAAGGAAAACTGATTGGCACCGCAGAATGCACAAGATACAGAGATGATCTTAATGCTCTGGGATATCCTGAATGTGCATTTCTCTTTCAAGTTCCACGCGATTGTATTGATTTAATAGCCGAAATTCAGGTTAAGTCTTCGCTTGGGCAATATATTGATAAATCTCCTGCTATTGTCTATCTCCCAAGATTTGATGGCTATATTTTGGGGGCTAATTCCAAGTCAGTATACGGCTATGCGCTGGATCGGTTAAATCCTTTTGATTTGCCAGATCTTGAAGTTATGTTGGATGGCAAGGTGATAACACATGACACTGGTTCCTCAGATCTACCTTCCGAGGATGCGAATGGTTTTAAATTATATGTTCTAAATTATGCGGATTCAGAATTAAATTGCGAAGAGAGGAGAGTGGAGGTAAGAGTTGCTAATTCATTATATTTCCTGTCGGGGGGGGGCGTGATGGTGGTCGTTAGCAAAGCTCCAGCGACGAAAAATAAAGTACTAACAAACACTGGCAGAGTTGATGTTTTTAATGGCAGGTTAATCCAGGGTTGGGCGCTAGCTAATGATTTGAATTCCAAAGCAATTGTTGATCTTGTAGTTGAAGATCAATTAGTAGCTTCTACCGTTGCAAATATTGACAGAAGTGATGTGGCGGAAACGCTCGAAATCCAGAATTCATACTGCGGATTTCAAATTAAAGCTCCTTTACACCTGTGTGATGGGTTTTCCAGGAAGATTGAAATAAAAATCCGTTCAGCTGGGAAGGTCGGCACTATTTATAGCGCTACCCGGACTCTTAGCAAATTCATTGCGCTTGTAGAGAAAATCGATGTGCATGGTGCTAGAGGGTGGATTGGTGTTCATTCGGGTTTAATCAAGCAGGAAAATATAACGATTAAGGCTTGCGTCAATAATGCTGTAATATCATGCAGTGCGCTGGGTTCAATACGTCATGATATTGTTGAAGGTGGAAATCTTATATCTGCTTGCGCTTTCAGGCTTTACTTCGATCCGCCGATAACAGAGAAATGCAATATTGATTTGATTATTGATGATTCTGACTTTTGCATGAAGGGTTCGCCATTTGCACTGGATCCGAAGGAGGGTGCTTTCAAACTCGGTGGTCAGCTGGATTATATTGATAAGAAAGATATTGCTGGTTGGGCAGTTAATATAATAGAGCAAGAGCAACTTGTCGATTTGGACTTGCACGTGGACAGTTATTTTATGGGTAGATTTACTACCAATACATACCGTGGAGATGTGCTTAAAAGCTACCCTAGAGTAAAGAATCCAGGTTTCAGAATAGCGACTCCCTCGATTTTGCTTGACGGCTGTGAGCACTTGGTTTTAATCAAATCGGTAACGAGTGGCGAGATTTTATTTAATTCGCCAATGAAGGTGTCATTTAAAAAATCTCAGGCATTGTCACTAGAGTCAAAGAATCCGTTAGATGACTATTTCAAGCACTATAGGGGTATTCCGAAATATAAGAACATTGAGCTGTCAAAATCCCCCATAGTCTCAATAATAATTCTAAACAGGAATGGCGGCGAGCTTCTTGATTTTAACTTTAGATCGCTACTACGTTGGCATCAAGATGTTTCATTCGAGATAATCTTTGTCGATCATAATTCTAGTGATAACAGTAGAGATGTAGTGGATTTTTGGTCTTTGACCCTGCCAATAAAAAAGCTGTATTTGACTGAAAACCGTTCTTTTTCGGAGTCAAACAATAGCGCTTCAAAGATTGCACGTGGAAAATATTTTCTAATTTTGAACAACGATATTATTTTTGTTCAGAATATTATAAAGCCCATGATTGAAATTCTCAACGATGAAAATATTGGAGTTGTAGGCTGTAAGTTGTTGGATGTCATTGATGTTCACTCTGAAATATCCAACCCCCCGATGCAGCATATCGGTGTGAGATTTCAGTATCCATCGGCAGGAGTTGTATATCATCCACACGATGAGAAATTCTCGCCCTACTCTGCGGAATGTGCATTCTCAGTTGATGACGCCGCCTGTACAACAGGCGCAGTAATGCTTGTTCGTGCTGAAGAGTTTAGATTTATAGGCGGTTTTTGTGAGGACTATTTTTACGGGTATGAAGATGTTGATATCTGTTTGAAATACAGAAGTCAATTAAACAAAAGAGTTGTTTCTGCTAATAATCTCAGCGTAATGCACCATCGGGGATATACGAGACTGACGGGGCGAGAGCAGGCAGTAACTGACAAACTGTCGGGGAACGGTACCCATCTTCGCCGTAGATTTGGGTATTCAATCTCAAAAAATTATTTTTACAGCCTAATTGGTCGGGATCGTATTTATACAGCAGAAAATTTGCACATATGTTTTGCTGTAACTGAAGTAGGAGCAAATGCTAAAGCTGGTGATTACTTCACTGCTTTGGAGTTGGCGCGCGAATTGATGCGCATAAACGGTGTGAAGGTTAGCTTCTTGTCTGCCGATATTGATTGGTATGATTTGAGAGACGTTAATGTGCTGGTTGTGATGTGCCACGATTATAATCTGCAAAATATAAGGAACTCCCGCGCTGATCTAATTAGTGTCGCTTGGATTAGAAATCATTTCGAATCGTGGGATTCACAGTGTTTTTTTAAAGATTACTCAATTTATCTATCGTCGTCGTTGTCTTTTTGCAATTATATCAGTGAAAAATTCAAGTGTGATTTCTTTCCCATTGCAGCCAACTCATCGGCATTTTCTTTGGCGGAACAAGATGTGAAGTCGCAATCAGATTATTGCTTTACTGGATCATTTTGGGGTAGCGAAAGAGAGTTTGTCAGTGCATTGTCTCCTTCGGATATTGACTACAAATTCAGAATATTTGGAGCCGGCTGGGAAGGTAATGATAAATATTCATCTTATTCTGAGGGTTTTGTTCAATACTCGAAAATTCCTGCCGTTTATGCATCTACCAAACTTGTAATCGATGATGCGAATAAAAGTGCTAAGAAATGGGGTTCTGTAAACTCTAGAGTTTTTGATGCGCTTTCTGCAGGTAGGCTGGTTATTACCAACTCACAGTCAGCATCAGATGATTTATTTGATGGATTGCTGCCTGTTTGGAATAGCGAAAACATCAATTCTGAGGTGACTAAATTCCTATCTAATGATGAATATAGATCTGATTTAGCTGGCAAGTTGTCTCAGATAGTTCTCGAAAAGCATACCTACGAGGTGCGAGCCTTGAGTTTCATGTCAATTCTTGAACGCTTTTCGAAGAAGCTACACCGAATATCAATAAAGGTTGCTGTTCCAAATAATTCTGAGCGTCACAAGTGGGGGGACTGGCATTTTGCGACATCACTTGCTTCGGCATTCAAATCGAGTGGCCATTCTGTTTTTATCGATATAATGCCCGATTGGTATCAAAAAAATCGTATTGACGATGTGGTAATCGTGTTGCGTGGGCTTGATCAGTATCGTCCGGATGCATCAAATATTAATCTGATGTGGCTGTTAAGTCACCCAACTACTGTAAGTATTGAAGAGTTAAAATCATACGATCATGTGTTCGTAGCCTCTGCTTCATATGCGAAAAAGCTAAAGTCTTACGACTTGCCCGCCTCGGAATTGTTGCAATGCACAGATGAGAAAGTTTTTTTTAGAGACGATTCTGATGCGTTTGAAGCGGAGTTTCTTTTTGTTGGAAACTCGCGATTGAAGAAGCGCCGCATAGTTATTGATTGCTTGTCGGTTGGTATTGACCTGAGCGTTTACGGTGCTGACTGGGAAGGTATGATTCCTGTCGAGAATATAAAGGGTGGTTATATAGAGAACTCGCTGCTTAGAAAGAATTATAGTTCAGCTGCTATCGTTTTCAATGATCATTGGGATGACATGCGAAAATACGGGTTTATATCTAATAGGATATTTGATGCTGGGGCGTGTGGTGCCTGCGTTATATCCGATGACGTTGAAGGTTTGTCAGAGGTTTTTGGTGACAGCGTAATACAGTATGTTGACCAGAGTGATTTAAGTATCAAAGTTGATTATTGTATTAATAATCCTAGTTTCCGGGAGCGGAAATCGGCGGCTTTGGCAAAAATAATACATACATCGCATACATTTTCTCACCGTGTAAAAAGTATTATTGACGTCATTGAGAGTATATCGAAAGAGAAGCTTATGGGTAAAGTTGATTCGCCGTTAGCTTGAATGGTTAATTTTGCAATCGTAATCTTGTCATTGTTTTGAGCGACGCTTGATGGTGTTTATGTTTTCTCGATCCTTCGGCGTCGTGCGCTTTATAGGTTGCATCAAGGCTGTGGTGTTTCAGTTTTATATTTACGCAAGATGCTAAAATTCTATGTTTAAAATATGATCATGTGTTTTTTCGGTCTTCGGAAATTTGATATTCCGGCGTGGTCGAGTTGTGAATGTAATTGTTGCAATATCCTGCAATTGTTGACTGTTGACTGTTGACTGTTGACTGTTCTGGGATGTTATTGCTATTTAGTGAAATACTTTTATATGATATGTGAGCGTTTGGTTTCGTAATGCTGCTAATGGGTTTTTCTGGGAAGGCTGATTGACGGTTGTTGTGGGTTCTGTCGACTATTTTGAAAGTAAAACTAGAGACGTCATTTGGCTGAAATTACTAAAATTGTTAGGGGGCTGCATGGCGTGCTGGGGGTTAGTTAGACGCATAATGAGGCCGATTAAATGGTCATTGAGTAAATTCAAAAAGCACTTATTGGGTGGCGGGCAGGCATTTAAATCCAGCACATGGTTCGATCCGGATGATATTGAAGAAATTCGCCATACTTTCTTTCAGGAAGGCAGTTCGTTGGGCGGCCCCTGGGACCGCTACCGCGAGGCCCACATGCGGCTGCCAGACTGGTTTCAGCAGGGGCTAGACCCTTGGAGCGATGAGTACGCCGCCCAGCAGCACCGGCTGTGGAGCCTGATCACGGGCGTGGAGCGTCCGTACGACCCGGACAACGACGAAAAGGAATCACCCTGGGGCGACATCGACCCGGTGCGGTATCCAGGTTTCTACAACTGGCGTGGGCCGCAGGCTATGGTCACGGCGTCTGACCACGTGCTGGCCACCGGCATGATTCTGAAACATTGTGGTCTGCAGGCGGGTGATTGGGCCATGGAATACGGTGCCGGCTTTGGTCATACGGCACTCACCTTGTCGCGTCTGGGCGTGAACGTCGATACCGTCGATATCTCAGCCACATTCTGTGATTTCGTGCGTAGACAGGCCGAGCACTTCCAGTTTCCGCTGCAAGCCTTTCAGGGCCACTTTGGCGTCAACCCCCGACCAGGGCAGAAATACAAGCTCATCTGGTTCTACGAGAGCTTTCATCACTGTCTGGATTTCAAGCGGGTCGTCCCTTTGCTGGAGCAACACCTGGAAGAGGGGGGACGCATCCTGATGGGCGGCGAGCCCATTGAGCCCAAAGAGAATGTCGCTGTGCCCTACCCCTGGGGTGTGCGACTGCACAGCGAGGTCACTGCTGTGATGCGACAAACCCACTGGTTCGAGCTGGGGTTCTCCGAGCCTTTTCTGTTCGAGCTATTTGGCCGATCAGGCTTTGTCGGCCGACGCATTGACTGCGAGCCCTCGCTGTTTGGCAGGCTGCATATCTTTGAGCGCAAGGCGGACCTGAAAAAGGCCAAACCAGGCAGCGTGTTCACGGTTGAAGAACTGCTGGCGCTGGATGGGGAGCAATTCATCAACGGCGCCTACTTGGCCGCTTTGAAGCGCAGCCCCGATGAAGGCGGCCGAAAGAATTATCTGGCGAAGCTGGAAGGTGGCGCTACGAAAGCAGCAATCCTTATCGACTTGGCTGTTTCAGACGAGGGCAGGGCGGCGAAAAGCGACTTTCCTGGACTTCGAGACCTGCTTCGTCGGTAAACGCTTGTGCTCTTCTGCCCGCACTTGATTGAATTCTAGGACAACACCAGCAACCTCAAAATACATTCCTCGCCCCCAGTTCCGCCTGAAAAAACGAATGCGTGAGAAACGACTAACCCTGATCCAGACAGTCGGCCTTCTGCTACGCAAGTGGTCATTCAGAATAAGCAGAAAGCATCCACTCAAGTGTCTGCCGCAGATCTGGCCCAGTCACTGGACCAATAGCCGCTTCCAGAGCTACTTTGCTTCCGATCAGTTTCTTGACATCGTTTGTGCGCACAAAAGCCGAGTTGACCCTAACCTCAAGCGAGTGCCCACTGAGCTGCTGAGCCATATCCAATACCGCTCGCAAGGTATGGCCTTGACCGGAACAGACATTGAATACTTTGCTGTTTGCCGGGGTATTTAGCAGACGGCGATAGCAGTTGACAGTAGTCCGTACGTCGGAGAAATCCCGCTCAACATCCAGATTACCAAGCTCAAGCACAGGTGCCTTGCGGCGGTAGTGGTCCACAATTTTGGGCAGCAGGAAATCAACCGATTGACCGATGCCTGTGTAATTGAAGGGGCGGACGATGTTGATCGGCAAACGATCAGCCCAGATGCCTGCCATGTATTCCATCGCAAGTTTGCTCACGGCGTAGTCATTGGCGGGTGCTGGCTGCGTCTTTTCGTCTATGACACCGGCCGTCGAGTTGCCGTACACGTTGGCGCTGCTGGCCAATAACACAGCACTTAGCGAATCGGCCTCAGCCGACAAT
Source organism: Pseudomonadota bacterium (assembly GCA_040386395.1). Classification (GTDB taxonomy): domain Bacteria; phylum Pseudomonadota; class Gammaproteobacteria; order Nevskiales; family Nevskiaceae; genus Stagnimonas. The sequence goes on along the minus strand of JAZKFO010000016.1, from coordinate 55,116 downwards.
GCCGACAGAAGATTGCGCGTGCCGACAACGTTCGTGCGGTAAATGGCATCGACATCACCATGGCCTACAAAAGCAATGGCGGCAAGATGCACAACATATGCTGGCCTTATTCGGGCTACCAGTCCGGTCAGCGCAGCTGAATCCAGCAAGTCACAGGCGCTGGTAGTGAATGCCCCCAGAGCTTTCTCTGTTGTTTTCTGTCTGACCAGACCGTGAACCTCGTATCCCGCAGCAAGCAGCTCTGCAACCAGATAGTGCCCGGTAAATCCCTCTGCTCCAGTGACTAAAACTCGACTCATTGCATTCTTAAGGTATCGATTGCCAATTGGAGCATTGCTTGTGGGTGGCACTGCGTGCCGCAGGCCTAAAACGAGGCGCCGGCCTCGTTTCGTCCGATATCTGCCTTCACCATCATGTCGCACAGCTGCTCAAGCGTGGTTGTGGGCTGCCAGCCTAGTTCCTTGCGCGCTTTTTCAGCACTGCCAACCAACAATTCGACTTCAGCAGGGCGGTAAAACTTGGGATTAACACGTACCAGTATTTTGCCAGTGCGGCTGTCAATGCCAACTTCGCTCTCTGCGCTGCCTTTGAACTCAAGATCAAATCCCGCCGACCTGCCCGCCATCGCAACAAAGTCTCGTACGGTCTCAGTCCGGTTGGTTGCCAGCACATAGGTATCTGGTTGATCAGCCTGCAGCATGCGCCACATGCCCTCGACGTATTCTTTGGCAAAACCCCAGTCACGCTTGGCATCGAGGTTGCCCAGTTCCAGCACATCCAAATTGCCAAGTTTGATCTTGGCCATGCTGTCTGTGATTTTGCGGGTCACAAACTCGCGTCCACGCAGCGGTGACTCATGGTTAAAGAGAATACCGCTGCTACCGAAGATGCCGTAGCTCTCGCGGTAGTTGACGGTCATCCAGTGCGCATAGAGCTTGGCAACACCATAAGGGCTGCGTGGATAAAACGGCGTGCTCTCGATCTGCGGGATGGCCTGCACCTTGCCAAACATCTCTGAAGTGCTGGCTTGGTAGAAGCGCACCTTGGGATTGATGATGCGGATTGCTTCCAGCAGGTTGACGGCGCCTATGCCAGTGATTTCGGCTGTTGTGATGGGTTGTTCAAACGAAACGCCGACAAAACTCTGCGCAGCCAAGTTATAGATTTCGGTGGCCTCTGTCGATTGCAGCAGGCGTATGCAGGTACTCAAGTCAGTCAGGTCAAATTCAACCAAGTGAAGATTTGGGTGTTTATCTATCCCCAGTTCCTGCATGCGCCAAAAATTAACCGAGCTCGTGCGGCGATAAGTGCCAAACACGCGGTAGTTTTTGGCGAGCAGCAGTTGCGCCAGATACGCGCCGTCTTGTCCAGTAACGCCAGTTATTATTGCGGACTTCATTGATTATTTCTTATTTAGATTTTTCTGGAAAGTCTTTCCAACAACTTGCGCGCGCCAGATTTTCTTGGCTTAGGTGAAGAAGCAATAAACTCCATCCCCTTTACTTTCCTATTTTTATTGAAAGACTCAGGTGATTGAGATATCGCAAGTATTATTTCTTCTTTGCTGACGCCGCATGACAGCCGTTCTCTGTAATTATCAAGACCGGCTGCATCGGGTTTTCTATCGAGTAGGATGTGAAAGGCTGCGTGTATGAAATCGTCACCCTCGAGCGGTAATATGGTGCGAATATCATTTTCGTTTGTAGTCATGCTTTGAAGCGTCCCGGGCTTCACTAAAAAAGTCTCTTGACTTGGAGCAGTCGGTGGAGTGATCTGGTCGTCCGCCTGAGCTTGAGGGGTAGCATTACTGACAGGAGGTGATGAACTTGCCTGGCGTGCTGATAAGCTCTGGCGTAAATAGTCAGACGCGCGAAGTCTAGAAACCAGTCTGTTGAAAACATCATCTGAAGTCAGCGTGGATTCGCAAAAGGAACTAAAAGCACTAACCCAGCTGTTCCAATCTATGGATACTTTATTCTTGGCAACACTCTGCTTCTCATTCAACGCGGCCTTCAGGGCAACATCAAATGTTTCTTTATCATCAAATAGATAAATGCCGCTATAGCTCTCGAAGGTCGACAGTATTTCTCTCGTCGTCGGAATGTCTCTGGCGACAATTGGTTTGCCCCGTGAAAGGGCATGCATAAAACCCAGGCCAAACCCTTCTACAAACGACGGCAAGACCACAACACTTGAGCTGTCAAATATTCTATCGACTACAGTCTGATCTATGTCCCCAGATTTATAGGATTTGAAATTGGCTTTCATTGAGTTTTCTGCACCAAATACCACTAGATTCAGCGGGTATTTCTTTTCAATAAAAAGGCCTAACTCGTCCGAGTGCTTGTGTGCGAAGTGATTGCCGAGCACCAGAACATGCGATGCCGACTTGGAGTTGGCACCCTTGGGATAGCAGTCAACGGTATTAGGTAAGAGAGAAACGTAGTCTGGTTGATTTTTAGCTGCGGGAAATCGATTGATAAAGGTCTGTTTTGAAAAATCTGATATATAGAATATTCCGCTTGCATGACGAGCAACGTAATCCCACAGCGATTCAAGCTGTTGAGATGCGGATAAATATCCACAATCTTCAGCTATCGTGTCGAGCATCCCATATATATTTATTGGTGCCAATGTTTCCAAGCAATTGACGTGGTGCTGATCAAATGGCTGTCCTAAGCGAACTGAAATGCAGAATGTCTCCTCGTCAAGCCCTTCCACTACCCCTATGTTTTCGAGATTATTCAAGCCATGAAACTTCGCAACGGCCTTGTTGCAGTGAATGAAAACAGAAAATCTGCTGGTTCTGAGATTATTCCAAGCCTTGACAACGCCTACAGCCATTTCGCTTGTGCCGTTATTGTAAAGGCCCAAGCTGCTTAGATCGATGACGAGTGGTATTTTTTCCCCGGGCAATACTGAGAAGGCAGAAAGTTGCTTTTCCGCCCGGAAATGAGGTGAGTTCTCATAGCGCTGTACTAGTGGTATGAACTCAGGATGTAACTTGACCATCTTGCCAAGGTTATTCTGCTTGTGAGAAGAAAGGTCGATTGAAGTCAGGCTAAAAGAAGCGGACCCATGATGATATGCATACGAGTGATTTGCCATGCACGATCTGTATCCCACCTTGCTGCAGCGCAGAATTAAATCATTTTCTTCTTCATAGCCAACACCAAAATCTTGCCGCAGTAAACCTAAATTTGCTATTGCATCCCACTTAATATAAAGATAGAAGCCGACCGCAGTTGGTGTGAAGTGAAACTGAGGCATTAATACTGATATTTTCTTCCAGCGTGCGTAAGCGCTATCAGGATCAAGCAAAGTTCCAGGAAGCTGATGAGGCAGTGAGCAAATGGAAGCATTGTTTGACCGCGGACTTACAAAGGCGATCTGAGGATCAATTTCTGAAACTCTCAGTAATTCGATTAAGGTTCCTTTGAATGTTACGGTATCCGAATTTATCAAAATAACATTGCGACGATCTGCAATGGACTGTTCCAGTGCTTTGTTTACTGATTTTACAAATCCAAGATTAACCTCGTTAGTGATCAGTATGATGTTTTTCGCCTGGTAGCTTTTCAGTAGCTTTGTGCATTCGTCGTCGTCTGGCGAATCATTTACTATTACTAGTCGTGGATCATATTCAGATATTTCTGGAATGTTTGTCAAAATTGAATCAATGCATTCCTTGGTGAGCGCTGCATTTTTGTACGCTGGAACAATTAAATCGACAGATTTTCTTTCTGTAAATGCACGCATTGCAATTCCATGATTTAGGTAAAGACGGCCTTTTTTAACTGCCGGACTATGAGAATTATTTAGTTACTTGAATTAATGTCAGTGCAGGATAGCTAAGGGAGAAAATAATATTCAAGAATTTTTGCAGTTCCGCAGCGGGAGAGTTGGCGACGTACAAAATATCTTTGTCATTGATGACGAAACCCTGCATGGCAAAAAAACTGGCGGGGTTAGTCATGTCCAATCGATAGATCACCGGCACCATGCCCTCAGGCGTGGTGGCCACGGGCTGGCTCGGCCATTCCAGTGCTTTTTGTGGCTCGAAACGAAACACGAACACGCCATTGGGGTTCGAGCGTGAGTCCAGCAGGCCGCCAGAGCGGGCGAGGGCCTGCGCCAGGCTGATGCCCTGCGCTTCGAAGTTGATTTCTTCGTTTTTGCCCGCCGCACCCAGCGCCGTGAAGCTGTAGGGCTGGAACAGCGCGGTGATCACGTCGCCCGATGCGAGGGGTATGTTCTGCAGCGGGTCGCGGATGATGGTTTCGAGCGGCAGGGCGTGAAACTGCTGGCCGCGCGTGAGTTGCAGGGTCATCTTGCTCACCGGCTGGCGCACGCCGCCTGCGGCGGCCAGGGCATCCAGCAGGCGTTCGCCGCCAGGTGTGAGGGTCATTTTCACGCTGGTGGCCACATCGCCCACAACGGTCACACTTTCGCTGCTTGCACTCTGGGTGAGGCGCACAATGGCCTCTGGCTGGTTGGCCTTGCCAGTGAGCCGCTTCACGATTTCGGCCTGCACGGCCTGCACGGTTTTGCCGCCCACGGGCACGCGGCCGGCAAAAGGCACATCGATGTAGCCCTCACGGTCGACCACCTGGTCGGGCAGGGTGGTTGCCTTGGCGGGGCTGGCTGCTGCTGCCGTGCGCGTCTCGGTGACGATGGAGGCAAACAGGGCGGCCGGGGGGGCTTCCCAGATGCTGATGTCCAGCACGTCGCCCGGCACCACCAGGCGGGTCATGCCCTGCTTTTCGATGCCGAAACGGTCTGAAAACAGCGGCAGCTTGTGCTGGTCTTGCAGGCGGCGGGCGATGGCGTCGTCCACGTCCACGATCTGTATGCCCGTCAGGCGATTGCCGCCCGGTTCGCCGATCTCTGATCGGCTGGGGCCAGTGCGTGGCAGCTGGTTGCAGGCGGTGAGCGAGAGACTTGCTACAACTAGTAAAAACAACGGTTTACGCACTTTTCCCACCCTGACTTCTGTTTTGCTGATTGAATGCGACAATATCTTGGCTTCATTCAAATAGCCAGCCAGAACGAGTGTCATGTTACTGGGGCAGGATGGGCGTTACAGGCTGGAGCACGGGCATGCACACGAACCCGCGCCATGCATCAGGGTTTATCAAGTGCTTCATGCACTTTTAAAGGGAACATCTGTGATCTGGTTTCACATTCTGGTGGCTTGTTTCTCAAGCTTCTGGCTCACCAAGTTGACCATCAAGCTCACCAACCAGCATCAGGTCGGTGGTGATGAGTCGCTGGGTGTGCAGAAGTTTCACGACCATTGGGTGTCGCGCGTGGCGGGCGTGCCCATCTATGCCGCGTTCTTCTTCACGGTGCTGCAGGCGGCCTGGTTGCTGGATGCCGATGTGGACCTCACCGTGCGTCTGCTTGTGTGCAGCTTTCCCGCCTTTGCCATCGGCCTGTTCGAGGATCTCACCCGCAGTGTCGGGGTGATGCCGCGGCTGGTGTTCACCATGATCTCGGCTGCGCTCGGCTGGTGGCTGCTGTCGGCCCGCCTGGTGCGGGTGGATGTGCCCTGGCTGGACGCCCTGCTGGCCGTCTCGCCGCTGGCGGTGTTCGTGCTCACGCTCATTGCGGCGGCGGGCATTGCGCATGCGGTCAACATCATCGATGGCTACAACGGGCTGAGCGGTTTCTTCATCCTCAGCGCTTTCTGCGCGCTGGCCATCGTCTCGGCCCAGCACCACGATACCTTTCTCATGCAAGTCTGCCTGATCGCTGCGGCCTGCGTGGCGGGCTTTCTGGTGTGGAACTTCCCTTTCGGCCGCATCTTTCTGGGCGATGCCGGGGCTTACTTCCTTGGCTTTCTGCTGGCGGAGGTGAGCATTTTGCTGGTGGTGAGAAACCCCGGCGTGTCGGCCTGGTGCCCGATGCTGATCATGGTCTACCCGGTGTGGGAAACCCTGTTCTCCATGGCGCGCCGCGCCCGAGACGGCCTGAGCCAAATGGGGCAGGCCGATGCGCTGCACCTGCATCAGTTGGTGTATCGCCGTTTGATGAAGCGCTACATCGGCTCGCCCAAGCCGAGTGATCTCCTGCTGCGCAACTCGCTCACTTCGGTCTATCTGTGGATCGCGATCCTGCTCAGCATCGTTCCGGCGGTGTTGTTCAGCGGTAACACGCTGGTGCTGGCTTCGTTCTGTGGGCTGTTTGCGGTGTCTTATGTCATTGCCTACCGCAAGATCGTGGCCCTGCGGGTGCCTCGGTTTCTGGTGGTCAGGCAGAAACAGGCGTTTCGTTCTGCATCGCGCCCTGGGGAATAGCAAGAGCCTGTCAGACCTGAAAGCAGTAACCCAGAAGCCGCCTTTTCATGGCACTTCCATCATAAAAGCCAGAATTTCACATCAAGCTGTTGCAAGCTTGCCCATCGTTAATCGTCCCTACTCAATGTCAAAAACTATCCTTGTAACCGGCGGTGCAGGCTTTATCGGCAGTTGTGTGGTGCGGCAGTGGATTGCCGAAACCGACTACCGCGTGGTCTGCCTCGACAAGCTCACCTACGCCGGCAACCTCGGCTCGCTGGCCCCGGTGCAGGCGCATCCGCGCTTCGCTTTCGAGCAGCTGGATATCTGCGATGCCGCAGCGGTGGCCAGGGTGATTGCCCGCGAGCAGCCCGATGCCATCGTGCATCTGGCGGCAGAGAGTCACGTTGATCGCTCCATCACCGGCCCCGGCGAGTTCATCCGCACCAATGTGGTCGGCACCTACGAGCTGCTGGAGGCCACGCGCGCCTACTGGGCGGCGCTGCCAGCTGATCGCAAGGCGGCATTCCGCTTTCATCATGTCTCCACCGACGAGGTCTATGGCACGCTCGGCGACGAGGGCTTTTTCAGCGAGACCACGGCCTATGCGCCCAACTCGCCGTACTCGGCCAGCAAGGCGGGGTCAGATCAGCTGGTACGCGCCTGGCACCACACCTACGGGCTGCCGGTGGTCACCACCAACTGCTCCAACAACTACGGGCCGTATCACTTCCCCGAAAAGCTGATCCCGCTGATGATCTTGAACGGCCTCGCCGGCAAGCCGCTGCCGGTGTATGGCGATGGCCTCAACGTGCGTGACTGGCTGTTTGTGGAAGACCACGCCCGCGCCATCCGCGCCGTGCTGGAGCGTGGCCGGGTGGGCGAGACCTACTGCGTCGGCGGCCGTGCCGAGCGCAACAACCTGCAGGTGGTCAATACGCTTTGCACGCTGCTCGACGAGCTGCATCCGCAAACCGCACCACATGCGCGGCTGATCACCTTCGTCAAGGATCGCCCCGGTCACGACCGCCGTTACGCCATCGACTGCAGCAAGCTCGAAACCGAGCTGGGCTGGCAGCAGCAGGAAACCTTCGAGACCGGCCTGCGCCAGACCGTGCAGTGGTATCTCGACAACCCCGTTTGGGTGGCTGGCGTCACCAGCGGCGAGTACCGAAACTGGGTGCAGTCCAACTACAACGAGCGGGGCTGAACATGAAAGGCATCATCCTGGCCGGCGGCTCCGGCACGCGGCTGTATCCGCTCACGCATGTGGTCAGCAAGCAGCTGCTGCCGGTGTACGACAAGCCGATGATCTATTACCCGCTCTCGGCGCTGCTGATGGCTGGCATCAACGAGATCCTCATCATCTCCACACCGGATGAAACGCCACGCTTCAAAAGCTTGCTGGGTGATGGCTCGCGCTGGGGTTGCCGCTTCGAGTACGCCGTGCAGCCCTCGCCGGATGGACTGGCTCAGGCTTTCATCATTGGCGAATCTTTCATCGCTGGTGATTCCTGCGCGCTGGTGCTGGGTGACAACTTGTTCTTCGGGCACGACCTAATGCCGCGCCTGATGAAGGCCGCTTATCATGGTGGTGGCGCTACTGTGTTTGCCTACCCGGTACAAGATCCAGAGCGCTATGGCGTGGTTGAATTTGATGAATCCGGCAAGGCCATCAGCATCGAGGAAAAACCGCTCAAACCGAAAAGCCGCTACGCCGTCACTGGCCTGTATTTCTACGACGCGCAGGTGGTGGAAATCGCGAAGGCGGTGAAGCCCAGCCCGCGCGGCGAGCTGGAGATCACCGATGTGAACGTGGCCTACCTCGAACGCGGCCAGCTCAATGTGGAGCGCTTCGGCCGTGGCGATGCCTGGCTCGACACCGGCACCCATGATTCGCTGATCGAGGCCGGGCAGTTCGTGCAGACCCTGGAAAAACGCCAGGGGCTGAAGCTGTGCTGCCCTGAGGAGCTGTGCTGGCGTCAGGGCTGGATCACTAGCACGCAGTTGCAGGCACTGGCCAAGCCGCTGGCGAAAAGTGGCTACGGCAAGTACCTGCTCGATCTGCTCGATCAGCCCATTTTTTGAGTATCGGTCCATGAACTGCATTCCCACCAAGATCCCTGACGTCTTCATCCTCGAACCCAAGGTGTTCGGCGACGCACGCGGCTTTTTTACCGAGAGCTTCAACGCCGAGACCTTCGCCAAGGCCACGGGCCTGAGGCCCAACTTCGTGCAGGACAACCACAGCAAGTCCGCCAAGGGCGTGCTGCGCGGCCTGCACTACCAGCTCGATCACGCGCAGGACAAGCTGGTGCGCGTGGTGCAGGGCGAGGTGTTCGATGTGGCGGTGGATGTGCGTCGCTCCAGCCCGACTTTCGGCCAGTGGGTGGGCGTGCATCTGAGCGCGGAAAACTTCCGCCAGCTCTGGGTGCCCAAGGGCTTCGCGCATGGCTTCGTGGTGCTGAGCGATACCGCCGAGTTTCTCTACAAGACCACCGACTACTACGACCCGGCCAGCGAGCGCGCAATCCTGTGGAACGACCCGCAGCTGGCCATCGAGTGGCCGGCGATGCCCGGCATCGCGGCACCGTCGCTGTCGGGCAAGGATCAAGCCGCCAAGCGCTTCGTCGATGCCGAGGTGTTCGCCTGATGCGCATCCTCGTCACCGGTGCCACCGGCCAGGTGGGTTGGGAGCTGCGCCGCAGCCTGGCGAGCCTCGGCGAGGTCATTGCACCGGGGCGTGCCGCACTCGACCTGTCGCAGCCCCGCACGGTGGCCGCCGCCGTGCGCGCGCTGCGGCCGCAGCTCATCGTCAATCCCGCCGCCTACACGGCGGTGGACAAGGCCGAGAGCGAGCCTGCCTTGGCGCAGGCGGTGAATGCCGAGAGCGTGGCGGTACTCGCTGCAGTGAGTCGTGAGCTGGATGCCCTGCTGGTACATTACTCCACCGATTACGTGTTCGATGGCAGCCAGGCCGCGCCCTATCGCACCACGGATGCCACCAACCCGGTCAGCGCCTATGGCCGCAGCAAACTGGCGGGCGAGCAGGCCATCGCAGCCAGCGGCTGCCGGCATCTGATGCTGCGCACCAGCTGGGTGTATGGCGCGCGCGGCAAGAATTTTCTGCTCACCATGCTCAAGCTGGCGCGCGAGCGCGATGGCCTGCGGGTGGTAGCGGATCAGTTCGGCGCACCCACGTCGAGTCGCCTGATTGCCGACACCACCGCGCAGCTCCTGGCCCGCATCGCGCCGGGCACCACACCGGCCGAGCCGCTGCTGCATCTCACCGGTACGGGCCGCACCAGCTGGCATGGCTTTGCCAGCCGCATCGTCGAGTGGGGTGCGGAGCTGGGCCTGTGCAAGCTGGTGCCGGTCGCGGCCATCGGCACGGCGGACTACCCGACACCGGCGGCCCGGCCGGCCAATTCCTCGCTGGATGTGTCGCTGCTCGAACGCACCTACGGCCTGCAACTCCCACCTTGGGAAACCAGCCTGCGCCTGTGTCTGGAGGATTTTGCTGCACTGCACTAGAGCATTCACAGCATGCGCATTACACTCGTCGCATGCCAAAAATACTGCTTACCGGCGCGGCCGGCTTCATCGGGTTTCATCTCAGCCAACGCTTGCTGGCAGACGGTGCCGAAATCATCGGCTTCGACAGCGTCAATGACTACTACGACCCCAGCCTGAAGCTCTCGCGCCTGGCGCTGCTGCAGGCGCAGCCCGGCTTCACCTTCATCAAGGGTGATCTGGCCGACCGCGCGGCGGTGGAGGGCCTGTTTGCGGCGCATCGCTTCGATGCCGTCATCCACCTCGCCGCCCAGGCGGGCGTGCGCTACTCCATCACCAATCCGCTGGCGTACGCCGACAGCAACCTCACCGGCTTCCTGCACATTCTCGAAGGCTGCCGCCACGCGCAGATCAAGCATCTGGTCTATGCCAGCAGCAGCTCGGTATATGGCGCCAATGCCAAGCTGCCGTTCTCGGAGCATCACAACGTCGATCACCCGCTGTCGCTCTACGCCGCCAGCAAGAAAGCCAACGAGCTGATGGCGCACACCTACGCCTCGCTCTACCAGCTGCCGGTCACCGGCCTGCGCTTTTTCACGGTGTATGGCCCCTGGGGCCGGCCCGACATGGCGCTGTTCACCTTCACCCGCAACATCCTCGAAGGTAAGCCGATCCCGGTGTTCAACCACGGTCACCACCGCCGTGATTTCACCTACATCGACGACATCGTCGAGGGCATCGTGCGGGTCACCGCCAAGCCGCCGCAGGGCAATCCAAGTTGGGATGCGATGGCACCCGACCCCGCCAGCAGCAAGGCGCCGTATGCCGTCTACAACATCGGCAACGGCAACCCGCAGAACCTGCTCGACTACATCCAGGCCATCGAAGATGCCGCCGGCAAGAAGGCCATCATGGAGATGTTGCCCGCGCAGGCCGGCGACGTCGCTGAGACCCACGCCGACATCAGCCTGCTCCATGCCGCCACCGGCTTTGAGCCGACCACTTCGATCCACGTCGGCGTGCCGCGCTTTGTCAGCTGGTATCGCGACTACTACAAGATTTGATCTTTCTTGCTCCCCTCTCCCGCGTGCGGGAGAGGGGAGCAAGATGCTCAGGGCCGGTGCGGACGCTGCAGGTATTCCAGCGTCCGCATCTCGATCAGGCGTGACTTGGTGCGCTCGAATTCGAACAGCAGCCGGTCACCGCGATAGAGCTTGTCGATGCCGGCATCGGCGGCCAGCACCATTTTCACATTGCGGTCGTACAGCTCGTCGATGAGGGTGATGAAGCGCCTCGCCTCGTTCTCTTCGTTCACGGTGAGTACGGGGATGTGGCTGAGCATCAGCGTGTGGTGGGTGCGCGCCAGTTCGATGTAGTCGGCCGCACCGCGCGGGCCTTCGCACAGCTCGCTGAAATCGAACCACACCACGCCTTCGGCATGGCGGCGGGAAATCAGCTCGCGGCCGTGGATGGTCAGCGTCACGCCCTCGCTGCCCTCGGTGCCGGCAAAGCGCAGGAAGTAATCCGCCAGCCTCGCCTCGCAGGCGGTGTCGCAGGGCGTGAGGTACAGCTCGGCATCGGTGAGATGGCGCAGGCGGTAGTCCACGCCGCCATCGACATTGAGCACCTGCACATGGCTTTTAAGCACCGCGATGGCGGGCAGAAAGTTCGCGCGTTGAAGGCCATCCTTGTAGAGACCATCCGGCACGATGTTGCTGGTGGTGACCAGGGTCACGCCGCGCGCGAACAGCGCGCTCATCAGCTGGCCCAGAATCATCGCGTCGGCGATGTCGCTGACGAAGAACTCGTCGAAGCACAGCACCCGCGTTTCCTCGGCGATTTCGGCCGCGACCTTGCTGAGGGGGTCGCGCACGTCCGGGTAGCGGTGGCGGCGCTCGTGGACGTCGAGCATGAAGCGGTGAAAGTGCGTGCGCCGCTTGGCACTGAACGGCAGCGCCTCGTAGAACACGTCCATCAGGTAGGTCTTGCCGCGGCCGACGCCGCCCCAGAAATACAGGCCCTTCACCGGCGGGTACAGCGGCCGCTTGCTGCCCAGGCTGCCGAGCAGGCTGCGCTTGGGCGGCTTCGCAATCAGCTCGTCGAACAGTTTCTGAAGCGCGGCAACGGCCGAGGCCTGCGCGGCATCGGCGGTGAAGCCCTGGCGCTGTAAATCAGCCGCGTAGCGCGCGGCCGGCGGCAGATGTTCGCTCAAGGCTGGCGCGCCCCCAGGAGCTTGCTGAGATAGCCATTGAGAAACACGCCGCGCGGATCGAGCCTGGCGCGCAGGGCGAGGAAGTCGTTCCACTTCGGGTACAGCTCGGCGAGCGAGCCGGCATCCTTGCCATGCGCCGAACCCCAGTGCGGGCGCGCATCGTGGCGCTCCATCACGTCGGCAAAGGTCTGCGCGATGTGATCCTGCTCGATGCCTCGGAAGCGCTTCAGCCGCACGAAGGCCGAGTCGCGGCCATAGGCGGGCGAGAGCCAGACGTCATCGGCAGCGATGAAGCCGACCTCCAGCGCCAGATAGCCGCGCAGGTTCAGCGCCGCCAGCAGATGCTCCAGCTGCTGCAGCGCACCGGCCAGATCCTCCACCGCCAGCTGGTATTCGAGTAGCTCCGCCTGCCGCACCAGGGGTTGCGAGGCGGGGGCAGGGGCAGATTCGATGCGCTCCGATTCCGGCAGCAGTTGCAGCGCCAGCCGCTGTGCGCGGTGTGCCAGGCGCGGTGCGCGGTCGCTGGCGTGCGCCAGCATCCAGTGCCCGGCGTTGCGCATCAGCCACTCGCGGCCGGTGGCGATGTGGGTCTCGGCGCGCGCCGGTGCTTCCGTACACATCGCACTGCGGATGCGCGTCACGCCGGTGCCGGGGAACCATTCGAAACTGAGCTGCCGCGCATGGGCGCGCAGTTCCGGCAGGCGGGCGAGGGTGTCTTCCAGCGCGCTCTTGAAACGGCGCACCCGCAGCGGGCTGGCCAGCTCGCATTCCAGCTCAACGTGGCTCACCACGCCGAGCGCGCCGAGCGAGAGGCGGGCGGCGCCGAAGAGATCAGGGTCGCTCTCGGCCGTCACCCGCCGCAGCACGCCATCCACCGTGATCAGCCCCACCGCGCTGATGTGCGCCGAGAGATTGCGCAGGGTCGGCCCGCTGCCGTGCGCGCCCACGCTCACCGCGCCGCCGATGGTCGCACCGGCCGGCCAGCCATCCATCGGCAGGGCGAGATTGTTGGCAGCGAGAGACTCCGCCAGCGCGCCCAGCTTGGTGCCGGCGCGCACCCACACCCGGCCGCGTTCGAGATCGGCCGACTCGATGCCGATGAAGTGGTCGAGCGTCAGCAGGTTTTCGTCGGTGCGCCACAGCGCATTGGCGGCGGTGCCGCCACCTGCCACGCGCAGGCGCTCGCCGTCTTCGGCGCAGCGCAGCACTTCGCTCTGGATGTCTTCGACGCTGGTCGGGCGTGCGATGTGGGCCGGGTCGGCCAGTGCCGCACCGCGCGTGAAGCGCGGGCGCGGTGCGCTTGCGGAGGAAGCCATGGGGTGAGTCCTTAGGAGTTGGCAGGTTCGGGCAGCGTGCGGCTCGCATCCGGTTCGCCGCAGCGGGCGAGGATGGCGGCACGCACGGCGTCGCGCAGCTGCTGGGCGGATTCGCGGCCATCGCCCTCTGGTGCGATGGCGGGCAGTACTTCGATGTGCAGGCTGGAGAAGCCCGGCAGCTTCATGCCCTCGCCGAACAGCCGGCGGGTGCCGCGCAGTACGGCTGGCACCACCGGCACGCCGGCCTTGCTGGCGATCACAAAGGCGCCGCTGTGAAAGCCCAGCAGGCCGGGAGGCTTCTTGAAGGTGCCTTCGGCAAAGATGGTGAAGCTCTCGCCACCCTGGATGCGACGCAGCAGTTCGCGGGTGGCCAGTGCCGCCTCGCGCGCCGACCAGCGGTTGACGAAGCTCACGCCCATGCGCCTTATGGTCCAGCCGGCCAGCGGCCAGCTCGCTGCACGGTGCTGCACCAGAAACGTGAAGCGCGCGGGCAGGGCGGCGGTGAGCACGAGGCCATCGACATAGCTGGCGTGGTTGGCGACACAGACGCAGGGGCCGGGTGGGATTTTCTCCAGCCCCGTCACCTTCAGCGGCTGGCCGATCGCCAGCATGGCGAGCTTCACCCCCGCGCGGCCGGTGGCGCGGCGGATGGAAAGCGTCGGGCCGATGATGATCAGCACGCAGAGCGGCACGATCACCACGGTGAGGGCGATCAAGGCGTAGACGCCGTAGAACAGTTGGAAGGGCTTGCGAAGCATCGGCCTATTATAGGTTTATGCCCCGCCAAACCCTGCCTGAAACCGCGCCCCCACTCGACACCGCAGACCGCGCCGCACTGGCCGATTTCGACGACATGCTGCTGCTGGAGCATGGCCTGGGCGACCTCACCCGCAGCGCCTACGCCAGTGATCTGAAGCTGTTCGGGCGCTGGCTGGCGGCACGCGGGCAGGGCCTGCTCGCGGCGAGCGATGCGGACTTCAAGGACTATCTGGCCGCTCGCCAGCGCCAGTCCACCGCAGGACAGGCGGGCTTTGCCGCCCGCTCACAGGCGCGGCACATCACGGCCGCGCGGCGCTTCTACCGCTGGCTGGTGCGCGAAAACCGTCGAAAGGATGACCCCACCCGCCTGCTGGAAAGCCCGCGCCTCGGCCGGCCACTGCCAAAAACGCTCAGCCCGCAGGATGCCGTGCGCCTGCTCACCACGCCCGACGAATCCCCCCTGGGCCTGCGTGACCGCGCCATGCTGGAGCTGATGTATGCGAGCGGCCTGCGCGTGAGCGAGCTGGTGAACCTGCCGCTGCCGCGTCTGAACCTCTCGCGCGGCGTGGTGCTGGTGCTGGGCAAGGGCGGCCGCGAGCGGCTGGTGCCGATGGGCCAGCCGGCGCAGCAGGCGCTGCAACGCTATCTCGAACAGGTGCGCAGCGGCCTGGCCCTGGGCAATGCGCTCAACGATGCCGTGTTTCTGAGCAATCGCGGTGAAGCCATGACGCGCCACAATTTCTGGCATCGGGTGAAGCTGCACGCCAAGGCGGCGGACATCGGCGGGGCGTTATCGCCGCACACGCTGCGTCATGCCTTTGCCACCCATCTGCTCGAAAACGGCGCTGACCTGCGCTCGGTGCAGAGCCTGCTCGGCCATGCGGACTTAAGCACCACGCAGATCTACACCCACGTCGCCAAGGCGCGCCTCAAGGCCCTGCACGCGGCGCATCACCCGCGCGAGAAATATCGCTCGGCAAAAGCGCCGCCCGCCCTGGAATGAACGTCCGCAGGGCTGATTTGTCATACTCGCACCGCTGCACCGACCACCGCCTCACCATCGTCTGATCCCCATGAATCTCCTCCGCTTTTGCCAGCTTGGCCTGTTGTCCGTCTCCCTCGCCGCCACCACCGCCTCCTGCGCGCCGCCGCAGCCGGACAAGGCCGCCAAGACCGCCAAGGCGAAGGGCAAGGCCGAGAAGGCAGTCGCTGCCCCTGCCGCAGCCGGCCCTGCGATGGATGCCGAAGCGCTGAAGGCCAAGCTCAACGCCACCATGCCGGAGCTTCAGCTCGAAGCCGTGCGTGCCTCCGCCATCCCCGGCCTGTTTGAAGTGCAGCGCGGCTCGCTGTTTGGCTACGTCACGGCCGATGGCCGTTTCCTGATCTCCGGCGACCTCATCAACCTCGAAACCGGCGAAGAGCTGACCGAAGGCTCGCGCAAGCAGATGCGCGCCGAGCTGGTGGCCGCACTGGGTGACCAGTCGGTGGCCTATGACCCGCCCAATCCCAAGCCGGAGACCACCGTCACGGTCTTCGTCGACGTCGACTGCGGCTACTGCAAGAAACTGCACGACGAGCTGCCCAGCTACAACGCGCTCGGCATCGGCTTCCGCTATGTGTTCTTCCCCCGCGCGGGCCTGGGCAGCGACAGCGAGCGCCAGCTCGACGCCGCCTGGTGCTCACCCGACCGCAAGGGCGCGGTCACGCGCGCCATCCACGGCGAGAAGTTCACTGTCGCTGCCTGCGCCACCCCGACCAAGAAGCACTACGAACTCGCCGCCAAGCTCGGCGTGCGGGGCACGCCGATGATGATTCTGCCCACCGGCGAAATCGTGAATGGCTATGTGCCGGCTGATCGCCTGGCCGAGCGCCTGGTGGCCGCCACCATGCCGGCAGGTGGTGCGACTTCGGCACCCAAGAGCGCGCCCTGATCGCGCAGACCGGTTGCTCGAAAAGCCCGCTTCGGCGGGCTTTTTTGTGGGTCAGGACAGTTCCAGCAGCTGCGCTTCGGCAGTCCAGATCACCCCGGCGCGCACGGCGCGCGCCGGGAACAGCCGCTGCACGGCAGCGACATAGCGCCGCAGCTGCGCGGCCGCGCCATCGAGCACGCTGGCGGCATCGCCCGCGCGATGGGTCTTGTAGTCGATGACCCAGAGTGCGGCGCCGGTATCGACCAGACGATCCAGCACGTTCACCTGCACGCCCTCCTCGGTTTCGACATGCAGGGCGACCTCGTTCCAGCTCTTCTGATTCGGGTCGAAGAAGCCAGCGAGCGCGGGGGCTTCGAGCACGCCTCGTGCCTCGCGCAGGGCATCGCGCCAGAGTGCCTCCGGCAATGGCAGGCCCAGTTGCTGCTGCACGCGGGCGCGCAGGGCCTCGTCGCTGAAGGGGCCGCTGCACAGCCCCTGCAACACGGCGTGGATGACCTCGCCGCGCAGCGCGGCGCTGCCATCACGCGCCAGCGGGCTGCGACTGGGAATGCGCTGCGGCTGGGATAGCGGCTGCAGCAGGCGCGGGTCGAGTGTGGGGGCCGCCGCGCGCGGTGCGGGCTGCTGCGTCAGCGCCGGGGCATTGCCCTCGGCGTGCTGCCAGATCGACTGCGCCTCGCCCGCTGCCGGCAGCAGGCTGGCGAGCGCCGTGCGGCAGCGCGCGTGCCAGCTCTCGGTCTGCACCGACCTGCCGGACTGGAAGCCGGAGACGAACAGGTATTGCTGGGCGCGGGTGACGGCGACGTAGAGCAGGTTCAGCGCCTCGCGGTCCTCGCGATCCCTTTCGGTGGCGAGCAGACTCAGCGACAGCGCCTCGCGCTGCTCGGCCTTGCCGACCTGCACGATCACCTCTGGCCGCTCGGCTTCGGCCGGCCAGTTCACCCGCCAGCCGGCGTGCGCGGGGCGCGGCGAGGGGGCGCTGTTGACCAGGAACACTGCTGGCGCCTCAAGCCCCTTGGCAGCGTGGATGGTCATCACCCGCACGCGCGCCTCGCTGCTGGGCGGCGGCGCTTCGTCCGGCCCCTGGCCTTCGTGAAGTGCGACACAGTGGCGCAGAAAACCACCCAGCGTGGGATAGCGGCCGTGGTCGCTGTCGAGTGCCAGTTGCAGCAGCGCGGCGAGATTGGCACCCAGCAGGGTGTCGTGCGGACGTGCGGCGCGGCAGCGGCGCAGCAGATCGCCCTCGCTGACGATGCGGTCGATGAGATCGTGCGGCGGCAGGCCCTGTGCCAGCGCGCGCCACTGCGTCAGCAGCTGGTGCGCGCGTTGCAGGTTGGTGGCCGCCCCGGCCAACGCGAGCGTGGCAAACCAGCCCTGCGAGGCCGCACGCGCGGCATCGGCCAGCCAGAGCAGTTCCTCATCGCTGACCGAGAACAGCGGCGAGCGCAGCGCATGGGCCAGATCCAGATCGCGGTGCGGGCTGTCGAGCACCGCCAGCAGGGCGAGCAGGTCCTGTGCGATGGCAGTGTCCAGCAGCGTGCCGCGCGTGGCGCTGCTGTAGGGGATGCCGTTGGCACCCAGGGTTTTCTCCAGCACGCCCAGATGGGTGCGATGGCGCGCCAGCACCATCACGTCGCCGAAGTGCATGGCGCGGGTCGTGCCATCGCGTTCGGTGACGGGCGTGGCGCGGTCGACGAGCTGGGTGATGCGGTCCACCACCCACTGCGCCTCTTCCGCCGCGCGGCGGTCTTCGCCGATCTCGCGCGGGGTGGTGAGCGGGTTGCGCAGGGCGGCGTCGTTGGCGGCCTCGGGTTTTTCTTCGGGGAGAATCAGTGGTGCGATTTCGACGCTGCCATTGAGGGCGGCGAGCGCTGTGCGATGTGGCGTGAAGTTGATACGCGCACCGACCTCGTCTGCGAACAGCGCATTGACGAAAGTGATGATGGCGGGCGCGCTGCGGCGCGACTGGTCGAGTGATTCGGTGACGGCTTGCAGGTGCTCGCGCAGCCAGCCGCCGGCAATGCCGAGCAGGGCCGGTTCGGCGCGCCGAAAGCCGTAGATGCTCTGCTTGCCATCGCCGACCAGGAACACCGTGCGCGTGCCTTCGTTGCGGGTCGCAAACTCCTGCAACAGCGGCAGCAGCAGTCGCCACTGGGTGGGGCTGGTGTCCTGAAACTCGTCGAGCAGCACATGTTCCAGTTTCTGGTCGAGCTTGTAGCGCACCCAGTCGGCACTGCCTTCACGCCGCAGCAGGCGCACGGTCTGCCATTCCAGTTCGGCAAAGCCGAGCTGGTGGCTGCGGTGCAGGCTCTGTGCGAAGGCATCGAGTGCGGCCACGCCCAGCGTCAGCGCCGCACTGCTGCGCTGGTAGGTGGCGGCACGCAGCACCGCCTGCCGCACCGCCGCAGCAGCGGCACTCACATCGCGGAAATGCGCGATGACGGTATCGGCCTGCGGTGCCGTGTACTTGGCCTTGGCGGGCTTGAAGGCATAGGGCTCGCCATCAGCGCGCAGCAGCGCATCGGCCAGCACGGCGTAGCGCACAGCACCCTTGCACTCGATGGCGCGCGCGAGCCTTTTCGCCTTCACCGAGCCGACATCGCCCTGCGCCTCCAGCATCCTCTGCAGCATGGTGAGCCGGGCGTTGAGCGCAGGCGCATCAGTCGCACCGTACGGGTCTTCATCGGCACTGAAAGGCAGGGCGGCTTCGAGCTGTTGGCGCAGTGCGGCGAGCGGATCAGCCTCGCCCTCAACCGCCGCCCACAGCTCGGCACGGTGCTCGAAAAGGGTTTGCAGCACGCTCCTGACATCGAACTCGCTCAAGCCCTGCTGCGCCAGCGTGTCGAGCGCCTGCGCCAGCGCACTGCTGTCATCGCGGTGCGCCTGCCGCAGCACGGCTTCAATCGCCTCGCCGCGCAGCTCCCGCTCGTTCTCGATGAGCGCAAAGCCGGCCGGCACCTCGGCTTCGAGTGCGAAGCGGCTCAGCACCTCGGCGCAGAACACATGCAGGGTGCTGGCCCGCAGCGGTGTCTCGGCGTAGGTGTACTGCTCGAACAATTCACGCGCGCGCTGGCGGGTGGCGGCGTCATCGTCGGCACCGATTTCGTCCAGCAGCGCTTTGAGCTTGCAGTCATCGGCAAAGGCCAGCGTCTGCAAGCGCGAGGCGACGCGCGCGCGCATCTCGGCAGCAGCCTTGCGGGTGAACGTGAGCGCCAGGATGCCGCCCGGTTCGGCACCCGCCAGCAGCAGGCGCACGATGCGGGCGGTGAGCGTCCAGGTCTTGCCGGTGCCGGCGCTGGCCAGCAGGGTGATGCTGTGGGCGGGGTCAAGCGCTTGGCTCATGCGCGCACCAAATCCTGCTTGCGACAGACGCCGATGAACTCGCAGCGATCGCACACCAGCGCCGTGCCATGTGCAGGCAGCGCCGCACCGCGTTCGAGTGCGGAGGCCAGCACACCCAGCCGTGTGCTCATGGCGGGCAGCAGGGCATCGAGTTCCTCCTCGTCGAGGCCGAGTGCCTTTTCGTCCTTGAGGTTCCAGTACTCCACCTCGCTGACGGCATCAGCCAGCAGCGCGTAGTGCGGCAGCTGCACGGCTTCGCCCGCGAGCAGATCGGCCTTGCTGGGCGACTGGCCGCTCTTGTAGTCCACCACCCGGCAGCGCGTGGCCTCGTCGTCGATGCGGTCGGCGCGGCCCTGCAGGCGCCAGCCCTCGCACTGGTTGACCAGATCGGCCTCGACCCGCACGGCGGCATTCGGCCAGCTGGCGAGCTTTGTGCTGAGCCAGGGCGTGCGGGTAGCAAAAGCCTGCCTCCAGAAGCGCGCGAGCGGGCGCTCGGCGAGGTCTGGTGCGAACACGGCCTGGGCGATGGCTTGCAGATGCGCGGCCATCGCCGGCAGATGCGCCTCGTCGCGCGTGCCGCTGTAGGGCGGCGGCATGCCTTCCACCTGGGTCTCGAAGGCATGGAGGATGCGATGCACGCGGTCGCCGTAGTCGCTGCGGTCGACGGGTGCATCGGGTTCTTCCAGCCGCTTCAGGCCCAGGGCATAGCGGGCGTGGAAGGCGTAGGGACATTCGATCAGCGTCTGATGCCCCCCCGCCGAGAGCGGCCGCGCCAGCAGCAGCGGCACGGCAGCCGGTGCGGCGTGCTGCGCGACCGCGGGCAGGGGCGAATCGGCGGCAATCTCGGCCAGCGGCGCGCGCTCGGCCAGCGCGGCATCCACCGGCAAGGGATGGCCTGCGGCGCGTGCGAAGGCGATCAGGGCCAGCAGGGGTGCTGCGGCCTGTGCCTCCTCGCCGGCCTGCTCCGGGGCATAGAGCAGGCGCAGCCGCGGTGCGGCTTCGAGCACGCGGCGCAGGCGGGTGAGGGCGAGCGCCTGCATCGCCGCCGCCGCTGGCAGCCCCAGCTCGCGCCGCACGCTGGCGTTGAAAAACGGCGAGACGCTGCTGGCGAACAGGGCGGGGGTCGTGCCGGTGACGATGACCGCATCGGCACGCAGGCCCTGCGTCTGGTCGAGCGTGAGCAGCTGCACGCGGCCATTGCTGTGGGCGGCGGGGAAGGTCGCATCCTCCAGCGCGGTGTCGAGCAGGGCGCGAAAGGCGCGCCACTGCATTTTCAGCGTGGTGCCGGCTAGGGCCTCGCGCAGCTCCTGCACGCGCGCCAGCAGGCGCGAACCGGCGGCATCACCGGCCAGCGTGCTGTCGAGGCCCAGACGCTGGAGGCTTTCCAGCAGGCCGTCGGCGTGGTCGCTGGCGGCATGGCTGTCGCCCAGCGTCTGCACCGCGCGCGCGGCGTGCATGAGCTGCGCCCACTGCGCGGCCTCGCTGGATGGCATCGCCTCGCGCCAGCGCGCAGCACCGCCTGCAATCTCGCTGCGATAAGCGCGTGGCTCCAGCGCATCCGCCCAGGCAATACCCCCCACCATGAAGCCGGACTTGAGCAGCGCGAACAGCGGCCGGAACGGGAAATCCTGCTCGACGCAATCCAGCCAGGCATCGAGTGTGGCCGCCGCGCGGCTGGTGGACAGCGCCCAGCCACCGCGATCGGCCAGTGCGATGTGCGCGCGTTCGAGCCGGGCACGCAGGCGGCGGGCGAGGCGGCGGTCGTTGCAGACGACGACGACTTTCGCAGCCCCTTCGAGCAGCGCCTCGCGCACCGCGAGGTCGGCGCACTGCGCCTCGTGTTCGGGGTCGGCGGCGGCGACCAGGGCGAGGTTGCCAAGCGTCAGCGGCGTCTCGCGCAGGCTGGCGGCACGGGCATGGGCGCTGTCGCCGTCGGCAAAGCCGGCATCGAGCCAGCGGCTGCGATCCGGCAGCGCGGCTTCGACCAAGGTCGGTGTGGTTTCGAGCTGCGCGAACAGCCGCAGGCAGGCTGCGCTGTCACGCCCGGTGAGGCGGCCCTGGGTGATGAAACGGCTCAGCGGCTTGGCGAGTGCGAGCCGCAGGGCCGCTGCCTCGGCCGCACTCAGCACATCGAAGCCTGCGAACAGCAGCGCGGCGGTGTCGGGCCAGTCCCGCAGGGTCTGGTGCAGGGCCTTCACCTGTGCCACGGCTGGTGCGGCATCGCCCAGTTCCTCGCGGAAGGCCTGGTGCAGGCGATGCACGATCTGCGCCTCGCGCGAGAGCGCGGCGAGGGGCTGCGTTGCGCCATAGCCGCTGCGCAGCAGGGCTTCGAGTGCGGCCTCGTCCTCTGGCAGCGTCACGGCCTGGCGTTCGAGTTCGTCGAACAGGGTGTAGAGCGCATCGCCCACCCGCAGCGGTGTCTGGCCCTCGAACAAAAAGCGGAAACGCGACATCGCCTCTGCCAGACGCAGCCGGCAGGCGAGGGCGGAGGCAGGCGGGGTGACGGGTGCCGCCAGCGCAGCGAGCGTGAGCACACTCGGCATCAGCAGCACACCGCCGGCGGCATGCAGCAGCGCCTCGCGCAGGCTGGTGGCGAGGGCCTGCTGCGGCACGACAAGGGTCAGCGCCGAGAGATCGGGCAGCGCCGCACGGTGTGTATCGAGAAGATATTGCGCGGTGACCGCCGCAAAGTCGGCACCGGGTGGAACCAGCAGACAGCGCGCGTCGTGCATGGCGACGCGCCGGCGATCAGCGTTCGAGCAGCTTGAACTTGTCGGGCTTGCCGTCCCAGGCCTTGGCATCCGCCGGCGCGCCCATGCGCTCAGTCAGCACCGGCCAGAGCTTGGACAACTCCGCATTGAGCGGCTTGAAGTGCAGCTCATGTTCCTTCAGGTCGTCCTCGGCCTTGATGGCGTTGGCGGGGCATTCCGGCTCGCACAGCGTGCAGTCGATGCATTCCTCAGGATCAATCACGAGGAAGTTGGGCCCGACATGGAAGCAATCGACCGGGCAGACCTCGACACAGTCGGTGTATTTGCACTTGATGCAGTTTTCGGTGACGACGAAGGTCATTGCGATGCGGCCGTGAGTCAAAAATCGAGAGTGCGATTGTAGGGCAGGCACCCGTCACGACCAAATATCGCGACAAAAAAGCCCGCTGACCTCGCGGCGGGCGGGCTTCTATGCAGCGACGACTTACTTGGGCAGTAGCACTGTGTCGATCACATGGATCACGCCGTTGGACTGGATCACGTCATAGGTCGAGATGTTGGCGGTGTTGCCGCTTTCATCCTTCACCACCACGTTGTTCGGGCCATTGCTGGTGAGCGTGAGGCTGTTGCCGGCCACGGTCTTCATCACGGCCTTGCCGCCGCCGGCCTTGATCGCCTTCATCACATCGGCGGCAACAAACTTGCCGGAGAGAACGTGGTAGGTCAGCACTTTCGTCAGCTTGGCCTTGTTCTCGGGCTTCAGCAGGGTGTCGACGGTGCCTGCGGGCAGGTTCTCGAAGGCATCGTTGGTCGGCGCAAACACCGTGAACGGGCCCTTGCTTTGCAGGGTTTCGACCAAGCCGGCAGCCTTGACGGCGGCGACCAGAGTGGTGTGAACAGGCGAGTTGACGGCATTTGAAACGATGTCCTTGGTGGCCACCATGGCGGCATTGCCGACCATCGGGTTGGCATCCATGGCGAGAACAGGGGTCGTGACCAGCGCGGCGGCAACAGCGAGCAGCTTGAGGGTGTGACGCATGAGTATCTCCAAGATTTTTTGGCTCGCCGAAATAGACGATGCCATCTGGAATTACTCGCCCAGAACCCAACAGATGCAGTGTCACCAATTGTTCACGGCACGCGGCGCGCTGCGCGGGCTAGCAGTCGCCATGCAGCGACATCAATGCTGCCAGCAGCGCCACCGGCGCGGTCTCGGTGCGCAGGATGCGTGGCCCCAAGCCCACGCGCAGCCAGCCGTGGCGGTCGGCCAGATCCAGTTCCAGCGCCGAGAAGCCGCCTTCGGGGCCGATCAGCGCGGTGATCCGCGTTGCCCTTGGCAACGCGGCGAGCCGGGTCTGGCCGCCGGGGGCGAGGATGAGTTTCAGGCCCTCGTGCGCGGCGACCAGGTATTTGTCGAAGCCGACCGGCGCATCGACCGCAGGCAGCCGCGTGCGCCCGCTCTGCTCGGCGGCACCCACCACCACGCCGCGCCAGTGCTCGACCTTCTTTTCCCATCGTTCGCCATCCATCTTCACCACGCCGTGCTGCGAGAGCACGGTGGCAAAGTGGGCCGCGCCCAGCTCGGTGGACTTTTGCAGGGCGTAGTCCATGCGGTCGCCCTTGCTCACGCACTGGGCGATGGTGATGTGCAGAGGCGCTTCGCGGCTGACAGGGGCGTGCGCGCCGATGCTCAGGGTTGCTCCCTTGCGCGAGGCGGTGGCGAGGGTGGCTGCGTATTCGCCGCCTTCACCGTTGAACACGGTCAGGTGCTCGCCGGCCTCCATGCGCAGCACCTGCACGAGGTGGCGAAAGGCTTCATCCGGCAGGGCGATGGTGCTGCCGCTGGCAAGCGGCTGGGGCAGGTAGAGGCGGGTCATGGTCCGGGCTTGGCCGCGAGCACGCTGGCATCGTTGGCGCTGCTGCGCAGGCGCTTGGCGAGGTGGGCGCGCTGCTTCGGCGTGAGGGTGGCGGCGAGGGCGGTATAGAAGCTGCGGCTGCGTTCGCGGCGGGTGCTGCGCTCGGCCTCCGCGACAGCATCCTGCGGGTAGGCCAGCGCCCGCAGGCGTGCGGCGAAGCCGGTCTGCTGGCGGGTGGCGAGCAGGGCGGCAAAGGCTTGCTGGTCCTGCTCGGCTTCGGCCTTCAGGCGCGCATCGGTGAACTCGCCGCGCGCATCGGCCTCGGCCATGCGGCGGCTGAGATAGGCGCGCTGCGCCGGCTTGAGTGGGCCGACCCAGTTCTCGATGCGCTCCTCCAGTTTGTCGGTGAGGCGTTGCAGGCTCTCGGTGGCAGTTTCGTCCTCGAAGGTTTCGAGTTCTTCATCCCACTCTTTCTGCTGGGAGGCCAGCAGTTCCTTGACCTGAGCTTCGTCGAGTGAGGCGAGCAGGCGGGCGATGCCGGGCAGCGCCTGCTCGCCGAGACGCTCCACGGCGGCGCGGATGGTGTCGGCGATGCCATCGACTGCGGTTCGGTCGAGACTGCCCTGTTCGACGAGCTCAGCGGTGCGTCGCAGCGCCAGCGCGTAGGCGGGCAGCTCGTTGCGGCGGTGCCAGGCGAGGAGTGGCTCGAACTCGCCGTCGAGCAGGGCATCCTGCGCGGGGTCCAGTTCGACATGGCTGCCAATCTCCAGCCGCAGCAGGGTGTCGAGATTCTGGTAGGCCAGCCGCATGCCGGTGTTGCAGGCACTCAGGCCAGAGAGTGCGAGCAGCAGCAGGGCGCAGCGCCAGATCAAGGCGTGCCTCGCGTCGCCACGTCGACGGCCTCGCACAGCACCTCGCACATCATCTCGGCCTCCTTGAACGTGAGCACATAGGGCGGCATCAGGTAGAGCACATTGCCCAGCGGTCGCAGCACCACGCCCTTGCTCAGCGCATGGCGATAGGCGATCAGCCCGCGCCGCTCGCTGGCCGGGAAGGGCATCTTGCTCACAGCCCGCTGCACCATTTCGACCGCGAGGATCATGCCGGTCTGCCGCACCTCGGCAACGTGCGGGTGGCTGCGCAGAGGGTGCGTCTGCTTCCACAGGTGCTGCGCCATCAGGCGGTTGGCGGCCAGGGCATTGCCTTCGCCGAACAGTTCGAGCGAGGCGAGTGCGGCGCGGCAGGCGAGTGGGTTGCCGGTGTAGCTGTGGCTGTGCAGAAAAGCCTTGTGCGCGCTGTAGTCGGCGTAGAAGGCTTGGTAGATGTGCTCGCGCGCCAGCACCACGGCCAGCGGCAGCGTGCCGCCGGTGATGCCCTTCGACAGGCACATGAAATCCGGCTTGATACCGCTGGGCAGGCCCCGGCCGTATTCGGCGGGCGGGGCCTGTTCGCAGGCAAAGAAGCTGCCGGTGCGGCCGAAGCCGGTAGCGATCTCGTCGGCGATGAGATGCACGCCGAAGTGGTCGCAGGCCTGCCGCAAGAGCGTGAGATAGACCGGGTGATACATTCGCATGCCGCCCGCGCATTGCACCAGCGGCTCGACGATCACCGCGCTGATCTCGTGCGCCTGCTGTTCCAGCACGGTCTGAAGATGGCTGAAGACGCGGCGGGTGTGGTCCTCCCAGCTCTCGCCGGGGCCGCGCTCGTAGCAGTCGGGGCTGGGCACGAAGATCGGTTCGAGCAGCAGCGGGGCGTAAGTGTCGCGATACATCGAGGGCCCGCCGACGGCGAGCGCCCCCAGCGTTTCGCCGTGATAGCTGTTGCTCAGCGCCACGAATTTGCGCTTGGCCGGCTTGCCCACGTTCTGCCAGTAGTGAAAGCTCATCTTGAGTGCGGCTTCCACCGCGCTCGAACCGTTGTCGGTGAAGAAGCAGCGATCCAGCCCGCTGCGCGCGCACAGTTTTTCGGCGAGCTGCACCGCTGGCTCGTGGGTGAAGCCGGCGAAGATGACGTGGTCGAGCGTGTCGAGCTGATCCTTCAGGGCCGCGACGATGTCCGGGTGGCGATGACCCCAGAGATTGGTCCACCAGGACGACACCGCGTCGAGGTACCGCTTGCCATCGGCGTCTTCCAGCCAGGCGCCCTCGGCGCGCACGATGGGCAGCAGCGGCAGTGCGCCGCTGGCGTGGTCGTGCATCTGGGTGCAGGGGTGCCACACCCGGGCGAGCGAGCGTTGTTGCAGGGTGAGTTGGGTCACGGACTTGGCGGGATTTGGGGCAGGTGGGCTGATAATTGCAATGGCCAGCGCGGCATCATGGCGTATCGACGCCAACACCAGTATTGTGATTCCACCTTTCGTTCCAACCCCACACCACGGGCTCCATCCTCATGTCTTCAGTACTCATGCCCTGCATCATGGCGGGCGGTTCCGGCACCCGCCTCTGGCCGCTCTCGCGCGAGCAGTACCCCAAGCAGTTCCTGAGCCTCACAGAGGAACAGAGCCTGCTGCAGGTCACTGCCCGTCGTGCCGCCAAGCTGGTCGACGCCACCGGCCCGGTGGTGATCTGCGGTGAGGACCAGCGCTTTCTGGTCGCCGAGCAGTTGCGTGCCGGCGGTTTCAAGGACGCCACCACGCTGGTGGAGCCCGCCGGCCGCAACACTGCGCCGGCCGCTGCCTGCGCCGCCTATCTGGCGCTGCGCCGCCACGGCCCGGATGCCCTCGTGCTGCTGATGGCGGCCGATCACATGATCCCCGATGAAGCCGCCTTCGCCCGCGCCGTGGCCGTCGCCTCGGTCGCTGCGGCGGCGGGCAAGATCGTCACTTTCGGCATCCAGCCTACGCGCCCTGAAACCGGCTACGGCTACCTGCGCGCCGGTGCGGCGCTGGGCGAGGGCTACTGGTCGGTGGCGGCCTTCATCGAAAAGCCGCTCAAGGAGAAGGCCGAGACTTTCCTCGCCGAAGGCGGCTATTACTGGAACGGCGGCATGTTCCTGTTCCGCGCTGACGTGATGCTGGCCGAGCTCAAGCACTACGAGGCCGCGATGGAAGCGCTGGCTGAGAAGGCCGTGGCCAATGCCAAGGGCGATCTCGATTTCATCCGTCTCGATCCGGAGAGCTTCAAGGCCTGCCGCAACGAGAGCATCGACTACGCGGTGATGGAGAAAACCGACAAGGCCGCGCTCGTGCCGCTGGATGCCGGCTGGGACGACATCGGCGCCTGGACCTTCCTCGACATCCTGCCGAAGGACGCCGACGGCAACGTCAAGCGCGGCGATGTGCTGATCGAGAACGGCAAGCGCAACCTGGTCCACGCCGACTCGCGCATGGTCGCCCTCGCGGGTATCAGCGACGTGATCGTGGTCGAGACCAAGGACGCGGTGCTGGTCACCACCCGCGAGCATGTGCAGGACGTGAAGAAGGTCGTCGCCTCGCTCAAGAAGGCCGGCCGCAGCGAGGCGGTGAACCACCCCATCGTGTTCCGCCCCTGGGGCAGCTACGAGACCATCGCGATGGACGGCCGCTTCCAGGTCAAGCGCATCGTCGTCAAGCCGGGCCAGAAGCTCAGCCTGCAGATGCACCACCACCGCGCCGAGCACTGGATCGTGGTGAAGGGCACGGCCGAGATCACCAATGGCGACAAGGTGTTCATGCTCACCGAGAACCAGAGCACCTACATTCCGCTCGGCACCACCCACCGCCTGGTCAACCCCGGCAAGGTGCCGCTGGAATTGATCGAAGTGCAATCCGGCTCGTACCTGGGTGAGGACGACATCGTGCGCTTCGAGGACGTCTACGGCCGCACGCCGGAGGCGAAGTAATGACGGCGGCGAAGCTTGCGGCCTTCAAGGCCTACGACATCCGTGGCCGCGTGCCGGACGAGCTGAACCCCGACATCGCCTACCGCCTGGGCATCGCCTACGCCGAGCTGTTCCAGCCCAAGCGCGTGGCGCTGGGCCGCGACATTCGCCATTCCTCATTGCCCTTGCTGCAAGCGCTCGCGCACGGTTTCGTCGCGCGCGGTGTCGAGGTGCTTGACATCGGCCTCGGCGGCACCGAAGAGGTCTACTGGGCCGCGCAGCAACCCGGTGTGGACGGCGGCATCATGGTCACCGCCAGCCACAACCCGATGGACTACAACGGCATGAAGCTGGTGAAGGGTGGGGCCATCCCCATCAGTGGCGACTCTGGCCTGCGCGAGCTTGAAGCGCGGGTGCTGGCGATGACGGACGTGGCCCCAAGCGGCGCGCCCGAGATGACGCCCAACGACTACCGCCCCGGCTACGTGCAGCATCTGCTCGGCTACGTCGACGCGGCCAAGCTCAAGGGCCTGAAGATCGTCGTCAACAGCGGCAATGGCACTTCGGGTCTCGTCATCGACGCACTCGCGCCGCATCTGCCCATCGACTTCGTGCGCGTACACCACACGCCCAATGGCGACTTCCCCAACGGCATTCCCAATCCGCTGCTGCCGGAGATGCGCGCCGACACCATCAAGGCCGTGCGCGATACCGGTGCGGCGTTCGGCGTGGCCTGGGATGGCGACTTCGACCGCTGCTTCCTGTTCGACGAACAC
The DNA here is from genome assembly GCA_040386395.1 of Pseudomonadota bacterium. Lineage (GTDB taxonomy): Bacteria > Pseudomonadota > Gammaproteobacteria > Nevskiales > Nevskiaceae > Stagnimonas. The sequence goes on along the minus strand of JAZKFO010000016.1, from coordinate 26,627 downwards.
GGCGGCTTCATCGAGGGCTATTACATCGTGGGCCTGTTGGCCGAGGCACTGCTCAAAAAGGAGCCGGGCGGCAAGATCATTCACGACCCGCGCCTGACCTGGAACACCATCGACATGGTCAAGGCCGCCGGTGGCATCGCCATCCAGAGCAAGACCGGCCACGCCTTCATCAAGGAGCGCATGCGCTTGGAGAACGCCGTCTACGGCGGCGAGATGAGTGCCCACCATTACTTCCGCGATTTCGCCTACTGCGACAACGGCCACATCCCCTGGCTGCTGGTGGCGGCCCTCGTCGCCGAAACCGGCAAGACACTGTCGCAGCTGGTGGAAGAGCGCCAAGCGGCGTACCCGGCGAGCGGCGAGATCAACAGCAAGGTGGCCGACGTGAAGGCCACCATCGCCGGCATCGAGGCGCGCTATGCGCCGAGCGCGGCGGTGATCGACAAAACCGATGGGCTGAGCTGCGAATACGCCGAAGGCTGGCGCTTCAACCTCAGAGGCTCCAACACCGAACCGGTGCTGCGCCTCAACGTCGAATCGCGTGGCAACACCGCCTTGATGGAAGCCAAGACCAAGGAGCTTCTGGCCTTGATTGGCGGCGCATCCGCCCACTGATCGGAGATCAGTGGGTTCTCAATCCAGCGCCTTGAAGATGAGGTTTGCTGAGCGCGGTGAAGGCACTCAGTCGAGTGCCTTCACCAGCACCAGCGAGTTGCGCCGGTAGTTGTAGATGCGCTGCTTCTGCACCGGCAGCTCTTCGAGCCTGCCCTCGACGAAGCCATGCTCGATGAACCAGTGCTCGGTCGTGGTCGTCAGTGCGAAGAGCTTGGTGAGGCCGAGCTTGCGGGCGGTGTCCTCGCTGCGCTTCAGTAGCGCCTCGGCGCGGCCTTCGCCGCGATAGTCGGGATGCACGGCGACGCAGGAGAACTCGCCCATCTTGTATTGCGGATAGGGGAACAGGGCGCAGCAGGCAATGACCAGGCCATCGCGCACCATCACGTCGAACTGGCTGATTTCCAGCTCCAGCTGCTCGCGGGAGCGAGGCACCAGCACGCCGGCATCCTCTAGTGGCTTGATTAGGGCGAGCACGCCACCCACGTCCTCGATGCTGGCCTCGCGCACCGCCTCGTAGTTCTCGTCGGTGTAGAGCATCAGCCCGACGCCATCGCGGGTGTAGAGCTCGCGCAACAGCGCCCCTTCTTCCGCCGCGCCAATCAGATGTACGCGCCGCACGCCACCATGCCCGGCAGCGAGCGCGGCACCGAGATGCGCGCGGTCGCGGTCGGAGAGATGGGTGACGTCGTCGGCCAGCTTTGCGCCCTCGGCCAGCGAGAGCTGACCGGCGTCGCCGGTGTCCTCGGCCAGCGTCCAGCTGTCGGGGTTGCTGTCGACCAGGAACACCAGCTTGTCGGCCTTGAGCGCGGTGGCCACGGCCGTTGCCACGTCCTCGTAACGCAGGTTGAAGGTCTCGCCCGTGGGCGAGTAACCGATGTTGCTCACCAGCGCGATGCGGCCCTGGTCGAGCACCTGGCGGATGGTCTCGGCATCCACGCGCCGCACCTCGCCGGTGGATTGCAGATCGACCCCGCCGCGCACGCCGGCCGGCTTCGCGATGATCCAGTTGCCGCCGGCGACCTTCACCCGCGCGCCGCCCATGGGCGTAGAAGCCAGCGAGGTCGAGAGCTTGGCCTCGATGCTCATGCGCAGCGAACCGGCGGCGTCTTTCACGCATTCCAGCGTGGCGGCATCGGTGACGCGCTGGTTGCCCTGGTGCTTGCTCTCCAGCCCCCGTGCCGCCAGCCGCGCCTCGATCTGCGGCCGCGCGCCGTGGACGACGACGGGCTTCACGCCCAGCGACTGCAGCAGGGCGATGTCGTACAGCAGACGCTCGAAGTCAGCCCGTTCGCAGATCTCGCCGCCAAAGGCGAGCACGAAGACGCTGCCCACATGAGCGTGGACATAGGGTGCGGCGGCACGCAGGGCGCGGACGAAATCGGAGGGATTCATGCCGGGATTATAGGGAATGCAAGGCTCTGAAAGCCTCGCGCCGTATAATGCAGGCATGACCGAAAACACCCCTTACGCCGCGCTCAACGCCGCCCTGCGCAGCGCCGGTTTCGACCAGGACGCCGCCGAGTATCACGGCGCGCTCTGTGGCGCACTCTGCACCCGCGCCCCTGCCGATGTGGACCCGATGACGGTGCTCGACGGTGCCGATCACGACATCGCTGGTGCCTCGCTGTTGAAGGCCGTTCGCGATCAAACCGCCCGCTCGCTGGCTGACACCGATGGCGACATCCGCCTGGTGCTGCCGGACGACGAGCAGCCGCTCGGTGACCGCGCCCGCGCGCTCGGCGAGTGGTGCGAGGGCTTTCTGTTCGGGCTGGCCAGCAATGGCAAGCTGGACCTGAAAAAAGCCGCCCCTGAAGTGCGCGAAGTCATCGAAGACCTCGCCCAGTTCACCCGCGCCAGCTTCGATGAAGAGGGCGAGGAAGAGATCGAGGAAGAGGCCTACGCCCAGCTCGTCGAGTACGTGCGCGTCGGTCTGCAACTGCTGTTCATGGAGCTGGCCCCCGGCTCGCAGGCGCGTGCCGCCCAGCGCGCCAAAGATTCATCCGTTCACTGATTTGTAGCGAGGAGAAAACCATGCGCCCCAACGACCACCAGCTCACTGAATACGCCGCCCGCCGAGCTGCTCTGATGCAGCGCATCGGCAGCGATGGTGTCGCCATCATCCCCGGCGCGCACGAAGTCACCCGCGCGCGCGACACGCACTTCAAGTTTCGGCAGGACTCCGACTTCGCCTACCTCACCGGCTTCTACGAACCCGACGCGGTGGCGGTGCTCGCACCCGGCCGCAAGGACGACAAGGGCCAGCCTGCCGAGTTCGTGCTGTTCGTGCGACCGCGCGATGCCGACAGCGAAATCTGGCATGGCCGCCGCTTCGGGCCGGAGGGTGTGGTCGCCCTGTTCGGCGCGGCGCAGGCTTTCAACATCGGCAGCCTGAGTGCCGAGTTGCCCAAGCTGCTGCAAGGCCGTGAGACGGTGCATTTCACCCTCGGTGAAGACCCGGCGCTCGATACGCAAGTCATCAATGTCATCAAGGACATTCGCGCCGTCGCACGGCGCGGTGCGGCGGCACCCACCAGCATCGTCGCACTCGAAAACACCCTGCACGAGCAGCGCCTGTTCAAGCGCCCCAGCGAGATCGAGCTGCAGCGCACCGCCTGCGAGATCAGCGCGGCCGCCCATGTGCGCGCCATGCGCGCGACCAAGCCCGGCATGAACGAATGGCAGATCACCGCCGAGATCGCCGCCGAGTTCACGCTCAACGACTGCGAGCCTGGCTACGGCACCATCTGCGGCGGCGGCGAGAACGCCTGCATCCTGCATTACACCGAGAACAACCGCGCTTTGAACGATGGCGAGCTGCTGCTGATCGACGCCGGTGCCGAGTACCGCGGCTACACCGGCGACATCACCCGCACCTTTCCGATCAACGGCAAGTACACGGCGGCGCAGAAAGCCGTCTACGAGGTGGTGCTGGCCGCACAGAAAGCCGCTATCGCCACGCTGGTGATCGGCGAGAGCGTCGGCAGGCCGCATGAAGTCAGCACCCGCGTGCTGACCGAGGGCATGGTCAAGCTGGGTCTCTTGAGCGGCGATGTTGATGAACTCATCAAGGCCGACAAGCAGAAGCAATTCTTCATGCACGGCACCGGCCACTGGCTGGGCATGGATGTGCATGACGTCGGCCGCTACAAGCTCAAGGGCGGGTACCGCAAGTTCGAGGCCGGCATGATCATGACCGTCGAACCCGGCATCTACGTCGCCCCCGGCACGCCGGGCGTGCCCAGCGAGTACTGGGGTATCGGCATCCGCATCGAGGACGATGTGCTGGTCACCCTCATCGGGCCGGAAGTGCTCACCAGCGGCGTGCCGAAGGAAATCCACGAGATCGAAGCAATCATGGCAGCGGCGTAGCGCATGGCTGAGATCGTGGTCGATGTCGCCATCGTCGGCGGCGGCCTCGTCGGCACCAGCCTGGCGGTGGCGCTCGCCAACACCCAGCTTAAGCTGGCGCTGATCGACGCGGTCAAGCCGCCCGCCAGCGCGCCGAGCTGGGACGAGCGTTGCATCGCGCTCAACGACGGCAGCCGCCGCATCTTCGAGGGCATGCGCGTGTGGGATGCGCTCAGAGTACAGGCGCAGCCGATTCTCTCCACTCACATTTCAGAGCGCGGCCGCTTCGGTGTGGCGCGCTTCACGGCGGCCGAAGCGGGACTGGCCGCACTCGGCCACAACACGCCGCTGCGGGCCGTGGGCGGCGTGCTGCTGTCGGCGGCGCAGGCGCGCTTGCAGGCGCATCTGCAATGGTTGTGTCCCGCGCGCGTCACCGCCCTCGCGCTGGATGCGCGTAGTGCCAGGCTCACGCTCGACGATGGCCGCAGCCTGAGTGCCAAGCTCGTGGTCGCGGCGGATGGGGCCAGCTCCTCGCTGCGCAGCCTGCTTGGCTTCGGCGCCGAAGTACGCGACTACCAGCAGAGCGCAATCGTCACCGCCGTGCGCGTGCAGCGCGACCCGGCGGGCGTGGCCTACGAACGCTTCACGCCGGATGGCCCCTTTGCCGTGCTGCCCAAGCCGCGCCTTGCTGAAGATGTCGAAGCAGGCCACCCCTGCTCGCTGATCTGGACGCTGCCCACTGCGCGTGCCGAAGACCTGCATGCGCTGCCGGACGCCGAGTTCGTCGCCGCCGCGCAGACGGCTTTCGGCGAGCGACTGGGCCGCTTCCTCGGCATCGGCAAGCGCATCGTCTATCCGCTGCAACGCACCGTGAACCACACCCTGAGCGCGCCGCGCGTGGTGTTCTGCGGCAATGCGGCGCAGAGCCTGCACCCGGTCGCTGCCCAGGGATTCAATCTGGGCCTGCGCGATGTCGCCACCCTCGCAGCCTGCTTGCGCGAAGCCGCAGCACAAGATGCCGATCTCGGCGACAGCCTCGTCCTCTCCGACTACGCCGCCAGCCGCGAGGACGACCGCCGCCGCACCGCCGACTTCACCGATCAACTGGTGCGCGTGTTCAGCAATCGCCTGCCGGTGATCAGCAGCCTGCGCAGCCTGGGACTGGTGGCGATGGACCTGCTGCCGCCCGCCAAGGAGGCGGTGCTGCGCCAGAACCTCGGCCACGCAGGCCTCGCCGCATGAGCGGCTTCGATGCCGATGTGATCGTCGCCGGTGGTGGCACCGTCGGCCTCGCGGCTGCTGCGGCGCTGAATCAGGCCGGCTTCAAGGTCACGCTCATCGAGCGTGCCGCTGCACCGCCGGTGTTTACGGGTGGCGAGGTCGATCTGCGTGTCTATGCGCTGTCGCCCGCCTCGATCCGCCTGCTGGAACGCCTCGGCGTCTGGCCCGCCATCGCAGCGGCGCGCCACAGTCCGTATCAAGGCATGCAGGTCTGGCATGACAGTCCCACGCAGGCGCTACGCTTCGATGCCGCGCCCGACCAGTCGCTGGGCAGCATCGTCGAACACGGCCTGCTCAATGCCGCGCTCTGGGCGCAGGGCGGCGACTGGCAGCGCCTTGCCGCGACCCGGATCGACACCGTCACTGCCTCGGAAGAAGAGGGTGCGCAGGTCACGCTGGCTGATGGAAAAATCCTCAAGGCCCGCCTGCTGGTGATTGCCGATGGCCCGGACTCGCCGCTGCGCACAGAACTGGGCATCGACAGCATCGGCTGGGACTACTCACAGCGGGCGCTGGTGGCGCATGTCAGCACCGAGCAGCCGCATGGCGGTGTCGCGCGGCAACGGTTTTTGAGCTCCGGCCCGCTGGCTCTGCTGCCGCTGGCGGATGGTCGCTGTTCCATCGTCTGGTCTTGCAGCACTGCATTGGCAGAAGAGCTGCTGACCCTCGATGACAGCGCCTTCAACCTCAGGCTGTCGACGGCCAGCGGACTGGTGCTGGGAGGCATCCAGAGCAGCGGCGCGCGCCAGAGTTTCCCGCTGCGACTCAAGCATGTGCCGCAGCCGGTGGTGCCGGGTGCGGTGGTGATCGGCGATGCCGCGCATGTGGTGCATCCGCTGGCCGGGCAGGGTGTCAATCTGGGCTTGTCGGATGCCGCCACGCTCGCCGCCACCCTTGCTGAAGCGCGCGATGCTGGCCGTGGCTGGTGGCGTCTCCGCACGCTGCAGGCCTATGCCCGCGCGCGCAGCGCCGAAACAGTCGAAATGCTGGCGATGACCGATGGACTGAGCCGTGCCTTTGGCGGTAGTGAAGCACTCGCCAATCTGCTGGGCCGTGGCCTGTCGGCCGTGGATCGTGCGGGGCCGCTCAAGCAGTTGTTCGCGCGCCGCGCCCAGGGTTGAGGCTTCGCTCAGCCCGGCTTTGACTGCTGATCCCTTGCCACTGCCAGCTCCATGAGCTTGGCGAAGTTTTCCAGCGAGATCAGGTGTGCATAGGTGGCCTTCAGCTCGCCCTTGCGCAGCATCACCCGCAGGTCCTTGCCGGGGATGGCGTTCATCTTTTCCTCATCGACCCTGAACAGCCCCTGCAGGCGCATGCGCTTGCCGGCGCGGGGCAGGGCGAGGGCCTCGAACGGCGTGAACAGCCCCAGTGCTTCCAGCCGCTTGCAGAGCACGCGGGTTTGCTGGCGTGAGGCTTCGATGGCTTCGAGCAGACGCTGGATGTTGTCCCAGGTGGGTGTGGCCTGGCCCTGGGCGGTGAACAGCGGCTCGCCGCCGGGCTTGAGTGCGTCCTGCTCGAAGCAGACCAGCCGCTGCGGCGCGCGGCCTTCACGGTCTGGAATCTCGGCGATGCAGAAGGGATGGCGGCGCACGAAGGCCGGCACATAGCTGCGCGGCAGCCATCGGCCCTCATCGTCCACGAACAGGTTTTCGGCCTGGCGCAGGCCGAGCACCGCCATCGGCATGAACTCGCCGCTGTCCTCATCGCGCGAGAAGGCGATGGGGTAATCGGCAGCCGCACTGGCGAACTCGGCGGCGTTGAGATGTACCGAATTCAGCTTGGCACACCAGGCCTGCGAAGCCGGCGGCAGTCCCAGTCCGGCGTGCTGTTCGCGGTTGAGAGGCACCAGGTGCTGGTAGCCGAGCGGTGCCCGGACGGAAAGGATCGGCATGGCAATGAGGTCTGGGTCGGCGGCAGGGCAACTGCCGCAACCATAGGAGAGGCTGCGGCGATTATCCGCCGCAGGCTTCGGGTTTGAGGTCGCTGTCCTGGCGCACCGATTTCGGTGCCTGCTGCACCGGGGTCGGCACCCCGACCTCGGTGGTGAACAGCACGGTGCCCGGCCCCTGCAGGCTGCTGCCGCCCGGTGCCTGGATGGCGATCTGACCGTCTTCGACTTCGGTAACCAGCACCACCTCGTTGCCGGTGGTCTGCGCACCGGCCTGCTGCAGCAGGGCGCTGATCTCGTTGCGGTCGGTGCAGGCACCCTCGCAGAGGCTGGCGCTGTATTTGGTGCCACGGATACCGATGGTGGCGACCGGGGTGCTGACGCGGTAGTCCTCGGTGCTGATCTTGCCGATCAGGCCACTGACGGAACGGAAGCCGCCCTTGATGAGCCGGAAGAACGCCCGCGAGCTCGTACTGCTGCGCGATGTCTGAGCGGTCACCAGCGGGGCAGCGGCAGGACCTGCCGGCGCTGCCGGCACGGGCGTGGGTGTGGCGGCCGGCACTGGCGCAGCGGGCGCGCTGGCGGGCGGGGCATATTCGTAATCCTCCACCTCGAAGCGCGTTTCGGGCCGCAGCAGGAAGAACGCACCATCGGCAAACCGCAGGTTGACGTAGCTGCCGAAGCCGGAGTTGATCAGATCACCGGCAAAGATCTCGTCATTGCGGGCCAGCTTGCGCACCGTGCCGCCAGCACCGACCGCAGTGGCCTGGCCGGTGAGCATCACCACTTTTCCGGCCGGCGTTGCGGCCCCGGCATGCAGCGGCAGCGCCAGCAGAAGGGCGAAGCCGATGCTTGCTGACAGGCGCTTGAGGGTGGCGATCACGCGGAGAGAGGGGCGCATGTCAAAGTGCCTCGCACTGCTGGGAAGCCTGCTGCGAGGAATCCTCGCTGACCAGTTCCGGGGTGGACTCGATGCCAGCCACCGCATTGCCTGCGTCGTCGTCCGACTTTTTCTCCTCTTCGGGCTGCTCTTCGGTCTTGGCAACGGTCTCAGTCGGCGCCAGGGATTCGGTGGTCAGCTGCTCGGCCAGAAGAACCTGGGTTTGCTCAGGTGCCTCCATTACGGCGGGTGGTATTGGCGATGGGCTCGGCGCCGGCGCTGGCACCGGCGCTGGCACCGGAGTTGGCGTCGGGGTTGGTGTGGGCGTCGGCGTCGGTGTTGGCACCGGAGTTGGCGTTGGCACCGGAGTTGGTGTCGGTGTCGGTGTCGGTGTCGGTGTCGGGGTGGGCGTCGGCGTAGGCGTTGGCGTTGGAGTGGGCGTCGGCACAACCGCCGAAGCAAGGGTAATCACCGCACCGGTGCTGGCATTGTCGAGCTGCTCGGCACCGGTGATGGTGCCGTCGGTCAGCAGCACGTAGTTGGTGTTGTTGCCGTCGGGCGTCACGGCCTTGACCACGATGGGCAGTGTGCTGGGCGGCAGCACGGTGATGTTGCCAAAGAAGCTATCGCCACCAATCGCCAGGGTGGCCGCCTGATTGGCGAATGCCAGCTGTGCCAGGCTGAACTCGAACGGCGCATCGTCGCCTGCCGGCGTGAGTTGCAGGAAGAGATCCGCAGCTCCGCTGATGCTGGCCAGATTGCCCAGCGATTGGGCAGGTGTGCGAAGCACCAGGTAATGGGCGTTGCCGGTGATGGGGCCGAGTGCCAAGGAGTCGCTGGCATCGAAATATCCGTTCGGCAGGCTGGCGCTCGGCACGAGCGTCGGCGAACTGGCGAGCAGCGAGGCAGGCACGCCAAAATCGTTGGCAAACGGTGCCGCACCCTCACCGATGATGATGCTGCTGCCAGCCAGGTTGATGTCGCGCGCGGCCACACTCAGCCCCTGTGCAGTGATCACGACGTTGCTGCCGCCCGTGACCTGATCGGCGGTGAGGTAGGTGAGTGCGCCATCGATGCGGCTGTTGTCGAGGCTCAGCGTGCCGCTGGAATTGACGCCCAGCAGACCACCGGTGCTGATCTGGATGCCCTGCAGACTGATGTCAGCACCTTCCAGGTAGATCTCGCCGTTCGGCGTGCTCAGGCTGCCGGTGACCAGCGCACCTGCCGGGACCGTGGTGAAGCTATCGGTGGCGGCGTCGTAGAACGAACCGTCATAGTTGCCGACCTGGATATTGCCGGTGCTCAGAATCGCACCGGTGCTGAGGTTGCCACCGGCGTTGAGCACGGAGACATCGCTGAACGCTTCATTGCGTATTTCAACCACGCCGTTGCCATCGAAATCAGACAGGCCGCCGCTCGAAGCGGCGCTGCTGCTGAGCTGGCCAACGCTGGTGTTGCTGCCGCTCTCGGAGCTGAAGAAAGCCCCGTCGATATTGATCTCGCCATAGGCGCTGGCCGACGAGTTGTGCAGCAGCACGGTGTCGGTGTTGCCGGTCACTTCGGCGATCACGTTGGTGCTGATGCTGCCAATGGTGACGGTGCTGAGTTGCTGGTCGTCCGAGAAGTAATCGGGATAGATATCGACGTCGCCATAGGCGATGGCACTGGCGGCAGTGCTGGAGTCGGCGCTGGTATTGCCAGTGGTGGTGGCCCGCACGGTGGTGCTGATGTCCCCCACGCTGAGATTGCCAGCCGCAAAGATCACTACCTGTCCATCGGCAAAGGCATAGAACTCTTCCACCTGCACGGCGCGGGTGGTGAGGTTGCCGACTTGCAGGCTGCCGGTATCGCTGCGCAGCGAAATGCCGCCGTTGTTGGCGACCAGGCTCAGGTTCGCGAGGTTGAGGTCGTTGCCGGCATAGATATCGATCTGCTCTGCCGTCAGCACGGTGGGCTGCGCAGGGGACAGGGCGAGCGTGCGGTTGGACTGCAAGTTGAGATTGCGGATCTGGTCCCCGGCGTTGCTGCCACCGGAGAGCAGGCCGAGCGTCACATCACCGCTGCCGAAGACTGAGATATCGTCGTTGCGGGCTGTCAGATCACCGGTGCTCAGCAAGCCAGCCGGAATCACCGTCGAGATGTTGGTCACCGGGTCGGTTGTGAAACCGTCATCGTTTCTCAGGCTGATGCTGCCACTGGCAGCCACCGTACCCACGCTCATCGTCCCGCCGCTGTGCGAGAGCAGGACGTCGCCAAACTGACCGAAGTAGGGTTCGACAACGCCATCCCGGTCGAAATCGGAAACGCCGCCTGCGGTGCTGACATTGCTGCTCACGTTGCCGACGCTGAAGCTGCCGCTGCCCCGGTTGGAGAAGAAATCACTGACGTTGATCGCGCCTTCAGCGTAGCTGTAGGCAGACCGTCCGGTGCTGGTGTCGATCGTCCCGGTGATTTCAGCGCGGACGTTGGTGGTGATATTGCCGGTGGAAATGTTGTTGTTATCGGCAGGGGTATTGCCGAAGTAGTCCGGATAAAGATTGACGCCGCCATAGGCATAGGCGGAGTTGCCGAAGCTGTTCACGCCATCGACATTGCCGGTGGCCGTGGCGCGCACATTGGTGCTGACATCGCCGACGCCGATGCTGCCAGCGGCATAGATGGTGACCGTGCCGTTAGCGCTGGCACTGACCTCACGGGTGTCGAGCGCATTGGTCGTCAGATTGCCTGCCAGCACGCTGCCATCAATGCTTTGCAGATAAAGGCTGCCGTTGCTGGTGACCAGGGTGAAGCGGCTGAGATCGAGACTGCCGAATGAGGTCAGCGAGATCGATTGTGCTGTCAAGGTAATCGGCTGGGCTGCTGCCAGGCTGAGTATTCCATTGGACTGCAGGTTGAGAGCCCGGATCTGATCACCGACGCTGCTGCCGCCCGAAAGCAGGCCCAGCGTCACATCGCCGCTGCCGAAAACGGAAATATCGGCGTTGAGGGCGGTCAGGTTGCCGGTGCTCAGCAGACCAGCCGGCACCACGGTTGAGGTGTTCGTCGCAGGATCGACGGTGAAACCGTCTTCGTTGCGAAGGCTGATGCTGCCGCTGGCAGTTACCGAGCCCACGGTCATCGCCCCACCGCTGTGCGAGAGCTGGACGTTGCCAAGCAGACCGAAGTAGGGCTCGACAACGCCATTTCGGTCGAAATCGGAAACGCCACCCGTGGCGATCGTGCCGGCGCTCACATTGCCGACATTGAAGTTGCCGCTGCCCCGGCTTGAGAAGAAATCACTGACATTGATCGAGCCATCGGCGTAGCTGTAGGCAGCCCGTCCAGTGCTGGTGTCAACCGTCCCGGTGATTTCGGAGCTGACGTTGGTGGTGATATTGCCGGTCGAGACGTTGCTGCCAGCGTTGGTGTCGCTGAAGTAGTCCGGGTAGATACCGACGCTGCCATAGGCATAGGCGGAGTTGCCGAAAATGTTTACGCCGTCGACGTTGCCGGTTGCGATGGCCTGCACATTGGTGCTGACATCGCCGATGCCGATGCTGCCAGCGGCATAGATGAGCACTGTGCCGTTGGCACTGGCATTGACCGCGCGGGTGTCGAGCGCAATGGTCGTCAGGTTGCCTGCCAGCACGCTGCCGTCAACGCTTTGCAGAAAGAGGCTGCCATTGCGGGTGATGAGGCTGAAGCGGCTGAGATCGAGATTGCCAACCGAGCTCAGAAAGATCGACTGCGCAGTGAGCGTGATCGGCTGGCTCGCTGCCAGAGTGAGAGTCGCGCCGGATTGCACGCTCAGGTCAAGCAACTGCTCGCCGGCATTGCTGCCGCCGGAGATCAGACCCAGCGTGGCATCACCCCGGCTGTTGATGATGATGTTGCCGTTGCGTGAGGTCAGCGTGCCGGTGTTGAGCGCTCCGGCGGGGACGACGACCGAGGTATTCGTCACGGGGTCGATCCGCGAGCCGTCGCTGGTGGTGATGGTCAGGCCACCCAGCGCGAGCACATTGCCCAGGGTGAGCGGGCCTCCATGGCTGTTGACTGCCACCGCGCCGTTGATGAACTGATACAGCTCGTTGATGCCGTTGCGGTCGAAGTCCGACCCGCCGCCACTGACGGTGCTGGCCGTGGTCAGCGAGCCGACGTTGAAACTGGCGGAAGGATTGTTGGAGGAGAAGCTCTGGATGACGATGCCGCCATCAGCCGAGACATAGGTACTGCCGTTGACGGTGGTGGTGTCGGTGGTGCCAGTCGAGACTGCGCTGGTTTCGGTGCGAATGTCGCCGATGCTGATGGTGTTGGGGGTGCCATCACCGGCGCTGAAATAGCTCGGGTAGATCGTCACGCCGCCGTAGGCGTATGCACTGTTGAAGCTGCGGTTGGCATCGACATTGCCGGACACGGAAGCGGAAGCCTGGGTGCTGATGCTGCCGGTCGTGAGGTTGTCACGAACATAAAGAATCACATCGCCACGGGCATCGGCGCCGAAATCGCGCGCGCTCTGTGCCTGAGTGGTGATGGTGCCGACCGACAGGTTTTGGAAAGCATTCAGCGTGATCCCGGCATTGGCGTTGGCATTGCCTGCCACATGCCGTGCAGACACATTGCCCAGCGCAATGCTGCCTGTTGTGCTGGTCAGATCAATCCGGCCCTGGGTGGAAAACAGATTGAAGTTGGCAAGCGCAAGGTCAGTGCCGGCGCTGATTGAAATGCTGTTGGCTGTCAGGTCGATGGGCTGGGTAGCCGCCAGCGTCAGTGTCCCCGGCGTGAATAGACTGAGACTCTGGATCTGCTCGCCAGCATTGCTGCCACCGGAGAGCAGTCCCAGCGTGGCATCACCGCGACTGTTGATGGTGATGTCGCCGTTGCGGGAGGTCAGCATGCCGGTGCTGAGCAGTCCGGCGGGAGCAATGACCGAGGTCTGGGTCAAGGGGTCGAGGCGCGAGCCATCGGTCGTGATAATCGACAGATCGCCGAGGGCGAGCACATTGCCGATGGTCAGCGGGCCGCCTTGGCTGCTGACCGCCACTGCACCATCGATGAACTGATACAGCTCGTTGATGCCATTGCGGTCGAAGTCCGACACGCCACCGCTGAGCGTAGTGGCCGTGGTCAGCGAGCCGACGTTGAAACTGGCGGAAGGATTGTTGGAGGAGATGCTCTGGATCAGGATGCTGCCATCAGCCGAGACATAGGTGCTGCCGTTGACGGTGGTGGTATCGGTGGTTCCAGTCGAGACAGCACTGGTTTCGGTGCGGATGTCACCGATGCTGATGGTGTTGGGAGTGCCATCACCGGCGCTGAAATAGCTCGGATACACCGTGACGTCGCCGTAGGCATATGCACTGTTGAAGCTGCGGTTGGCATCGACATTGCCGGACACCGAAGCGGAAGCCTGGGTGCTGATGCTGCCGGTCGTGAGGTTGTCGCGGGCATACAGAATCACATCGCCACGGGCATCGGCGCCGAAATCGCGCGCGCTCTGCGCCTGAGTGGTGATGGTGCCGACCGACAGGTTTTGGAAGGCATTCAGCGTGATCCCGGCATTGGCGTTGGCATTGCCTGCCACATGCCGTGCAGACACATTGCCCAGCGCAATGCTGCCTGCTGTGCTGGTCAGATCAATGCGGCCTTGGGTTGAAAATAGATTGAAGTTGCCGAGGGCAAGGTCAGTGCCGGCGCTGATGAAGATGGTATTGGCGGAGAGATCGATCGGTTGAGCGGCAGCGAGTGTGAGCGTGCCGGGTGTACGCAGGTCGAGACGCTGGATCTGGTCGCCGGCATTGTTGCCACCGGAGAGCAGTCCCAGCGAGGCATCGCCGCGGCTGTTGATGGTGATGTTGCCGTTGCGGGAGGTCAGGGTGCCGGTGCTGAGCAGCCCGGCGGGAACGATGGCCGAGGTATTCGTCACGGGGTCGATGCGCGAGCCATCGGCGGTGGTGATCGACAGATCGCCAAGGGCAAGCACATTGCCCAGGGTGAGCGTGCCGCCCTGGCTGCTGACCGACACTGCACCATCGATGAATTGATACAAATCATTGATGCCGTTGCGGTCGAAGTCCGATACGCCGCCACTGACGGTACTGGCCGTGGTCAGTGTGCCGACATCGAAGCTGGCGGCTGCATTGTTCGAGGAAAAGCTCTGGATCACGATGCCGCCATCGGCATAAACGTAAGTGCTGCCGTTGTTGACGGTATTGGTGAAGCCGGTCGAGGTGGCGCTGGTCTCGGTACTGATGTTGCCGATGCGCACCACGTTGCCTGGAGCGTCGCCGGTGCTGAAGTAGCTCGGGTAGACGAAGACACCGCCGAAGGCATAGGCACTGTTGCTGTTGGCATCGACGTTGCCGAATACCGAAGCCGAAACCTGCGTGTTGATACTGCCGGTCGAGAGGTTATCGCGGACAAAGAGCAGCACATCACCACGCGCGTCAGCGCTGAAGGCGCGCACGCTCTGGGCCTGTGTGCTGATGTTGCCGACTGACAGGCTGCGGAAGGCATCGAGCGTGATTCCGGCATTGGCGTTGGCATCGCCTGCCAGATGTCGCGCGGAGACATTACCCAGCGCAATGCTGCCAGCGGTGCTGGTCAGATCAATCCGGCCCTGGGTGGAAAACAGATTGAAGTTGGCGAGCGCGAGATCAGCGCCGGCCCGGATGGAAATGCTGTTGGCCGTGAGGTCGATGGGCTGTGCGGCTGCCAGCGTGAGCGTACCGGGTGTGAACAGGTCGAGACGCCGGATCTGCTCGCCGGCATTGCTGCCACCGGAGAGCAGTCCCAGCGAGGCATCACCGCGGCTGTTGATGGTGATGTTGCCGTTGCGGGAGGTCAGGGTGCCGGTGCTGAGCAGCCCGGCGGGAACGATGACCGAGGTATTCGTCACGGGGTCGATGCGCGAGCCATCGGCCGTGGTGATCGACAGATTGCCGAGGGCAAGCACATTGCCCAGGGTGAGCGGCCCGCCCTGGCTGCTGACCGACACTGCACCATCGATGAATTGATACAAGTCATTGATGCCGTTGCGGTCGAAGTCCGACACGCCACCGCTTACGCTGCTGGCCGTGGTCAGCGAGCCGATGTCGAAGCTGGCGGCTGGATTGTTGGAGGAGAAGCTCTGGATCAGGATGCCGCCATCGGCCGAGACATAGGTGCTGCCGTTGATGCTGGTGGTATCTGTGAAGCCGGTCGATGTGGCACTGGTCTCGGTGCGAACGTTGCCGATGCGGATGGTATTGGGGGTGCCATCACCAGCGCTGAAATAACTCGGATAGATCGTGACATTGCCGTAGGCATAGGCAGTGTTGCTGGGGCGCGTGGCATCGACATTGCCAAAAACCGAGGCGGAAGCCTGGGTGCTGATGCTGCCGGTCGTAAGGTTGTCGCGGACATAGAGCAGCACATCGCCACGGGCATCAGCGCTGTAATCGCGCGTGCTCTGCGCCTGGGTGCTGATGTTGCCGACCGACAGGCTGCGGAAGGCGTCCAGCGTGATTCCCGCATCGGCATTGGCATTGCCCACCTGATGCAGTGCAGACACATCGCCCACTGCGATGTTGCCAACGGTGCTGGTCAGAGTGATGCCGCCTTGGCTGCTGTTGAGGTTGGCTGCCTGCAGATCGCCGCGTGAAGTCAGGGCGATCGAGCTGCCGGTGATGCTGCCAGACTGAAACTGATTGACGTTCGACAACACATTGCCGCCGGCCAGCAGCTGGCCAACCGAGACCGTACCGCTGCCGGAGACCCGCAGATCAATGCCGCCATCAACCAGCAGGCTGTTGGCGACGTTGTCGAAGCGGATGCCACCGATTTCGGTATTGCTGACGCAACTGCCGCTGGCATTGCCCACGCACAGCAGCAAACCACCGCCACCGTTCTGGCCATTGCGGCCGTCATAGCTGCCATCGGCGGCGTCGAGGAATACCAGATCGCCGCCGGAGGTGACGAACTGGCTGGTGCCGGCAGACTGCAACTGTCGCTCGAAAGTGGCTTCTGAAATCTGATTGGCCGCATCGACGTTGCCGCCGATGGTCAGGCCGGAGGGGTCGAGCAGGAAGGTGCCATTGAGGCCCACCTGTGCCACGTCGCCCAGGGTGACACTGCGATGGCCGGAAAGCTCGGCAAAGCCGCCCTGCAACGACAGGGGGCTGCCGCTTCGCACGTCCAGCCTCGCGCCGCGTGCGAACTCCAGGTGATCCGTCGCGACCGCGCGCACCGTGCCGCCGCCGCCCGTGCCCTGACCCGTGGCCAGGGTCTGCGAGCGGCTGCCCAGCAGGATGTTCTCGTCGCTGGTGATGGTGATGCTGCCGCCACGGCCATTGGTCTCGCTGGCGCTGGCATCGAGGATGCCGGTGTTGGCGACATCCGCGCCGAGCGCCTGCAGCACGATGCTGCCGCCCTCTTCGCCGATGCTGGCCGCGCGTATCAGGCCGGTGTTGTTGACGGCGGTGGCTGCCAGGCCCTGCGCGGTGGCTGCCGACATGAACACCCGGCCGCCATCGGCCATCAGCTCGCCGGCATTGCTGACACCGGCAGTATCGGTCAGTGCCTTGCCATCAATGCGATAGCTGACCAGGCCGGTGTCGTTGAGGTCGAGGGTCAGCCCCGAACCGGAGACCAGCAGCACATCGCCGAGCCGGGTCTGGATCAGGCCGCCATTGCGCACATTGCCGCCCGCCAGCACCACAAAGCCGCCATCGCGGGCGGTGAGGGCGCCTTCGTTGCTCACAGCCCCCGGTGTCAGGCTGCTGCCTGCAAACACATAGCGCCCCGCCATGAAATCGGCATCGTCGATGTCCAGCGTGGAGGCGACCAGCGAGCCGACATCCACCCGGCTGCCCTGGCCAAACATCACCCCCTGCGGATTGATGAGGAACACCCGCCCGTTGGAACTGAGGTTGCCCAGAATCTCGCTGGCATTGCCACCGATGACGCGGTTGAGCACCGCCGCCGAAGCCGAGGGTTGGATGAACTGCACGCCCTCGCCAGCGCCGATGCCAAACTGCTGCCAGTTGATGACTGCGCTGGCGCTGTTCTGCTGGATGGTGGTCAGCCCTGAGATGGCGCTGATGCTGGCCTGGCCCGCCACCACGACGCCGCCGGTCGGGTTTGCCGCTGCCAGTGCTGGAGCCAGCAAAAGGCCGGAGAGCACCAGAGCCCGCCGCGCGCGCACCAGGGGAGCCACCAGCGGGTCAAGACGCCAATCCTTTGCAGCAGGGATGCCAGTGGCACGCGAGCGATTGAGGTGCTTGGTAGTCATGTGTGGCTCCTGCTTAAAACGCGAGCGAGAACGTGCCGTAGAAGCGCCCGTCCTCCTTGCCATCGCTGACCGGCACATCAGTGGTCGGCACGGCGTAATCGAACTTGAAGTTGAAGCTCTGGTAGCCCAGGTCACCACCCAGGCCATAGCTGGCCAGCGAAAGCTCCTGCGGTGCGCTGCCCAGGGGGAAACGATCCAGCCGGTGCTGGCGGGTGATGCCGGCGTCGTAGAAGATTCTGGGCGTGGCCAGCACCGGGCCCAGCAGATAGCTGCGGCGCAGCGTGATCTGTGCCAGATAGCCCCAGTCACCACGGGCCTCGGAAGGCGCATAGCCGCGCACGGTGCCGGGGCCGCCGATGGAGAACTTCTGCGTATCCGGCAGTGGCTCCGGGCTGTAGACGAACTGGGTGCGGGTCAGCAGCTGCAGCTGATACCAGGGCAGGGGCGTGAGCTGCTGCACATCAATATCGAGCTTGAGCGGCTGGCTGGCGGTGTCGGTGGCGTCGTAGCCGGTGAAATTGCTGCTGACCAGCAGCGCCACCTGGGTGGCGCCACGATTGGCAAAGGTGTGGGTGTAGTTGCCGCCCAGTTCCAGCACCGTGATCTGGTTGGGATTGAAGGAAATGCCGCCGAAAGTGGTGTCGGCGCGGGTGTCGTTGACGGCGGCGATCAGATTGAGCTGATCCGATACGGTGTTGAGGTAGGGCACAAACAGCTCGCCCCGGACGGTGCGGTTGGTGCCGCCCACGCCGGCGAAGACGCCGGCGATATCGAACTCGGCATGGGCATAGCTCAAATTGATGCGTGAGGCCCCAATGCCGGTGGGCAGTGAGTAGGCGGCCGAACCATATTTGAGCAGCCCGCCCTCGGAGCGCAGGGCGGTCAGGCTGAGCTGGTCGCCAGTCCGCGTGGGATTGTTGAGCGTGAGTTGCACGCCGCCACGGAAAATGCCGATGTTCTCGGAGCCCCCGTTGTCGAAGAACGCCACGCCCTCGACCAGACGCTCACGGGCCTGCACCACGATGTCGGAGCTGCCGTAGGCCTCGCCCGGTTGCAATCTTGCCCGCACTTCCAGACCTGGCAGTCCATCGACCAGCCGCAGCTTGTTCTCGAAACCATCGGCGCGATAGATGCGGCCTGAGGGGGTGTCGAGGAAGTAATTGAGTCCCTCGGTCTTGTAGCGGCGCAGGCCCTCATAGCGCACGGTGCCAATGCGACCTTCGATCACCTCCAGCCGCACGGTGCCCTCGTTGACTTTCTGCGCCGGCACGATCGCCGAGGCCAGGGTGTAGCCCTGCTTGACGTAGAGCTCGGTGACCTTGTCCGCCGCTTCGTAGAGCTCGACCAGCGTGATCGGCCGCTGCACATAGGCAGCGACGGCGGTGTTGAGATCATCCGAGGAAAACAGCGTATTGCCGGCAAACTCGAAGCGCTCGACGGTGATGGTCTTGGCAACCGTCGCCGGTGCTGCACTGGCACGGGGGGCGGCCTCAGTGGCCGGCGAGACCAGGGGCTCGGCAGGCTTGACCTCCTGCGGGCGCTTGAGCGTGTCAAGCACCGCGCCGGGCGTGATGGGCTGCGCCCAACTCGCCGTCGACAGCAAAAGCGGAGCGGCCAGCAGCGTGGCAACTGTCGATTTTTTACGACCAGGGAGACTTCCCATAGCCAATTCCCCAAGCTCTAAGTGGCGTTTCTTGCGCATCGAATATAGCTGAGCGCTGTTAAGACAGCTATTGCCAGTGTGTGAAGGCGTTCTAAATTGTTGGAGCTTGATGCGAACCAGAGCAAATTGCAGCCGGGCCTCGCCACGGAGACGCAAGCCCGCTTACACTTGCCCGGCAGATGAGAGAGACCGGTTCACCCCGGCAGCGAAGGCGCAAATCCGCTCGGAATCGCTCAGCTAAAAGGATCGTCTGCCAAGTCACAACTCTGGAGAGCGCCTGCCACTCAGGCCACCGAAGGCGCACCAACGCTCAGGTATCAAGGACAGAGGGGCGGATGCACTCCACACACCGGCATCCGTGATGACACTCAAGCAAACCGCGCTGCACGCCGAACATCAAGCCCTCAAGGCCCGTCTGGTCGATTTTGCCGGCTGGGACATGCCGATCCAGTACACCGGGCCGCTCGACGAGCACCATGCCGTGCGCGCACGCGCGGGCATGTTCGATGTGGCGCACATGTCGGCGGTCGATCTCACTGGCCCCCGCACCCGCGAGTTCCTGCGTCATCTCGTTGCCAATGACGTCGCCAAGCTCACGGTCGCTGGCCGCGCGCTCTACACCTGCATGTTGCGGCCCGATGGCGGCGTCATCGACGACCTCATCATCTATTTTCTCAACGAGGGCTGGTTCCGCCTCGTGGTCAACGCCGGGACCACCGAGAAGGACCTGGCCTGGATCAGCCAGCAGGCGGCTGCCTTTAACGTGGGCGTGAAGCACCGCAGCGATCTGGGCATCCTCGCCGTGCAGGGCCCCAGCGCCCGCGCCACCGTTGCCAAGTACCTGCCTGCCGCGCTCGCCGAGAAATCACTGGCGCTGATCCCCTTCCAGGCCGCCTACGAGGGGGATCTGTTCGTCGGCCGCACCGGCTACACCGGTGAGGATGGCTTCGAGCTGATCCTGCCGCAGGCCGAGCTGGTCACGCTCTGGCAGAAGCTGGTCGCCGATGGCGTCAAGCCCTGCGGCCTCGGCGCTCGCGACACGCTGCGCCTGGAAGCCGGCATGAATCTGTACGGGCAGGACATGGACGAGACCAAGCACCCGCTGGAGTCCGGCCTGGGCTGGACCCTCGATTTCAGCGACGCCGCCCGTGACTTCATCGGCCGTGCCGCGCTGGAACCCCTGCGCGGCGGCAAGTCGCCGAAGAAGTTCGTCGGCCTCGTGCTCGAAGGCCGCGGTGTGCTGCGCGCCCACATGCCGGTGCGCTTTGCCAATGGCGCGCTGGGTGAAACCACCAGCGGCGGCTTTGCACCGACCATGAAGCAGTCCATCGCCTTCGCCCGCGTCGATGCCTCGGCCGAAGGCCATGTCGAAGTCGAGATTCGCGGCCAGTGGGTCGCCGCCCGCATCGTCAAGCCGCCCTTTGTCCGCAACGGCAAAGTGCTGATCGCCACCCCTTAAGTCTTCAAACCGTCCACTCGCAGGAGCCTTCACATGAGCAATACCCCCGCCGAACTCAAGTACGCCAAATCCCACGAGTGGGTGAAGACCGAGGCCGATGGCACGGTCACCATCGGCATCACCGACCACGCCCAGCATGCGCTGGGCGATCTGGTGTTTGTCGAAACCCCCAAGGTCGGCCGCAAGCTGGCCGCGGGTGAGAGCTGCGCGGTGGTCGAGTCGGTGAAGGCCGCGAGCGACGTCTACGCGCCGATCGCCGGTGAAGTGATCGCCGTCAATGACGCACTCGCATCCGCCCCCGAAATCCTCAACACCGACCCCTACGTCGGCGGCTGGATGTGGAAGATGAAGCCCGCCAATGCCAGCGATGTCGCCGGCCTGCTCGACGCTGCTGCCTACGCCGCGACGCTCAGCTAAATCCGCAATCCGAGGGCTGCCGCCCGTTTCCGCTGCGCTCAGAAGTGCCACTGGCACTTCTGAATTCACGCACAGCTCCAACTCCGCAATCCGAAATCGAAAATGCCGTTCATTCCCCACACCGAGCAAGACGTCGCGTCGATGCTCAAGACCATCGGCGCGCCGACACTCGACGCGCTGTTTGATGAAATCCCCGCCGAGCTGAAAGCCAAGGGCCTCACCACCGTGCCGGAGGGTGTCTCCGAGATGGAGATCACCCAGCTCATGCACGAGCGGGCAGGGCAGGATGGCGCGCCGCTCAACTTCATCGGCGCGGGTGCCTACGAGCATCACATCCCCGCGGCCGTGTGGCAGATCACCACGCGCGGCGAGTTCTACTCGGCCTACACGCCGTACCAGGCCGAGGCGAGCCAGGGCACCCTGCAGGTGCTCTACGAGTTCCAGACCATGATGACGGAACTCACGGGCATGGACGTCAGCAACGCCTCGATGTACGACGGCGCCACTGCACTCGCCGAGTCGCTGCTGATGGCGACCCGCGTCAACAGCGCCAACCCCGATGGCGTGATGCTGGTGCCGAAGACGCTGCATCCCTTCTATGCGGAAGTGGTGAACAGCTGCACCCACGCCCAAGGCATCCGCCAAGCCGTGATCGGCTACGACGCCAAGACCGGCAAGACCGATCTCGAAGCACTGAAGAGCTACGAAGGCACCAAGCCGACGGCGGTGGTGATTGCACAGCCCAATTTCTTCGGCGTGCTCGAAGACGTGGATGCGCTCACCGACTGGGCGCACGCCCAGGGCGCGCTCGTTGTCGCGGTGGTCAACCCCACCTCGCTCGCCCTGCTCAAGCCGCCCTCGCAGTGGGGCACGAAGGGTGCCGACATCGTCTGCGGCGAAGGCCAGCCACTAGGCTCGCCACTCGCGGGCGGTGGCCCCTACTTCGGCTTTCTCACCTGCAAGATGCCCATCGTCCGTCAGATGCCCGGCCGCATCGTCGGCCGCACGGTGGACCTGGAAGGCAAGCCAGGCTTCACGCTCACCCTGCAAGCGCGCGAGCAGCACATCCGCCGCGCCAAGGCGACCTCGAACATCTGCACCAACCAGGGCCTGCTGGTGACGGCGGCGACCATCTACATGAGCCTGGTTGGCCCGGCCGGATTGGAGAAGGTGGCTTCGGCTTCGATGGCCAACACCACCGCGCTAGTCGAAGCGCTGACCAAGATCAAGGGTGTGGAGCTGGTGTTCGCCAGCCCCAGATTCCACGAGGCGGTGATCCGCCTGCCCAAGCCGGTGGCGGCCGTGCTCGAAACGCTCGCGGACCACAACATCTGCGGCGGTCTCGATCTCTCGGCGCATTACCCGGAGCTGGGCCAGACGCTGCTGATCTGCGCGACCGAAACCAAGACGGCGAAGCACATTCAAACCTACGCAGCCGCACTCGCCGCTGCCCTCAACTAAAACCACGGAGAACCCCATGTCCACAGTGACCCTGCACGGCAACCCGGTTGAAGTCTCTGGCAGCCTGCCCGTCGTCGGCTCCGAATCCACCGGCTTTCATCTGGTGAGCGGCGATCTCAAGGATGTCTCGCTGCACGATTTTGCGGGCAAGAAGAAGGTACTCAACATCTTCCCCTCGGTGGATACCGCCACCTGCGCGATGAGCGTGCGCCAGTTCAACAGCCGCGCCGCCAAGCTGCCGAATACCGTGGTGCTTTGCATCAGCGCCGATCTGCCGTTTGCGCAGAAGCGTTTCTGCGGCGCTGAAGGCATCAGTAACGTGGTCAATCTTTCTCTGATGCGCGGCCGTAATTTCTCGAAGGAATACGGCGTGCTGATCGAGACGGGTCCGCTTGCTGGCCTGACCGCCCGTGCGGTGATCGTGCTGGACGAGAACAACATCGTGCGCCACACCGAGCTGGTCGGCGAAATCGCTAACGAACCCAACTACGACGCTGCCATTGCCGCACTGAGCTAAGAGCCCATGTCCGAACCACTGATCTTTGAAATCTCCGCACCTGGCCGCGCCGCCCACGCGCAGGCCCCGTACGTGAAGGTGAACACCGATGCCATTCCGGCATCGCTGCGCCGCAAGGCCGCGCCCAAGCTGCCGGAAGTGAGCGAGTTGCAGGCGGTGCGTCACTACACGCGCCTGTCCAAACTCAACTTCAGCATCGACACGCACTTCTACCCGCTGGGTAGCTGCACGATGAAATACAACCCGCGCGCCTGCAATTCGCTGGCGATGCTGCCGGAGTTTCTCGGCCGCCATCCGCTGGCGCCGGTGTCGCACGGGCAGGGCTTTCTCGCCTGCATGTATGACCTGCAGGAAATCCTCAAGGACGTCACCGGCATGGCCGGTGTGAGCCTCACGCCGATGGCGGGCGCACAGGGCGAGTTCGCCGGCGTGGCAATGATTCGCGCCTACCACCAGGCGCGCAACGATCTGGGTCGCACCGAGATTCTCGTGCCCGATGCCGCGCACGGCACCAACCCGGCGACGGCGACCATGCTGGGTTACAAGACCCGCGAAATCCCCACCAATGCCGAAGGCGATGTCGACGTGGAGGCCCTGAAAGCGGCCGTCGGCCCGCAGACCGCCGGTATCATGCTCACCAACCCGTCGACGCTCGGCGTGTTCGAGCGCCGCATCAAGGAGATCGCCGGCATCGTTCACGAGGCGGGCGGCCTGCTGTATTACGACGGTGCCAACCTCAATGCCATTCTCGGCAAGGTGCGTCCGGGCGACATGGGCTTCGACGTCATCCACATGAACCTGCACAAGACCTTCTCCACGCCGCACGGCGGCGGTGGGCCGGGTGCCGGTGCGGTGGGCGTATCGCAGCGCCTGCTGCCCTTCATGCCGATTCCGGTCGTGGGAAAGACGGGCGAGAACTACGCCTGGCTCACCGAGAAGGAGCTGCCGCAGACCATCGGCCGCCTGAGCACCTTCATGGGCAATGCCGGCGTGCTGATGCGTGCCTATATCTACGCGCGTCTCTTGGGCCGCGAGGGCATGCACCGCGTCGGCGAGTTTGCCGCACTCAACGCCAACTACCTGCAGGCCCGCCTGCGCGAGAAGGGCTTTGACCTGGCCTTCCCCACCCGTCGCGCTAGCCACGAGTTCATCATCACGCTCAAGCGCCAGAAGGCAGAGATCGAACTCACCGCCACCGACGTCGCCAAGCGCCTGCTCGACTACGGCTATCACGCGCCGACGGTGTACTTCCCGCTGCTGGTACCGGAGTGCCTGCTGATCGAGCCGACCGAGACCGAGGACATGGCGACACTCGATCTGTTCGTGGAGGCGATGGCGAAGATCTACGAAGAAGCCAAGGCCGACATCAAGCAACTCAAGGGTGCGCCCTACACCATGCCGGTGCGCCGCCTCGACGATGTGCGCGCCGCACGCCAGCTCGATGTGCGCTTCAGCGCCACCGCCTAACTTTCAAGAAGAAAACTCAATGTCTGCTCTCATCACCGGCTCCTTCGCCTACGACACCATCATGGTGTTCTCCGGCCAGTTCAAGAACGAAATCCTGCCCGACAAGGTTCACATGCTGAATGTGTCCTTCCTGGTGCCGCAGCTGCGCCGCGAGTTCGGCGGTTGCGCCGGCAACATCGCCTACAACCTCAAGCTGCTCGGCGGCGCGGCACTGCCGATGGGCACGGTGGGCAAGGACTTTGGCCCCTATGCCGAGTGGATGGACAAGCAGGGCATCCAGCGCACGTTCGTGAAGGAGATCAGCGAGAGCTACACCGCGCAGGCCTACATCACCACCGATCTCGACGACAACCAGATCACTGCCTTCCATCCGGGTGCTATGGGCGATGCCCACACGCAGGTGGTGCCCACCGATGGCAGCATCAACATCGGCACAGTCTCGCCCGATGGCCGCGACGGCATGATCCAGCACAGCAAGCAGTTCGCGGCCGCCGGCATTCCCTTCCTGTTCGACCCCGGTCAGGGCCTGCCGATGTTCGGCGGCGATGACCTGAAGACGTTCATCAAGGAGGCCAACTACATGGCCGTGAACGATTACGAGATGGAGCTGGTGATGAGCAAGACTGGTCTCTCGCTTGCGCAGATCGCGGGCCAGCTCGATGCACTGATCGTGACCAAGGGTGCGAAGGGCGCGGACATCATCACGGCCAAGAAGACCTACGAGATCCCGATTGCCACCGCGCAGTCGCTGGCCGACCCCACGGGTTGCGGCGATGCCTTCCGCGGTGGTCTGCTGTATGGCCTGCTCAATGGCATGGACTGGCACGTCGCTGGCCACATCGGCTCGCTCTTGGGCGCGTACAACATCGAGCGCCCCGGCACGCAGAACCACAAGCTGACGCTGGAGAGCTTCCGCGCGCGCTTCAAGCAGGAGTTCAAGTTCGACTTCGCCTGAAGTCGAATCGCATCAAGGCTCAGGTGCGGCGGTGGTCTCGGTAGAGCTGCCGCACCCAATCGAGTGCCGGGTGGCCTGCCCACTTGGCTCGTAGCGGGGCGATGCCGTCGCGGTAGTCGGCCTGTGAGTAGACCGGGTGCTCGTCCGGGCAGGCTATGGGGGCGAGCAGCGCCGCAGCGGTGATGTCGGCGGCTGTGAGTTGCGTGCCGACCAGATAGCGACGGCCGTCCTTGATCTGCTCGGCGATCCAGTCGAGGCCTTCGCCAAAGCGTTGTTCTGAGGCTGCAACCGCCGCCGCGTTGCCGAGCTTCAGCTTGCTGCGAAATACCATTCGCAGCAGCGGATATGCCGCGCGAATGAAGCGGGTCTGGCCCGGTGTGGCATCAATCGTCCACAGCTTGGTCACGCCTTCGGCGTTGTCGAGGGAGACGCTGTAGGCGTAGCGGACGACGTGGTTGCCGACGCGGTCGAAGCGGTCTTCCACGGCGAGCACCTGCTCGCGCAGAGCCGCATCAACTGGCATCAGCGAGAACGGTGCGCGGTGTTTTTCCAGCCAGAGCAGGATGCGCGTGCTGTCCTGGATGCAGCCTTCGCCAGTATCGAGAATCGGCACCGTCGTGGCACCACGCCCACCTTTGCGCAGCGTCTTGACGATGTGCAGGAAGGGCACCCAGGGTTCTTCGACGTAGTCGATGCCGCTCGCATCCAGCAGCCAGCGGGCTTTTTCGCTGAAGTGCGAAACCGAGAAGGTGTGCAGCTTCAGCGGTGCGGGCATAGCGCTACTTCAGCATCGGCGTCGAGGCGCGGATGAGGTCGAGGAAGGGTTCGGGATAGACGCCCATCACGAGCATGAAGATCATCGCGGCGACCAGCATCGCGCCGCCGGCGTTCTGGATCCAGTTCAGCGGCTCGCTCACGCGGTCGCGGGTGGGGATGGGCTGGAACATCATGATGAGCACGCGCAGGTAATAGAACAGGCCGATCGCGCTACCGGCGATGACCGCACCCAGCAACCACCAGAGGCGCTGCTCGACGCCCAACGAGATCACGTAGAACTTGCCGATGAAGCCCGCCGTAACCGGGATGCCGGCCAGCGACAGCAGCATGGCGACCATGATCGAGGAGAGGTAGGGGCGCTTCCAGAACAGACCGCGGAACTGCTCGATGTGTTCGACGTCGCGGTCCTTCATCGGGCTTGAGACCAGCGCGATCACGCCGAACACGCCGATGGTGGTGACCACGTAGGTCAGCAGGAAAATGCCGGCAGCTTCGGTGGCGCGATCACCCGCCGCCACGAGCGCGACCAAGAGATAACCGAACTGCGCGATGGAGGAGTAGGCCAGGATGCGCTTGACGTTGTCCTGTGCCAGTGCGAGCACGTTGCCGATCACCATCGAGGCGATGGCGACGACGCTCAAGGCTTCGATCA
>JAZKFO010000015.1:0-87946 GCA_040386395.1 Pseudomonadota bacterium | reverse complement strand
GCTTCGCGCGTCTGCGGCATCACGCCGTCATCGCCTGCCACCACGAGAATCACCACGTCGGTGATCTGCGCACCACGGGCACGCATGCGCGTGAACGCGGCATGGCCGGGGGTGTCGAGAAAGCTGATGACGCCCTTCTTGGTCTCGACGTGATAAGCGCCGATGTGCTGGGTAATGCCACCCGCTTCGCCGTGGGCAACGCGGGTCTTGCGGATGTAGTCGAGCAGCGAGGTCTTGCCGTGATCGACGTGACCCATGATGGTGACGACCGGCGGACGAATGATCGTCGCCACATCGCTGCCGGCACCAGTGACGGCCAGCTCCAGGCTGTCCTCGAACGCGGTGTCCTTGATCGCCTTGGCGATGTGGCCCATTTCCTCGACCATCAGCACTGCGGTGTCCTGGTCGAGCGTCTGGTTGATGGTGGCCATCACTCCACTCTTCATCATCACCTTGATCAGATCACCGGCCTTCACCGCCATGCGGCTGGCGAGTTCGGCGACGGTGATGGCCTCCGGCACTTCCACCTCGCGCACCACAGCGGCGGCGGGTTTCTCGAAGCCGTGGGCGTTGTCACCCATGCGCACGACGCCAGACGGCTTCTTGCCGCCCTTCTTGTCATTGCGGCGGCCGCCCTTGCCATCGGCAAGGTGCAACTCGGTGCGGCGGCCACGATCGGCGCCACCGGGGCCGGCGCGGTCACGATCACCAGGGCGCTTGGCACCGGGTGCGGCAGGCGGGCCACCGGGGGCAGGACGTGCGGCACCGGGTGCGGCGCGGCCGGGTGCGGCTGCGCCAGGACGCGGGCTGGACGAAGCAGGACGTGCCGCCGAAGGCGCGGGCGCCAGACGCGACAGACGTGCGGCCTCCGCAGAGCGCGCGATGTTCTCTTGCGCACGGCGGCGGTTCTGATCGGCATCCCACTTGGCGCGATAGATCGGATCGTTCTTGAGCTTGTCGGCGTGTTCCAGCTTGGCGGCTTCGATGGCGGCGGCATCGGCCTTGATGCGGGCTTCCTCCTCTTCGCGCACCTGGCGCTTGGCGTCTTCCTGGGCCTTGCGGGCCTCGGCTTCGGCAGCGGCACGCGCGGCGGCGGCTTCGCGCGCGGCTTGCGCGGCGAGCATGGCCTCTTCGGCGGCGGCCGTATTTTCTTCGACCACAACGACAGCGGCTTCGCCTGCGGCCTCAGGGGCACGAACGCGCAGCTCGGTTTCGTCCTGCGGCACATAGGTGCGGCGCTTTTTCACTTCAACCGCAACCGTCTTGCTCGGCACGCCGCGAGCACCGCCGAGCTTCAGCTCGGTTTTCTCGGTGCGCTTGAGCGTGATGCGGGAGCTGCCGCTGGCCGAGAGGGTCATGCCAGCGCCGCGGGCAATCTTCTGCAAGTGACCCAGCAGGGCCACCTTGTCGGCGGGCTGGATGGCGGCGGACTCATCCGCTGCACTGACGCCAGCGTCCTTGAGCTGCGTCAGCAACTCCGTCACCGGCTTGTGCAGTTCGGCGGCCAGCTCTCGAACGGTTTGTGTGCTCATTCAGTCTTCCATCACTCAGGTGGTCACAGCCCTCAAAAACTAGAGGCCGCGCGCAGTCATAATCAGTTGCGTTGCCTTGGCTTCGTCGAAGTCAGGCAGCAATTCAAGGAACTCGAAGGTGGCGAGATCGCCCAGGTTTTCGCGGGTAACGACGCCCTTCTCAGCCAGGGCGTAGGCAGTGTCTTCGTCCATGCCCTCAACGCCCAGCAGATCATCGGCCGGCTTGGTGCCGGTGGCGCGCTCGGCCTTGGCAAGTGCGCGGTTGAGCAGCACGTCCTTGGCGCGATTGCGCAGCTCTTCGACGATGCCCTCGTCGAACTCGTCGATCTGCAGCAGCTCTTCGGTCGGCACGTAGGCGATTTCCTCCAGCGAGGCAAAGCCCTCCTGCACGAGGATGCCGGCGATGTCGGCATCGACATCGAGACCATCCATGAACAGCTGCAGCAGGCCGCTGTTCTCCTGCTCCTTGCGCGCTTCGGCGTCGGAGGCGGTCATCACGTTGAGCACCCAGCCGGTCAGCTCACTGGCGAGCCGCACGTTCTGGCCACCACGGCCGATGGCCTGGGCCAGCTTGTCTTCGGCGACGGCAATCATCATCGAGTGCGCCTCCTCGTCCATGATCAGCGACTCGACCTCGGCCGGTGCCATGGCATTGATAACGAACTGCGCGGGGTTGTTGTCCCAGGGCACGATGTCGACGCGCTCGCCAGCGAGCTCGGTCGTCACTGCTTGAACGCGCGAACCGCGCATGCCGACGCAGGCGCCGACCGGGTCGATGCGCTTGTCCTTGGCCTGCACTGCAATCTTGGCGCGCACGCCGGGGTCACGGGCAGCACCCTTCAACTCGATCAGGCCCTGTGCGATTTCCGGCACTTCGAGCTTGAACAGCTCCATCAGGTATTCGGGCTTGGTGCGGCTGAGGAAAATCTGCGGGCCACGCTGCTGCGGGCTCACTTCATACAGATAGCCACGCACGCGGTCGTTCGGGCGGATCGGCTCGCGCGGAATCATCTGCTCGCGCACGATGATCGCCTCGACGTTGTTGCCGAGGTCGATGATCACGTTGCCACGCTCGATGCGCTTGACGATGCCGGAGATCAGCTCGCCGATGCGATCCTGGAAGGCCTCGACCACGCGGGCGCGCTCGGCGTCGCGGATGCGCTGGAAGATCACCTGCTTGGCTTTCTGCGCACCGATGCGGCCGAATTCGATGGACTTCAGCGGCTCGGTGCGGCTATCGCCCACCTGAGCTTCCGGATTGTCGAGCTGGGCGCGGGCGAGCAGCGTCTGGCGCTCCGGTGACTCGAAGTTCTCGTCCTCGTCGTCCACCACCACCCACTGACGGAAGGTTTCGTATTCGCCGGTATCGCGGTCGATGGAGACCACGATGTCCCACTCGCTGCCGTAGTGCTCCTTGCTCGCCGAGGCGAGTGCGGCTTCGAGCGCCTCGAACACGATCTCCGGCTCCACACCTTTTTCGTTGGAGACGACTTCAACCATCATCAGCACGTTCTTGTTCATGCTCTTCTGCCCTTAATTATCCAGCTGTGTGTGTTTGCGCAGCTCTTTGGCGTAGTCCGGCACCAATCGCGCTTTCTCGATGTCAGCCAACGGGATGCGGACGATTTCAGCGTCTTGCTTCAACATGAGGGCGCGCCCTTCGAGGCCGATGATTGGCCCCACGAACTTCTTGCGGCCATTGATCGGCACCAGTGTTTGCACACGCGCCTTCTCGCCCTTGAAACGCTCGTAGTGTTCGACCTTGGTCAGCGGGCGATCCAGCCCCGGTGACGACACTTCTAGCTGGTAGGCCTTTTCGATCGGGTCCTCGACATCGAGCAGAGCCGCAATCTCGCGGCTCACCTTCTCGCAGTCGCCCAGCTGAACGCCTTCCGGCCCGTCGATGAACAGGCGCAACGAAGCCGTCTTGATGCCGGGGCTGTATTCGAGCAGCACGAGTTCGTAACCCAGCGTCAGCAACGCAGGTTCGATCAGGGCAACAAGACGATCACGCAGCACGGGCAGCTCCAGACAAAACAAAACACGACGAAAACAAAAAAGGCCCACGAGGGGCCTGGTTTCAACTCTATGCATCTAATCACCAATTTCACTTTCACAAGCAAAATTGGTAGCGGGGGCAGGATTCGAACCTACGACCTTCGGGTTATGAGCCCGACGAGCTGCCAGACTGCTCCACCCCGCACCAGACAGACATAAAGTATAGCTTTGCAAGAACCTCTAAGTCAATGAAAACTCTTGCAAATCAATAAACCAACAAACCGCTACAAACTCTTTGGTACCGACGGCGAGACTCGAACTCGCACACCTTACGGCGCTACCACCTCAAGGTAGTGTGTCTACCAATTCCACCACGACGGCACAGCAAAAGAGTATAGCGCGGTTTCGACGAAAATGAGCGTCTTAACCGGGGGATTACAGAAATTATTCCGGCACTTTGGGCTGCGCCGCTTCGGCAGGCACGACAGCACCAGGTGCTGCCGCCGGCGCCGACTCTGCCGGGATGGCAGGCGTCGGCACCGCCGCGGCAGGCGCAGTCACGGCAGCCGCCGGAGCCAGCTTGTCGACGATACTTTCGCTCTCGCTGCGTGCATTGACGAAGTAGGCGAGCGCCAGGCTCACGGCAAAGAATGCTGCTGCAAGCCAGGCCGTGGCAGACGAAAGAAAATTGGCCGAGCCGCGAGCACCGAACACGGTGCCGGAGGCGCCGGAGCCGAAGGCGGCACCCGCATCCGCACCCTTGCCCTGCTGCAACAGCACCAGCGCGATCAGCGCAATCGCCACCAAAACCTGAACCACGACGAGAATCGTATACATCGAAAATCCCAATAAAAATGTGTGGGCCGAAACTAGCTCAGCGCCTGTGCCGCAGCGCAAATCGCCAGGAAATCAGCCGCTTTCAAAGCGGCACCGCCAATCAAGCCACCATCGACGTCGGCCTGCGCAAAAATCTGCGCCGCGTTGTCGGGCTTGACGCTGCCGCCGTACAAAATCACCAATGAGTCGGCAAGTTTAGCATCCAGCGCTGCAATGCGCGCCCGGATGAACTGGTGAACCGCCTGCGCCTGCTCCGGGCTGGCGGTTTTGCCGGTGCCGATGGCCCAGACTGGCTCATAGGCGATCACCAAACTGCCCATCATCGCCGGGGGATTGAGCGCCAGAACGGCGTCCATCTGCTTCGCAATCACGGCTTCGGTCTGGTTGGCTTCGCGCTCAGCCAGCGTCTCGCCGACACAGAGGATGGGCACCAGCTGAGCCGCCAGCGCGGCATGGACTTTCTGGGCCACCACCGCATCGCTGTCGCCGAACATCGCCCGGCGCTCCGAGTGGCCGACGATGACGTGGGAGCAGCCGACATCCTTCAGCATGGCGCCCAGCATCTCGCCGGTGAAAGCGCCCTCTTTCTCCTGCGCTGCCAGGTTCTGCGCGCCGACGGCCAGCGCGCTATCACCTGCAGAATGCTTTACCGCGGCCAGATAAGGCGCGGGCGGGCAGACCAGCACCTGCACCCTGGCGACTGCGCCCAGGCCGGCACGAATGCCATCCACCAGGGTTTGGTTGGCGGCAGTGCTGCCGAACATTTTCCAGTTTCCGGCGACAAGGTATTGACGGGCCATGCTGTGATTCCTTGGGTTGGATGCCGCTTATTGTGCAATCTCGCGTACGCGATTGGCGATGCGCTCGGCCATGCGCTGGGTCAGGGCGGGCTCATCGGCCTCGACCATGACGCGGATCAGCGGCTCGGTGCCGGAGGCGCGCAGCAGCACCCTGCCCCGGCTGCCCAGCTCCCGCTCCACGGCCGCGACCTCGGCCTTGACGACCGCATGATCGAGCAGTGGCTTGGGCGGCACCTGGATGCGCATGTTGATGAGCACCTGCGGAAATTTCTTCATGCCCTGCGCCAGCTCGGCGAGCGTGCGGGCGCTTTCGACCATCGCGGCCAGCACTTGCAGGGCGGTGACAGTGCCATCGCCAGTGGTGGTGCGGTCGAGGCAGAGCGTGTGGCCTGAGGTTTCGCCGCCAATGGTGGCGCTGTAGGACTTGAGCAGCTCCAGCACATAGCGGTCGCCCACGCGCGCGCGCTCGAAGCCCAGACCCAATGCCCGAATGGCCTGTTCCAGACCCAGATTCGACATCAGCGTGCCGACCACCGGCCCTTGCAGCGTGCCGGCCTGCAGTCGCTGGCGGGCAATGATGAAGAGGATCTCGTCGCCGTCCACCTCGCGGCCATCGTGGGTGACGAGCAGACAGCGGTCGGCATCACCATCGAGCGCCACGCCAATGTCCGCCTTGTTCTGAATCACGGCGGCCTTGAGCAGCTCAAGGTGGGTCGAACCACAGTTGTGATTGATGTTGAAACCGTCTGGGCGATCGCCGATGGCGATGACCTGCGCGCCCAGTTCCGCAAACACCGCAGGTGCGGTCTTGTAGGCAGCGCCATTGGCGCAATCGACGACAATCTTCAGCCCGGCCAGCGTGTAGTGGATGGGGAAGCTCGACTTGCAGTGTTCAATGTAGCGGCCGGCGGCATCATCGATGCGGCGCGCGCGCCCCAGTTGCTCCGGTGCGGCACAGACCAGCGGTTCACCCAACAGGCTCTCGATCTCGGCCTCGATCGCATCGCTCAGCTTGCCGCCATCGGGACCGAAGAACTTCACGCCGTTGTCGTGATGCGGATTGTGACTGGCCGAGATCACCACACCGGCCTGGCAGCGCAGGGCACGGGTGAGGTAAGCCACGGCAGGGGTCGGGATGGGGCCGAGCAGATCGGTCTCGATGCCGGCGGCGGCCAGGCCGGCTTCGAGTGCGGACTCGAACATGTAGCCGGAACGCCGGGTGTCCTTGCCGATCAGCACGCGCGCACCCAGCGATCTGCCCAGCACACGGCCTGCTGCCCAGCCGAGCTTGAGGGCGAAATCGGGCGTCATGGGCGCACGGCCCACGATGCCACGGATGCCGTCGGTGCCGAAGTATTGTCTGCTCATGTCTTGTGTATGCCTGCTGCGTCGCGGATGGCCTGCGCGGTTTTCAAGGCCAGCACCATCTCTGCCACGTCATGGGCGCGCACTATAGCGGCGCCCTTGGCCACGGCAAGCACGGCCGCCGTCACGCTGGGGATCAGCCGCTCATCCACCTTGAGGCCGAGCAGCTGCCCGAACAGCGACTTGCGGGAGACCCCGACCAGCAGTGGCACCTGCAAGGCGAGCAACTGATCAAGCTCCGCCAGCAGGCGCAGGTTATGCGGCAGCGTCTTGCCGAAGCCGATGCCCGGATCGACGGCGATGCGTTCACGGCTGATGCCAGCATCCAGGCAGGCTGCGATACGCCCGGCCAGTGCGGTGCGCACTTCAGTCACCACATCCTCATAGGCGGGGGCGGCCTGCATGGTGCGTGGCACCCCCTGCATGTGCATGAGGCAGACGGCGGCCCGGCTACTGGCGACGGCCTCGACCGCGCCCGGCTCACGCAGCGCATTGACGTCGTTGACCATCGTCGCACCGGCAGCCACTGCGGCACGCATCACCGCCGGCTTCATGGTGTCGACCGAGATCACCACGTCCAGCCTTGCTGC
The DNA here is from genome assembly GCA_040386395.1 of Pseudomonadota bacterium. GTDB lineage: Bacteria > Pseudomonadota > Gammaproteobacteria > Nevskiales > Nevskiaceae > Stagnimonas. Next base: position 80,824 of record JAZKFO010000015.1, on the reverse strand, counting down.
CAGCTGCTCGATGATCGGCACCACGCGCGCCATCTCCTCGGTTTCTGGTACGGCCATCGCACCGGGGCGGGTGGACTCGCCGCCGACGTCGATGAGTGCGGCTCCCTGCTCCACCATCAATGCCGCATGGCGCAGGGCCGCTTCGGGTTTAAGCCAGCGGCCGCCGTCGGAAAACGAATCCGGCGTGAGATTGAGGATGCCCATGACCCTGGGCTGGGTCAGGTCGAGCTGGCGGTGGCCGCAGAGGAGTTGCACAGGGGCTCGTGAAGAAAGCGGGATCAAAAAAACGGGGCCGCAAGGCCCCGTTTTTCACATGGAATACAACTAGCCCGCAGCCGTCGGCTGGGCGGCACCGCCGGCAGCGGCGGCGCCGGAAGTCGGCGGTGGCGCGGACGGCTTACCGCTGCTGTCGTTGCCGTCGATCCAGCTTTCCGGCAGGCCCGGCGGCTCGCGCCGCATCAGGCGGGCCAGCTGGGCAGCGTCGATGGTTTCGTACTTCATCAGCGCATCGGCCATCGAATGCAGGATGTCGTTCTTCTCGATCAGGATCTGCTTCGCCGTCTCGTAGTTGTGCTCGATGATCTGGCGGATTTCGCGGTCGATCTCGTGGGCGGTGTCATCCGACACGTTCTTGGTCTGGGTGACACTGCGGCCCAGGAACACTTCGCCGTTTTCTTCGCCGTACGAGAGCGGGCCGAGCTTCTGCGACATGCCCCACTTGGTGACCATGTTGCGGGCGATCTCGGTGGCGCGTTCGATGTCATTGCTGGCACCGGTGGTCACCGACTCGGCACCGAAGATCAGCTCCTCGGCCAGGCGCCCGCCGAACAGCGAGCAGATGGACGAATTGAGCCGCTGCTTGCTCATGGAGTAGCGATCCTGCTCCGGCAGGAACATGGTCACGCCCAGCGCACGGCCGCGCGGGATGATGGTCACCTTGTAGACGGCATCGTGATCCGGGACGGTCAGGCCAACGATGGCGTGACCCGCCTCGTGGTAGGCAGTGAGCTTCTTCTCGTCGTCGGACATCACCATGCTGCGGCGCTCCGCGCCCATCATGATCTTGTCCTTGGCGCGCTCGAAATCCTCGTGGTCGACCAGGCGCTTGTTGAAGCGCGCGGCGAACAGTGCCGCCTCGTTGACGAGGTTGGCGAGATCGGCACCGGAGAAACCGGGCGTGGCGCGCGCAATCGTGTTGGCCTTGACGTTGTCGTGCAGTGGCACCGAACGCATATGGACCTTGAGGATCTGCTCGCGGCCGCGCACGTCTGGCAAGGGCACCACCACCTGGCGGTCGAAGCGGCCCGGACGCAGCAGTGCCGGATCGAGCACGTCGGGACGGTTGGTGGCGGCGATGACGATCACGCCCTCGCTGCCCTCGAAGCCGTCCATCTCGACCAGCATCTGGTTCAGCGTCTGCTCGCGTTCGTCGTGACCGCCGCCCAAGCCGGCACCGCGATGGCGGCCGACCGCATCGATCTCGTCGATGAAAATGATGCAGGGCGCGTGCTTCTTGGCCTGGTCGAACATGTCGCGCACGCGGCTGGCGCCGACGCCGACGAACATCTCGACGAAGTCAGAGCCGGAGATGGAGAAGAACGGCACGCCGGCTTCACCGGAGATCGCCTTGGCGAGCAGGGTCTTGCCGGTGCCGGGCGAACCCACCATCAGCACGCCGCGCGGAATCTTGCCGCCCAGCTTCTGGAACTTGCCCGGATCCTTGAGGAAATCCACCAGCTCGCTGACTTCCTGCTTCGCCTCGTCGCAACCAGCAACGTCGGCAAAGGTGGTCTTGATCTGGTCGGCATTGAGCATGCGGGCCTTGGACTTGCCGAAGCTCATCGCACCCCGCCCGCCCGCACCGCCGCCCTGCATCTGGCGCATGAAATACACCCAGACACCGATCAGCAGCAGGATCGGGAAGGAGCTGTAGAGCAGTTGCAGCAGGATCGGCGTCTGCTTCGGCGGCTCGCCGTCGAAACGCACGTTGTTGTCGATCAGCGTGCCGATCATCGAGCGATTGTCGGTCTCAGGGCTGTAGGCCGAGAACTTGCTGCCGCCCTTGAGCTGGCCGGTGATGTTCTGGTCTTCGATCTTCACCGCATCGACATTGCCCTGCTTCACCTGTTCCAGAAAATCGGAATAGGCCAGCGGCTGTTCGCCGGTGCGACGGCCGGAGAAGCCTTGGAACACCAGCATGAGCACCACGAGGATGACCACCCAGAGCATCAGATTTTTAGCGAGATCGTTCAACGTTATTGCCTCAATAAATGACCGCTTTTTGACCTTACACCCGGCGAAAGTTCTTCGCCACCAAGTAAACCTCGCTGCTGCGCGCCCTGCTGGCCTTGGGTTTACGGATCGCTACCGAGCCAAACGCAGCACGCACCGCCTTCAGATACTGCTCGAATCCCTCGCCCTGGAACACCTTGGCGGCAAACGCGCCGCCGTTCTTGAGGTGTGCCTTGGCGAAATCCAGCGCCAGCTCGCACAGATAAAGGCTTGCGGCCTGGTCGGCGCTGTCGATGCCAGAGAGATTGGGGGCCATATCGGATAACACAAGGTCAATGGCGTTTTCACCAACGATGGCCTCGATGCCCTTCAGCACCTCCTCGTCACGGAAGTCGCCCTTGAGGAAATCGACATTGGGCAAGGCGTCCATATCGAGAATATCGGTGGCAATCAGCCGCCCTTTGGCGCCGAGCAACGGTCTGGCGATCTGGCTCCAGCCGCCGGGGGCAGCGCCCAGGTCGACCACGGCCATGCCGGGTTTGATGAGTTTGTCCTTCTCGTTCAGCTCGATCAGCTTGAACGCCGCACGCGAGCGGTAGCCCAGCTTGCGGGCCTCCTGCACATAGTGATCAGCCTCGTGTTCGGCCAGCCACTTGGCGGAAGACGCGCTGCGCTTCTGGCTCAAAGGTAGTGAACCGCCAAAATCTCAAGCTCGCGGGTGCCCTTGGGCGTGGCGACACCGACGGCATCGCCTTCGCTCTTGCCGATCAGCGCGCGGGCGATGGGCGAGTTCACCGAGATGCGGTTGGCCTTGATGTCGGCCTCGTCCTCGCCAACGATCTGGTAACGCAGGCTCTCTTCGGTGTCGACATCGGTGAGGTCGACCGTGACGCCAAACATCACCTTGCCGTTCCGGGCCAGCGCCAGCGGGTCGATGATCTGGGCATTGCTGAGCTTGGCCTCGATCTCGGTGATGCGGCCTTCGTTGAAGCCATGCTGCTCGCGGGCGGCGTGATATTCGGCGTTTTCCTTGAGATCACCATGCGAGCGCCCCTCTTCCACGGCGGCAATGATGCGCGGGCGGTCTTCGGACTTGCGGCGGCGCAGCTCTTCGCGCAGCAGGTCGGCGCCGCGCAGGGTCATGGGGGTTTTGGTCATGGTGTCAATGGCCGACAGGGAGGCTGAAAGTCCGTTGGGAACGGGCTTTGGAAGGGTGTTCTTGGATGCCTCAAGAATAGCATTTTCGCCCCTGCACAAGGCTGCGGTGCTGGCCTGCGTCTTGCACCCGACCGTTGGGCAGAGCAGGCCGGACGCCAGTCGTCCGCAGCTCGGCAGAGCAGCCCGCAGGGCCGACAGTAGCGGCCACCAGAGAATCAGAGGACCCGCCATGACCGCATCCGCTTCGCCCCGCGCTGCCCGCTGTGGCGAAATCCTGCTGGTCGAAGACAGCATCAAGGATGCGCGGCTGATCCAGGAAGTGTTGCTGGAACAGGGCGGCCAGCATCATCTGAAAGTGGTGCGCGATGGCCGCGAGGCCTTGCAACTGCTGCGTGGCGAAGTGCCGCATGTCGGCCCTGTGCGGCCCGATCTGGTGCTGCTCGACGTCAACCTGCCGAGCCTGAGCGGCATCGAGGTGCTGAGCTGCATCAAGTGCGATCCGGCACTCAAGGCCCTGCCCGTGCTGATGCTGAGCACCTCGCGCGCCGACCGCGACGTGGCGGACTGCTATGCCCGCCATGCCAATGGCTATCTGGTCAAACCCACCAGTTACGACGAGTTCGCCCGGCTCATCGAACTGACGCTTCAATACTGGCTGAATCACAGCCAACTGCCGCCGAAACCGGAGCCTGCATGAACACCGTGCTGCGGCTGCTGCTGGTGGAGGACGCGCCGCGCGACGCCCGCGTGTTGCGCGAGATGCTGGCCGATGTTGATGGCATGCCACCGCCAGAGCTGCACCACGTCACCACCCTGGCACTGGCGGAGCAGGCTCTCGCGAGCAACACCTACGACTGCATCCTGCTCGACCTCAGGCTGCCGGACGGCGAGGGCGTGGCGAGTGTCGACCGCATCCGCGAGCACCACCGCGAGGTGACGCTGGTGGTGCTCACCGGCAACAGCGATCAGCAGGCTGCGCTCACCGCCCTGCAGCACGGCGCGCAGGACTACGTCATCAAGGGCACGCTCGATGGCGATGCACTCATGCGCCTGCTGCGCCATGCGGTCGAACGCAACCGGCTGGTGATCCAGATCGAACGCTCGCGCCAGCAGGAGTATCACCGCGCCACCCACGACCCGCTCACCGGCCTGCCCAACCGGCCGCTGTTTGCAGACCGGGTCGCCACCGCACTCGCCCAGCGCCACAGCCGCTCGATGGCGGTCTGCTTCGTCGATCTCGATGGCTTCAAGCACGTCAACGATCTGCACGGCCATGCCACCGGCGACCGGCTGCTGAAGGCCGTGGCGGCCACCTTGCAGGACACCGTGCGTGGCGGCGACACCATCGCCCGCGTCGGGGGCGATGAATTTGCCGTGCTGCTCACCCAGCCACGCGATGCCGACGAGGCCGCAAGGGTGGCGCAGCGCATGGTGCAGCGGGTGGCAGCGCTCACCAAGATTGACGGCCAGGCGATCGAGATCGGCGCCAGCATCGGCATCGCGCTGCACCCGCAGCATGGGGTCGACTGCGAGCAGCTGCTGGCCAGTGCCGACCGCGCGATGTATCGCGCCAAGGGCGCCGGCAAGGGTCAATGGCGGTTCTTCACCGAACCGGAAGATCAGCCCGTGAGCCTGGCACTGCCCTGCTTCGATCTCGGCGCGCTCCAGCTCCGCTACCAGCCCTGGTACGACAACCAGAGCCGCAGCTGCCTGGGCCTGGAAGCGCTCATCCGGCACCAGGGCCACACCGCCGCCGATACGGTGGTGCAGCAGGCACAGGCGCAGCGGGCGCTGCCGCAGCTGGGCAGCTGGGTGCTGCAACAGGCCTGCCGCAACTGGCTGGCACTGGCTGCCAGCCACTCGGCACCCCCAAAGCTGGCCATCAACATCTGCGCGTCCGAACTCGAAAACCGCGACTACGCCGATCTCACCCTGCGCCTGCTGGCCGACCTCGGCATGCCCTGCAAGGCCCTGCAAGTCGAAGTGGCAGAGGACGATCTGGCCGAAGGCCCGGAGAGCCCCGCGCTGCTGTGCAATCTCAAGGTGCTGCGCAGCCAGGGCATCCGCATCGCGCTGGATCGCTTCGGCCGTAAGCAGGGCTCCCTCAGCCGCCTCGCCAGCCTGCCGATGGACGTGGTGAAGCTCGACGTGCGGCATGTGCGCGAGCTGCGCACACAGCCGCTGGTGCGGGCCTTCCTGAGCTCGGTGATGGGCTATGCAAAGGCGCTGGGGCGCGACACCGTGCTGTGCGGCATCGAGACCGCAGCCGATCTCGACAACCTGCTGAGCCTGGCACCGCAAGGCGTGCAGGGCTTCGGTCTGGCGCTGCCGCTGGGCCATGGCCGCGTGCAGCCCTGTCCGCTGCCGTGTTGACTGTCACCGCCAATCCGCTGCCACGCCTGTCCACGCCCCCGCTGGTGCTGGCCTTCAAGCTGCTGCTGGTCGCGCTCGGCTACTACCTGAGTGGCCGGCTGGGGCTGATGCTCGCCATCCCGCCCGGCTATGCCACCGCCGTCTGGCCGGCCTCCGGCATCGCCCTGGCTGCCGTGCTGCTGCTGGGCCGCCGCAGCGGCTTCGGCATTCTGCTCGGCTCTTTCGCGGTCAACATCGGCAACGGCTTTGATGCCAGCAGTGTGGAGGCACTTCTGCACTCGCTGCCCGCCCCGTTCGCCATCGCCTTGGGTGCCACCGTGCAGGCACTGGTAGGTGCCGCGCTGATCGAACGCTTCGTCGGCTATCGCAACCTGCTCACGCAGGAGCTGCAGGTGGTGTGGATGCTCATGCTCGGCGGCCCGCTCGCCTGCCTGATCAATGCCACCGTCGGTGTCGGCACCCTGTTCACAGCCGGGCTGATTCCGTTCGACAACCTGCTGTTCAACTGGTGGACCTGGTGGGTCGGCGACAGCATCGGCGTGCTGGTGTTCGCACCGCTGGTGCTGATCTGGAGTCTCGACAACAGCAGCGCCTGGCGGCGGCGACAGCTCACCGCCACCCTGCCACTGGTGGCGATGTTCGGCATCGTGGTCTGCCTGTTCGTGTTCATCAGCGGCCGCGAGCAGGCCCAGTTGCGCGCCGAGTTCGAGGCGGAGAGCCAGGAATATCGCACGCGCTTCGAGCGCGACTTGAGGGACGACTACCAGGCCCTGCACGCCCTGGCCGGTTTCATCCGCGAGCAGGACAGCGTGCAGCGCCTGCCGTTCGAACGCTTCGCCGGCACGCAGCTCGAACTGCTGGTGGGCCTGCGCAGCCTGTCCTGGGTGCCGGTCGTCGCGGCCAGCGCGCGCGCGGCCTTCGAGGCCGACATACAGGCGCAAGGGCTCACCGCCTATCAGATCAAGCCGCCGCGAGGCGGAAGCCTGCTGCCCATCGACAGCCTGAGCCAGCACGCGCCAGTGGCCTTCATCGTGCCGACCGCCGGCAACGAGAAAGTGCTCGGCATCGACAACGAGGCGGAAGTGCTGCGCCGCACCGCCCTCGCCAACGCCCGCCTCAGCGGCAAGCCCAGCGCCAGCGAGGCGATCACGCTGGTGCAGGATCAACAAACGAAGCGCGGCATGGTCATCATGCTGGCCGTCAGCAATGAAGACGGCAGCACGCGCGGCTATGTCGCGGCGGCGATGAGCATCGACGGCATGATCGAGGCCTCGATGGACGGCCTGGGCAAGGAGGGCATCGGCCTGGCCGTCAGCGAGCGCACCGAGACCCAGCCGCAATCGCTGATCTACGGCAAGCACAGCGGTGACGAGCAGGGCGGCCTGAAGCTGTCGCTGCCGATGGATGTCGGCGGCCGCAACTGGCAGCTCGATTTCGTCATGCCCGCTTCATACCTGCTGGCAAACCGCTCCTGGTCGGTGTGGCTGCTGCTGGCGGGCGGCATGCTGTTCACCGGCATCACCGGCATGTTCCTGCTGCTGGTGATCGGCCGCGGTTCGCGCGTGGAGCAACTGGTGGTGGAGCGCACCGTCGCCCTCGCCAAGGCCAACAGCCTGCTCGCCCAGCAGGTTGAGCACAGCCAGTCGCTGGAGCGGGAAACCCAGCACCGTGCCGAACAGCTCGCCGCCTCCAACCGCGAGCTGGAGCAGTTCGCCTATGTCGCCAGCCACGACCTTCAGGCGCCGCTGCGCAACATTGCCAGCTTCGCGCGCATTCTCGAACGCCGCTACCACGACAAGCTCACCGCAGAAGCCAACGAGTTTCTCGCCTTCATCCGGGAGAGCGTCGGCGAGTTGCAGCAGCTGATCGACGATCTGCTGTCACTCTCCAAGGTCAACCCGCAGAGTGCGCAGATGCTGCCGCTGCCGCTCGGCGAGCCGCTGCGCCGCGCCCGCGAGCAGCTGCATGCGGTGCTGGTGGAAACGCAGGCCGAGATCAGCATCGAGCCGCTGCCACCCGTGCGGGGTGACACGCGCCTGCTCACGCAGCTGTTCCAGAACCTGATCGCCAATGCCGTCAAGTTCCAGCCACCGGGGCAGAAGCCCGAAATACGCATCCGCGCCAGCCGCGAACCCAATGGCAACTGGCGCTGCGAAGTGGCCGACAACGGCATCGGCATCGCACTGCAAAACCAGGAAAAGCTGTTCCAGATTTTCCGCCGCCTGAATGCCTCCGATCAGTATCCGGGCACCGGCATTGGGCTTGCGCTCTGCCACAAGATCGTCGGCCTGCACGGCGGCCGCATCTGGGTGGAATCGGCTCCCGGCGAAGGCAGCCGATTCTGTTTCACGCTGCCCAGTGCTTAGTGCAGATCCTGTAGGCGGTTGACCACCACGTTGTCGAGGTGATCCATCGCCATCGCGGCCGCCTGGGCGCCCGCAATGGTGGTGAAGTAGGTCAGCCGCTGGTGCATGGCCGCGGCACGGATCGACTTGCTCTCTTCGATCGACTGCTTGCCGTCGGTGGTGTTGCAGACGAACTGGATCTCGCCGTTCTTGATCGCATCGACGCAGTGCGGGCGGCCTTCCTTCACCTTGTTGATCGGCAGGCAGGCCACGCCGGCTTCGGCAATCACCTTCGCCGTGCCCTCGGTCGCCACCACCTTGAAACCCTTGTCCACCAGGGTGCGCGCCAGCTCCACCGCCTTGGTCTTGTCCTGCGCCCGCACCGAGAGGAAGGCCGTTCCGCTTTCCGGCACCACCATGCTGGCGGCGAGCAGGGCCTTGTTGAAGGCCTCGCCGAAGCTCGCACCCACGCCCATCACCTCGCCGGTGGATTTCATCTCCGGCCCCAGCAGCGGATCGACGCCGGGGAACTTGGCGAAGGGGAACACCGATTCCTTCACCGAGTAGTGCGTGGGAATGATTTCGCTGGTGACGCCCTGGCTCTGGAGTGACATGCCCGACATCACCCGCGCCGCAATCTTGGCGAGCGGACGACCCGTGGCCTTGCTCACGAAGGGCGAAGTGCGCGAGGCGCGGGGATTCACTTCCAGCAGGAACACCCGCTCGGCACCCTTGGCACCCTGCACCGCGAACTGGATGTTCATCAGGCCACGCACTTTCAGCGCGTGAGCGAGCTTCACGGTCTGCGCACGAATCTCGTCGAGCACGGCCGGCGAGAGCGAGTGCGCGGGCAGCGAGCAGGCGGAGTCGCCGCTGTGGACGCCCGCCTGTTCGATGTGCTCCATGATGCCGCCGATCACCACGTCGGTGCCGTCGGCGAGCGCGTCCACATCCACTTCGATGGCGTCGTCGAGGAAGCGATCAATCAGCACCGGCGAGTCGTTGCTGACCTGCACCGCCTCGCGGATGTAGCGGGTGAGATCAGCATCGTCGTGGACGATTTCCATCGCACGCCCACCGAGCACATAGCTCGGACGCACCACGGCGGGATAGCCCACTTTCTTCGCAGCAGCCAAGGCGGTTTCTAGCGAAGTGGCGGTGCCATTGGGCGGCTGCAACAGGGCCAGGTCTTCCACCAGTTTCTGGAAGCGCTCGCGGTCTTCGGCGAGGTCAATCGAGTCCGGCGAAGTGCCGATGATGGGCGCACCAGCGGCTTCGAGCGCGCGCGCCAGCTTGAGCGGCGTTTGGCCACCGAACTGCACGATCACGCCCTTGGGCTTTTCGAGGTCGATGATTTCCATCACGTCTTCAAACGTCAGCGGCTCGAAGTAGAGACGATCCGACGTATCGAAGTCGGTCGAAACCGTCTCCGGGTTGCAGTTGACCATGATGGTCTCGAAGCCATCCTCGCGCAGTGCGAGTGCCGCATGCACGCAGCAGTAGTCGAACTCGATGCCCTGCCCGATGCGGTTCGGACCGCCGCCCAGAATCATGATCTTGTCGCGTCCCGTGGGCTTGGCTTCGCACTCGTCGTCGTAGCTCGAATACAGATACGCCGTGTCGGTGGGGAACTCCGCCGCGCAGGTATCCACGCGCTTGTAGATGGGCCGCACGCCGAGTGCCTTGCGACGCGCGCCGACTTCCATCTCGCTCACGCGCATCAGCTTGGCGATGCGGCGGTCGGAGAAGCCGAGGCGCTTCCACACGCGCACGGCATCGGCGGTGAGCGTGTCGAGCTTGGCGGCGGCGATGGTCTTCTCCATCGCAATCAGTTCTTCAATCTGGTCGAGGAACCAGGGGTCGATCTTGCTGAGCTTGAAGATGTCCTCGACGCTCATGCCAGTGCGGAAGGCATCGCCCACGTACCAGAGGCGGTTCGCGCGCGGCGTGGCGAGTTCCTCGCGGATGCGCGAGATCGAATCGGCCGAGTGATCCGGCACCTGCGGATCGAAACCATCGCTGCCGGTTTCCAGCCCGCGCATGGCCTTGTGCAGCGCCTCCTGAAAGTTGCGTCCCATTGCCATCACCTCGCCCACGCTCTTCATCTGCGTGGTCAGACGGCTGTCGGCCTGCGGAAATTTCTCGAAGGTGAAGCGCGGGATTTTCACCACCACGTAGTCGATGCTGGGCTCGAAGCTCGCGGGTGTTGCACCGCCGGTGATCTCGTTCTTCAGCTCGTCCAGCGTGTAGCCGACCGCGAGCTTGGCGGCGATCTTGGCGATGGGAAAACCGGTCGCCTTCGAGGCGAGGGCAGACGAGCGCGACACACGCGGATTCATCTCGATGACGATCAGGCGGCCGTCTTTCGGGTTGACCGAAAACTGTACGTTCGAGCCGCCGGTTTCCACCCCGACCTTGCGCAGCACCGCGATGCTCGCGTTGCGCATGATCTGGTATTCCTTGTCGGTCAAGGTCTGCGCCGGTGCGACGGTGATCGAGTCGCCGGTGTGCACGCCCATCGGATCGAAGTTTTCGATGCTGCACACGATGATGCAGTTGTCGTTCTTGTCGCGCACCACCTCCATCTCGTATTCCTTCCACCCCAGCAGGCTCTCTTCGATGAGCACTTCGGTGGTCGGAGAGAGGTCAAGGCCGCGACCGACGATCTCCTCGAACTCCTCGATGTTGTAGGCAATGCCGCCGCCGCTGCCGCCCAGCGTGAAACTGGGGCGGCACACGGCCGGGAAGCCTACGTATTTCAGCAGCTCACGCGCCTCGTCCATGGTGTGTGCCACACCAGACTTCGCCGAACCCAGACCAATCTCGGTCATCGCATCGCGGAACTTCAGGCGGTCTTCGGCGAGGTCAATCGCGTGCGCATTCGCACCAATCAGCTCGACACCATATTTCTCCAGCACGCCGTGCTTGGCGAGATCGAGCGCGCAGTTCAGTGCGGTCTGCCCGCCCATCGTCGGCAGCAGCGCGTCGGGGCGCTCCTTCTCGATGATGCGCGCCACCGTCTCCCATCGAATGGGCTCGATGTAGGTGGCATCGGCCATCTCCGGGTCGGTCATGATCGTCGCCGGATTGCTGTTGACCAGCACCACGCGATAGCCTTCCTGCCGCAGCGCCTTGCAGGCCTGAGCACCCGAATAATCGAACTCGCAGGCCTGGCCGATGATGATGGGGCCGGCGCCGATGATGAGGATGGATTTGAGGTCAGTGCGTTTTGGCATGGCCGTCCTTAGGTTGTGGCTGACGCGAGTTTCGCGCCGAAGCCGATGAAGAGAAGTCCGGCACTGCCGGTGGCGCCGGCAGCGAGGCGGCGGCGCTCACGAAAGCTCGCAGCGAGTCGGCTGCCAGTGAAGATCAGCAGCGAGAGATAGGCCGCGCTGATGGCCGTGAGTACGATGCCGAGTACCGCAAACGAGAGCACCGGATGCGGCGCATCGGCACTGACGAACTGGATGAAGAAGGCCATGAAGAAAAAGATGGCCTTGGGGTTGAGCAGGCTGATGCCGAGCGTGCGCTGGAAAGGCTTGGCGACCCAGCCTTCTTTCTGCGCGCCCACTTCTGGCATCGCCAGATGGCGCTGCTGCCACTGCTGCAGACCCGCCCGCAGCAAGCCCACACCCATCCAGGCCAGGTAGCACGCACCGGCGAGCTTCAATACCGTGAACACCTGCGGATAGGCCGCGAGCAGCGGTGCAAGGCCGGCAGCAGCGGCGATCATCAGCAGGCCATCGCCGACGAACACGCCGAGCGCAGCGCGATAGCCATCCCGCACCCCCTGCCGTGCCGCCACGCTGAGCACAAACAGCGAGTTCGGCCCCGGCAGCAGCACGGTGATGGTGGTGATGAGCAGAAAGGCCGGGAAGTCGGTGATGCCGAGCATGGCCGCCTACTTGGTCATCAGGCCGACGAAGCGGTCGAACAAATAGCTCACGTCCTGCGGGCCGGGCGAGGCTTCGGGGTGGCCCTGGAACGAGAATGCGGGCGCGTCAGTGAGACGAATGCCCTGGTTAGAGCCATCGAACAGCGAGCGGTGGGTGACCACCACGTTCTTGGGGATGGTCGCCTCGTCCACCGCAAAGCCGTGGTTCTGGCTGGTGATCAGCACGCGACCGGATTCCACGTCCTGCACCGGGTGGTTGGCACCGTGGTGGCCGAACTTCATCTTCAGCGTCTTGGCACCCGCAGCGAGGCCCATGATCTGGTGGCCGAGGCAGATGCCGAAGGTCGGCAGCGAGGCTGCAATGAACTCTTTGGTCGCCGCGATGGCGTAGGTGCAGGGCTCCGGGTCGCCGGGACCGTTGCTCAGCATCACGCCGTCGGGCTTCATGGCGAACACCTCCGCCGCCGACGTCTGGGCAGGCACCACGGTCAGGCGGCAGCCGCGATCCACCAGCATGCGCAGGATGTTGCGCTTGATGCCGAAGTCGTAGACCACGACGTGCTTGCTGCCCGGTGCCGGTTCGGCATCGCGGTTGGTGGCGAGTTCCCACGACCCTTTGGTCCAGGCATAGCTCTGGGGCGTGGTGACGACCTTGGCGAGGTCAGCGCCCTTGAGGCCGCCGAAGCTGCGCGCAGCGGCCAGCGCCTGCTCGGCGGTGACATTGGCACCTGCGACGATGGCCCCGCTCTGCGCACCGGTATCGCGCAGGATGCGCGTCAGCTTGCGGGTGTCGATGCCGGCGATGGCGATGCAGCCCTGCTCGGCCAGATAAGCCGAGAAATCCTGCGTGCTGCGAAAATTGCTGGCCTTGCGGGGCACTTCGCGCACCACCAGCCCTGCAATGCGCACGCGGCCAGACTCGTCATCCTCCGCATTCACGCCGACATTGCCGATGTGCGGGTAGGTGAGCGTGACGATCTGGTTGGTGTAGGAGGTATCGGTGAGGATTTCCTGGTAGCCAGTCATGGCGGTGTTGAACACCACCTCGCCAACGGTGGTGCCTTCGGCACCGATGGAAATGCCTTTGAAAACAGTGCCGTCGGCGAGGGCCAACAGGGCTGGAGTTGCGTTGTTCATGGTCGCTGGGACTCGTCGAATGGGCGGGTGGCGGCCATGAAAAAGGGGGCAAGCTGTGCGCTCGGCCCCCTTCTTCAGGATTAAGGCGGCAGTTTAGCGGCGAAGCCCCTGCCCGTCCATGAAAACCGTTCGCAATCAGCCTGGCTGGGTCTGTTCGGACTGGTACTGCTGCACGAAATTGAGCACGGCGTCTTCGACGATCTTGCTGAAGGCATCGGCCGGTTTCAGCGGTGCAAAGCCCTGCGGCAGCGGCACATCACCGACAGCGGTGTGCATGGCGTGACGGTAGAAACCATCCTTCTTGCTGCCTTCGGCGTCGGTGTAGACGATGTTGAACTGGTATTCGTCAGTGACGATGCCGCCTGAGAGGCCAAAGCTCAGACCGGTGACCACACCCACCTTGCGCGCCGTGGCCCGGTCGGTGACGTTGTTGACGACCACGCGCAGCAGCGAGGTGGCGTTCAGATCCGGTGCAAAGGCACCGCTGGCGATCAGCGTGCGCTCGACATGGGTGCGCAACACCCCGGCCGACTGCTCGCGCGGCTTGCCATCGCGCTGAAACTGCACCTCCACCCGCACCGGCATCGGCGCGCTTGAAGTGACCACATCCTTGTAGTCAGTCCTATGAAAGTTGGGATCGGCATAGCTCTTCATTTGCGGCGCGCAGGCGCTGAGATGCAGCGTGGCGAGCAGCAGCAGTGACAGGGTGAATCGCGGGGACAGTTTCATCGACATGGGAGTTTCCGAGGGTTTGAGAGCAATGCTGAAGCAGCCTGTCGTGGCGACTCAGGGCGTGCTGGTGGCGCTGTAGTCCACCACCAGATTCACCAGCGTGCGCACGCCGAGCTTGAGCACCTGCTCGTCGATGTGGAAGCGCGGCGAGTGGTTGGCGGCGAACAGCTCTGGTGCTTCACCCACTGGCCGCGCGCCCAGAAACACGAAGTAGCCCGGCACCTCTTGCGCGAAGTAGCTGAAGTCCTCGGCACCCATCATCGCGTCGGCGGGGATGAGCTTGTCCTTGCCCACGAGTCGTTCCAGCGTCGGCAGCAGGCGCGTGGTCAGTGCGGGGTCGTTGTAGGTCACGGGGTAGGCCGTCTCGCCGCCGATGATCACCTCGGCGGTCGCCCCGCCCGCTTCGGCGATATTGATGGCGGTGCGGCGCACGCGCTCGGCGAGGTCCTTGCGCATCACCGGGTCGAGCGAACGCAGCGTACCTTTCATCGTCACGCTGTCGGGGATGATGTTGCTGCGCACGCCGCCATCGAACTTGCCGATGGTGACGATCACCGGCGCCTTGCCGACATTCATCTGCCGGCTCGCCACGGTTTGCAGGCCCATCACGATCTGGCTGGCGATGACGATGGGGTCGATGCCCTGCCAGGGCGCGGCGCCGTGGGTCTGCTTGCCGCGCACAATGATCTGCAAGTCGTCCGCACTCGCCATCGCACCACCCGACTTCCAGGCGATGGTGCCCACATCCCACTGCGCGAACACATGGCTGCCAAACACCACTTCGGGGATGGGTGCGGTCTTGAACACGCCCTCTTTCAGCATCAGCTGCGCGCCGCCCTCCTCACCTGCGGGTGCGCCCTCTTCGGCGGGCTGGAAGATGAACTTCACCGTGCCTTTCAGCCGCGGCTTGATCTGGCTCAGCACCTCGGCCACGCCCAGCAGGGTCGAGGTATGGGCATCGTGGCCGCAGGCGTGCATCACGCCCACGTCCTTGCCGTCGTAGGTGGTCTTCACCTTGCTGGCGAAGGGCAGGTCCACTTCCTCGGCGACCGGCAGCGCGTCCATGTCGGCGCGCAAGGCCACCACCGGTCCCGGCAGGCCGCCCTTGAGCACGGCCACCACGCCGGTGTGGGCGATGCCGGTCTGCACCGTCAGGCCCAGGTCCTTCAGTCGCTTCGCGACGTATTTGGCAGTCTCGAACTCGCGGTTGCCCAGTTCCGGGTTCTGGTGCAGATGGCGGCGCATCTCGATCACCTTCGGCTCCACCCTGTTCGCCAGCTGGTCGATTTCGGCATGCAGGGCGTCGAGACCCTGCGCTGCTGCCGTGCCGCTCAGCAAGGCGAAAAGAGGCAGTGCCAGCAGGGCGTGGTGGAAGGCATTTTTCACGGGCGGCTCGCGTTGCGGGAGGGTGTCGCGAGTGTAGTGCGCCCGGCGGCTACAAACCCAGCACGTCCCGCATCGAATACGAGCCCGCCGGCTTGCCCGCCAGCCAGAGCGCGGCGCGCACCGCGCCACCGGCAAAGTTGCCGCGCGAGCTGGCCTTGTGGGTCAACTCCACCCGCTCGCCCTCGCCCAGATACATCACGGTGTGGTCGCCGATCACATCGCCGCCGCGCACGGTGGCAAAGCCGATGGTCTGCGTCTCGCGTGCGCCGGTGTGGCCCTCGCGGCCATAGATCGCCACCTCCCTGAGATTGCGCTGCAGGCCGGCCGCCGCCGCCTCGCCGAGTGCGAGCGCGGTGCCGCTGGGCGCATCGACCTTGTGGCGGTGATGGGCTTCGACGATCTCGACATCGTAGGCATCGCCGAGCGTACGGGCGGCGTCTTCCACCAGCTTGAGCAGCACGTTCACCCCGACGCTGAAGTTGGCGGCCTGCGCCAGTGCGATCTCGCGCGTGGCCTCTGCGATGAGCGTCTTCTGTTCGGGCGTGAAGCCGGTGGTGCCGATGACGAGAGGCTTGGCGGCGGCGCGGCAGGCGGCGATGGCAGCAAGACTCGCCTCCGGCCGGGTGAAGTCGATCAGCACATCGCTCACGGCGAGGGCGGCTGCAAGGTCGGCGGTCACTTTCACGCCGAGTGGCGAAAGCCCTGCCAGCGCGCCGGCATCCAGGCCCAGTTCGGTGGCACCGGCGCGGTCGATGGCGGCACTCAGCGTCGCCCCCGGTGTGGCGGCAACCGTGGCGATCAGCGCGCGGCCCATGCGGCCGGCAGCTCCCAGAATGGCGATTCGAATGGTCATGTCGTGTGCGATTTTTGAAGTCGTTTTTTGGGATCGGGAAACAGTTTGCAAGCCATGCTGCTGGTTCAAGACCTTGCTGCGGGCTCAGGCTTCGCTGGTGGCAGCGGCGAGAAATAGCCCGTCACCAGCAACACGCCGCCGACGGTGAAGAAGGCCACGATGCGCGCCAGCGTGCCGCTGCCCGCAGTGTCGACCAGAAACAGCTTCGCCACCACCACCGCCATCAGCGCCGCGCCCACCAGCCAGACGGGGCGCAGACCCCGGCGCGAGGCGAGCAGCATGCCCAGGAAGGCGAGCAGGCTCCAGAACATCGAGAGTGCGGCCTGCAACACGGTGGAGTGCATCGCACCCTGGCCGAACAGCGGCGTGTCGATGCCGTAGTGCAGGCCCCGCACGAGCGCTGCGTTCATCCACAAAAACGCGAGTGCGGCCAGCGCACCCAGTAACAGCCGAGGTGACAGCAGCGCGCTTGCGGCGGGCTGCGAGCCATAGCGCAGCAGTGCGAGCAGCAGGCCAGCACTGGCGAGATCGAGCGGATTGATCAGCGGCAGCGTGGGCCATGGGGTGGCCTTGCCCGCACTACCGACATTGGCCGTCACCAGCCACAGCACGCTGGCGACAGTCACCGGCCAGCCCACGCCGATCCGGTAGGCCAGCGGGTGCCTTGCCAGCGGCCAGGCGGGTGCGAGCTGCCGGGGCGTGAGCAGCGTCAGTGCGGTGATCAGCAGGGCGGCCGAAGGCAGCCACTGCCAGCAACCCTGCGGTAGCTGCAAGCGAAGCTGCCATGTCGCCTCCCAGATCAGCAGCGCGAGCAGCAGCAGGCCGGTGACCGCGTGCTGCACGAACAGCAACGGCGCAGCAGGCTCGCGCCGCCACATCAGCTGGTACTGGGCGATGAACCACAGCGGCCAGCCCAAGCCGCCGGCCAGTGCGGCCGGATGCGGGTCCCAGGCCTGGGCGAACCCTTGCTGCGGCAGCAGCACGCACTGCACCGCGAGCGCGGCAGCCACCGCCATCAACGCCGTCGCCAGCACATCGAACAGAGGCCAGGCGAGACGCCGCGACAGTCCCTGCCAGCACAGCGCCAGCAGCGCGAGCCAGGCCAGCGTCGCGCCCTCCTGCACGCTGCCCAGCAGGCGGCTGATCTCGCCCAGGCCAGCCGCCGCCATGAACAAGGTGCCGATGAGGAGTGCGGCGAGACTCCAGCCGCGCTCCCAGCGGGGGACGACCTGCCCCTCGCGCCGCAGCCAGCAGCCGCTGAGCAGGGTCGAGAGGCCGAGCACGATGAGGCCGATACATTGGCTGTTGGCGATGGGCAGCGCATCCGCATCCGGCGGGCCCTGGCTGAGGAAGGCCAGCGTGCCGCCAAGCTGCAACAGCAGCGAGAACGCGCGCGCCAGCTGGCGATCCTGCCGCACGCCGAGCCACATCAGGCCTGCACCTTCCACCGCCCACATCACGGCGGTGACGCTTTCGTCGAAGGCAAGCGGAATGGCAAGGCTGGAGAAGATCACGCCGAGCGCGGCAAAGGCCTCAGAGAGCAGACGCAGATGCTCGCGCCGGCGGTTCCACAGCAGCCTGGCAAGTGCAATGTAGAAGACACCGAAGCCCAGTGCGCTCCAGGCCAGCGCATATTCGGTGCCGCTCCACAGCGAGGCATGGATGCCGAAGCCCATCACCGGCAGGCCGAACACCAGCGAGGCCGAGACCGCGCCTTTCAGATCCGGCTTCTGCCGCAGCGCAAACAGGATCGACACCGCCACGTACATGAGGAAGAACAGCAGCAGGAAGGCATCGGTGCTGTACAGCTTTTCATCGCCGTAGCTGCTGCCACGGAACAGGCCGACGACGCCGAAGGTGAAGACGAGTCCGAGGATGTTCAGCACCCGCCAGGCACGGAACCAGGCCACCGTGAACACGCCCAGATTGAGGATGGCGTAGTAGCTGAAGAGGGCGATGTGATTGCCGCTGCCGGTCGAAACCAGCAGCGGTGCGAGAAAACCGCCGCCGGTGCCGATCACGGCCATCGCCAATGTGTTCTGTGCGACCGCGAGCAGGGCAGCGAGCACCGCAACGGCGACCATCAAGGCCAGCGCCAGGGGCAAGGGCAGCAGCTGGTAAAGCCGCGCCGCCGCGAAGGTGACCAGATACAGGCCCGCGATGCCGCCGCCTTGCAGCACCTGCGCATAGCCGGGCTTGCTCGTGCGCCAGCGCCAGCCCAGCAGCAGCAATGCCACCGCCCCCGCTGCCAGTGCCGCAAAGCGCAGCTCGATGGGAAACAGGCTGTGCTCGGCCGCATATTTGACAAGGAACACCGCGCCGAAGAACAGGATCACCACGCCGATCTTCGCCAACGGATTGCCGCCGCGCAGCCAGTCCCAGCCCTGGGCGATGGCGCGCTCGAAGACCGTGGGCGCGGCCGGGACTGGCGGCACCCAGCTGGAAGGCATGGGCTCCGGCACCTGCCTTGCTTCGTCGATGCGCTCCTGCGGCCTGGCATCTTCAGCCGGGGCAGCCGGAGCAGCCTCGGCCGCATTCGGCACCCTCGCCACTGCGCTTGCCTGCGATGCTTCGAGTACCGCGATGCGGGCCTGCAAGCGGCGCACGATGCCCTGCTGCGCCAGCGTCAGACCCAGCGCCCAGCCGGCGGCCGCACCCAGCAGATAACCGCCGTCATCGAGACTGGCCGCACCGACGAGGAAGCCGATCACGCCCAGAATCAGGGGCAGCTTGCCGGTGCGGGTGTCGTCCCTGTTCATGGACGCGCTCTAGTGAGCAGCCGAATCCACGATCTTCAGCGACAGCTCCAGCGCCTGCTCGTAGTTGAGGCGCGGATCGACGCTGCTCTTGTAGGCGCGTTCCAGATCGGTCTCGGTGAGCATGCGCGCGCCGCCGGTGCATTCGGTCACGTCCTCGCCGGTCAGCTCCAGATGCACGCCGCCCAGCCGCGAGCCGCATTCGCGGTGGATGCGGAAGGACTGCGTCAGCTCGCCCGCCACGTCGTCGAAGGCGCGCGTCTTCAGGCCATTGCCGGCGGTCTGGGTGTTGCCATGCATGGGGTCGGCCAGCCACAGCACCGGGTGGCCGGATTTGCGCACGGCCTCGATCACCGGCGGCAGGTGGGCCGCGATCTTGCCCACACCCATGCGGTGGATCAGCACCAGCTTGCCCTCCTCGCGTTTCGGGTTGAGCGCCTCGCAGAGTGCGAGCACCCAGTCGGCCCCCATGGTCGGGCCCACCTTCACGCCCACCGGGTTGGCGATGCCCCGGCAGTACTCGACGTGCGCCCCATCGAGCGCGGCGGTGCGCAGTCCGATCCAGGGGAAGTGCGTGGAGAGATTGAACCAGCCCGGCTGGCGCGGCACCTGCCGCGTTTGCGCCTGCTCGGCCCACAGCAGCAGCGCTTCGTGCGAGGT
The DNA here is from genome assembly GCA_040386395.1 of Pseudomonadota bacterium. Taxonomy (GTDB): domain Bacteria; phylum Pseudomonadota; class Gammaproteobacteria; order Nevskiales; family Nevskiaceae; genus Stagnimonas. The sequence continues at coordinate 61,297 of JAZKFO010000015.1, read as the reverse complement.
GTAGAAATCGACCCGCTGCAAGTCGGCGAGCGACTGTCCGGCGAGGGTTTCCATGAAGCGCAGCGAGTCGCCGATGGCATCCACCGTCGCCTGGTACTGGGCAGCGAGCGGGGCGTGCTGCACCCAGTCGAGGTCCCAGTATTCGGGGTGGTGCAGGTCGGCGAAGCCGCCGTCGATGAGACCGCGCACGAAGTTGATGGTCATCGCCGAACGCGAGTGCGCTTCGAGCAGGCGCTGCGGATCGGGGATGCGTTCTTCGGCCGTGAAAGCCGCGCCATTGACCAGATCGCCGCGATAGCTCGGCAGCGTGATGCCGTTCTTGGTCTCGGTGTCGGTCGAGCGCGGCTTGGCGTACTGGCCGGCGAAGCGGCCCACACGGGTGACGCGCTTCTTGAGGCCATGGGTGAGCACGAGACTCATCTGCAACAGCACTTTCAAACGGTTGGTGATGAGGTCGGCACGGCAGTCGGCAAAGCTCTCGGCGCAGTCGCCGCCTTGCAGCACGAAACGCTCGCCACGCGCGGCGGCGGCAAACTCGTTCTTGAGGCGATTGACCTCCCAGCTCGTCACCAAGGGCGGCAGGCCCTTGAGCGTGTTGACGGCCGCATCGAGGGCGGCGCGGTCGGGATAGGTCGGTTGCTGCGCAGCGGTCTTGTGCTGCCAGCTTTCGGGCGTCCAGGTCATCAGTCAGTCCATTGGGGGCGCGCAGTATAAAGGGGTGGTTCCGGCCGCCCTACAATCCGCAGAACAACCCTCTGGCGGAAAACCCATGCGCTTCATCCAAGCCACCCTGCTGCTCGCCGCACTCACCCTGGGTGCGTGCAAGGACAGCCCCGATCCACCCGCGGGCAGCGCGCCGGCGACGCTCTGCGTGGCATCGAGCTGCGGCAGCAAGACGCGGCTGGTCACCATCCCCGATGCCGAGAACCTGCTGTTCACGCCGGGTGGCCGGCTGTTCGTCAGCGGTGGCACCAATGTGTTCGAGATCGGCCAGAGCGGCAGCAGCTACACCGCCACACCGCTGCTCGACGGCAGCTGCAATTTCACTGGCCTCGCCCTGCGCGGCGAGGTGCTCTATGCCAACTGCTTCGATGGCCAGCTGTATGCCACACGACTCACGGCCACGCCCCGGCTCGAAGCCATCCATAGCCTCGACCTGGCCGCACCCAATGGCCTCGCCGCCGGTCCGGATGGCGAGCTGTACGTGGTCAACGGCCCGCTCGCCACCAACGCCCTGCCCTCGCCGAAGATCGTGCGGCTCCGGCTCGATGCCGCCGACCCGCTGCGCGTGGTGGAGCAGAGCGACTGGCTGGTGCTGGACACCGTGCAATCACAGCCCAATGGGGTGCAGGTGCGTGGCCGCAGGCTCTACTTCAGCGAGAGTTCGGCACCGACGCTGGGGCGCATCAGCACGGTGGTGATCAATGCCGATGGCAGCCCCGGCACGCGGGCGGTATTCAGCCGCTTCGACAGCCTGCCGGATGATTTCAGCCTGCCCGGCGAGCAGCTGCTGGCGGCCTACTACTCGGCTGGGCAGATCGCCCTGTTCGATGCCAGTGGTGCGCTCGTCTCGGCGACCGACCCGCTGAGTTTCGACAGCCCCTCGCAGGTGCGTCTGGGCCAGCCGCCGCTGTTTGCGACCAGTGATGTGCTGGTGACGGAGAAGGGTGTGATCGGCGAGAACGAGTCCACCAACGGCAATGTGCTGTCGGTGTTCCGCCGCAACTAGCTTGTCTAGCGGATGTAGTTGAACAGGCTCAGGCTCTGCACCTTGGCGAAGGCGGATTGCGCCGCCTGCAACGACAGGGAATGCAGTTGCAGGCGGCTGATCGATTCGGCGTAGTCGAGGTCGCGCACCTCGCTGAGGGTGGCCTGCAACTGCACATCCAGCCCCTGCAGGCGGGTTTCCACCGTATCGACGGCGGCCAGCCGGGTGCCGACAGAGGCACGGATGCCGGAGAGATGTTCGATGCCGCCATCGAGTGCGGCCAGTGCGTTGGCATATTGCGCCTGGTTGGCGGTGCGGGCGGCCGGGGTGCTGACATCGGCCAGCGTCGCGTCGATGGCGGACTGCACGCGGGCGAACAGATCGCTGCTGCCGCTGGCGTCGCTGATGCGCAGAAAGACCTCATCGCCGCTGTCGCCCTCGGCCAGGCTGCGGCCTTCGCCGACCGTGATCTCGCGCACCTGCTGCGAGCCGCTGTAGCTGATGCTGCCGCCGGTCTCGGCAAAGGGCTTGCTGCTGTCCTGCGTGCCGCCGAACACGTAGTGGCCGAGGCCATCGCTGGTGTTGGCAATGTCCAGCAGCTGGGTCTTGAGCTGGGTCAGTTCGGTGGCGATCTGCTGCCGGTTTTCGGTCGACAGCGTGGCGCTGTTGGCCTGCACCGTCAGCTCACGCACGCGGCTGAGCACATCGCCGGCAGAAGCCAGCGCGCTCTCCTCGCCGCCCAGGCGCTGCCGCAGGCTGCCGAGGTTGCTGCCGAATTGGGCGTGCTCGGCCATGGCCTGTTCCAGTGCCAGCACCTGCGCGGTGCCGCCGGGGTTTTCCCCGGCGGTCTTGAACTTCACGCCGGTGCTGACCTGGTCCTGCGCCTTCGCCACCGCCGCCTGCTGCTGCAGGATGTTGGAGAGGCTGTTGTTGAAGAGACTGGGCGTGGAGATGCGCATGGCGGTCAACCTTTAGCGACGGGTCGCGGCGAGCAGGGTGTCGAACACGGTGCTCGCCGTGGCGATGACTTGGGCGGCGGCCTGGTAGGCCTGCTGGTAGCGCAGCAGATTGGCGGCTTCCTCGTCGAGGTTCACGCCCGACACCGCATCGCGCTCGTTCTGGCTTTGCGTGCGCACGGCCTCGGCGGCAGCCTTGGCGGTGCGCACCTGCAGCGTGGTGGTGCCGGTCTGTGTCACCAGGGCGTTGTTGGCCTGGCTGATGGTGTTGCGGCTGCCATCGAGCAGTTTCTCCTGCGCGATGCCGGCGAGTGCGCGGGCATTGCGGTTGTCGCTGCTGCCCGGTGGGGTGGCACTCACGCTGAACTGGTCGCCCGCCTGCGGCACGCCGGCGAGTGTCAGCGACCAGCCATTGGCGCTAATGCGGTCGCCGGCCGCAAAGGCCACCGCCGGCCCGCTGCCGATCTGGTAGCTGCTGGCACTCAGGAAGGTGATGGTGGCGGGCGTGGCGAGCTGGGCGTTGCTGCCATCGACCACCGTCGGCGCGCCGGGTTTGGCGCTGCCGGTATTGGCCAGCGCGGCGCTGCTGCCGAGCCGGCCTGCGGTGGCCAGGCTGCGCGGGTCGCTGCTGAGCAGCTGCACCTGGCTGGCGGCATCGTGGGTGGGGCTGATGCGGAAACTGTCGCCGCTGGCGGCACTGCCGCTCAAGGTGATGCGGACGCCCTCCACCACCAGCGGATCGCTGCTGCTGCCGGTGCCGGTGAAGCTCACCGCCTCGCCACTCCGGGCGCGGGTGAGCTGCCAGCCGGTGCCGGTGCTGCGCAGCAGGTAGTCGTCGCCGGTGAGCTGCGCCGTGTTGCCGAAGCTGACGGCGGCGGTGGCGCTGCCGGTATTGGTGCTGGCCGAAAACGCCACGCCGCTGGGCGCACTGAACAGGGCGCTGCCGACGCTGCCATCCTGCAACACGCCCTCGGCCTGCACGGCGTTGATGCGGCTGGTGAGCGTGACCGCGACGCGGCCGAGTTTTTCCAGTGCGGGGTCGATGAGGTTGCGGCGCGCATCCAGCAGGCCGCCCACCGTGCCGCCGCTGAGCTGGCTGCTGATGCGGGCGCTGCCGCCAACGATGTCGAGCCGGCCGGGACGATAGAGATCGTCGGCGGTGCCGAGCAGGCTGACGCGATCGCCCACCACCAGCGGCTGGCCGGAGCTGGCAAAGACATTCAGGCTGCCGTCGTCCTGCACGGTGGTGCTGATACCCACCTGCTCGCTGAGTTGCTGCACCAGCTGGCTGCGGGCGTCGAGCAGATCAGCCGGCGTGTTGCTGCCGGCCTCGGCGATGCGGTGGTTGAGCTGGCCGATGGCGCTGGCCAGATCGTTGATGGTGCTCACGGCCTGCGACAGGCGCTGGTCGATTTCGCTGTCGATGCTGCTCAGCTGGGCATGCAGGTCACCGAGCCGGTTGGCAAAGCTCTCGGCCTGCCCCAGCACGGCCTGGCGGGTGGCGGTGGAGGATGGATCAACCGCCAGCTGCTCGAAGCCGGAAAAAAGCTGGTTGAGGCTGCCGGAGAGTCCGGTGCTGCTGTCAGACAGCAGGGTATCGGCGCGGGTCGCCAGGCTGTCGAAGGCCGTGAGCCGTGCCACCTCGGCGCCATCGCGCACCAGCCGCGATTCCACCAGGGCATCGCTGAGCCGGGTGGTGCCGTTGACGACGACACCGGCGCCGACATCCAGCCGGCTGACGCTGCCGCCGGGCAGTGCCGACTGGTCGATGCGCTGGCGTGAATAGCCCTCGGTACCGACATTGGCGATGTTGTGGCCGGTCAGGTCGAGGCTCTTCTGCGCTGCATAGAGCGCCGATTTGCCGATATTTAAGAGGTCAGCCATTACTTCATCCTGACCAGCGATGCGGCCTGCTGCGCATTCTCGTCAGCGGCCTTCATCGCACGAGTCTGCAACTCGAAGTTCCGGGCGAGTTCGATCATCGTCACCATCGCATCGGCGACATTGACGTTGCTCGATTCCAGCGCGCCCGTGGTCAGCACCGCGCCGCTTGCAGGCTCCGGCACGAAGCCCTTCTTGGCACTGAACAGGCCATTGCCGCTGCGCTCCAGCTGCGCGGTGGTGGCCGCAATCACTTTCAGCTTGCCGGCGGTGCTGGCAATCGCACCCGCCTGCCCGGCGGGGATGAGCGAGACGGTGCCATCACCGCCGATGCTCACCGAGGTCGCCGGCGGCAGGGTGATGGGGCCGCCATCGCCCAGCACGGCAAGGCCGGATGCGGTGCGCAGGGTGCCGCTGGCATCGAGCGTGAGATCACCGGCCTTGGTGTAGGCCTCGCTGCCATCGGGCGCTTGCACGGCCAGCCAGCGGTCGGGTTTCAGGGCGATGTCCAGCGCGCCGCCGGTGGCTTGCAGGCTGCCGCCGCTGCCATCGGTGCCGGCGATGAAGCTCTGGGCATTGATGCGCGAACCGAAACCCGTGCCGCGCACATCCACCCCGCCCGCCACCGCCAGCTCGGCCTTGAAGCCGGTGGTACTGGCATTGGCCAGGTTGTGGTGGTTGACCGACTGCGCGCGCAGCGTCTGCGCGGCACCGGTCATGGCGACATAGAGGGCGCGGTCCATGACGGTTAACGGATGTTGATGATCGTCTGGGTGACGGCATCGCTGGTCTGGATCATCTGCGCGTTCGCCTGGAAGTTGCGCTGCGCGGTGATCATGTTGACCAGCTGGGCGGTGATGTCGACGTTGCTCGCCTCCAGCGCGCCGGACTGCATCATGCCCAGGCTGCCGCTGCCGGCTTCGCCGCGCAGGGCCGCACCGCTGGCATAGGTCTCGGCAAAGGCGGTGTCGCCGAGCTTTTGCAGGCCCTGTGGGTTGGCGAAGGTGGCGACTGCGACCTTGCCGAGTGCGGTGGCCTGGCCATTGGAATAGCGGCCCTGCACCACGCCCTCGGCGGTGACTTCAAGCCCGGTGAGGCGGCCGGTGGTGTAGCCATCCTGCGTCAGCTTGGAGACGCTGAAGCTGTTGCCGTACTGGGTGGTGTCGGCCAGGTTGAGCGTGGCGCTGAGCGGTGCGGCACCATTGCTCAGGGTGACGGCCGGCAGCGTGACTTCGCCCAGTGCCGGCGTGGTGAGAATGCCGTTGCTGTCGAAGGAAAGCGGCGTGGCGGGGCCGGCGGCCACACCATCGATGGTCACGTTCATGTCCCAGGCGTTGGCGGCAGCCCCTTTCACGAAATAGAGGTTGGCGGTGTGGCTGGCACCCAGCGAGTCATAGACCGTCACCGAGGTGGTGCGGTTGTAGCTGGTGGGGTCGGCGGGGTCGAAGGTCGCCGTCGTCGGGGCGGTATCGGTGGCGGCGAGATTGGCCTGCACCGACAGCGCGCTGGTGGCGCGCGGCGCGTTGTCGCCGGAACTGATCTGCAGATCCTGCAAGGTGGCGGTGTTGAAGCCGCTGCCATCGGCCAGTGCCGGATACACCTGCAGGCGCTGGCCTGCACTGTTCACCACCGTGCCGTTGCGATCGGCACCGAAGGCCCCGGCGCGGGTATAGGCCATGCCCTTGTCGCTGGCGACGGTGAAGAAGCCCTCGCCATTGATGGCGAGATCGAGCGAGTTGTTGGTGTAGTTGACGTTGCCCTGGGTGAACTGCTGGGTGATCTGCTGCAGGCGCACACCCTGGCCGGTGGCATTGCGCGAGACACCGTAGGCGGTGGCGCCGAACACATCACCGAACTCCGCCCGGCCGGTCTTGAAGCCATGGGTGTTGGCGTTGGCGATGTTGTTGGCGGTAACGCCCAGGTCTGCCGAAGCGGCATTGAGGCCTGAGAGTGCGATGGGGAATGACATGGTTTTTCTCCGGTGCGGACAATGAATTCAGTGGGGTTCAGCGAATCTGGGTGACGCTGGAGAGCGGGACGATGCCGCTGCCTGCAATCTCCACCTGCAAGCCCTGCGCCCCAAGGCGCACGGCGGTGACGGGGGCAATCACTTCGGTGGCGAGGGCCTGGCTGGTGCCGTCGCTGTCCGAGAGCTCCGCGCGGATCGAGTACTGGCCCGCCGCCGCCCGCACGCCGCTGTCGGTGGTGCCATCCCAGGTGATGGGGGTGTTGCCGGCCGCCTGCGCACCGAGGTCGAGATGACGCACCACCGCACCGGCCGCATCGCGGATGGTGGCGCGCAGCACGCCGCCGGTGGGCAGCGCGGCGCTGGCTTCGAGCGAGCCCGTGGCGCCCAGCACCAGGGCATCGCCCGGCACCTGCACGCTGCGGCCAACCAGGGCCGCGCCCTGTAGGGCCTGATTGGCGGTGAGGCTGTCGTTGAGCGAGGCAAAGCCGGTGTTGAGCGACTGGATGCCGCTGACGGTGGAGAACTGCGCGATCTGGCCGAGGAATTGTGCCGAGTCCATCGGCTTGAACGGGTCCTGGCTTTGCAGCTGGGTGGTCATCAGCTTGAGGAAATCCTCCTGCCCCAGACTCTGCTTGCCGGCGGCCTGCACCGGCTGAGAGAGACCGAGCGAGTCGTAGCCGTTGATGGCGTTGGTCATGGCGGGTTGTCCTTACTTGCCGAGCGTGAGCGTGCGCATGGTCAGGTCCTTGACCGTGTTGAACACCTCGACATTGCTCTGGTAGCTGCGCTGGGCAGAAATCATGTTCACCATCTCCTCGACGACATTGACGCTGGGGGCGTAGACATAGCCCTCGGCATCCGCGAGCGGATGGCCGGGCTGGTAGAGCTTCTGGGCTTCGGTGGTGCGGGTCTGGACATCGCTCACCCGCACGCCGGCGGTCTCGCCAGCGGCATCGGTCATCACCTCGAACACTGGCTCGCGGGCCTGGTACACCGCATCGGCGGAGCCGGCAACGTTGTTGGCATTGGCCAGGTTGCTGGCAGTGGCATTGAGGCGCACCGATTGCGCTGCGAGGGCGGAACCGGCGATGTCGAAGATGCGGAAAGTGCTCATGGTCTAGCTCACTGTCCGGTGATCGCCGTCATCAGCGCGCGCACCCGGCCATCGAGAAAATTGAGGCTGGCCTGGTACTTGAGGGCGGCTTCACTGAACTGCGCCTGCTCGATCTGCACATCCACCGTGTTGCCATCGGCGGAGGGTTGCAGCGGTGTGCGCCAGACTTCCTGCGCGCTGCTGCTGCCACCGCTGCCGCCTGTGACGAGATGCCGGGCGCTGGTGGCTTTCAGGCTGCCGGTGCTGCTTTCGGCCTTGAGGGCCTGGGCAAAGTCGACATCCTTCGCGAGGTATTTCGGGGTGTCGGCGTTGGCGATGTTGGCGGCCAGCACGTCCATGCGCGCACGGCCCAGCGACAGGGCTTTGGCGTGAATACCGAACAGGGCGTCTGACATGACGTGACTCCAGCGGAGGAACAACCCACCTCCCTACAAGTCCCGTACCCGGTGCGACGGGGACGCGAAGACGGCTTTACGTCGCAGGCGCTGCGCAGCTGTCATTTCTGGTCAATCCCGGACAGTCCCTGCCCTCCCGTCCCGATGCCCTGTTGATCGGCAGGCGGACAGAAAACTTGAGTGCCGGCGCAGTTCCGCCTCGCAGGCGACCTCTCATCCCCCTTCACTGCCACGCTGGTCGGCCCTGCCACGGTCTTCACTGCGGCTGGCCTCGCGATGGCCGTTAAGGAACTGTCTTTGCAGCGAATGCGGATTGTCATGCCGTCCGGAGCCTGAATGTCGCCCCCACCGCCCACCCGCTGGCAGCCTTCGCTACAGGCCCTGCAACTGGCCGTGCTGGTGGGTATCTGCTGCTGGGTCACCATCGCGCTGACCCGTGGCGATGGCCGGGTGGCGGCCATCTGGCTCAGCAACGGCCTGCTGCTGGGGGTGCTGCTCAGCACGCCCACAGGGGATTGGCTGCGATACCTGATCGCCGGCTTCGCAGGCAATGTCGTCGCCAACCTGCTCTCCGGCGATGCCCTGCACATGGCCCCCCTGCTGGCGGGCTGCAATACGCTGGAGGTGATTCTTGCTGCCTGGCCGCTGCGCAGACGCCTGGGTGCCGGCATGGTGCTGGGCACCTCGCTGGGCCTGCTTTACTTCGCCGCCTTCTGCGGCCTGCTGGCCCCGCTCGCGAGCAGCATCGCCGCCAGCGCCCTGCTGGGCTGGCATGGCGGCGCGCCATTCCAGGCCACGTTCTCGGTGTGGTTCCCCGCCGATGCCATGGGCATGATCATCGTCACGCCGCTGGTGCTGGCGCTCCGCTCGGAAGCTGATCTGGATGCCAGCCGCGCCCAGGCACCACGCCCCTGGCTGCCCTGGCTGCTGGTGGTGGTCAGCGGCGTGCTGGTGTTCTCGCAGACCCGTTACCCGCTGCTGTTCCTGGTGTTCCCGCCGCTCTTGGTGCTGACCTACCTGCACGGCATGCGCGGCTCGGTGCTGGGGGTGGCCACCATCACCGTCATCGCGCTCGTCGGCACCATCAGCGGCCACGGGCCCTTCATGCTGATCGACACCGTCTCGATGCAGGTGCGCATCCTGATCCTGCAAGTGTTCCTGCTGATCGCCGCCGCCCAGGGCCTGGTGATGGGAATGGTGCTGAGCCAGCGCGAGCGGCTGGCGCAGGCCCTGAGCCGCAGCGAGCAGAGCCTGCGTACCGTCACCGACAACCTGCCGGCATTGATCGCCCATGTGGATGCGGAGCAGCGCTACCACTTTGCCAATGCCCACATCGGCAAGATCTTCGGCGGCGACCCGCAGCAGATGATTGGCCGCACCATGCGCGAGGTGCGCGGCGAGGCCATCTACGCCGATCTCGCACCGCATGTGCAGCGTGCGCTCGGCGGCGAGACGGCGAGCTTCGAGAACCACGCCCAGGTCAACGGCAGGATGTTCCACTACCAGTCCAACTACATCCCGGAGCGGACACCGGACGGCACGGTGTTGGGCTTCTTCGCGATGACCTTCGACATCACCGAACGCAAGAACGCGGAGCTGCGCCAGGCCGCCGACGAGGAGCGGCTGCGCATCATCACCGACAACCTGCCGGCCCTGATTGCCTACCTCGACCGCAACGGCATCTACCGCTTCTGCAACGGCACCCATGCCGACTGGTTCGGCAAGCCGGTGGCCGACTGGATCGGCAAGCACTATCACGATGTGATCGACGACGACTTCGGCGACATGCAGTTCGAGCATGTGCAGGCCGCACTGAAGGGCCATCGCATCGACACCGAGCTGGTGCTGACCACGCGCGGCACGCCACGCACCGTGCGCGCCAGCTACCTGCCGCATCTGGCAGCACACGGCCAGGTGCTGGGCGTGTATCTGCTGATGAACGACATCAGCAGCTTCAAGACCGTGCAGGCGGAGCTCAACCGCCTCGCCCGCTACGACATGCTGACGGGGCTGGCGAATCGCCGAGAGTTCCAGGAGCGGCTGGAGGCCGCCATCCACCGCAATCGCCAAGGCTCCATCAACCACGCACTGATGTTTCTCGACATCGATCATTTCAAGCGCATCAACGACAGCCACGGCCATGCGGCGGGCGATGCGGTGCTGCGCGAGGTGGCGCTGCGCCTGCAGGCCAGCGTGCGGCCGCTCGACACCGTGGCGCGGCTGGCGGGCGATGAGTTCGTGGTGATGCTCGACAACCTGCCCAACCCCGAAGAGTCACTGTTCATCGCCCGCAAGATCGTGGCCGCGATGGAAAAGCCCATGCTCATCGAGGAAGGCAGCGTCACGGTCGGCGTCAGCATCGGCATCGCCTTCGATGCCCAGGCCACGCTGGGGCCTGAGGCGCTGCTCTCGCTGGCCGACAGCGCGCTCTACGAGGCCAAGGCCGCCGGCCGCAACACCTACAAGCTCAGCGACAGCCGCAATGCCAGCCGTGCCGGCATCACAGCCACCGGCAAGAGCCAGCTGCCTTGAGCTATTTGCGCTTGACCTGCTTCGGCATGCTGCGCTGGCGCACCGATTCGTAGAGGCAGACCGAGGCCGCCACCGAGACATTGAGCGATTCGATCTTGCCCGCCATCGGGATCTTGATGAGGCGGTCGCAGGTTTCGCGCGTGAGGCGGCGCATGCCCTCGCCTTCGCCACCCATCACGATCACGGTGGGGCCAGTGAGGTCGCATTGATAGAGTGATTCCTCCGCCTCGCCATCGAGGCCGGTGATCCAGTAGCCCAGCTCCTTCAGGCGTTCGAGCGAGCGCACGAGGTTGGTGACGGCAATCACCGGCACGCGCTCGGCAGCACCGGCGGCGGCCTTGCGGGCGACGGGGGTGAGCCCCACGGCGCGATCCTTGGGGATGAGCACGGCGGTGACGCCGGCAGCTTCGGCCGTGCGCAGGCAGGCACCGAGGTTGTGCGGGTCCTGCACCCCATCGAGCGCCAGCACCAGGCGATCCGGTGTGGCGGGCAGTTCAAGCGCCTCTTCGCCCTGATAGTCGGCGGCTTCCACCGCGGCGATCACGCCCTGGTGCCGCAGGCCGGGAGCCAGCATGTCCATCTGGTCTTTGGAGATGGTGCGAACCGTGACGCTGCGCCGCTGGGCGAGCGTGAGCAGCGTGGACATGCGCGCATCCTTGCGGCCGCCGACGATCAGCACTTCGCGCGGCTTCTTCTCGGCATCGTCGAGGGCGGCTTCAACGGCGTGGAACCCGCCGATATAAGTCTCGGACATCAGTATTCATCCCCAAAATAAAAGCGGGGCGGGCCCAAGGCCCGCCCCGCTGGATACGGTCAAATCAATCGCCTTTGCGCATCATAAACCGCCAGCGGCTTTAGCCACCGAGATAACCGGGTGGGTTGTAAGCGGCCTGTTCGTTGCCCTGCACGATGGCCTTCAGCACGATGTCGACCCGGCGGTTGCGCGGCTCGTTGGTCTCATCCGGGGTGCGCACCAGCAATTCGCGCTCGCCACGGCCTTCCTGACGCATGCGCTGGGCCGGCACGCCGCGGCTGGTCAGGTAGGCGGCAACGCTCGCCGCGCGACGCTCGCTGAGCGACTGGTTGTTGGCCTCGCTGCCGATGCTGTCGGTGTGGCCGACAACGTGGATCACGGTCGAGTTGTAGTCGCTGATCGTGGTCGCGAGCTTGTCGAGCGCGGCCATGGCCTGCGGCTTGAGAGTGGCGCTGCCCAGGTCGTAGGTCACATCAGCTGCAACGGCGACATTGAGCGAGCCATCGGCCATGGTGTTGACGCTGAGCTGGCGATTGGCTTCCTCTGCGGCGAGCTTGCGCTTCAACTCCGCACGCTGGCGATCCATGTAGTTGCCCACGGCACCGCCGGCCAGTGCGCCAACCAGCGCACCGACGATGGGGGCGCCATCGGCACCGCTGACCTGCTTGGCAATCACCGCACCAATCACCGCGCCGCCACCAGCGCCGACCTTGCCGCTGCGGTTGGGATCATCGGTGACGCAAGCGGTTGCGAAGGTGGCGACCACGGCCGCAATGAGAGTTTTCTGGAACCACATGGCTTATCTGCGCCTCTTGTTGGATTTGCCGGGACGCTGCGAGGTTTTCTCGAAACGTGGCGGCTGGCCCTTGCCCTGCGGCTGCTGGCCGCGTGACTTGGATGGAGAAGAGTCTTTGCGTTCGCCCTGAATACGTTCTGAACTGCGCGCCTGCCCGCCCCCCTGCTCGGCCGGCACGAGGTCAATCTTGCGCTCTTCCAAGTTCACCCGCGCCACCTGCACCTTGATGGGCTGGCCCAGCACGAAGCGACGACCATTGCGCTTGCCCACCAGCGCCTGCGTCGGCTTGTCGAACACGAACTGGTCTTCGCCCAGGCTGCTGACATGCACGAGGCCATCGATGTAGAGGCCGGTCAGGTCCACGAACAGACCAAAGCTGGTCACGCTGCTGACCACGCCATCGAAGACATCACCAACGCGGTGCGACATGAACTCGCACTTGAGCCAGCTCGACACATCGCGCGTGGCCTCGTCCGCACGCCGCTCGGTGCCGGAGCAATGCAGGCCGAGCGCCTCCATGGTCTCCATCGAGTAATCGAAGTCCTTCGGCTTGCCCTTCTTCAGCACGTGCTTGATCGCACGGTGCAGCAGCAGGTCGGGGTAGCGGCGGATCGGCGAGGTGAAGTGGGCGTAGTGCGTCAGTGCCAGGCCAAAGTGGCCGAGCGGCTCCGGCGCATACCGCGCCTGCGACATCGTGCGCAGCACCATCATGTGGATCAGGCCCGTGTCAGGCCGGCCCTTGGCCTGCTCCGTCACCTTGGCGAAGTCGCCTGCAGCCGGCTTCTCGCCGCCGCCCAGACTCAGCGCACGACCACCGAGGAACTCGCGCAGCATGGTCACCCGCATCGGGTCCGGCTGCTCGTGAACACGATGCAGCGTCGGCGTTTCCTTCGCGGCCACGAACATGGCCGCCTGCACGTTGGCGGCGATCATGCACTCCTCGATCATGCGGTGCGCCTTGTTGCGCTGCACGGGATAGATGCTCTCGATCTTGGAGTCTTCAGTGAAGGCGAATTTGGTCTCCTGCCCCTCGAAGTCGATCGCGCCGCGCTTCACACGCGCCTTGAACAGCACCTCGAACACTTCTTCCAGCGCCTTCAGGTGCGGCAGGATCTTCTTGTTCGCCACCGCCTGCTCGCCCTTGGGATTGGCGAGCATCTCGGCCACGTCTTCATAGATCAGACGGGCGTGACTGTTCATCACGCCCTCGTAGAACTTGGCCCCTGTGATCTCGCCCGCGCTGCTGATACGCATCTCGCAGACCATGCAGAGACGATCGACATGCGGGTTGAGCGAGCACAGGCCATTGCTCAACTTCTCCGGCAGCATCGGGATGACGCGACGCGGAAAGTACACCGAGGTGCCGCGCTTCTGCGCCTCCTCGTCCAGCGGCGCACCCAGCTTCACGTAGCTCGACACATCGGCGATGGCGACAATCAGCTTGTAGCCGCCACGGATCTTTTCCTTGCTCGCATACACGGCGTCGTCGAAGTCGCGCGCATCGGCACCGTCGATGGTCACCAGCGGCAGCTTGCGAATGTCGACACGGCCCTTGCTGCTGGCCTGCGCCTCGGTGACGGTGTCGGGGATGGCCTTGGCTTCTGCCTCGACTTCCACCGGCCATTCGTAGGGCAGGTCATGGCGACGCAGCGCGATCTCGATTTCGAGACCGGGTGCGAGGTGCTCGCCGATCACCTCGGTGACGCGGCCGATCATGGTGCCGCGCCCGCCGGGCACGGTGATGATCTCGGCGCGCACCACCTGGCCCACCTTGGCACCGGCGAGATCGCCGGTCTGAATCTGCAACTCGAAGGGCTGGGCCTTCTGGTTGTCGGGCGTGAGCCACCAGCGGCCGCCCTCCTGCCTGAGCCGCCCGACCGCGAAGCGCGGCGCGGTGGAGACCACCGCGATGAACTCGCCGGCAAGCCGCCCACTGTGATCGACCTCGACCACGCGCACGCGCGCCCGGTCGCCGGTCATCAGGCCGCGCATCTCGCGCGCGGGCAGAAACACGTCTTCGCCGCCTTCGAGTTTCGGCTCCGGCACCACAAATCCAAAACCATCACGGTGGGCGCTGACCTTGCCGGTGATTTCCAGCCCGACGCGGGCGCTGGACTTAGTCTTGGGCGGTGCCGCATCAATCGCCAGCTTGGGCAGGAAGGCAGCCGGTGCGGGCATCGGTGCCACTTTTGGCGGCGGCGCTTTCAGCAGCGCCGTGGCCTTGTTGCTGCGCCCTTCGGTGACTACTGCCGGCTTGACGCTGGCAGGAGCGATGCTGTTTTTGATCGGCGCTTCAGCACGTTCATTGCGGGTGGCCTTGGGCGCTGCGGGCTTCGCTGGCAACAGTGCGGGCTTGGCAGCCGGTGCAGCGGGCTGGACCTGCACGGGCTTGGGCACGGGCGACAGGCCGACGGCACCCGATGCCGCGGGCACCAGACGGCCACGGCGATCCAGCACGGTCTGCCCGGCGCGCACCAGTTCCAGCAGACGCTTTTCGAGCGCCATCTGATCCGGCAGTTTCTTGAGGTCGAAGAAGCCGATCAGGTCATCGAGCGAGGAGGGCTGGGCCTTGAGCCTTGCCAGGATCGCATCGCCCGTCGGCACATGGCTGAGGCGCGGCGGCGGGGCCGCCTGGCGCTGGGGGGCCGCCTGCACGAGACCGGGCACGAAGTCCTGTTTCCAGGGCTCCTGTTCGTCCTTCTCGTTGTGGCGGCTGCGGTCGTAGGGGTTCTTTCTTTTTTTCATTGACAAGCCTTGGGGGCGACACGATACTGCGCGCCCTTGATTGTGGGGCCAAAAGCCCTTGCAGATGGGGTTTCAGTAAAAAGCCGTAGTGGCGGAATTGGTAGACGCACTAGTTTCAGGTACTAGCGGGGCGACCCGTGGAGGTTCGAGTCCTCTCTTCGGCACCAGACACAAACAAACCCGGCGCAAGCCGGGTTTTTTGTGTCTGGCGCTTGCCAGAGTGATCATTTGAGCCGCCCACCATGATTTCGCCAGGCGAAATCATCGCCTCCTTCGCCGGGAGGCTGAAAAGCGTGTTCGACTCTGCTGACGCGCCTTGATGCACGGCAGCGTGAAGCCGCGTTGTGCGATCAATCAAACGGATGGTGCAGCACGATGGTGTGCTCGCGGTCGGGGCCGGTAGAGACGATGGCGATCTCGACACCCGTCACTTCTTTCATTCGGTCGAGGTAGCGACGCGCATTCAACGGCAGGTCTTCGTACTTGCTGATACCGAAGGTGCTGCTCTTCCAGCCCGGCAGATCCTCGAACACCGGCTCCACCTTCTCGAAGCCTTCGGCACCGATGGGCGGGTTCTCGATCAGCTCACCGTCGAGCTTGTAGTGGGTGCAGATGCGGATGGTCTCCAGCTCGTCGAGCACATCGAGCTTGGTGACGACCAGACCCGACACCGAGTTGTTGAAGATGCTGCGGCGCGCGGCCACGGCATCGAACCAACCGCAGCGGCGCGGGCGGCGGGTGACGGTGCCGAACTCGTCGCCGATCTTGCGGATGTGCGCGCCGATGCCGCCCTCGCTGTCGTCCAGCTCGGTGGGGAACGGGCCGGAGCCGACGCGCGTGGCGTAGGCCTTGACGATGCCGAGCACGTAGTCGAGTTCGCGCGGGCCCACACCCGTGCCGGTGGCGGCACCACCAGCCGTGGTGTTGGACGAGGTCACGTACGGGTAGGTGCCGTGGTCGATGTCGAGCAGCGCGCCCTGCGCGCCCTCGAACAACACGTTGTCGCCGCGCTTCAGGTGCTGGCGCAGATGCTCGGTGACATCGCAGACCATCGGGCGGATCACTTCGGCGTAGGCGATGAGGTCATCCAGCGTGGCCTGGAAATCTTCCGGCGCTTCCTTGTAGTAATTGGTGAGCACGAAGTTGTGGTACGCCATCAGTTCGCCGAGCTTGGCGGCCAGCAAGTCGCGCTGGTAGAGATCACCCACGCGCACCGCGCGGCGGGCCACCTTGTCTTCGTAGGCGGGGCCAATGCCCTTGCCGGTGGTGCCGATCTTGGCTTCGCCACGGGCCTTTTCGCGGGCCTGGTCGAGACGGGCGTGGATGGGCAGCACCAGAGGTGCGGCCTCGCTGATCTTCAGGCGCGAGCGCACTTCCATGCCGGTGGCTTCCACCGTCTCCAACTCGCTCTTGATGCCGAGGCGCTTGTTGCCGCAGATGTGGGCGAGCGAGAGCACCACGCCGTTGCCGATGTAGCAGGGCGCACCTTCGCGCATCACGCCGGAGGGGACGAGATTGAGTGCGGTCTTCTTGCCCTTGATGACCAGCGTGTGGCCGGCGTTGTGGCCGCCCTGGAAACGCACCACGGCCTGGGCGCGGTCGGTGAGCAGATCGACGACCTTGCCCTTGCCCTCATCACCCCATTGCGCACCGATCACTACGACTGTCTTGCCCATTTTTATTCCCTATCAAGCGGCGGGCTCAACGCCCAGCCTCAGTAATTCATTCACGTCCGCCGAGAAGCCAGTGGCGGGACGACTCAAACCAAACTCGCCGCCAACGCCATCGTAACGACCGCCGCGCGCCAGCTCACGGCCATGACCTGTCACGAAGGCCGCGAACACCAGGCCGGTGTGGTAGCGCGCACCGCGCAGCTCGGCGAGATCGAGGTGGATCGGCAGCGCCGGCTGGCTCTTTTGCAGCATGGCAATCACCTGCTCCAGCGAGACCACCGCCGCTGCGACCCCCTCACCGAACGAGGAGAGCGTGTCGCGTGCGCGTTGCAGCACGGAGACATCGCCGTGCAGGGTCATCAGGGTGGCGAGTGCCTTCTGCGCCTGCGTGCTCAAGCCGCGTGCGGCGACGAAGCCCGCCAGTTCCGGCAGCGACTTGCGCTGCAAGAGGTCGAACAGATCCGCCTCGTCGTCGGCTTTCAGCTCGATGCCGGCCGTGACGGCGCGATAGACGCCGACATGGCCGAGGTCGAGATGCACATCGGCCACACCCGCGAGGCGCAGGGTGTCGAGCATCAGGTTCAGCACTTCCAGATCCGCCGCGAAGGTCGCATCGCCGAACAGCTCGCAACCCACCTGGCGCGGCGAGCGCGGGCCGCCGAGCGCGTCCGGCCGCGTGCGCAGCACGGTGCCGAGGTAGCACAGACGCACCACGGCCTGCTCCGCGAAGTGGCGCGCGGCGATGCGGGCAGCCTGCGGCGTCATGTCGCTGCGCAGGCCCAGCAGCCTTCCGCTCGCCGGATCGGTGAGCTTGAAGGTGACGCTGTCCATGTCCGCGCCCACGCCGGTCAACAGCGAATCGAGGTGCTCGACGAAGGGCGGCAGAATCAGCTCATAACGGGCGGCGCGAAAGTGATCGAGCAGCACGCGGCGCAGCGCCTCGGCGCGCCAGGCAGCGGCGGGCAGGGATTCCTCCATGCCCTCCGGCAGCATCCACAGCTTGCTCATGCAGCCTCGACACGGTGTTTCGCGCGAAGCGCGAATGGGTGCGGGAGAGGCTGCGACACACCATGAAGCAAAGAAACTGCAATGCTTTCTGAACTCGACATGGGGTGTCTACCGACCCTTGAAGGCGTCAAAGAACTCGCCCTTCGGCTCCACCACCAGCACGTCATTCGGCCCGCCGATGGAATCGCGGTAGGCGCTGAGCGAGCGGTAGAACTTGTAGAACTCGGCATCAGCTCCGTAGGCCTTCGCGTAAATCTCGGCCGCCTTGGCATCGCCTTCGCCGCGCAGCTTTTCGGCATCGCGGTAGGCATCGGCCACCGTCACCTGCGCATCGCGGTCAGCATTGGCGCGGATCTTCTCGCCCTCTTCCGCACCCTTCGCGCGCAGCTCGGTGGCGACACGGGTGCGCTCGGCGCGCATGCGGTCGTAGACCGAATCGCTGACTTCACGCGGCAGGTTGATGGACTTGATGCGCACGTCGATGATCTCGACGCCCAGCTCCTTCACCTTCTCTTTCGCGTCTTTCTCAAGCGCCTGCATCATGGCGACGCGATCGGTGTTGATCGCCTGCTGGATAGTGCGGCTGCCGAACTGGCTGCGCAGGCCGGAGTTGACGATGGCGGAAAGACGATCCGCCGCGACGATGCTCTGACCACCCGTGGCACGGTAGTACTGGGTGGAATCGGCGATGCGCCACTTCACATAGCTGTCGACTTCGACGTTCTTCTTCTCGGCGGTGAGGAAGTTCTCGGTCGGGTTGTCCAGTTCCTGGATGCGCGCATCGAAGCGCGTCACCGACTGCATGAAGGGCAGCTTGAAGTGCAGGCCCGGCGCGTAGTCGGCGCGGGTCAATTCGCCCAGCTGGAACAGCACGGCCTTCTCGCGTTGATCGACGATGAAGGCGGTGTTGGCGAGCGTGAGAAGCGCAAACGCGACGATGAAGAAAATCGGCATGGAACGGTCTTGCATGATCAGTTCTCCTTTCGCTTAGCGGCTGCGCGAGCGGTTGGCATCGCCGCTGCCGGTGGCGGGCGGGCTGCTGGCGGTGGGCAGGTCGGCGACCACCGGGGCTGCGGTCTTCGGCATGTTCTTCATCAGCTGATCGAGCGGCAGATAGATCATGGGCGAGCCCTTTTCGAGATCGACCACCACCTTGCTGCTCTTGCGATACACCTCGCTCATGGTGTCGAGGTAGAGACGCTGGCGGGTGACCTGTGGCGCTTTCTTGTACTCGGTGACGAGCGACGTGAAGCGTGCAGCGTCACCCTCGGCCTTGGCGACGATCTGATCCTTGTAGGCGGTGGCCTGCGCGATGTCGCGCGCGGCGGCACCACGGGCCTTCGGCAGCTGGCCGTTGGCGTAGGCCTGGGCTTCGTTCTTCTGGCGCTCCAGATCCTCACGCGCCTTGATGACGTCGGCAAAAGCGGCCTGCACGGCCTCCGGCGGCTGCACCTGGCTCAGGTTGATTTCGGTGACGATCAGGCCGGTCTTGTATTCGTCGAGGCGCTCCTGCAGCGAGATCTTGGCGCGGTCGGCCACGGCCTGGCGGCCTTCGTTCAAGACGAAATCCATCAGGCTGGAACCCACCACCTCGCGCACCACGGCCTTGGTCGCCTGCTCCAGCGTGAGCTTGGGGTCGACCACGTTCATCACGTAGTCGTAGGCGGAGCTGACGCGGTACTGCACGCTCAGCTCAACGTCGATGATGTTTTCGTCCTGCGTGAGCATCACCGCGCGCTGGCTGACGCTCTGCACCTTGGTGAACTGCACTTTCTCGACCTTCTCCACCGGCCACGGCAGGTGCCAGCGCAGGCCCGGCTCGGTGGTGGCGGTGTAGGCGCCGAAGCGCAGCACCACGCCGCGCTCCTGCTCGTCGATGGTGTAGAAGCCGGAGGCAACCCACAGCAGGCCAATGGCAGCGAGGGCGATGCCCACCGCGCCGCCCGGCAGCTTGGGCATTTGCGGGCCAGCACCCGGCGGGCCTTTCTTGCCGCCCTTGCCGCTGAGCCGCGCCTTGAAGCGCTTGATGATCTCGTCGAGATCAGGCGGACCTTGATTATTGCCACCGCCGCCAGAGCCGCCCTTGTTGCCGCCGTTCTGGTTCCAAGGGTCGCGGTTGTTCGACCCAGGCTCGTTCCAAGCCATCAGCTGCTCCAAAAATCTTAGGTGGTTTTGAGGTGAGGACGCAGCCGCCCAATTCAAGCAGCTGCTCAAGCGACAGACTTTTTCGCGCGCTTTGAAGGTTTGCTGGGGGCCAGTTCTTCCCACGATTCTAACGCAGGCCCTGGCTGCATCACGGGCACGCCCGCCTCGCGGCAGACGCGCTCGTAGCGCGCCACTGGCAGGCGCAGGGTGAGATGCGAAACACCCTGGGTATCGACCCGCTCCTGCTGAACGGCGTGGGCCGCAAACAGCAGGCCGCGCAGCTTGCCCTGCTGGGGCGTGACCGCAATTTCGCCCTCGAACAGGTCAGTGAAGATGACTTCCGACAGCACCTGCCGCAGCGCATCCAGCCCCTCGCCTTTCTGGGCGGAAAGATAGATGCGCGCCGGTGCGCCTTCCGGGTCGCGCTCGATGCGCGGCTTTTCGCCCAGCACCAGGTCGATCTTGTTGAAGACGTACAGCACGGGCAGATGATCCGCCTCGATCTCTTTCAACACCGCCTGCACCTGCTCGATGCGGGCCTCGTGTTCGGGATCGGAGGCATCGACCACATGCACCAGCCAGTCGGCCTCGCGCGCTTCTTCCAGCGTGGAGCGGAAGGCAGCCACCAGGCCATGCGGCAGATCGCGGATGAAGCCCACGGTGTCGGCGAGCAGGATTTCCTGATCCGCCGGCAGTTGCAGCTTGCGGATGGTGGTATCGAGCGTGGCGAACAACTGGTCGGCCGCGTAGGCAGCCGCGCCGGTCATCGCATTGAACAAGGTGGACTTGCCCGCGTTGGTGTAGCCGACGATGGACACCAGCGGCGTCTCGTTGCGCTTGCGGGCGCTGCGCGAGAGCGCACGATGACGACGCACATCCTCCAGCTGCTTCTTGAGATGCGTCATGCGGTCTCTGACCAGACGACGATCCAGCTCCAGCTGGGTTTCGCCGGGGCCGGCGAGGCCGATGCCACCGCCGCCCTGACGCTCAAGGTGGGTCCAGCCGCGCACCAGTCTGGTGGATAGGTGTTGAAGCTGCGCCAACTCGACCTGCAACTTGCCCTCGTGCGTGCGGGCGCGCTTGGCGAAGATGTCGAGAATCAGACCCGCGCGCGACAGCACGCGGCACTGCAACACCTTCTCCAGATTGCGCTCCTGGCTGGGCGAGAGTTCGTGATTGAAGATCGCGACCTCCGCCTCACCCGCCGCACACGCAGCCGCTGCCTCATCGGCCTTGCCACTGCCGATATAGAGACCAGCATCCGGCCGGCTGCGCGAACCGCCAAGCACGGCCACGACCTCGGCACCGGCAGAGCGGGCCAAGTCCAGAAACTCGATGCGATCCGACTGGAAATCGCCGGTGTGCATGTCCAGGTGGACCAGCACAGCCTTTTGCCCGCCGCGCGGGCGCTCGATGAACTTCAGTGGAAACGCCTCGTCGTTTTAGGCCGCGACGGTCGGCATAGCCTCACCGCCATCTTCTTCGGTCAGGCGCACCGCGCGAGCCGGGACGATGGTGGAAATGGCGTGCTTGTAGACCATCTGGCTCACGGTATTGCGGAGCAACACGACGAACTGGTCAAAAGATTCGACATGGCCTTGCAGCTTGATGCCGTTGACGAGATAGATCGAGACCGGAATGCGCTCTTTGCGAAGGGCATTGAGAAAGGGCTCTTGCAGGGTTTGGCCTTTGGACATGGCTGATGACCTCTTGTTTGTTATTGCTGATTGTTATGGGCGGCGTTACAGATACCGTAAGCGTGAAGATTACCACGGCCAGGCTTTACGCCCCTTGAACATGGGTGGCCGATTGCAGCCGTTCAAGGGTGAGGCTGAGCGCATCACTCGCGCGCGGATCGACCAATGTCAGCGCCGGTTCGCTCCGCAGCCAGGTGATCTGGCGCTTGGCGTACTGGCGCGTGGCGATGGTGCCGCGCTCGATAGCGTCGATCAGACTGCAAGCCCCCTCCAAATGTTCCCAAAGTTGGCGATAGCCCACCGCGCGGATCGAAGGCAGATCCTTGTGAAGGTCGCCACGCGCCTTCAAGCGCCGCACTTCATCGAGGAAACCATCGCGCATCATCTGCTGGAACCGCTCGGCGATGGCCGCGTGCAGGGTGGCGCGATCCGGTGGCAGCAGGCCGATCTTCACCAGCGGCCCAGCCAGTCCTGCTGATTTCGGGGCCGACCAATGCTGGCTGCGGGTGCGACCGGTGAGGGTGTGGATTTCCAGCGCCCGCAGGATGCGCTGCGGGTCGTTGGGCTTGATCTGGCTGGCCGCCTCGGCATCAATGGCGGCCAACTGGGCGTGCATCGCGGGCCAGCCCTGCACGGCGGCCTGGGCGCTCAACTGCTCGCGCAGGGCCGCATCGGCGACCGGCAAATTCGACAGGCCGTTTTCCAGCGCGCGAAAGTAAAGCCCGGTGCCACCCACCAGAATCGGCAGGCGATTGGCCGCGCGCGCCTCGGCCACCAAAGCCATTGCATCGTCACGGAAGCGCGCGGCGGAGTAGCTCTCGGCCGGGTCGAGGATATCGATCAGGCCATGCGGCCAGCGCGCCAGCGTTTCACGCGGCAGCTTGGCGGTGCCGATGTCCATGCCGCGAAACACCTGTGCGGAGTCGACGCTGATGAGCGACGCACCAACCCAGGGCGTGCCGCCTTTCTCAATCGCAGCCGCCAGCGCCAGCGCCAGGCCCGTCTTGCCGGAAGCCGTAGGACCCATCAAAAACAGGGCGGGCCGCATAATCAGGCGATCTGCCGGCAGACATCAAACCGCCGCAGCGGCTTGGCTATACTGTTGGTGTGGAAACAACTAAAAACCAAGAGGAACTCCTGATGCGCAATGTCCTGATTATCGCCGCTCTGCTGGCTGCCCCCGCTGCTGCCCTGGCTGAAGGCATCAGCTACACCTATGTCGATGCCCGATATTTTTCCACTGATTCCGACGCCCTCAGCGTCGACCAGCATGGTGGAACCATCGGTGGTTCATTCGCGCTGAGCCCGATCTTCTATGTGGCTGCCGATGGCCAGTTCGGCCAGAGCGAGCGCATCACCGTTGGCGCCGACAGCGGCCGCTTCAACACCATTTCAGGCTCCGCGCGCCTCGGTGCCCACCATGCGCTCACCCCGACGCTCGACATCATCGTTGACGGCGGTGCGCTGTATTCCGAATTCAAGGGCAAGGGCGCATTCAATGGCCAGAGCGACGACGACATCGGCTACACCGCACAAGCCGGCTTGCGTCTGGCGCTGGTACCCCAGGTTGAAGTGAGCGCTTTCTACGCTTACCAGGATGTGCTGGACTCCGACAACAGCTTCTTCACTGCGGATCTGCAATACCACTTCACCGATCACGTCTCACTGGTCGGCAGCGCCACCAACGCCCGTAGCGTCGATTTCTACACAGTGGGCGCGCGTTACCGCTTCTAAAGCTTTGCCTTCAGTGCAAAAAAGCCCTCGTTCGCGAGGGCTTTTTTGTTAGCGGCCGCGAAGAAAAAGGCGATCGAGCTCCCCCAAACCCACCTGCACCCAGGTCGGGCGGCCGTGGTTGCACTGGCCGGCGAGCTCGGTGGCCTCCATGTCGCGCAGCAGCGCGTTCATCTCGCTCAGGCTCATGGCGCGATTGGCCTTGATGGCGGCCTTGCAGGCCATGTCGGCCAGCACGCGGTGCTGGGCATCCAGCACCTCGCCCAGATGGCTGTGGCTGCCGCTCTCCACCGCACGGCCCAGCACTTCGCGCAGGAGTTCACCGGCCGCGGCCGCATCGAGCAAGGGCGGAATGGCGCGGATGGCGAGCTGCGCCGGGCCGGTGCGACTGACCTGCAAACCCGCAGCGGCGAGCAGCGGCGCGCGCTGTTCGGCGGCTTCGGCCTCGTCTTCGCTCACCGCCATCGCCTGTGGCGCCAGCAGCGACTGGCTCGGCACACCGCCCTCGACCAGCTCGCGCTTGTAGCGTTCGTAGATCACCCGCTCATGGGCGGCATGCTGATCGACCACGACCAGCCCCTGTGCATTCTGCGCCAGGATGAACAGACCGTGCAATTGCGCCACCGCGTAGCCCAGTGGATGCTCGACACGGCTTGTTGGCACAGGTGCGTTCGCCGCGAGCGTGGCCCAGGTGGGCGTGCCCCTTGCTTGCGGTGCGCCGTAGTGCGCGCTCGGCTCATTGAGGTAGTGCGTCGTGGTCAGCGGCAGCAGATAGCCGGAAGGTGCCGGCAGGGTCGCGCCGGAGAAGCTCGCACCGTGGTGCTGCTCCGGCTCTGGCCGCACCTCGCGCAGCCAGCGATGCACGAGCCCGAACAGGAAATCGTGCACGCGCGCGCTGTCGCGAAAGCGCACTTCGGTTTTCTGTGGATGCACGTTCACATCGACATTGGCCGGGTCGAGCGTGAGATGCAGCACGAAGGCCGGATAGCGGGTGCTGTGCAGGGCATCGGCGTAGGCGCGCTTCATGGCCGCACCCAGCAGCTTGTCGCGCACCGCGCGGCCGTTGACGGCGAGAAACTGCAAGTCCGGCTGGCTGCGCGAGAAGCTGGGCAGGGCGATCCAGCCCGCGAGCTTCAGGCCGCCCATCTCGGCTTCGCGGTAGAGCGCATTGGCCATGAACTCAGACCCGCACAATTCACCAACCCGCCGCTCGAAGCCAGCGGCCTCACTGGCCGCAGTGGCCTTGAGCAGGCTGCGGCCTTCATGCGTGAGCGAAATGCTCGCACCGGGCCGCGCCAGTGCCAGCCGCCTCAGCGACTGCTCGGCATGACGGGCTTCGGTGGCGGCACTCTTCATGAACTTGCGCCGCGCGGGGGTTGCGAAGAACAGGTCCTGCACGTCGATCTCGGTGCCCGTGGGGGCAGCGGCCGGCAGTGGTTCGTCGCCATCGGGCGCGCCCTCGCCGCCCACGCGCCAGGCGTGGGCATCGCTCGCGGTGCGGCTGGTGAGTGCCAGACGCGACACCGCCAGGATGCTGGCCAGCGCCTCGCCGCGAAAGCCCAGCGAACCGACCCGTTCGAGGTCTTCCAGCGAGCTGATCTTGCTGGTGGCGTGGCGGGACAGGGCCAGTGCGAGTTCATCGCGCGCAATGCCGTGGCCGTTGTCGCGCACGCGGATGCGCGTGAGGCCGCCCTGTTCGAGTTCGACGCTGATCTGGGTGGCACCGGCATCCAGTGCGTTCTCGACCAGTTCCTTCACCACGGCGGCGGGTCGCTCGACGACTTCGCCCGCCTTGATCTGGTTGATCAGCACATCGGGCAGCTGGCGGATGCTCATGGGTGGCGGCACAAAAAGAAACGGCGCGGGAGGATAGCCTCACGCGCCGCTCGAAGGGATTTTGAATGTGCTAGCGGCGGCGCTTGAGACTCACCGGCATGGGGCCGGCCCGCGCTGTAGGAGGTTCCGCATACACCAGTTGCTGCTGGGGCCGATACAAACCGAAATAACCCTTGATGCCATCGAGAATCGAGGCCGCGAGGGAGTCCTGAAACTGGGGCTGCGCCAGCAGGCGCTCGTCTTCGGGATGGCTGAGGAACGCCGTCTCGACCAGGGCCGAGGGCATGTCCGGCGACTTGAGCACCGCAAAGCCGGCCTGCTGCACATCGGCTTTCTGCAGGCGGTTGACCGAGCCAAGTGATTCCAGCAGGCGCGAGCCTAAGTCAAAGCTGGCCTCGCGCACGGCGGTCTGCGAGATGTCGAGCAGCACCGAGGCCACGTCATCCTGCTGCGAGTGCAGATCCACACCACCAATCATGTCAGCCGCGTTTTCGAGATTGGCCAGCATCTTGGCGTGCTCGCTGCTGGCCCCGCGCTCCGACACCACATACACCGCCGCACCGCGCACATCGCGGGTAGTGGGCAGCGAGTTGGCGTGGATGGAAATGAACATGTCCGCCTGCGCCTTGCGGGCAATGGCGGTGCGACCGCGCAATGCGACGAAGTAATCGCCCTTGCGGGTCATCACGGCCTTGTATCCCGGCGTGGCATCCACCAGTGCGGCCAGCTTCTTGGCGATGCGCAGGGTCACGTCTTTTTCCAGCACGCCGGCATGCTTGCCGCGCGCGCCGGGGTCTTCACCACCATGCCCGGCGTCGATGGCGATGACGATGGGTTTTTCCACCAGCCTGGAGGACGGCGGCGACTGGCGCGGTTCGGCCCTCGCCTCCTGCTTCGGCTCCGGCCTTTCGGGCTTGGGGACCACTTCGGCGACAGGTTTTTCCTTCACGGCTGGCGCGGCCATCACCACCTGCGCAGGCGGCTCGCTCCGGGCGGCGGTCTCGCTGAGCGGATTCTTGGGATACAGATCGAAGATCAGGCGATGACCATAGGTGCCATTCGGCTCCAGGTCGAAACTCTTGGGATTCACCTCGGCACTGAGGTCGAGCACCACACGCAGGCCACCCTCGCGCGGGCCGGTGCGCACACTCTTGACCATGCCGGCATGGGCCGCATCCAGTGACAGCTTGGGCGCGCGACGCGCATTGGCGATGTCGATGACCACGCGGTTGGGGTTTTCGAGCGTGAAGAACTTGTGGGCGGTGCCGCCTTCGAGGTCGAACACCACGCGGGTGCTTTCAGGACCATCCCAGAGACGAACGTCGCGCAGTTCAACGGCCTGCGCCAGTGGTGCAAGCAAGAAGGAGAACAGTAATAGGGCAGCACGCATGGCAACCCCCAGCGGACGGAATACCGCAAACATAGCGCCCGCCAGCAAGGCTTGCAAGATTTTGTTGTAAATCAGCAAGTACCGGCCCGTACTTAAAGTAAATATGACCCTACTGGGCAAGTTGGGGAAAGCCATCGGAATCCACCGCCCTGAGCATGGCCTGCCGGCCCTGCCCGGCGGCTTGCAGGTGGATCTCCAGGGTCGACAGCGGCAGCAGGGCACCGCCCTTCTCCGGCCATTCCACCAGCCACCAGGCGCTGGACGGCGGTTCGTCGAACACGCCCAGGCCATACAGCTCTTCCGGCTCGGACAAGCGATAAAGGTCCATGTGCAGGACGCGCAGCGCGCCCAGGTCATAGGGTTCGACCAGGGTATAGGTCGGGCTTTTCACCGCACCGGCTGCGCCCAGCGCTCGCAGGCAGGCGCGTGCGAGCGTGGTTTTGCCGGCACCGAGATCGCCATGCAGCGTCACCACCCCGCCACGTCGGCCGCGCATCCATGCGGCCAGTGCGGTGCCCAGGCGCAGGGTGGCAGCCTCGTCGGCCAGAACCAGGGTTTTCTCAAGCATGCGGGCCGTACACTGCGGGGGTGATGTCATCCATGCCGCCATTGTACGAACAGCAGACCAGCCTGCCAGGCCGAATCCGGCAGTGGGCGCGCGAACTGGGGTTTGCCGATGCCGGCATTGCCGAGCTGACACTCGATGCCGACGCCGAGTACCTGAAAAACTGGCTGGCCGAGGGTCTGCACGGGCAGATGGCCTTTCTCGGCCGCGAAATCGAAAAACGTGTGCATCCCAGCGGCCTGATGCCGGGCACGGTGTCGGTGATCTCGGTACGGCTCGACTACAAGCCAGAGGCCGAGGTGGCCGAAGCCGTGCTGGCCGATGGCGAGGCCGCCTACATCAGCCGCTATGCCCTGGGCCGCGACTACCACAAGCTAGTCCGCAGCCGCCTGCTCAAGCTGGGTGCCAGGCTCGAAGCCGAGATTGCGCCGCATGGCTTCCGCGTGCTCACCGACTCGGCCCCTGCGCTCGAAAAAGCCCTGGCCCGCAATGCGCGCCTCGGCTGGATCGGCAAGAACACCCTGCTGCTCAACCGCCGTGCCGGCTCCTGGTTTTTTCTGGGCGAGATCTACACCGATCTCGCGCTGCCGCTCGATGCCGCACCGCAGGCGCAGAACCACTGCGGCAGCTGCACCGCCTGCCTCGACATCTGCCCGACCAAGGCATTCCTAGGCCCCTACCGGCTCGATGCGCGCAAGTGCATCAGCTACCTCACCATCGAGCATCGCGGCGCGTTCCCTGTGGAACTGCGCGCGCTGATGGGCAACCGCATCTTCGGCTGCGACGACTGCCAGCTGGTCTGCCCCTGGAACCGCTACGCACAGACCACGGTGGAAACCGACTTCACGCCACGCAACGGCCTCGATGCCGCCAGGCTGGTTGACCTCTTCGGCTGGGACGAAGCCACCTGGCTCACGCGCACCGAGGGCATGGCCCTGCGCCGTCTCGACCACGCCCGCTGGCTGCGCAACATCGCCATCGCGCTCGGCAACGCCCCGCGCTCGGCAGCCGTCATCGCAGCACTTGAAACCCGGCGCGGGCATGCGGATGAGGCCGTGCGCGAGCACGTTGCCTGGGCACTGGCGCAGCAGGGCGCGGCCTAATCAGGGCAGCGGTCCGCACCAGCGGCTTCGATCTCCTGCCGGGTGAGTTGCATCGCGGCTGCCACTGCAGGCTGTGTAGCGTCGGCAGTGACTGCCTCCAAAGCCCCGCGCGCAGCATTCACGCAGCCACGCGCCAGCTCGACGCTGGCCAGATTGTTGGCGATGGCCGCGTCGCTTGGTGCCAGTGCAGCCGCCTTGCGCAAGCTCTGCACCGACTCCCCCATATCGCCCGCTGCAAACCGCGCCTCACCCAGTGCAGCCCAGGCCAGCGCCGCCTCCGGCCAACGCTGGATGCCCGCGCGGTAGGCCTGCTCGGCAGCCTTGGGATGGCTGCGCTGCAAGGGGGCGGCGGCAGCGATCCACGGTGCGGCATCGGCATAGCCTGGCGGCTCGCCGGGCCGATGCAGCGTCAGCGCCCAGCGCTCGGCCCAGTTCCACTGCCGCAGGAAAGTGCCGCGCGGCACCCGCTGCGGGTCGGCCTTGCCATTGTTGAGGGTATAGCCCTGTTCGGGGTCAAAACCGGTGAGTGCGGCGTAGTGCCAGATCGGCACGCTGCGCACACCGAGGTTCAGCAGCACCAGCACCGGCTGGCCTTCGCGCAGGGCGGCGACCAGCGCCGTCTCGCTGGGTGACAGCAGCAGCGGCACCCGCTCGCGCAGGCGTGCCTGCGCTGCCAGCTCGATCTGGAGACTGCCCTTGCGGGCGGGGATGAAAAGATCCGGTGTGAGTGTTTCCGGCGTGGACGGCACGCCACTGGCGCTCAACACGCTGGCGAGCGCGGCGGGGCCGCATTGCAGCTCTTCCTGCGCGAAGGCCGGCACATTGGCGAGCTGCACGGCCTCGCCAGCCGGCGGTGCCGGCAGGCTGGCGCAGCCCGACAGGGCGGCCATGAAAAAAAGCGCCGCTGCGATACCGCAGCGGCGCTGTCCAGCTGACTTCAGAGACATCGTGCAGCGATCAGAAGCGCGTGAAGACGTTGGTCACGCCAACCAGTTCGAGGATCAGAAGGATCACGAACACCACACCGACCAGCACGATGATGTCGCCACCGGCCGGCTGCTGGTCGAGTGCAGAGGCGACGCGCTGCAGCTCGGCATCGCTCATGGCATTGGCGCGGGTCTTGGCCTTCTCGACATCGACACCCCAGGCCACCAGCTTGTCCTGCACGTCTGAACGCGACAGCAGCGTCTGCACGCGCGCCTGCGTGTCGGCACGCAGCGACTGCGAGGCGAGTGTTTCAGTGCCGATCATCGAGGCGGCCGAAAGGCTCGGTGTGCCCATCAGGATCATGCCGACGCTGATGCAGGCGGCAATGGAAGATTTGAAATGAGACATGAAAACTCCTTGGAATTGGTTTCGAGATGGAGATGAAAGACTGACCCTTGTAACGATTGCAAGGTGCGCCCTGCGGCTGAATCGAGTCTGAAGTGAACTCTGGTCAGCAGCCGGTACGGGATACTGCACCCATGAGTACCAGTCACCAAGTCCTGCCGCCCAGACCACAGCCACCGGTCGATTACGACTGCTGCGGTGGTGGCTGCGCCGACTGCGATCTGCGCCGCTACCAGCAGGCCCTGGGCGAATGGCTGAAGCTGGCCGAGGCGGCGGCGGGGAATGCTGCAAAGCCGGCCACCTGATCCCTGCGCAGCAGGCGTTTTTACCCGTAGGCAGCAAGTGTCCAGCGCACTACCGTGAGCGCCGGAAATAACGAGGATCTCGCGCCATGACGCGGATCCGCCTGCGAGGAGATTCACCATGTTTCATCCCCCTTTTGCCGCCAAGGCGCTGTGTGCTGCTGTCGCGAGCTTGATGCTCTCTGCCTGCGGCAATTCCTCGCTGGGCAGCCGCGCACCGACCACGCCCACGCTGCCGCCGGTCACGCCCACACCAGGCGCAGATCCTCTGGCCAAGCGGGATCGCTATTCCTTCAACAACAAGTGCGTGGCAATCAAGTCACGCGACAGCGGCAAGTACCTGGCCGCCAGCGGCAGCGGCTATGCCGCCACCGCCGATGCCGTGACGGCCGCCGAAGCCTTCGTGATGAAGCCGACGCTGCTCGGCGAATACGCCCTGCTCAACCGCGCCGGCACGCTGCTGAATGCAGCCGCCACCGTCGGCACCGTGGCTGTTGCGACTGCGACCGACAGCGCCTCGCTGCGCCTGCTCGCCGATGGCGACAGCAGCAGCTACGCGCCGACGCCGCGCTACGACGTGGCGCTGAGCGAAGCGCAGATCACCAGCTACCGCAACTTCGTCGACCCGTTGACGCTCGCCAACGTCTTCACGCTCGAAAACGCGCTCAACAACCAGCGGCTCACCGCCAGCGGCAGCAGCGCGCTCACCACCGCGGCGGCGAGCGATCTGCCGGCGCAGCGCTTCATGTTCGAGGAGGTCGAGGGCTGTGCCACCTTCCCCGAAGCCCGCAGCAACAGTACGGGCGAGAGCTTCAAGGGCACCACCAGCGATGGCCGCGTGCTGGGCATGGCGGATGTGCATGTGCATACCAGCTCCAGCACCTTTCTCGGCGGCGCCCTGTCGGGCCGGGTGTTCCACAAGTTCGGTGCCTTGCAGGCCATGCCAAGTTGCGATGCCGTGCATGGCCCGATGGGTCTCAAGGATGCCGTCGGTGCGGCTTTTCTCAGCGATACCGATGGCCATGCCACCGATGGCTGGCCGACTTTCAGCGAGTGGCCGGCGCGCGGCATGCTCACCCACCGTGCCATCTACTGGAAGTGGGTCGAACAGGCCTGGAAATCCGGCCTGCGCATCATGGTCAACGACGTGGTGGAGAACGCCACGCTCTGCGAGTTGCAGAGCAAGGCCAACGGCAATCTCACGCAGGACTGCAACGAGATGAACTCGGCGCGCCGCCAGATCGGCACCATGTATGCGCTGCAGGACTACGTCGACGCCCAGTACGGTGGCCGTGGCAAGGGCTTCCTGCAGATCGTGCTCGACCCGGCCGAAGCGCGCCGCAAGATCGCCGACGGCAAGCTGGCCGTGGTGCTCGGCATCGAGATCAGCAATCTCTTCAACTGCCAGGTCAACTACCTCCCCACCCGCCAGCAGGAGCCGCAGGACGAAGACGGCAGCGGCGCACCGGAGAACACCTACGGCTGCGCGATGACCGAAACCGGCGCACCGAACGAGATCAAGACCCAGATGGAGGAGATGAAGGGTCTCGGTGTGCGCCAGCTCATCACCCTGCACGAGTTCGACAATGCCTTCGGTGGCAATGGCATCTTCGACGGGCTGATCCTGAACGCCGGCAACCGCGAGAACGCGGGCGGCATCCCCAGCACGCCGACGGCAGCAACGAGCGAATTCCCCACCGGCGAGTTCTGGACCACCTACGACTGCCCTGTGGAAGACGTCACCCCCGGCTTCAGCGGCTATCTCTGGGGCGACCAGGGCGGGGCCAGCATGACCAACCTCGGCCCCGCGCCGCCGCTGTGCATATTCACCGGCCAGGGTGGCCGCCCCGGCGGCACCACCGCCTGCTACCCCACCACGCGGCAGTGCAATGCCCGCTGGCTCACGCCGATCGGCCTCTACACCTACAAGAAGCTGATGGAAAAAGGCTACCTGTTCGACATCGACCATCTCGAATACGAGATGAAGACCCAGGCGCTGGAACTGGCCGAGGCGCAGAGCCCGGCCTACCCCTTCGTCTCGACCCACGGCACCTTCGGCGGCACCAGCTACGACCAGGCCAAGCGCATTCTCAACAACGGCGGCTTCCTCTACCCCAGCGTGGGCGACATCCCCGGCTTTTTGAAGGACATGGCCGAGACCCGCGCGCTCTCCACGGCGGGCGGCAATCCACATCTGTTCGCGTTCGGCTTCGGCACCGATACCGACGGTCTTTCAGGCCAGCTCAGTCCGCGCAGCACCATCGCGCCCGGCAAGGAGGTGAAATACCCCTATGTGCTGTTCAAGGGTGCGCCCTTCGACAGCCTGCCGGATTTCGCCAGTGCCACCGGCGTGACCTTCATGCAGCCGGAGGAACGCGACGCCAGCGGTGCCGGCCGCACCTGGCACGAGGACATGGACGGCAACGCCCACTACGGGATGATGAGCGACATGGTGCAGGAGATGCGTCTGGAAGGCTCGCCGCAGGACATGCAGAACCTGTTCAACGCGGCCGAAGGCTACTTGCAGACCTGGGAGCGCACGCTGGCATCGAGTGCGGCCATCAATGCCAAGGGCATCGTCACGCCGACGGGCATCCTGCGACCCGCGCCCAAGCCCTGATCGAGAGCCGGCGGCTGCACTCGCAGGAATGCAGCCGCCGTCCGTCGCGGGCGGTTTGCCGCCCGGCGCTGGCTCCACGATCGGCGTGTGCCGGGGCCGTAAAAAGAGCACCCTGCACACCGAAAGAGAGATCTCCCATGAGCCCACTACGCCGCCGCACGATCTACCGCGTGTCCCACGATCTCGGTGTCTCGCCCCGCCGCATCGTGCGCGAATGCCGCGGCCTCGAAGCCGCCGACATCGCCCGCCGCTACGGCGTGCTCAACAAGCCGGCGCGCTGCGGCTGATCAATTGCCTGGGTTTTCCGGCCGCATGGCTGGGAACAAGAGAACATCGCGGATCGACGCCGAGTCGGTGAGGAACATCACCAGCCGGTCGATGCCGATGCCCTCACCCGCTGTCGGCGGCAGCCCGTATTCGAGCGCGCGGATGTAGTCGGCGTCGAAGAACATCGCCTCGTCGTCGCCCGCGTCCTTGGCATCCACCTGCGCCCTGAAGCGCGCCGCCTGGTCGTCGGCATCGTTCAGCTCGCTGAAGCCGTTGGCCACTTCGCGGCCACCGAGGAAGAACTCGAAGCGGTCGGTCACATCGGGGTTGTCGTCGTTGCGACGAGCCAGCGGCGAGACTTCGGTCGGGTAGGCGGTGATGAAGGTCGGGTCCATCAGCGTCGCTTCGACGGTGGCCTCGAACAACTCCGTCAGCAGCTTGCCCGCGCCGTAGCTGGCCTGCGGATTGCCGCCCTTGGCCTTGACGTGCGGACGCAGGTAATCGGCCTCGTTGAAGCGTGAGGCATCGAGATCGGGGTTCGCCTTCGCCACCGCCTCGGCCATGGTCCAGCGGTTGAAGGGCTTTTCGAGATCGTAGTCGCGGCCCTGATTGCTGAGCTGTGCGGAGCCGTTCACCGCCAGGGCACAGTCGCGGATCATGTTCTCGGTCAAGTCCATCAAATCCTTGTAATCCGCGTAGGCCTGATAGAACTCCAGCATCGTGAACTCGGGGTTGTGGCGTGTGCTCAGGCCCTCGTTGCGGAAGTTGCGGTTGATCTCGTAGACCTTCTCGAAGTGGCCGACGACCAGGCGCTTGAGATACAGCTCCGGTGCGATGCGCAGGAACAGCTGGCGATCCAGCGCATTGTGGTGCGTGGTGAACGGCCGCGCGGTGGCACCACCGGGGATGGGCTGCAGCATCGGCGTCTCGACTTCCTGATAGCCGAGCGTGTCGAGAAAGTTGCGGATGAAGCGGACGATCTTGGTGCGCTTCTCGAACACCGCCTTGGCCTCGGGGTTCATGATGAGATCGACGTAGCGCTGGCGATAGCGCACCTCGATGTCGGTCAGGCCCGCATGCTTCTCCGGCAGGGGCCGCAGCCCCTTGACCAGCAGTTCCAGCGAATCCGCCCAGATCGAAAGCTCGCCCGCCTTGGTCTTGAACACCTTGCCCTTGATGCCAAGGATGTCGCCCATGTCGCAGGTCTTGAACAGCTCGTAGGCCGCTTCGCCCAGCGTGTCGATCTTGCAGAACACCTGGATGCGCCCTGATGAGTCTTGCAGCGTGCCGAAGCTCGCCTTGCCCATCACGCGCTTCAGCATCAGGCGGCCCGCGATGGCGGCGCGGCTGCCGAGGGCTTCGAGTGCGGCCGTCTCCACCTCGCCGAACTGGCCGTGCAGATCGCCCGCCAGCGCATCACGGCGAAAGCTGTTGGGGTAGGCATTGCCTTGTGCGCGCAACGCTTCAAGCTTGGCGCGGCGGCCGGCAATCACCTGGTTCTCGTCAACGGGCGGGGTTTGTGGCGTGGTGGGTTCGGTCATGGGGTGCTTCAAGAATGCGTAGGGGTTATGCGGGCAGCAG
Source organism: Pseudomonadota bacterium (assembly GCA_040386395.1). Taxonomy (GTDB): domain Bacteria; phylum Pseudomonadota; class Gammaproteobacteria; order Nevskiales; family Nevskiaceae; genus Stagnimonas. The sequence continues at coordinate 27,197 of JAZKFO010000015.1, read as the reverse complement.
CTTCAGGCCCATGGGCACGAAGGGTTTGAAGTCAGCGACATTGAATGTGAATAGTTCAGCGCCGTTCGAGATCGCTGCAGCAGCGACCATGATGTCGAAGCGCAGCGCCCGCCTGCGTCCGGTCTGGTTGAATAATTCGGCGGCCAGCTCGGCTTGGGCACGGTCTATCGGCAGCACCCGCTGCTCGACAAATCGCAAGGCCAGTTGAACGTCCTCTGGCTGCACCGGGCCATTCATGAACTCATACCAAGCCATCGCCCCGGTTGCGGCTGCATCGCCTGCGGAAACTCGGGCGATGACGGGGTGGCGTGTTTTGAGTAGCAGCGGAAGCTGCGCCAACACGTTGGTATCGAGGTGAATCACTCTCCGCGTGCCAGGCGATCTTCGAGAAGTTTGGTGATCCAGATGCGATCACGGTCGAGCTTGTCCGCACGCTCCTCGCTCGCCAGATGCCGCTCGCGGCGCATTTCGGCAATAAGGGCCTCGTATTCAGCCTGCGTGCGCTCCGGCTGACGGCTGCGGTAGTACTCGATCACCTGCGCAGGCGTCATGTAGGGGATTTGCGGCTGCTCGGCAGCCGCCTTCTCCTTCGCCGCGGCCACACTGCGACGGATCACCTCCGCCTGCGAAGTGCCCCACTGCGCGGCCAGCTGGCGGATGCTCAGCGCCGTGGGCTGGTCGAGCGCGTAAGTCGAGCGGACAGTCATCGTGGCCATAAATTGCTCCTGCAAAAAAGTTATGGTGTGGTGTGATGGTATGCCTAGTGACCGCCCCCATCAACCAAGGTTCACAACCCCTGCTTCAGGCTCGCTTCGATGAAGGGATTGAGATGGCCGTCGAGCACCCGCTGCGTGTCGGCAATTTCAACGCCCGTGCGCAGATCCTTGATGCGGGATTGATCCAGCACATAGCTGCGGATCTGGTTGCCCCACTCGATGTCGCTCTTGGCGTCTTCCACCTTCTGCTTTTCGGTGTTGCGCTCGTTCAAGGCACGCTCGTAGAGCTTGGACTTCAGCATCTTCATCGCCGAGTCGCGGTTGGCGTGCTGGCTGCGCTGGGTCTGGCAGGCCACGACTATTCCGCTGGGCTTGTGGGTGATGCGGATGGCGGATTCAGTCTTGTTGACGTGCTGGCCACCCGCGCCGCTGCTGCGATAGGTCACCGCTTCAAGGTCAGCCGGGTTGATCTCGATCTCGATGTTGTCATCGACTTCAGGGCTGACATAGACGCCCGCGAAGCTGGTGTGGCGACGGCCGCCGCTGTCGAACGGTGACTTGCGCACCAAGCGATGCACGCCGGTCTCGGTGCGCAACCAGCCATAGGCGTAGGCACCAGTCACCGAAAACGAGGCGCCCTTGATGCCGGCGACTTCGCCATCGCTCACTTCGAGCAACTCATATTTGAAGCCGTTCTGGTCGCACCACTTCAGATACATGCGTAACAACATGTTCGCCCAATCCTGGCCCTCGGTGCCGCCCGCACCAGACTGGATGTCGACATAGCAGTTGGAGTTGTCCATCTCACCCGCGAACATGCGCTTGAACTCCATCTCGTCCGCCAGCTTGCCCAAGCCAATCACGTCACGCGCGATCTCGGCGATGGTGCCGCTGTCGTTCTCGGCCTCGGCCATTTCCAGCAAGTCGGTGGCATCGGCCAGGCCGGCGGCGGCTCGCTCCAGCGGATTGATGATGTCTTCGAGCTTGGCCCGCTCGCGGCCCATTTCCTGCGCCTTGGCGGGGTTGTTCCAGATCGCTCCGGTCTCAAGCTCCGCGTTGACTTCTACCAGGCGGTCTTTCTTGTTGGCGTAGTCAAAGATACCCCCTGAGCGCGTCGAAACGCACTTGCAGAGCGGCAATCTCTTCCTTGATCTTGTTCGGTTCCATATTCGGGCTTCTCGAAAGGGCGCGGAGTATAGGTGGCATGGGGCGCGGGAACCACGAGGGTTGTGCGCAAACCGGCCTCAATGTTAAAAGTTATGTTGGAGAACGGCCTGCCATTCATGCTGATTGCAGGGCGATTCATAAAACGACAGTCGTACAAACCCCAACATCGAAGGGCTCCCCATGAATTATCGCCTTGGCACGCTCGGCCTCATCGCCGCAATGGTGCTTTCCCTCCCCAGCTATGCACAGGATGAAGAGTCCGTCGAAGCCCCTGCGGAGGGCGCCAGCGGCGTCAAGGCCAAGCTCGGCCGCAGCTATTACGTGTCGCCCATGGCCAACTATCTGCGCGTGGCCAATGCCCGCGGCACCAAGGATGGTTTTGGCGGGCAGATCGCCATCGGCAAGAGCGTGACCAACGGCCTGAACCTGGAACTGGTGGGCCAGTACCTGGTCGCCGACGGCAAGTCCGGCAACGGTGGCGGCACCGCCAAGCTGGCCGGTGTGGGCCTGGCGGCGATGGTGTTCCCGGTCAACTCGCTGCCCGACCTCTACATCCCGATCAGCCTCATGCGTGGTCAGGTGCGTGACAACCCTGGCCCGATCCCCGACTACAGCACCACCTTCTTCGACATCGGCCTCGGCTATCTGCTCGGCCTCACCGATGCCGGCACCTCGCTGCGTGCTGAAGTGCGCTATCGCGTCGATGCCCATGGCCGCGAACTGGCCGGCGTACACACCGGCCAGCGCAAGGCCTTCTACGAAGGCGTTGCCGGTCTCGGCCTGCTGATCCCGCTGGGTGCCGCCGCAGCCCCCGCTGCGGAACCTGCACCCGTGGAAGAAGCCCCGGCGGAGGTCGTGCCCGCCGCCGATGCCGATGGTGATGGCGTGCCGGACGATCAGGACCAGTGCCCCGACACCCCGGCCGGCACCACCGTGGATGCCACCGGCTGCCCGGCAGCGCCGCCGCCGCCGCCCGCACCGGAATGCACACCGCCCGGCCCCGGCGAACCCATCGACCTCAACGGCTGCAAGGCCGGTGAAGCGGTGGTGCTGCGCGGCGTGAACTTCGAGGTCGACTCTGCCCGCCTCACGCCCAATGCCAAGACCATCCTCGATGAGGTGGCCGATGCACTGATCGCCAACCAGGGCATCAAGGCGGAGGTGGGTGGCCACACCAGCAGCGAGGCCAGCGAAAACTACAACCAGATCCTGTCCGAAAACCGCGCTGGCGCGGTCAGGAACTTCCTGGTGGGTCGCGGCATCGAGGGCAGCCGCCTCGAAGTGAAGGGCTACGGTGAAACCACGTCGATCGCCGATAACAGCACCGCCGAAGGTCGCGAACTGAACCGCCGTGTCGAGCTGAAGATCACCGACACCGGCGTTGCCGCGCCGGCTGCCGAAGCAGCACCGGCTGAGGCCGCACCCGCTGAACCGGCGGCTGAAGCCGCTCCAGCCGAGGGCGAAGCCACTGCGGCCCCTGCCGAAGCCGAGGCTGCGCCGGCTGAGGAAGCTGCTCCGGCTGAAACCCCCACAGAAGCGCCGGCTGAAGAAACACCCGCCGAAACCCCTGCCGAGACCCCGGCAGAAGCGCCGGCGGAAGAAACCCCTGCCGAAGCCCCGCCTGCGGAGGAAGCACCGGCTCCTGAAGTGGAAAGCGCACAGCCTGCCCAGTAACAGGCCCCTGCAACAAAAAACCCGCCAACCGGCGGGTTTTTTGTTGGGCGCAGCCCATGCTCAGGGCGCCAGGCGCACCGCCACATCGCTGGTGCTCGGCCCCGGCAGGGACGCCAGGGGACTGGCGCTCTGCGCCAGTTCGGCTGCACTGCCTTCCAACTGAGCACCCAGCACCTTCTCGATCGCGCTGCCGTCTTCACCCTCGGCCGCCAGCACCACGATCACCACCCGGCGGTTGGCGTTGCGGCCCTGGGCGGTGAGGTTTTCAGCCACCGGCTGATATTCGCCGAAGCCCCCGACCGAGAGGCGATTGGGCGTCACACTGGCATCGAGCAGCACATGCACGACGCTGGCGGCACGAGCCGAGGACAATTCCCAGTTGCTGGGATAACTGGCGGTGGCAATGGGCATGTTGTCGGTATGGCCCTCGACCCGCAGCGGGTTGTTGAAGGGCTTGAGGATGTGGCCCAGCTCCAGCAGCACCGGCCGCGCCACGGTGGAGACATGGGCAACACCGGAGGCAAACAGGATGTCGGTCTTGATCTCGATTTCGAGAAAGGTGGCCTTACGGCGGACGACGATGAGGTTCTGCCTGATCAGCCCCTGCATGGCCTTCTCCACCTCTTTCGCGATGCGTGCCAGCGACTGCTTGCCGCCATCGCGGTAGCCGCTGCTGCCGCTCGGCATGTTCTGTGGCGAGGGCAGCGCGGTCTTGATCTCGCTGACCACCACCGAGGGGTTCTTGAGGTCGCGGTGCAGGCCGGCGATGCTCACCTGCTTGGGAGGGCGCTGCATCAAATCCACCCGCGAGGCCGCGCCCAGGCCGCGTTCGTTCTTGTCGCCCACCTGCACCGGCTTGAGCGTGCGGGGCGTGCCGTGAAACGCCTCGCTCATCGCCTCGGACATCACCCGGTACTTGCCTTCGTTGACCGAGGACATCGCATACATCACCACAAACAGCGCCAGCAGCAGGGTGACGAGGTCGCCGTAGGGGATGGCCCAGGCCTCGGCATTCAGGTGCTCTTCGTGTTTATGTTTTCTAGCCATGATCGACCTATCGTCATGGCGGGCGTTCGCTTGAGGGTTTTGCCTCTCGTCGGGGTTCAGCGGTCGCCGGTCACAGGGAATCGTCGTGGATGGCCCGCAGGATATCGCTGCGCGAGATCTGCCCCACCAGCCGCCCGCTCTCCACCACCGGGAAACGCTTGTAGGGCGCATCGAGGAAGCGCGTTGCGGCATCCAGCAGCGTCATCTCCGGCGCGAGCGTGGCGGCATGCACCGTCATGAAATCGCGCACCACACCGGGTGACACCCCCTCGTAGTTGGCGATCACCGCCACCTTCAGGCAGTCCTTCTCCGACAGCATGCCCACCAGCAGGCCCGCTTCGTCGCACACCGGGGCACCGGAGTGGCCGCGCTTCAAGAGCTGGCCGATCGCACTCATCACATCGGTATCGGGCTTGAAGGTGAGCAGGTTGGTGCTCATGTAATCGCTCACCGTGTGCGCGCTCAAATCGGGCATGGCTCTGTCTCCGTGGCTGTGCTTATTTATGTCGCAAGACTAGCCTAAACAGAAGGTGATTGCGGCTGCGGAACCGCCGGTTTTTCTGCGGCCTCCACAGGCCAGTTCCTGATGTTGATGTCTTGCTGGCCAGACACCATTTTCACCCCCGCAGCCTTGAACAATTCGAAGATGCGATAGCGGATGCGGCTCGCCACCCCGGACTTGGCGTGCATGTCGCGGATGTAGCCGCGCAATTCGAAGCGCAGCACGCTGCCCTCGAAATCCTGGAAAAACACCCAGGGGCCGGAGAGACCGAATTTCTCGTCGTCGGCGATCAGGTCTTTCTCGCCCTCGGTGGCCTGCAGCAGCAGCGCCTTCACCTCGGCCGGGTCGCTGTCATAAGTGACCTGCACCGGCAGGATCAGGCGGCCGATGCTGTCGTGAAAACTGAGATTCTCCACCGATTTTGACAACAGCTCGGAGTTGGGCACGATGACACTGCTGCGATCCCAGGTTTCGAGTTCCGTCGAGCGGATGCGGATGCGCCTCACGAAGCCCTCGGCACCGGCGATCTTGATGTAATCGCCCATACGCACCGGCCGCTCGAACAGCAGGATGAGACCGGAGAAGAAGTTGTTGGTGATGTTCTGCAAGCCGAAGCCGATGCCCACCGACAGCGCACCAGCCACGATGGCGAGCTTGCTGAGGTCAAGCCCCACCACGCTCAGGCCCACCATGATGGCGATGACGGCGGTGATGTAGCCGAACAGGGTCGCAATCGACACCCGCACACTGGCCTCCAGCCCCGTCAGCGGCAGCCAGTCCTGCTCCAGCTTTTTCTTCAACCAGCGGCTGAAGGTGAGCAGCAGCACGAACCAGAGGATGCCCATGATGATGTGCGCAGGCACCAGCGTGACCTTGCCCAGCTTGATGCCACCTCCGGTGAGGGCCTCGCTGAACTGGTCGCCCAGGTCGTGCCATCCCCAGACGTGCAGCAGCACGAAGCCGATGAAGGGCCAGAGCAGCAGCTGGTAGCTCAACGTCAGCCACTTCAGCTCCGGGATCCGCTTGCCCTCCGCCACGCCCAGGCGATGCCGCAGCCGCTGCTGCCAGCCATAGCGCGCCGCATCCAGGGTGTTGGCGAGCCACTCCACCAGGAGCGAAAAAATCAGCCCGCCAGCCACCAGGATCAGCGTCGCCAGCGCCGGGTTGTCGGTGACGAGGGGCGGCAGGGTCAGAAAGGTGAAGGTCGGCATGGGTTTGTATTGGTCAGCGCTAGCCCCCAGCATAGTCAACCATTCGGCATAAATCAGTCATGAATACCGTCACCATCCGCGACGCCGTCACTGCCGTGCTCTGCTGCCAGGGCGAGATCCTGATGGTGCGGCGCCAGCCTGAGCTGCCCTCGTTCTCCGGCTACTGGGCCTTCCCCGGCGGCAAGATCGAGGCGGCGGATGCCGAAGGCCAGACGGCACTCGTCTGCACCGAGGCCGAGACCCGCGTGCTGGTCGGCATCGCCCGCGAGGTGCAGGAAGAGCTGGGCATCGACCTCGATGCCCTCGCGCGCGATGGCCAGGTGCAGTCGGTGCGTGTGCTGGGCGAGGCCACCACGCCACCGATTGCTTCGGCGCGTTTCCGCACCCGCTTTCTGCGCATTGATCTGCTCAGCAAGCCGGCGCTGGCGCTGGATACGCGAGAGCACTCCGAGGCCACCTGGGCGAGTGCTGCCGACTGGCTGGCGCGCTACTCAACAGGCCGGCTGCTGATGGCCCCGCCCACCTTCGATACCGTCGCCGCACTGGCCGAGAATGCCGAGCGCAACACCCTGATCGACCTCAACGCCGATGGCCCCGAGGACGAGTGCCGCATTCTCGAACCCTTGCAGGGCCTGCGCATCATCCCGGTGAAGAGCAACACCCTGCCGCCCGCGACGCATACCAATGCCTTCCTGATCGGCGACAGCTACAAGGTGCTGGTCGACCCCTCGCCCGCCAACCGTGATGAACTGGCAAGGCTCTACAAGCTGATCGACCGCGTCGGCTGCGACGAGGTGCTGCTCACCCACCACCACCCCGACCACCGCCAGTTCGCCAACGAGATCGCCGCGCGTTACGACGTGCCGCTGGCGCTGAGCGACACCACCCGCCGCTACGTGCAGGCCGAGGTACCGGGCTACTTCGGCGACCTGCTGCTGCGCACCTATGTCGAGGGCGATGTGGTCACCCGCTGGCTGGGCCAGCCGGTGCGGGTGGTGACGGTGCCCGGCCACGACGAGGGCCAGCTGGCGCTGATGCCCGACAACCGGGCCTGGTTCATCGTCGGCGATCTCATCCAGGGCATCGGCACGGTGGTGATCGCCAAGCCCGAAGGCCACATGGGCCGCTACTTCGCCACCCTGCAAAAAGTGATCGACCTCGACCCGGCCGTGATCGTGCCCAGCCACGGCATGGCCATGGGCACGACCTATCGCCTGAAGGAAACCCTCAAGCACCGCAAGCTGCGCGAAGCGGCGGTGCTGCAACTGCACCGCGAGGGCAAGTCGCCCGAAGAGATGCTGCCCCTGCTCTACAAAGGTGTCGATTCGCGGCTGTGGCCGTATGCGGCGATGAACATCAGCTCGCATCTGGACAAGCTGCGCGAGGAAGCGCTGATCTAGGGCTTGGTCTCTGAGTCGATGGCGGCATCGAGACCGGCCTTGCGCTGGTCGTTAGCATCCAGCGCCGCATCCACCTTGCCGGCGACGGCGGCACCGGAGTAGCCGAGCGCTTCGGTGGCGCGGATGCTTTGGGTCTCGGCGCGGCCCTGCGGCTCGCCGGGTTTCGGGGGTTCGGGTTTCTTGCCGCAGGCGGTCAGTGCCGCCAGCAGAACCATCGTCGTGAGCATGCGCATGGGAGTCTCCGTTCCGTGATGCCGCGAGCCTACGCCTTCTTGAGCGTGAGGCTGACCTTGTCCTCGCCGTCCTCGATGTTCTGCACCTTTACCGGCATGTAGTCCTTCGAGGGCGCCAGCCAGAACCGCAGCGTGGTCTTGGGGTCGTCGATGCGCTCGAACTGGATCGCCTCGAAGCGCCCCGCCGGCGTGTCGACCATGCCTTTGCCCTTGATGGCGAAGGTGTAGGTCTTGATGCGCTTGTGATCGGCCACCGGCGTCACCAGGGTGCCGGGTTTGGCGTCGTTGACGTGGGTCTTCACCCAGAGGCGCGCGGCCTGCTGCACGCTGAGGCGATCGAGCGTGCCGGGCTTGATGTCGAGCGCGCCGTTGCGGCCGCCCAGCACCTTTCCCTTGACGAAGTCGAAGCTCAGCGCAAAGCCATCCTTCGGCCGCTTGGGATTGCTGAAGCTCATCGCACTCGGCACCACCAGGCCATCGCGGACGCAGAACTGGCTGCTCTCCTTCGGCGAGCCGTAGATCCAGCGCACCACGCCGATGGGATTGGTGGCCAGTTCGTAGCGGTAGCAGTCGCCGGCTTCGGCCGTGAGGGTGAGCGTGCCGGTGCCCAGCGGCGTGCCGCTCCAGGCCACGTCATAGCTGAGCTTGGTGGGCGTCAGGCTCGCAGCCTGCGCGGGCAGCAGCGCGCACAGGGCGGCGGCAAGGCAGCAGCGCAGCAGCATCATTTGAAACACTCCTCGACATCATCGAGCGTCCGTGGTGACGACAGTCTGCGGCCACTGAAGACAGCCTCGCCACCCTGCAAGCGCAGGGCGCCACTGGCCAACCAGGCCAGGGCCTGCGGGAAGATTTTCAGCTCCACATCCTGCATCACACGCTCCGCCAGATCAGTGGCAGAAGCCTGTGGCGGGATGGTGAACGCGCCCTGAAGCACCCGCGGTCCGCCATCCAGTGCGGCAGTGACGAAATGCACCGTCGCGCCGTGTTCGGCATCGCCGGCGGCGAGCGCCGCCTCGTGGGTTTTCAGGCCCTTGTGGCGCGGCAGCAGCGAGGGGTGGATGTTGAGCGCGCGGCCTTCGTAATGCTGGGTAAAGGCCGGCGTGAGAATGCGCATGAAACCAGCCAGCGCCAGCACATCGGGCGCGTGGGCGTCGATGGCCTGCATCAGCGCCGCATCGAAAGCCTCGCGGCTGGCATAGGCGCGGTGATCGACCACCTGCGTGGCGATGCCCGCCTGCGCCGCCCTTTGCAAACCACCCGCATCGGCGCGATTACTGATGACGGCGGCGATGCGCGCGGGGATGTGGCCCGCTGCGCAATGTTCGATCAGGGCCTGCAGATTGCGGCCCTGACCGGAGATGAGAACGACGAGGTTTTTCACACCTTCAAACGAAGCGTACGTCCTGCTTGCCCTTCACGATCTCGCCCATCTCGAAGGCCTTGACCTTGCTCTTCTTGAGCGAGGCCAATGCAGCCGGCACCTGCAGGCGCGGCACGATGACGACGAAGCCGACACCGCAGTTGAACACGCGCCACATTTCCTCCTGCGTGACGTTGCCCTGCGCCTGCAACCAGTCGAACACCGCAGGCCGCGTCCAGCTCGTGGTATCGACCACCGCCGCAATGCCCTTGGGGAAGCAGCGCGGCAGGTTGCCAACGATGCCGCCGCCGGTGATGTGGCTGCCGCCGCGCATGTCGATGCCGTCTTCCAGCAGCTTGAGGATGGGCTTCACGTAGATTTCGGTGGGTGCCAGCAGCGCATCTTCGAGCGTGCCGCTGCCGAGCTTGGCTGACAGCTTGGCCTTGCTGACTTCGATGATCTTGCGCACCAGCGAGTAGCCGTTGGAGTGCGGGCCGCTCGAAGGCAGGCCGATCAGCACGTCGCCCTTCTTGATGCGGCTGCCGTCGATGATCTTCTTCTTCTCGACCACGGCGACGACGAAGCCGGCGAGGTCGAAATCACCCTTGTTGTAGAGGCCCGGCATCTCGGCGGTTTCGCCACCGACGAGCGCGCAGCCCGCCAGCTTGCAGCCCTGGGCGATGCCCTTGATCACCTTGCCCGCGACTTTCTTGTCGAGATGGCCGGTGGCGTAGTAGTCGAGAAAGAACAGCGGCTCGGCACCATTCACCAGCACGTCGTTGGCGCACATGGCGACCAGATCCTGGCCCAGGCCTTCCACCCGGCCGGTTTCGATGCCGAGCTTGAGCTTGGTGCCGACGCCATCGGTGCCGCTGACCAGAATGGGATTCTTGTATTTCTTGGGGATGCCCACCAGCGCGCCAAAGCCGCCGACGCCGGCCAGCACTTCCGGGCGCTGGGTGGATTTGACGATCTTCTTGATGTCGTCCACCAGCGCATCGCCCTCGTCGATGTCGACCCCCGCATCGCGGTAGGACAGGGACTTCTTGGCGGCAAGGGGCTTTTTCATGGAATGGCGTGGATTCAGTGTGTGACACTATTTTAAGAGATAGAGGAATCGTGGCCGCTGTCGGCCGCGCCACGCCACGGAACCGCCCCATGCAAAGCACCGAATTCGACGCCCCGCTGCGCCTGCGCGACCACTGGCACTGGCTGCTGGGCGGCGCGTTTCTGCTCGGCATGCTGTGGCTGCTCGGTCCCATCCTGATGCCCTTCGTGGTCGGCGCGATCCTGGGCTATGTCGGCGATCCCGTCGTCGACTGGCTGGAGCGGCGGCGGTTTTCGCGCACCTGGGGCGTGGTGCTGGTGTTCTCCACCATCACGCTCAGCATCGCGCTGCTGATCCTGCTGATCGCGCCGATGATCTATGCGCAGACGGTGACGCTGATCGAATCCGCACCCGATGCCCTGCGCTGGATCCAGGACGTCGCCCTGCCCAAGCTCGGCATCAACGTGCCGGAAAACCTGCGCATCGACGCCAACTACATCCGCCGCTGGCTCACCGAGCATTGGCAGGAGGCCACTGGTGCCGCCGGCGTGGTGGCGAAATCCAGCCTCGCGGTGCTGGCCACCATCGCCAACATCGCGCTGATTCCGGTGGTTGCCTTCTATCTCCTGCGCGACTGGGATCGCATCGTGGAGGCCTGCGACCAGTTCACGCCGCCGCGCTGGCGTCCGCTCAGCCGCCGTCTCGCCGGCGAGTGCGACGAGGTGCTGGGCAGCTTCATCCGCGGCCAGGGCCTGGTGATGCTGGCGATGGCGATCTACTACACCGTCACCCTCAGCATCGCGGGCCTCAAACTCTCGCTGGTGGTGGGCCTCATCGCCGGCACACTCACCTTCGTGCCCTACCTCGGTTTCGCGGTGGGATTCGCCGCCGCGATGATCGCGGTGCTGGTGCAGGACCCTTCCTTCTGGCCCATCACCTGGGTGGTCATCATCTTCGTGGTGGCGCAGATGCTCGAAGGCAATGTGCTGGTGCCGCTGCTGGTGGGCGACAAGATCGGCATTCACCCGGTCACCGTCATCTTCGCGGTGATGGCGGGCGGCCAGCTGATGGGCTTCACCGGCGTGCTCATCGCACTGCCGGTGGCGGCGATATTGGCGGTGCTGTTCCGCGAACTCGACCGGCGCTGGCGCGAGAGCGACTTCTATCGCTGGGGCGCGCCCGCCGAGCACCCGCCCGAAGCACTGCCTCCCCCGCCAGCACCCATCGCACTCGGTGAAGGTCCGCCGCACCAGGACGCATGAAGGGCACGCAGCTCGCCCTCGCCGTCGCCCTGCCCGACCCGCAGGATTTCGAGCACTTCCACGCCGGCCCCAATAGCGCGGCGGTGCAAACCCTGCGCGCCCTGCTCGACAGCGAAGACGGCAGCAGCCTGCTGCTGCACGGCCCCAGCGGCAGCGGCAAGACCCACCTGGTGCAGGCGCTGCTGAAAGAGGCGAAGGCAGCCGGCATCCGCAGCCTGCTGCTCGACCCCGACACCCTGGTCACGCCCAGCCGCGCGCTCGATTCAACCCCGCTGCTCTGCATCGATGGCTTGGATTCAGAACCGCTGGCCGAGGCGCAGGCACTGGCACTGATCCGCCTGATCGACAGCCGCCGCCAGCGCGCAGTGAGCACGCTGATCACCGCGCGCAAACCCGCCGCGCAACTCACGCTGCCGCGCCCCGACCTGCTGACCCGGCTCAGCGCCTGCGCCAGCTTTGGCCTGCGGCCGCTGTCGGACGACGACCGCATCGGCCTGCTGCGCCTGCGCGCCAGCACGCGCGGCCTCAACCTCTCGCTGGAAGTCGCCTGCTACCTGCTCAAGCACCTGCCGCGCGATGTCGCCTCGCTGCTGGCCGCGGTGGACAAGCTTGATGAAGCCGCCCTCGCCGCGCAGCGCGGCCTCACCATTCCGCTGGTGCAGGCCACTCTCGGTTTAAGCGGCTAGCTTGTCCGCGCTTTTCTTCGCCTTGGCGAACAACATCAGCGCGACGAAATCGAGTGCGGCGACCACCGAGAGCGCGATCAGCGCGCCCTTGAGCGTGGGCAGCATGTAGGCCTCGGCCAGCAGCAGCGCGCAGTAGAAGCACACCACCATGCTGGCCCAGCCCGCCGTGTAGGCGCGGGCGCGCAGCAGGCCGGGCATGGCAGCCAGCAGCGGCAGCACGACAATCACCGCCAGCAGCAGATGGGCGCGGCTGCCGCGCCCGGCCACCAGTGCAAACAGGGCGATGGTGAGCGCGCCGTGCAGAAACACCGTGGCGCGATGGACGTTGCCAACCAGTCTGGGCAGGCTCATGCGCTGAGCTTCAGGGCGATGCCGGCGACGCGGCGACCCAGTGCCTCGGCCAGTGCAATCTCGTCAGCATTCGGCGCGCGCGGCGCACTGCCGACACCCGCGTGGTGACTCGCGCCATAGGGCGTGCCGCCGCTCGTGGTGGTGGAAAGCTGCGGCTCGGAATACGGCAGGCCCACCAGCACCATGCCGTGGTGCAGCAGCGGCAGCATCATGCTGAGCAGGGTCGTCTCCTGCCCGCCGTGCAGCGAGCCGGTGGAGGTGAATACCGCCGCCGGCTTGCCGATGAGGCTGCCGGACAGCCACAGGCCGCTGGTGGAATCGAGAAAGTGCTTGAGCGGTGCCGCCATGTTGCCGAAGCGGGTCGGCGAGCCGAGCACCAGGCCGCTGCATTCCTTCAGGTCATCCAGCTCGCAGTACGGCGGGCCCTGGTCGGGCACCGCAGGTTCGGTGGCTTCGCTCAGCGGAGAGACTGGCGGCACCGTGCGCAGGCGGGCGGCGCAACCCGCCACCGACTCGATGCCACGGGCGATGGCGCGCGCCATCAGCGCCGTGGAGCCGTTGCGGGAGTAGTACAGAACGAGGATGTCTTTCATGCCGCCATGTTCTCACAGGCTTTCGCTGTCCCACTCGGCTTGCGATGATCGCGGCATGTCCCTGCGCACCCCTCTGCTCTGCCTCGCCCTGCTGCTGCAGGGCTGCGCCACCCCTCCGGTGAGCCTGTTCGATAGCCCGGCCAGCGCGGTGCGGGTGGTGCCGCTCGATGATGGCCGACCGGTTGCGGCACCGAGCGAGGAAACCCGCATCGCGCTCGCCAGGGCACGCCAGCAGGTGCAGGTGGCGCAGAAGTCCGCACCCGATTACCGGGATCGCGAGCGGCTGCTGGCCGCCGCCGAACAGGCGGCGCGCGAGGGTAACAATCCGCGTGCGCAGAGCCTGGCGCGCCAGGCCGGCAACCGCGCCGACTACGCAACCGACGCCGCCCGCACCCGCCAGGCCGCTGCCCTGCTGAAAGCCCTCTACGACACCACCGGCCTGAACGATGCCCAGCTCGCCAGCCTGCGTGCGGCCGAGGCGCAGCTGGTGCGGGGTGAGAGCGCGGCAGCCGTCACCCGCCTGCACGCCATCAAGGCGGTGACGCAGAAGACCCGGCCCTACACCGTGCAGCGCGGCGACACGCTCACCGCCATCGCGGCGCGCGAGAACGTCTACGGCAACTCGCTGCTGTGGCCGCTGCTGTGGGCGGCCAACCGCGACACCATCCCCAATCCAAACCGCCTGCGCGCGGGGCAGAAGATCCGCATCCGGCCCTCGCCCAGCGTCGACGAGGTGGTGCAGGCGATACAGACCGCGCGGCAATATCCCTCGCGGGTGAGAATCGGCGCGGTGAAAACCCTGCCCAAGAAATAGCGAGGACAACTCCATGCACGCCAACGCCCTGCTGATCCAGCGTTTCTATGTCGCCTTCAGCCAGCGCGATGCGGCCGGCATGGCGGCCTGCTACCACCCGCAAGTGCGGTTTTCAGACCCGGCATTCCCCGACCTGAAGGGTGCCGACGCGGCGGCGATGTGGGCGATGCTGATCGCGCGCGGCAAGGACTTGCAGTTGCAGTTCAGCGAGATCAGCGCCAACGACCAGCAGGGTCGCGCGCACTGGGACGCGAGCTATACCTTCAGCAAGACCGGCCGCAGGGTGCTCAACCGCATCGACGCGAACTTTCGTTTTTCGGATGGCCTGATCATCGAACACGTCGATGATTTCAGCTTTGCCGCCTGGGCGCGGCAGGCGCTGGGTCTGCCTGGCCTGCTGCTGGGCCACACCGGGTTCCTGCAACGCAAGGTGCAGGCCGAGGCTGCCAAAGGCCTTGCCGCCTGGCGGGCTCAGAACGGCTGATAGCGCGAGCGCAGGACGCCCAGCACCAGGTTGGGATATTCCGACCGCCCCAGGCTGCCGTTGTAGCGGGCGAGCGCGCGAAACACGTCACCGCGCTCCTTGTCGAGGTAGAAACGCAGGATCGTGCAGCCCATGCGCAGATTGGTTTCGGCCTTGAACAGGTTGCTGCCCTTCTGCCCCAGCTCGGTGAGCCAGAACGGCATGATCTGCATGTAGCCCAGCGCGCCGGCGTAGCTGACCGCGTGGCGGTCGAAACGGCTCTCGATGTGGATGACGCTGAGCACCAGCTCCGGGTCCAGCCGGGCGCGCTTGGCCTCGGCGTGTACGCGGTGCAGGAAGTCGATGCGCTGGCGCTCGTCCGGCAGATAGCGTTCGAGCCGGGTGGAGTAGTCCAGCAGCCAGACCTGCGCCTCGTACTTGTCCTCGAAGCTGCCGGCGGCGGTGATGGCCTGCGCCAGCCGCGCCCGCAACTCCGGTTCTGGCAGGCCAATCGGCCCGGCTGCGGCCAGTGCGGGCAGCATCAGCAGCGGGATAGCGAGGCGGCGAAGGTTCACGTCAGAGGGAGAGCAGCGGGCGGGAACAAATTGTAGGCGGCTCAGCGATTTGGCCGCATTTCAGTGATTTGACGCAGAAAGTCATTGAAACTTGTCAGGCTTGCCACGACACTACTGACCAACCGATCGGTCAGCATCGCCCCAGCAAGCCATGTCCACGCTTTCCAAGCTCTTCCAGCGCAGCCCCCAGTGCAACCCGCAGTGCAGCCCCGGCGCACAGCAGGTGCTCGATGCGGCGCGCGTGCTGTTCTCCGAGCTGGGGGTCGATGCCGTGTCGATGCAGGACATCGCCACCAAGGCCAAGGTGTCGAAGGCAAATGTGTTCCACCACTTTGCCAACAAGGAGGCGCTCTACATCGCGGTGCTGCGCGCCTGCGTCAACTACGACCAGGTCGGCATCGCCAGCCTCATCGAAAGCCCCGCGCCTTTCGAGCAGCGGTTTCTGGCGCTGATGGAAGGCCAGCTGAAGGACATGCTCGATGACCCCGGTAGCACCCGGCTGGTGATCCGCGAGGTGACCAATGGCAATGTCGAGCGCGCCAAGCTGATCGCCACCCAGATCTTTGCGCACAAGATCCGCGAACGCATCGCCTTCTTCGAGGATGCCAAGCAGCGTGGCGAGCTGCGCCCCGGCGTTGATCCGCACCTGTGCGACATGCTGCTGGGCGCCTGCTGCATGTTCCATTTCAATTGCGGCGAGACCTCCAAGCACATCAGCGAGGAGCTGGGCACCGGCGCGCCGCTGACGCCCAAGGCCTTTGCCCTGGCCATGAGCCAGCTGCTGACCCAGGGCATGTGCCCTGCCAAGGCGGCGGCGCCCAAGCCCAAACGTTCGAGCCGGCCGACTGCCACCGCGCCGCGCAAACCACCACGCCGAAAACAGGGCACCTGAGCCAATGACGACTCCTCGAAAACCCTTGCTGTTCGCACTCACCGCCCTCTCGGCCGTGCTGCTTTCTGGCTGCATGATGGGGCCTGACTTCGTGAAACCCCTCGCGCCTGAGGTCAAGACCGTGCCTGGCGCGCCGCTGCCAGAAGCCACCTTGGCCACGCCGGGCATCAAGGGTGGCGAAGCGCAGCGCTTCGTCGAAGGCGGCGTGCTGCCGGCGCAGTGGTGGAAAACCTTCGGCTCGGCACAGCTCGACGCCTGGGTCGACGAGGCCCTCGCCAACAGCCCGACGCTGGTGGCGGCAGAGGCCACGCTGCGCCAGCAGCAGGCCCTGGCCGAGGCCAGTCTCGGCTCGATCTACCCCAGCGTCACCGCCAATGCCGGCGCCAGCCGCCGCAAGACCAGCGCTGCCGGCTTTGGCGGCGGCGGCGTGCGCGGCAGTATCTTCAACCTCTACGACACCTCCGTCGACGTGAGCTACGGTCTGGATCTGTGGGGCGGCACGCAGCGCGGCATCGAGGGCCAGCGCGCGCTCGTCGACGCGACGCAGTACCAAACCTCGGCGGCCTACCTGACGCTGGCCGGCAATGTCGTCACCAGCGCGGTGGCGCTGGCCTCGGTGCAGGAGCGCTTGCAGCGCGCCTACGCCATCCTGGAGTCGATCAAGGACTCGGTGCGGCTGGCAAAGCGCAAGTACGAGCTGGGTGCCGCCTCGCGCAGCGAGGTGATCGTGGTGGAATCCACCCTCGCCAATGCACTGGTCACCTTGCAGCCGCTGCAACAGGAGCTTGCCGTCGCGCGCAACAACCTGGCGCTGCTGCTGGGCCGCTATCCGAGCGAGTTCGATGCCGGCAGCTTCAAGCTCGATGACCTGACGCTGCCGCAGGAGATCCCGGTCTCGCTGCCTTCCGAGCTGGTCGCCCGCCGGCCCGATGTCGCCGCCGCCAGCGCACAGTTGCAGGTGGCGAGTGCCAATGTCGGCATCGCCAGCGCCAATGTGCTGCCGCAGCTGGTGCTCAGCGCCAGCGTGGGCAGCCAGGCCGGCAGGCCGAAGGATCTGTTCGACCAGACCATCTGGAGCCTGGCCGGCAACCTGAGCGCACCGCTGTTCGATGGCGGCACCCTGCGCGCGCAGAAGAAAGCCTCCATCGCCGCATTCGATGCCGCACAGGCCAGCTATCGCAGCACCGTGCTCAAGGCCTTCAACGAGGTCGCCAATGCGCTCTCCGCACTGGTGACCGGTGCGAGTGAGCTCGATGCCCAGAAGACTTCCTATGAGCTGGATGCGCAGGTCTACCAGCTGGCCGAGGCACGCTATCGCCTGGGCGCTGCCAACATCTTTGAAGTGCGCCAGGCACGGCTGACGGCGACGCTCTCCGAGCAGTCGCTGATCAGCCGCCGTGCGCAGCGCTACCAGGACACCGCCGCACTCTTCCAGGCACTCGGTGGCGATGGCTGGAACAGCAGGATGCCGCCGCCTGCCAGCGTCAGCGCCGCTGCGCCCTGATCACCCCACTTCACCTCTCATCACATTCGCTCCCTGCGGAGAACCCCATGAAACGCTGGCTCATCCTCATCATCGCAATCGTCGTCATCATCGCCATCGTCGGCGGCACCAAGGCGATGCAGCTCAAGGCGCAGTTCGCGGGCTATGCCTCGCAGCCAGAGCCTTCGGCCACCGTCAGCACGATGAAAGTCGGCCTGAGCGACTGGAATCCGCAGCTCAATGCCGTCGGCAGCCTGCGCGCCGTGCGCGGGGTGGATCTGGCCGTGGAAAGCGCCGGCCTCGTCCACGCCATCCGCTTCAACTCCGGGCAGGACGTGGCACAGGGCACGGTGCTGCTCGAACTGGTGAGCGATGCCGACCGCGCACGGCTCGCCTCGCTCGCCACCCAGCGCGAGCTGGCCGAGGCCAACTTCAAGCGCGCCGAGGCGCAGCTGAAGGAGGACATCATCAGCAAGGCCGAGTTCGACACCACCCGCGCGGCCGTGCAGGGTGCCATTGCCGCCGCGCGCGAGCAGCAGGCGGAGATCATCAAGAAAACCCTGCGCGCGCCCTTCAATGGCCGCCTCGGCATCACCAAGATCAGCGAGGGCCAGTACCTCAACCCCGGCAACCCGGTGGTCACACTTCAGCAGCTCGACCCGATCCACGCCGACTTCACCGTGCCGCAGTCCGCACTCGCACAGATCAGCGTCGGGCAGCTGGTGAAGGCCGCTGCCGACAACGGCCAGGCTCTCAGCGGCAAGATCGTCGCCATCGAACCGGCCGTGGATACCGGCACCCGCAACGTCAAGGTGCTGGCCACCTTCCCCAATCCCGGCGGCAAGCTGCTGCCCGGCATGTTCGTGAAGCTGCAGGTGGCCAGTGGCCAGCCGCAGCAATACCTCACGCTGCCGGCGACCGCCGTCACCTTCAATCCCTATGGCGAGACGGCTTTCGTGGTCATGGATGGCGAGGCCTACGCGAAAGAGGAAGCCGAGAAGGCAAAGGCCAGCGGCACCGCCGCAGCCGATGCCCCGCCCGCACCACCCGCCGTGGATGACAAGGGCGAGCGCCGCCGCGTGGCCAAGCAGGTGCTCATCACCACCGGCCCCGCACGCGGCGACCAGGTGGCGGTGCTGACGGGCCTGAAGGCCGGCGACGAGGTGGTGACCAGCGGCCAGCTCAAGCTCAAGAACGGCCTGAAGGTACTGATCGACAACAGCGTGCAGCCCAGCAACGACCCCGCACCGCAGACCAAGGATGAGTAAGCGCGCCAGCGCTCGCTCCATCGCCCCCATCGGGAACAGGCCATGACTTTCACAGACATCTTCATCAAGAAGCCGGTGCTTGCCACCGTCATCAGCGTGCTCATCCTCATCCTGGGCATCCGTTCGATGTTCGGCATGCCGGTGCGCCAGTACCCGGAAACGCAGAACGCCACCGTCACCGTCACCACCGCCTACTTCGGGGCCAGCCCTGAGGTCATCGCGGGCTTCATCACCGCACCGGTCGAAGAGGCCGTGGCGCAGGCGCAGGGCATCGACTACCTGAGCTCGTCGAGCTACAACGGCGTGTCCACCGTCACCGCCACGCTCAAGCTCAACTACGACAGCAACCGGGCGCTCAGCGAGATCAACACCAAGGTGCAATCGGTCACCAACCGCCTGCCGCCGCAGGCGCAGCAGCCGGTGCTGTCGGTGCAGGTGGGCGAGCAGGTGGGTGCGGCCTACATCTCCTTCGGCAGCCAGACCATGGCCGCCAACGAGGTGACGGACTACATCACCCGCGTGGTGCAGCCGCGCCTCTTGACCATCCAGGGCGTGAAGCAGGCCAATGTGCTGGGCGGCCGCGAGTTCGCCCTGCGCGCCTGGCTCGACCCCGCACGCATGGCCTCGGTCGGCGTGACGGCGGATGACGTCTACGCAGCACTCCAGGCCAACAACTACCTCTCCGCGCTCGGCACCACGCGCGGCCAGATGGTGAGCGTGGATCTCACCGCCGGCACCGATCTGCACACGCTGGAAGAGTTCCGCGCGCTGGTGGTGAAACAGAGCGGCGACACCCTGGTGCGGCTGGAGGAAGTCGCCAACGTCACGCTCGGTGCCACCGAATACGACACCCGCACCCGTGCCGATGGCGAGGATGGCGTCTTCGTCGAGATCAAGGTCGCACCCGATGCCAACGTGCTGACGGTGGTGAAGCGCGTGCGCGAGGTCTTCCCCGAAATCGCCGCCGCGCTGCCGCAGGGCTTGAGTGGGGCCATCACCTACGACGCCACCGAGTACATCGCCGCCTCCATCAGCGAGGTGCAGCAAACGCTGATCGAGGCGTTGCTGATCGTCACCGTGGTGATCTTCCTGTTCATGGGTTCGCTGCGCTCGGTGCTGATCCCCGTCATCGCCATGCCGCTCTCACTCGTCGGCGCGTTCTTCATCATGTTGTGGCTGGGCTACTCCATCAATCTGCTCACCCTGCTGGCGCTGGTGCTCGCCATCGGGCTGGTGGTGGACGACGCGATCATCGTGGTGGAGAACATCGACCGCCACATCAAGATGGGCAAGACCCCGTTCGAGGCCGCCCTCGTCGGTGCGCGCGAGCTGGCAGGGCCGGTCATCGCCATCTCGGTGGTGCTGATCGCGGTGTATGTGCCGATTGGTTTCCAGGGCGGATTGACCGGCGTGCTGTTCAGCGAGTTCGCCTTCACGCTCGCGGGTGCGGTGGCGGTCTCTGCCGTCGTTGCCCTCACGCTGTCGCCGGCGATGTGCGCGGCTTTCCTCAAGCCGCACAGCGAGAGCGGCGGCCTGGTGGCGAAGATCGACCACAACTTCGAGCGCTTCAGCGCCGCCTACCGGCGCCTGCTCGATGCCCTGCTCGACAGCTGGAAACTGGTGGTCGGTTTCGGCTTCTTCATCGTGCTGATGCTTGCCCTCTTCCTCATGGCCCCCGGCCCTTTCGGCATCCAGAAGGAACTCGCCCCGGAGGAAGACCAGGGCTTCCTGTTCCATCTGCTCACCGGCCCGCCCAACGCCACCAGCAAGCAGATGTCGACGTATTCCAAGCAGGCCTATGACTCGATGAAGGCGATGCCGGAGTTCGGCAATTCCTTCCAGGTCGATGGTGCGGGCGCGGTCAACATCGGCTTCGGCGGTGTGGTGCTCAAGCCCTACGCCGAGCGCGAGCGCGGCGTGAAGGAAATCCAGATGGACTTGCAGAATCGCGGCAACCAGGTGGCCGGTGCCAACATCTTCTGGATCAACCCGCCCTCGCTGCCAGGTGGCGGCCAGGGCCTGCCGGTACAGTTCGTGATCCAGACCACCGATACCTTCGCCAACCTCTACCAGGTCTCCGAAGCGGTGATTGCCAAGGCGCAGGCCACCGGCCGCTTCTACGTGCTCGACAACGGCCTGAAAATCGACAAGCCGCAGACGGTGGTGAATGTCGACAAGGACAAAGTGGCCGCGCTCGGCCTCACCATGAGCCAGGTCGGCGGCTCGCTCTCGGCGATGCTCGGCGGTGGCTACGTCAACTACTTCAGCATGGCCGGCAAGAGCTACCGCGTGATCCCGCAGGTGGAGCAGCAGAGCCGCCTCAATGCCGACCAGCTGGGCAATTATTACCTGCGTGCGGCCAATGGCGAGATGATCCCCGCCTCGACGGTGGTGAGCTTCAAGACCCAGACCGTGCCGCAGTCCATCACCCGCTTCCAGCAGCTCAACAGCGCCACCATCGGTGCGGTGTTCGGCGGCACCCAGGGCGACGCGCTGGCCACGCTGCGCGACATCGCGAAAGACATCCTGCCTGCGGGCTACAGCATCGACTATGCGGGCGAGTCGCGGCAGTTCATCACCGAATCGGGCGGCTTCATGGCCACGCTGGTGTTCGCGCTCATCATCATTTACCTCACGCTCGCCGCGCAGTTCGAGAGCTTCCGCGACCCGCTGGTGGTGCTGATGTCGGTGCCGATGGCGATCTTCGGCGCGCTGGTGTTTCTCTTCCTCGGCTACGCCACGCTCAACGTCTACACGCAGGTGGGGCTGGTCACGCTGGTGGGGCTGATCGCCAAGCACGGCATTCTCATCGTGCAGTTCGCCAACGAGTTGCAGGAGAGCGGCAAGAGCAAGCGCGAGGCGATCAGCGAGGCCGCGTCCATCCGCCTGCGCCCCATCCTGATGACCACCGCCGCCATGGCCTTTGGCGTGCTGCCGCTGATGATCGCCGAAGGTGCCGGTGCGGTGGCCCGCAACCACATGGGCCTGGTGATCTTCTGGGGTGTGAGCATCGGCACCTTGTTCACCCTGTTCGTGGTGCCGGCGATGTATCTGCTGCTCGCCCGCGACCATCACAAGGAGGCGAAGGCCGTCGCCGAGACCGCCTAGGCCATCGCTGTGGAAGCGCCCCGCCCTCGCAAGACGGCGGGGCGTTTTTCTGTACGCTCCATGCATGATCATCCGCAACCCGGAAGCCGATGCCCGCATGGCCCGCAGCCGGGGCCTGGTGGACTACTGGCCCTGGCTGCTGCGCTACCCGCTGACGGGCTACTGCCTGCCGGTGATCGTGATGCTGTCGCTGCTGCTCACGCTCTCGGTGCGCAATGGCATCAGCGTCAGCGAAGGCTTCTCGATGCCCACCAGCGGACTGCCCCTGCTGGTGATCTGCGTGATCTGGACGGTGTTCTACGGCATCCGCGTGATCGACCACACCACCCGTGGCTATGCCACGCCGCCACCGATGGGCAGCGAGTCGCTCTACCTCGCCACCGCCATCAAGCCGCTCACCCTGCCGGGGCTGGTCTCGCTCAGCTATTTCGCGCTGCAAGCCCGCAACCCGCCGCTCGCCGGCGCCCTGCTCTACGCCGCGCTGTTCATCACGCCCGCCTATCTCTTCATCCTCGCCACCGAGGGGCAGATGGCATCGGCCCTCAACCCGCTGCGCTGGCTGCAAGTGATGCTGCACATGGGGCTGGCCTATCTGCTGCCCTGCCTCCTGCTGGTGGCGGGCATCGCACTGCTGACGCGCGTCTCGCACACGCTGGGGGCCGCCCTGCTGGTGAGCCTGTGCTGCTACGGCCTGTTCGGCACCGCGCATGTGCTGGGCTATCTCGGCTTCAAGCGCCAGCACGCGCTGGGCCTGCAAGTGGACGTGCCCGATCCGGATGCCGTGGAGCGGGAAGAAAAACACGCCGCGCTTCTGAAGCAACTGCTCGCCCGCATCCACGACTGGCAGCGCGAGCGCGAAGAAGGCAGCGCCATCCGCGCCATCGAGTCCCACGGCGGCGGGCCGCTGGATGCGATCGGCTTCTTCGAGGCGCTGTTCCGCGAACTGTCGATCCAGGGCAGCCCGTCCATCATCCACGCCGTAGGCCGCCGCCTCATCAGCCTGCTGCTGGCCGCCCGCAAACCCGAACGCGCACTCGACATCGCCGAAGGCTGCATCAACAGCCACTGGCACTTCACGCCAGCCAACCCGACCCAGCTCGAAGCCCTGCTGCGCCAGGCCATGCGCCTGCGGTTCGAAGACCTCTACGAGCGCCTGCTCAAGGGGGCAGAAGCTGATCTGCACAGCGCCGAACCCGCCTGGGCCGGCGTGCAGTTTCTGAGAGCGCAGCACCAGTCCGAAACCCGCCGCGACGATGCCGGCGCGCTGGCGCTGCTGACCCCGCTGCGGGCGATGACCCAGCACCCGCAGCACGCACTTTACGAACGCACGGCGCGGACGCTGGAAGCGCTGCTGGCCCGCCGGTGACCCCGCCGATTTCACTGCTTGGAGCGGTGCCTGCCAGCCAGCTGATTTAACATCGGCCCGATCTGACGACGGCCCGGTAATACACGCCGCGCAGCCTGAGGGAGGAAAAATGTCCACGCTGACCTTTGACCGCATCAGTACCGATCCGGCGTTCCAGGAGCTGTTCCTGACCGGACATCGTCGACAGCTGATGAAAAACCAGGTCGTCATCGAAGAAGGTGATTCGCCGACAACGCTCTATCTGCTGATGTCCGGCAGCGTCAGCGTCCAGCTGCAGAACTGGCATGGCCGCGATGCACTGCTGGCCTACATGCATGCCGGGCATTTCTTCGGCGAGATGGGACTGTTCGCCCCCGATGCCCGCCGTTGTGCGCGGGTGGAATGCGTGACCGACTGCCTGCTGCTGGAGATCGGCTACGCACGATTCCTCGAACTGACGAGAAAGCACGTCAGCCTCTGGCTCGAACTGGCCAGCCAGCTCGCGACGCGCCTGCGCGCCGCCAACCGTCGGCTGGCAGAAATGCCGGTGCTCGATCCCTCGGACCGCATCTGGTCGGTGCTCACCGAACTGGCCGAACACAGCACCCGGCATTGCAGCGAAGGCATCGAGCTGCGCATCACCCGCGAGAACCTCGGCAAGCTCGCCGGATGCTCGCGCGAGCTCGCGGGCAGTGTGCTGAAAACCCTGTGCAATGAAGGCCGCGTGCTGCTGCGTGGGCAGCAGATCATCGTACGATCCCAGCAGCTGATGCACTCCGCCTCCCGCGCCGCAGGCTGAGCACACGCAACGCCTTGCGGCAGAAGCCGACCGCGTCCGCAAAAGCCAAGCCCGGCACCGTCGCCACCTTGGCGGAGACGGGCCAGGACTGATGGGCCGGATCAGGCACTACTTTTTCCACACCGCCACCGTGACCGAACCGCAGGTATACGACGAGGTGCGCTTGAAACCCTGGGCGACATAGGTTTTGTGCTTGGCGGCCGCCTGCTCGGCGGACATACCGTGATGCGAGATCCAGCTGCCTTTCCACGGTGACCAGGTCGTGTCGTAAGTCTTGCCGCTCGACTTGCAGGTAATCAGGTCCGGCATCATCCCCGAATCAGTCATGTGGTCGAAAAAGGTCTGGTATTCGACGCCGGGGGTGCCCTTGAACGTGTAATTGCCAATCGGACGGTGCGGCCAGAACAGGATGTCCCCCTCAGGGAGCGTGTTGCCGGCAACTCTAGTCCAGGACTTGCTCAGGCTCGCGGTCTGGCCGCCGAAGGATCTCGTCAAGCCGCGATCGAATTTCATCGGCACTGGCTTGCCGTCTTTCTCCACATGCACATGCAGATGCGGCCCGCTGGACGAGCCGGAATTGCCGACGCGGCCGAGCATTTGACCCGCCTTGATCTTCGCGCCATTGCTGACCTTGACGGAGGGATCGATATCGGGGCTTGCATACGGTCCCTGCGTTCCGGAAAAGAGTGCTGCATCGTGGGGGCAGATCTCCTTGGGGATGCTGCCGGGTGTCGCGTGTGCATAGAGCGCATACGACCCATCATTCTGGAGAATCCAAAGGTGATTGCCACCCCCGGCAAACCGCTTCGCGACCAGATCGGGATGCGAGCTGCCTGGAACATTTTCGGGCGCGTTGCGCCAGCATCCAACCACCGTGCCGTCGGCCATGGCGTAGAAGGGTTTGTTGTAGATCACATGGTTGTCCAGCACCTTACCGTCGACTGCATTGTTTTTCTTCCAGGGCCAGTTGTTATCGCTGACATGGCGGCGAGCACCGATGTCCTTGCCCATTGCTTGTATGCCAGCTCCGTGGGTGCCCGTACTGAACCGCTCGCCAATGCCGAGATCATTTGCACTGAATGGCAGCTGGGCTGCATTGGCAGCGAGTGAAGCACTTGTCAGAACAGCAAGCATCATGACTTTTTTCATGGTTTTTTACCCCTTCGTTGATTGCGAATTGAAACCAGCATTTGCAAGCCGAAGTCTCGACGGCTGGCCTCGTCGGGACCTCACCATCCAGGCATTTCAAAAGCCGGCTTCAGAAACCGTGAAGAACGGACTGTTCAGCCCCAAGCGGCTTTTGCGAGAGTTTTCGTATTCAGCCCGACGGCCATCGACGCGGCACGCATGGCCGTCGCAGTGGAGGCGAAAGAGAGGGCATGAAAACAGCGGCAGGGCGAAGCTCGTGCGTAGCAACATGACGACATCTCGATTCGTGAGGAGATGTCGAGAGCTTGCCCAAGGTAATTCAGTGGAAATGTCGCGCTGACCACATTTCAGCGACTTTTCTTGCAGCTGGTGGCTGCTGTATTTCGGTGCCACGAATCTGCGGTGGGTGGCTGGCAGAAAAAGAATTACACCACAACCTCGCCGCGCAAAGCGGCAAGGTCTGTAAGTCAGCTTTCGAGTAGCAGCCGGCTTGCGCCGGATGCCCGTGAAGTGCCTCGTTCCCGCTAGCCGATCTTCGCCAGCACCGCTTCGGTGGTCGCCGCAATCATCTCTGCCGCTGCGCCCTTGCGGTGCTTGTATTCGAACTGCGCCGTCGCCAGCCCCTTGTCGCCAATGACGACGCGGTGCGGGATGCCGATGAGATCGGCGTCGGCAAACATGCTGCCGGGACGTGCGCCGCGATCATCCAGCGCGGCTTCAATGCCAGCGGCGAGGAGATCGGCGTAGAGCTTCTCGCTTGCAGCCTTCACGGCCTCCGATTTATCCGCACCAATCGGGCAGACCAGCACGCGCCAGGGGGCGATGGCATCGGGCCAGCAGATGCCGTTGGCGTCGTGGCTCTGCTCGATGACGGCGGCGACGAGGCGCGAGACGCCGACGCCATAGCAGCCCATCTCCGGCGTGACGGCCTGGCCCTGCTCGTTGAGCACGGAGAGGCCCATGGCCTTGGAGTATTTCTGGCCGAGCTGGAAGACGTGGCCGCCCTCGATGCCGCGATAGAACTTGATGCTGCCGACGCCATCGGGGCTTAAGTCGCCTTCGGCAATCATGCGGATGTCGGCGACGAGCGCGGGCTTGAGTGCAACGGCATCGCCCCAGTTCATGCCGCGATAGTGCATGGCCTTTTCGTTGGCACCGCAGACGAAATCGCTCAAGGCAGCAGCTTCGTAGTCGGCGATGACGGTGAGGCTGTTGCTGGCGATGAGGGCATTGAAGGCTTCGATGTCCGCTGCCGATGCGGTGGTCTCGCTGGCGTGCAGCACCGGGCCGATGAAGCCGGGGCGCGAGCCGAGGGTCTTGACGATCTCGGTTTCGGTGGCGAGCACATAGTCCTTGAGACCAGCGAGCTTGCGCACCTTTACCTCGTTCACCTCGCGGTCGCCGCGCACGGCGAGCAGCACGAACTTGCCTTCGGCAATGACGGCGATGCACTTGAGGGTCTTCTTGATATCGACGCCCAAGAAAGCAGCGACATCGGCGCAGGATTTCTTGCCCGGCGTTTCGACGCGCACGGCCTGCTCGGTACCCGCAGGTGCCTCGCCGCAAGGCAGCGTTTCGGCGGCCTCGACGTTGGCGGCATAGGTGCCGCCCTCGGCCACCGCGAGCAGGTCTTCGCCGGAGCCTGCGAGCACATGGAACTCCTCGCTCTTCGCCCCGCCGATGTTGCCGCTGTCGGCCTTCACGCAGCGGAAGTCCACACCCAGCCGCGTGAAGATGCGGATGTAGGCGGCGCGCATGTTCTGGTATTCGGTTTCGAGCGACTCGGCATCCATGTGGAAGCTGTAGGCGTCCTTCATGATGAACTCGCGCGCGCGCATCACGCCGAAGCGCGGGCGGCGCTCGTCGCGGAACTTGGTCTGGATCTGGTAGTAGTTGACCGGCAGCTGCTTGTAGCTGCGGGTGTCCTGCATGACGGTGTGGACAATCACTTCCTCGTGCGTCGGCCCGTAGCAGAAGTCCGCGCCGTGGCGGTCTTTCAGGCGCAGCAGCTCGCCGCCCATCACGTCCCAGCGGCCCGACTGCTGCCAGAG
>JAZKFO010000014.1:0-13651 GCA_040386395.1 Pseudomonadota bacterium | reverse complement strand
GGGGCAAGCTGGTGGACCAGTGGCGCTGGAAAGTCATGAACGGCGAGATCAAGCCTGCCGACTACAACGCCGGCTGGTGGAAGCTGCGCGCCGACTACCAGGGCGTTTCCCCGCCGATGGCCCGCACTGAAGAAGACTTCGATCCGGGTGCCAAGTACCACATCCCCGGCAACACGCCCTACACGCGCTACTTCCTGTCGTTCGTCCTGCAGTTCCAGTTCCAGAAGGCGCTCTGCGATGCGGCCGGCTTCAAGGGCCCACTGCACGAGTGCGACATCTACGGCAACAAGGCGGCGGGCGAGAAGTTCATGGCCATGCTGAAGGAAGGTGCCTCCAAGCCCTGGCCGGAGACGTTCGAGAAACTCACCGGCACCAGGCAGATGGATGCCTCGGCGATCATCGAGTACTTCGCGCCGCTGATGGGCTATCTCAAGACTCAGAACGAGGGCCAGCAGTGCGGCTGGGCTGCGAGCGGCAGCTAGCTTTCATCGGCTGTCACCCAAAGCCCGGCCTGCATTCAGGCCGGGCTTTTTTGTTTTGCGCGGTGCCTTGGCATGGGATTGGCTTTGTGACGCCTGTCCGCTCTGTGCGGCAATCTGCCTGGTGACGCAGTAGCCAGCTCGATTCGCCCTGGGCAATACTCGGCGGGCGAGTTCAGGCATCAGGCCGTTTTTTTACAGGGAGTGTTCATGCGCAGCTTCAAGCTCGCGGCGTTCATCGCCGCATCCGTGGTCGTCTCCGCCGCCGCAGCGGCCCCGATTCCCAATCAGTACATCGTCACGCTGAAGAAGCCGCTCGATGGCTCGGCGCTGGCGAAACTGCCGGTGGCCCAGCAGGCCGAAAGCCTGCTCTCGCTGGTGGGTGGTGGGCAGGTGCTCAACACCTACGAATACGCGCTGCGCGGCTTTGCCGTGAAGCTCTCGCCGATCCAGGCCCAGCTGCTGGCCCTGAACCCGCTGGTGTCCGCCATCGAGCAGGACCAGACCCTGCGCGCCGTCGCCACCCAGAGCGGTGCGACCTGGGGGCTTGATCGCGTCGACCAGCGCAACCGCCCGATGGATGGCAAGTACATCTACCCCGACTCGGCGGGTCAGGGCGTGCATGTCTACGTCATCGACACCGGCCTCAACCCCAACCACAACGAGTTCACCGGCCGCGTTGGCACCTCGCGCAACTTCGTCGGCACCACCAGCCTGCTCAGCACCAGCGCGCCCGACCCGGCCAACTGGGCCGACTGCAACGGCCACGGCACGCATGTGTCCGGCACCACCAGCGGCACCACCTACGGCGTGGCGAAGAAATCCACCATCCACGCCATTCGCGTGCTCGACTGCCAGGGCTCCGGCAGCAACTCCGGCGTGATCGCCGGTGTCGATTGGGTGACCCAGAACGCCCAGCGCCCGGCCGTCGCCAACATGTCGCTCGGCGGCGGTGATTCGGCAGCACTCGACACGGCGGTGAAGAACTCCATTTCCAGCGGCATCGCCTACGCGGTGGCCGCCGGCAACGACAGCGCCAATGCCTGCACCGGCTCGCCCAACAAGCTGCCGGAAGCCATCACCGTCGGTGCCACCGAAAACACCGATGCCATGGCGAGCTACTCCAACTTCGGCACCTGCCTCGACATCTTCGCCCCCGGCAGCAGCATCACCTCGGCCAACTACAACAACAACACCGGCACCTCGGTGCTCTCCGGCACCTCCATGGCCTCGCCGCACGTCGCCGGTGCCGCAGCGTTAGTGCTGGCACGCAACAGCAGCGCCACACCGCAGCAGATCCGTGACACGCTGCTGGCCGAATCCACCACGGGCGTGCTCACCGCCATCAAGACCGGCTCGCCCAACAAGCTGCTCTACGTCAGCAACACCGGCGGCGGCACGCCGACGGTGGACAACCCGCCGGTGGCGGCCTTCACGGTGAGCTGCACCAACCTCGCCTGCACCTTCAATGGCGGCAGCTCGACAGACGACAACGGCATCGCAGCCTATGCCTGGACGTTCGGCGACAGCAGCAGCGGCAACGGCGCCTCGGTGAGCAAGACCTATTCGGCCGCCGGCAGCTACACGGTGACGCTGACAGTGACCGATACCACCAGCCAGACCAGCGGCAAGAGCCAGTCGGTCACGGTGACGGCAGCCCCCACCGGCGGCGGTGGCAGCAGCCCCTGCAGCGACTGCAGCACCAAGACCGGCACGCTGGCCAGCGGTGCCACGGGCTACGATCCTTCGAGCACTGGCTTTGCCAGCAATGGCGGCCAGTTCAAGGGTTATCTG
Source organism: Pseudomonadota bacterium (assembly GCA_040386395.1). Classification (GTDB taxonomy): domain Bacteria; phylum Pseudomonadota; class Gammaproteobacteria; order Nevskiales; family Nevskiaceae; genus Stagnimonas. Next base: position 11,378 of record JAZKFO010000014.1, on the reverse strand, counting down.
CGCGGCGCGGCAGGCACTGACTTCGATCTGTTCCTGGAGAAGGCAGGCACCGGCTTCTTTGGCGGCACCACCTGGAGCATCGTCGCTCGTGGCGAGACCACCAGCAGCAGCGAAGACGTGGTCTACACCGGCACGGCAGGCACCTACCGCTGGCGCCTGAAGAGCTACTCCGGAGCCGGGGCCTACACCTTCTACGTCAAGAATCCCTAGCTCTTGACGGCTTGATCAGCCCGGCGTGCCTCGGCCCGCCGGGCTTTTTTGTGGGCTGGCCCAACGGTTGCAACCGGGGAGCAACATGACTTTACGAATCGCCCGCTCTTAAACTCGACCCATGCTCCCGCCCACCACCGAGTTCGCTGCCATCCGCGCCACGCTGGCGGAAAGCCCGCTGTTCTCCGAGCTGGCGGGCTTTGCGCTGGATACGCTCGCCGCCTGCGCCGAGTGCGTGACGGTGCGCGGCGGCGAAGCGGTGTTCAGCATCGGCGACGAACCCAAGGCGCTTTATCTGGTCGCTGCCGGGCGGCTGCACGCGGTGCTGGCCAATGGTCAGGTCGCCGGCAACATCGGCCGGCTCGAACCCATCGGCGAGATCGGCGTGCTCTCCGGCGAGCCGCGCGGTGCCACCGTCATCGCCCGTCGCGACAGCCTGCTGTACCGCTTCAGCCGCGAAAGCTTCCACGCCTTCGTGCTGGATCATCCCGCCGCCCTGCTCGCGATCACCAAGGTGCTGATCGGGCGGCTGCGCCAGAACGCCCGCGAGGCGAATCTGCAAACCCTGCGGCAAACCCGCAGCTTCGCCATCGTCGCCGGCGATGCGAGTGTTTCGACCGCGACCCTGGCAGAGGCACTCTGCCGCGAATTCTCCCGACTCGGCACGGTGGCCCGCATCGACGCCGCCAGTGTCGATGCCGCACTCGGCAGCGGCATGTCCAGCACCGCCTGCACCGATGGCCCGGCCGATTCCCTGCTGCTGGAATGGCTGAGCCGGCTCGAAGCCAGCCATGACTATCTGGTCTTCGACACCAGCGGCAGTGCCGCCTGGCAGCAGCGTGCGCTGCACCAGGCAGACCGTGTTCTGGTGCTGGGCCGGGCCCATCTCGCACCGGATGCCGCAAGGGCCGAAGCCCTGCGGGCACAGCAGCTGCGTGCGCCGGTGGACGTGGTGCTGCTGCGCAGCCACGGTGCCGATGCCTGCCTCGCCTGGCGCAAGGCACATCACGCCCAGGGCCATTATTTTTTGAGGCCGGATGAGCCGCGCGACGTCGCCAGCCTGGGCCGGCAGCTCACCGGCCACGGCCTCGGCATCGTGCTGGGCGGTGGCGGCGCGCGCGGCTTTGCCCATGTGGGCCTGCTGCGGGCGCTGGATGAACTCAAGCTGCCGATCGACCTCATCGGCGGCACCAGCATGGGCGGCTTCATCGCGGCACTCCATGCCATGGGCATGGACTGGCGCTCGATCAGCGAGGTGCTGCGCGACACCTTCGTCAAGCGCAACCTGCTGAGCGATTACATGTTCCCCCGCGTCGCGCTCATCGAGGGCAAGAAGCTGCGTCGCCGCCTCTACGACATCTTCGGCGAGGCGCAGGCCGAGCAGCTGGCCAAGCCCTACTTCTGCGTCACCACCAACCTCACGCAGGGCTGTGCGATGGTCCACAGCGAAGGCTCGCTCGCGGCCTGGGTGGCGACCACCATGTGCATCCCCGGCGTGGCCCCACCGGTGGCCTACAAGGGTGATCTGCTCGCTGATGGCGCGGTGGTCAACAGCCTGCCCACCGACGTGATGCAGGCGCTGGGACGCGGGCCGATCATCGCCAGCGATGTCTCGACCGAGGGCAGCGTCGCCGCGCCCGGCGTGGAAGGGCCGGACTTCGAGGCGGTGTTCAAGAGCCACAACGGGGAGAAACGGGTGAACCTGATCGACATCCTGTTCCGGGTCTCCACCCTCACCTCCGAATCGGGCGTGAAGGCGCGCGCGGCGAGGGCTGACCTTTACCTGCGCATGCCGGTCGGCAGCATCCAGACCTTCGACTGGAAGCTGCTCGACCAGATCGTGGAAAAAGGCTACCGGCATGCCCTGGAGAAAGTCACCCCGGAATACGCGCGCTTCGCCCCGCCCTGAGCGGCGCAGGGCAAGCCGCCGGGCAAATTGCAGGCACAAAAAAGCCGGGCTGATCTTGCGATCAGCCCGGCTTGGTCTTGCTGCCTACTGGGCGATGATCTTGAACTCGACGCGGCGGTTCTGGGCGCGGCCCTCTTCCGTGTCGTTGCTGGCGATGGGGCTGAACTCGCCTTCGCCTTCAGCCGAAACGCGGGTCGGCTCGATACCCTTGCCGATGAGATACACCATCACCGACTTGGCGCGACGCTGCGACAGCTGCAGGTTGTAGGACTGCGGACCGAGTGCATCGGTGTGGCCGGTGACCAGCACCTTCACCGCGGTCTGTGCCAGCAGGCTGCCACCGATGCCGTCGAGGATGCTCATGGCACCAGCGGTGAGCTTGTCGCTGCCGAACTCGAAGTTGACGTTCTGGAGTGCAACGGTCTGCTCGACCATGCAACCCACCACGTCGACCTTGAAGCTGGGCGGGGTGCCGGGGCACTTGTCGAGCTCGTTGCGCACGCCGTCGCTGTCGAGGTCAGGGTTCACACCCGCCACCGGGGGCGGGCAACCGGTGGCGTCGACGACCGTGCCAGCCAGGGTGCCGGGGCACTGGTCGATGGCATCGAGCACGCCGTCACCGTCGGTATCCACCGGCGCTGCGGGGCAGCCCGTGGCATCCACCGGCGTGCCGGGCGGGGTGTTGGGGCAGAGGTCGCTGGCATCGACGATGCCGTCGCCATCGCTATCCGAAGGTGCAGCCTCGGCAACAACCACTGCCGCCGGTGCGCCAAAACCGAAACCGTACTGGAGACCGGCGTTGAAGCGCGGTTCGAGGAAGAAATCCTCATCGCGGCCCGGAGCGCCGTCCTTGTTGAAGTCGGCCACGCCGCGCATTTCGACGCGGTATGACAGGTTGCTGATGAAGGGCACGCTGCCGATCACCCCGACGCCGATGTTGGCGTAGGGGGCAATCGACTCGACTCGGCTGATGTCTTCACGCAGCACACCACCACCGACCAGCAGGAAGGTAGCGAACTTGTCGTTGCGGTTGAGCAGCAGGGTGTCGATGCCGAGTCCGTAGCTGAGATCGGCCTTGTTGTCGACGCTGCGCGGCATGTAGGTGGCAAAGGTGGTCGCTTCAACGTTGAGGAACTCGTTGAGGGGAACGCCGTAGGCAAACTGAACGCCGTAGCTGTCGACATCGCCGAAGCGAATCTCGTTGAGGCGCTGATAGCTGCCCATGGCAGCGCCATATGATTTGCTGACATCAAATGTCAGCGGCGCTGCCTGGACAGCGCCTCCCAAAGTGGCCAAGGCCAGCGCCAATACGATTTTTTTCATTGCGCGTCTCGCAAGATGATGTGGTTATGGTGTGTCAGGCAAAGCTGACCCCTGATGCATGCCAGTGTAACTGGCCTGACACCAAAGGTTGCCTACCCCGTAGCCGGGCAGAATAATCAAGTCCTTCCCTGTTGTATCAACTCTAGCAAGGAGCGCACCAGCTCGCACGCTGCTGCCTTAGTGAAATGACCTTTTTAAGCCGCCTGCCGCTTGCCGCCCTGCTGTTGACCCCCGCCATCGCCATGTCTGCCTCGCTGATGAGCTACCCCGAAGCCCCCCGTGGCCCGGTGGTGGACGATTACTTCGGAACCCCGGTCGCCGACCCGTATCGCTGGCTCGAAGATGTCGACGCGCCGGCGACCCTCGCCTGGGTCAAGGCCCAGCAGGCCCTTGCCAACCCGCACTTGCAGGCCCTGCCGGAACAGGCCGTCCTGAAAAAACGCCTCACCGAATTGTGGAACTACGAGCGCCGTTCGCCACCCACCTTCGCGGGCGGCAACGAGTTCTTCAGCAAGAACGACGGCCTGCAGAACCAGCCGGTGCTGTACGTGAAGCGGGGCAAGGCCGAGCCCACGGTGCTGCTCGACCCCAACACGCTGTCGGCCGATGGCACCACCGCGCTGACCAGCTGGGAGACTTCCAGCGATGGCAGCCGCCTTGCCTACGCCCTGGCCGAGGCCGGTTCGGACTGGGAGACCATCCGCTTCCGCGACGTCACCACCGGCAAGGACTTCGACGATGTGCTGACCCGCGTCAAGTTCTCCGGCATCGCCTGGACCGAGGACGGCAAGGGCGTGCTGTATTCCAGCTACCCGCTTCCGGCCGCCACGGGCGCCACTAACAAGACCTTCGAGAAGCTGGTGAACCACCAGCTGTTCTACCACCGCCTGGGCACCGCCCAGTCGGCGGATGCCTTGATCCACGCGCCGGAGCAGCCCACCTGGTTCACGGGGGGTGGCATCACCGACGATGGTCGCCATGCGCTGGTGTCGGTGAGCCAGGGCTCGGCCGACGGCAACCGCCTGGCCGTGCATGACCTCAAGGACCCGCTGAATCCCGTCTTCGAGAAGACGCCCGTGGCCGTGCTGGGGGCCGACTTCAAGAGCATCAACAATGTCATCGGCAACCAGGGCCGGGTGCTGTATCTGCTCACCACCCACGGCGCGCCGAAGAAGCGCGTGGTGGCGGTTGACCTCGCGCATCCGGAGCCGAAGCACTGGCGTACGCTGGTGGCCGAGGGCGCGGATGTGATCGACTTTGCCGCCCACGTCGGCGGCCAGCTGCTAGTCAAGCGCCTGCACGATGCCAGCTCCACCCTCACCCGCTACAGCACCAGCGGCAAGCGCCTGGGTGCGGTGAAGCTGCCGGGGCTGGGCGATGTCAGCAGCTACACCGGCAAGGCCAAGCTGAAGGATGTCTACATCCAGTTCAGCAGCTTCAACCGCCCACCGAGCATCCTGAAACTGTCGACAAAGACCGGCCAGCTGGCGCTGTCCTGGGCCCCGAAGCTGCCCTTCGAGCCGGAGGCCTACACCACCGAGCAGGTGTTCTACACCAGCAAGGACGGCACCCGCGTGCCGATGTTCATCAGCTACAAGAAGGGCCTGAAGAAAGATGGCAGCACCCCGACCCTGCTCTATGCCTACGGCGGCTTCAACATCTCGCTCACCCCCGCCTACTCGCCGCAGAACCTGGCGTGGATGGAGCAGGGCGGCATCTACGCCCAGCCCTCGCTGCGCGGTGGCGGTGAATACGGCGAGGCCTGGCACGAGGCCGGCACCAAGGGCAAAAAGCAGAACGTGTTCGACGACTTTGCCGCCGCCGCGCGTTACCTCATCGACCAGAAATACACCTCGGCCAGGCACCTCGGCATCTATGGCCGCAGCAACGGCGGCCTGCTGGTGGGTGCGACCCTCAACCAGCACCCGGAGCTGTTCGCCGCCGCCGTGCCCGGCGTGGGCGTGATGGACATGCTGCGCTTCCACCTGTTCACCGTCGGCGGTGCCTGGCGCGATGACTACGGCAGCAGCGAAACCGCCGAGGGCTTCCGCTACCTCTACCCCTACTCGCCGGTTCACAACGCCAAGCCCGGCGTGGCCTACCCCGCCACGCTCACCATCACCGCCGACCACGACGACCGCGTGGTGCCGGGACATTCGTTCAAGTATGCCGCCGCCATGCAGTGGGCCAACAAGGACAACCCCATGCCGCAGCTGATCCGCATCGAGGAACGCGGCGGTCACGGTGCGGGCAAGCCAGTGGGCAAGAAGATTGACGAAGTGGCGGATGTGCTGGCGTTTCTGGCGCACTACACGAAGTAGCCGCATCACGATCATTGCGGCGGGCCGGTGCTGGCCCGCCGCAATGTCACGGAACCGCAATCACGGCTTGGCACCCTTCGCTCCCTCAGATCAAACCTCACTGAAATAGGGAGTTGTAACGATGTCGATCAAAGCCGTTAAAGCCGCGCTGCTGGGCCTCGCTGCACTCAGCGCCACCGCCTGCGCTACCAAAGACACCTACATGGGTCTCGAAAAAGAGAAGGCCTACGACGCCGAGCTGAACGTCAAGCGCCTCACCGAAGTCAACAACAACGATGACTACTTCGAGCTGCGCAAGGAGAACACGGTTTTCGTGTTCACCGACTCCAAGTCCTACAAGATCTGGCTCGCCACCAACGAAATCCCCTTGCTGGTCACCAAGTTCCGGGTCGGTCCCAATGGCGAGAAGGCCAAGTACCAGCTGACCAAGAACGAAACCAAGGCGATGGAAACCAAGGTCGGCTACAAGGGTTCGTCGCAGCGCATGTATGAGGGCGAGCTGGCTGGCGTCGAGAAGAACTTCTTCGGCTTCGTCTACAACGAGACCGGCAACAGCTACTTCGTGTTCGACAGCTGGACCGCACTCAAGGCCTTCAAGACCAGCGGCGGCACGCCCAGCGGCTACACCGCCAGCAGCGGCCCGAATGCCGCCAAGGTGGTTTATGTCGGTGCCAGCGCCGAACCGGCCGATGCCGCCAAGAAGTTCGCGGCGATGCACGACGGCAAGTAAACCGCGCTGCAATCGCGCTGCAAATCAAAGCCACCTTCGGGTGGCTTTTTTTGTGCGCGCTTCAGCTCGCGTTCGCCATACTGGCCGCAGGCTTTGCTGCCCCACCCGAGAACCGCCGATGACGACCACCCGCACTGATGCCGCCCTGCTGGATGCCGTCATCGCCTGGCGCGACCGCCCCGCCCAGGCAGACTTGCGCGGCCTGCCGGTCGTGAATGTGCCGGCGCTGGCCCGTCTGCGAAAAGCGCTGCCCGAGACCGCTGCCCAGCGCACCCTCGCCGCCGCCTACACCACCAGCGTGCGGCTGTCGCAGAGGCGCGCGATGCTCAGGCAGGCAGGGGTGGAGTCCCTCGATGCGCAAGGTGCCAGACCCTTGGCGGAATGCGATGCGCTGGCGAAAAAGCTGTCGCGGCAATCGGGCTGGCTGGCAGGTGGCTCCGGTGCCGCACTCGGCGTGGCAGGCGCTGCCGGGCTGGTGGCTGATGCACCGGCGCTGCTGCTGATCGCCCTGCGCGCGCTGGTGCGCATTGGCTACTGCTACGGCGAGCAACCCTCGCCGGCACTGACCGCCGCGCTGTTCGCGCTGGCCTCGGCCGATACCGAGTCGGAAAAGCGGCTGGCCTGGCAGGCGGCCCTCACCGCACCGGCGGGGCAGAACGCAACACCCGCAATCGACGGTGACCTCCACGATGCTGCCTTGCGCGATGGACTGGAGCGCGCCGCCGAGCGCGAGTTTGCCAAGCAGGCGCTCACCGGCAGTCTGCAAAAGCTGGCCTCGACACTGGTGCAGCGGCTGGGCATGAAGAAGGCCGCCGGCATGCTGCCGCTGGTGGGTGCGCTGGTGGGCGGCGCGGTCAATATCCGCTTTGTGTATCTGATGTGCGAGGCCGCGCGCATGGCCTTTGCCGCGCGCCGCCTGCTGGCCGATGGCATGGCGCTCGACAAGCTGCTGATGCCCGAACCCTTGAGCGCTGCGGCAGCCACATCCACCAAGCGCAGCGCCGGCGGATTACGCAAAACTTCAGCCGCGAAAAAGCCTACTCGTCGTCGCCAAGACCCAGCTCTTTGATCTTGCGTGTCAGCGTATTGCGGCCCCAGCCCAGTCGCTTGGCGGCCTCGATGCGCTGACCCTTGGTGGCTTCGAGCGCAATTTCCAGCAGGGCGCGCTCGAAGGCCGGGGCCGCTTGATCCAGCAGGCCATCGTGGCCTTTTTCAAGCTCCACGCGGCCCCAGCGACGCAGCGCGCCGAGCCAGTCATGCGATTCCTCGGCCGCCACCAGCGGCTGCGATACCGGCATCGTTGCAGTGGGCGTGGGCGTTGAAATGCCCGGCTCGGTGCGTGCACTTTCGCCAAGGCTGCCGAGGATTTCCGGCGGCAGATCCTGCAAGTGGATTTCGCGGCCGGGGGCCATCACGGTCAGCCAGCGGCAGGTGTTTTCCAGTTGGCGGACATTACCCGGCCAGTGGTAGGCCGAGAGGGCGGTCATCACCTCCGGCAGTGCCAGCTTGGCTTCGGTCTTGAGTTCCTCCGCCGCGCGCTGCAAAAAATGCCGCATCAGATACGGCACATCCTCGCGCCGCTCGCGCAGCGCCGGGATGCGCACGCGGATGACATTGAGGCGGTGATAAAGGTCTTCGCGGAAGCGACCCTCCTGCACCAGCGTGTCGAGGTTCTGGTGGGTGGCGGCGACCACGCGCACGTCGACCTTGATCGGCTGGGTGCCACCAACGCGATAGAACTCGCCGTTCTGCAGCACGCGCAGCAGGCGGGTTTGCAGGTCGGCCGGCATGTCGCCGATTTCATCGAGAAACAGGGTGCCGCCATCGGCCTGCTCGAAGCGGCCCTTGCGCAGCATTGCCGCACCGGTGAAGGCCCCACGCTCGTGGCCGAAGAACTCCGACTCCAACAGGTCTTTGGGGATTGCCGCCGTGTTGATGGCGATGAAGGGCTTGGCCGCACGCGGGCTGGTCTGGTGCAGGGCGCTCGCCACCAGCTCCTTACCGGTGCCGCTCTCGCCGGTGACCATCACGGTGATGTTGCTCTGCGCCAGACGGCCGATGGCGCGGAACACATCCTGCATCGCCGGTGCCTCGCCGATGATGGCGGCGGTGGGCGAGGGAACGGGCGAGGCCATGGCGAGGCTGCGCGGCTTGGCGGCACGGCGCACCAGCGTGGCGGCGGTATCGAGATCGAAAGGCTTGGGCAGGTACTCGAAGGCACCGCCCTTGTAGCTAGCCACCGCCGCATCGAGATCGGAGTGCGCGGTCATGATGATGACCGGCAGCGTCGGCCACTTGGCGCGCACCCGTTCGAGCAGGGCCAGGCCGTCGATGCCGGGCATGCGGATGTCGGAGATCAGCACATCCGGCTGCTCGTCACCGAGGGCATCGAGCAGCTCGGTGGAGCCCTCGAAAGCACGCACCGCCATGCCGTCGCGGGCGAGCGATTTTTCCAGCACCCAGCGGATCGACTCGTCATCGTCCACCACCCAGACCTCGATGGTGGGACGCGCTTCGGTTACCGAAATGTTCATACCGAACCCTTGGCCGTTTCGTCCAGCTGCACAAACGGCAGGTAGATCGAGAAAATGGTTTGCCCCGCACGGCTCATGCATTCGATGACGCCGCCGTGGCTATGGACCAACACCTGAGCAATGGGCAGGCCAAGTCCGGTGCCTTCGGGCCTCGTGGTCACCATCGGGTAGAAGATTTTCTCCATCATCTCCGGGGCGATGCCGACGCCGGAGTCTTCGACGTCGATCTGTGCGACCAGCTTGTGGCGATGGCCGGCCAGCGTGAACTGCCGCCGCGTGCGGGTGCGTAAAAGCACCGTCCCCACCGTGCCTTCGAGCGCCTGCAGGGCATTGCGCACCACATTGAGCACGGCCTGGATCAGCTGCTCGCGGTCGGCAAACACATCCGGGATCGAAGGATCGTAGTCGCGCAGCAGGGTCACACCCTTCTGCCCCTCGGCCTGCGCCAGCTGGCGGACGTGTTCGAGCACCTCGTGGATGTTGAGCGTGGCCTTCTGCGGCAGCCGGTTGGGGCCGAGCATGCGGTTGACCAGGTTCTGGAGGCGGTCGGCCTCCTTGATGATCACCTGCGTGTACTCGCGGTGTTCGCTGTCCGGAAACTCGCGTTCGAGCAGCTGTGCCGCGCCCCGGATGCCACCGAGCGGGTTCTTGATCTCGTGGGCGAGGCCGCGAATCATCGCGCGGCTGGCCTGGTGCTGGGCGCTCAGCATCTCGTCGCGGGAGATGCGCAGGTGACGGTCGAGCGGCAACAGCTCCATCAGCACGCCGCGCAGCTTGCCGTCCTGGAAGGGGGTGACGGTCCAGTCCACCGTCAGCGGCGCGTGGCCGCTGTGGCTCAGGCGGGTTTCGCGCTCGATGAAGCCGGCAAAGCGGCTGATCGCCTGACTGATGCGCTCCAGATGCGGCTGAAAGTGCGGGATCACCTGCACCAGCGGCTCCTGCAGCGCGTGCTTGCGGCCGACGCCGAACAGCGTCTCCGCCGCCAGGTTGAGACCCGCGATGTTGAGCTGCTGGTCAACGCAGATGACCGCGCTGGTCAGACCGTCGAGCAGGGTTTCTGCCTTGACCTTGGAAGTTTTGGAGCGATTGAGCAGTGCCATGCCCAAAGTCTCGCAAAACTCACACCAGTTTGGGGCTTGTCGCGCCCCTTATTTGGGCACTCTGACAGCCGCTGGCGGCTGGCAACGCCCCAAAAAAGTGCGGACTACCTCGCGGTGGGGGGCTTGTTGTGAAAAGTCACCGGCGGGGCGCGCATCAGCTCCTTGCCGCTGGCATCCACCACCGCCGCAGTCACGCTGTGCTCACCGCGTTCCACGCCGTTGAAGATCATGCTGGTGGTGGGCGAGGGTCGGGCGTTTTTGGCCGCACCATCGAGATAGAACATCACGCCTGCGCCCGGCGGCAGGGCGGGCAGCACCGCGACCGAAACACTGATGCCGCTCTGCGCGTCGCGGAACACTTCGTCCTGCACGGGGGCGAGGATGCGCATTTCCTTCACGGCGGCGGTGAGCGGCTTGGCGGAGGCATCGGCCGGCGATACCGGCAGGGCCTTGTTGCCGGCGCGGTGCGAATAGGTCTGGATGTCCGGCAGGGCAGCTGGTTTGGCGTCCTTGCTCGGCGGCTGGCCGCCGTAGTGGATGACGCCATCCTTGTCGACCCAGCGGTACACCTCGTCACCCGCCAGGGCAGGCCCTGTCGTGCAGAGTGCGAATACGCCGATGGTGAGCAGTGTGGTGATGCGCATGCAGGCAGCCTAGCGATTCGGCCCCGCAGGTGCAATGAACGGGCGCTGCGGCCAGCGCGCTGCGCAGATGACGCGCGGGCGTTACAGTCGGGGCAACAACCAGGGAGAACTTCGATGATCTTTCGTTCGATGGCCATCGCCGCCGCACTTTGCATCGCAGTCACGTTGTCGCCACCCGCCGCCGCGAAAAGCGAGGTGCTGGGCAGTTGCAGGCTGCAATGCGACCAGAAGCTTTCGAGCTGTGAGCGCATTAAGGGCGTGCATGCCAAATGCCCGCGAAAACACCAGATCTGTCTGCAGGATTGCAGCGCGCCACCCAAGGTGGAGCGCCGCAATCGCGCCGAGAAACGCCGCGATATCTGCACCCAGAACTGCGATCTCAACTACTCCACTTGCCAGCAGGCAAACCCGGAGAACAACGAGCAATGCCGGGCGGGACAGCAGAGCTGCACCAGTCGCTGCCAATAGGCACTGCCGCATGAAAAAGCCCCGCAATGCGGGGCTTTTTTGCAGCACAGCCTTGATGGAGGCTGTTGATGATTGCTCGCTTACAGCGAGTAATACATCTCGAACTCGACCGGGTGCGTGGTCATGCGGAACTTGGTCA
>JAZKFO010000013.1:0-44882 GCA_040386395.1 Pseudomonadota bacterium | reverse complement strand
CTACAAATCCGGCGATGAATATTTTGCGCATGCGCTGGGCAAGACCAACCAGCTGTTGATCCTGCTCGACGACAAGGGCCGCGCCTACACGCTGAGCCCGCGCGACCTGCCCTCAGCCCGCTCGCAGGGCGAGCCGGTAACGACTAAGATCGACATCCAGGATGGCGGCAAGATTGTCGCCCTGCTGATGGGTGCCGCCGAAGAAAAGCTGCTGCTGGCAGGCAGTGACGGCTATGGCTTCATCACCAAACTGGGCGACATGGAAGGCCGCAACAAGGCCGGCAAGGCGGTGCTGAATCTCGAAGGCCTGCCGCTCTCACCCATGCGGATGCTGGATGCCGTCACCGAGCGCATCGCCATCGCCACCGCCGAAGGCCGCCTGCTGGTGTTCCCTGCTGCCGAGCTGCCGGAACTGGTGAAGGGCAAGGGCAACAAGCTGGTGACGCTCAAGGGCGAGGACAAGATCCTCGCCGCCGCAGTGCTGCCGGCAGGCCGCGCGCTGGAGCTGATCTGCGGCAAGCGCAGCCTGACCCTCAAGCTCACCGACATCGCCGCCTACACCGCCAGTCGCGGCAGCCGGGGCGGGGCCTTGCCGCGCGGGTTCCAGCGGGTGGACAGCATGAACCCTGAAGCCCCCAAGGCCTGAACTTGTCGCACTTTGTGCAGGTCTTGAGACTGCGTAAAGCCGCCACATATTTCCACAGTGATCAACAACAGCCAACTCACCGTCAGCCATGAAACGCATTGCTCTCTTCCTGCTTACCAACCTCGCCGTCATGCTCGTGCTGGGCGTCGTCGCCTCGGTGCTGGGCGTGGATCGCTTTCTCACCGCCAACGGCCTCAATCTGACCAGCCTCTTGGCCTTCTCCGCCATCATGGGCTTCGGCGGCAGCATCATTTCGCTCTTGATGAGCAAGTGGATGGCCAAGCGCAGCACCGGTGCCGTGGTCATCACCCAGCCGCGCAACTCGGCCGAGATGTGGCTGCTGCAAACCGTCGAGCGCCAGGCCCGCGCGGCGGGCATCAAGACGCCCGAAGTGGCGATCTACGACGCCGCCGAGCCCAATGCCTTTGCCACCGGCGCCAACAAGAACGCAGCACTCGTCGCGGTCTCGACCGGCCTGATGAAGGCCATGACGCAGGACGAAGTCGAGGCGGTGCTGGCCCATGAAGTGGGCCACGTCGCCAATGGCGACATGGTGACGCTCACGCTGATTCAGGGCGTGGTGAACACCTTCGTGATCTTCCTCTCCCGCGTCATCGCCTATGCGGTGGACAGCTTCCTCAAGCGCGGCAGCAACGACAATTCCGGTCCCAGCTTTGCCTACTACGGTGTCTCGATGGTGATGCAGATCGTGCTCGGCATCGGTGCCTCGATGATCGTCGCCGCCTTCTCGCGCTGGCGCGAATACCGAGCCGATCAGGCCGGTGCGCAGTTCGCCGGCAAGCGCAAGATGATCGCTGCACTGCAACGCTTGCAGTCCTTCCACGATGCGCCGTCGCAGTTGCCCAAGGGGATGACGGCCTTCGGCATCCGCGAAGGTCTGAGCGGTCTGTTCTCCTCGCATCCGCCGCTGGAGCAGCGCATCGCGGCCTTGCAGGCCCAGGCCGGCCAGTAAGGTTTGCAGCAACCAAAAAGGCGACCGGATGGTCGCCTTTTTGGTTGCCTATTGAGTCGGTCAGCGCGGTGCGTGGATTGACTTGGCCTTGGTGATGAACTCGCTGGCCAGCAGCACCACTTCCGGCTCCTGCACGTGGTAGCCCTGGATGTAGTTAACACCCATCTGCCAGAGCCGCGCCATGACGTTGGCATCTTCGACGTGGCTGACGATGGTCTTGATCTTCTTCTGCTTGGCCACTTCCATCAGCTGCGTCATGCGCCGCTGCACGTCCTTGTCGTTGAACTTCTGCGTGTAGGACTGGTGGAACTTGAGATAGGTGATCTTCGGCAAGTGTTCGATCAGCTGCACGCTGTTGGCGCTGGTGCCGAAGTGGTCGATGGCGATGCCGGCCCCGAAATCGCTGAGTGCCTGGGTGATGCCCTTGGCCTTGCGGATGTGGTTCTGCAGGATCGACTCCTGGATCTCGAACACGAACTCCTCGTTCTTCAGCGGGTAGGTCTTGAGCAGTTCGCCGACCCAGCGCACATAGCCTTCGGCATCCTTGAGGCTGTCTTCCGATACCTTGATGAAGAGCGAAGGGGCCTCCTTGCCACCGCCGCGCTTGGCGATGATGGCGAGGCAGCGCGCCAGCACCCAGCGGTCGATGTTCTTCATCAGGCCGTATTTCTCGGCCGCCGGCAGGAACTCGCCAGCGTGAAGCTCCTTACCATTCTCGTCCATCATGCGCACCAGCACGTCGAAGTGCTGGCGTGAATCGCCTTCGAGGCTGGCGATGGACTGGTAGGCGAGCTTGAGCCGGTTTTCCTCGATGGCCTTCTTCACCATCGCGGCCTTGCGGGCCTCTTCGCGGTCGTTCTGGCTCGACTTGGCGGCCGCACCGATCACGGCCGCCTGGTTGCCGCCCTTTTCGGTGAGGCGGCGCACTTCGCGCACCACCTCGGTCACCACCTGCTCGGCTTTTTCACCGCCGGCCAGGGGATAGACGGCAATGGAGAAGCTGAGCTGCGCCTCGTGGTCGCGGGTGGCAAAGATCATCCCGGAGAGATCGCGCTTCACCTGCTCGCCCATCGCTTCGATATCGGCGATGCGCGGCCGCTTGATGATGGCACCGACCTCGCTGGGCGAGAACGAAAACAGGGTGTCGGCCGGCCCCAGCTTGTCCTTGAGCGCGAGCTTGAGCTGGTCGACGATCTCTTCGGTCGAGATCATGCCGATGCGTTCTTCAAGCGCGGGGAAATGATCGATGAGGATCATCATCGCGCCCTGCGGGCCTTCCACTTCCTTGCTGGGGGAGGCAATGGCCTTCATGAAACCGACGCGACCATGCAGTGGCGCACGGGTACCGCGCGAGGCCATGCCTTCGCTGGGGATGGTCTGGCCGAAGTCGGGTTCGACGGCCTCGGCTACAGCAGGAGCTGCCACCACGGGTTGCAGCGAGCGCACCAGCACCTCGATGACCTTCTCGCCATCCTCGGTGCCGAGAATGAGCTGGGTGCTGACCGGGATGTGCAGGTCATCCTTGCCGGAGAAGTCGAACTCCAGTGACTCGCCGTTGTGCTTGCCCTTGAGCACCTGGCGCAGGCGCTCTTTGACACGCACGCGCTGCTCGGTCACCACGAAGTCGATCACGGGCGAACCGATGAAGTCTTCATCGCTTTCGCTGCCCAGCAGACGCAGGAAGGCCGGGTTGACCTCCGAGATGATGCCCTCGTGGACGCGCATGATGGCGTCGGCGCTGCCCTCAAGGAGCTTGCTGTGGCGCTGCTCGAAGTCCTGCATGCGCTCGCGCAGCAGCCTGAGCGTGCGCAGATTGAAGTGCGCGACGAACTCGCGCAGCACCACCAGTTCGAGATGGCGCAGATGGCGCAGGTCTTCGCAGCTGACGAGGTCTTTCGCGCCGAGCGCCAGCGCGGCTGCGACGTCGTCCGGCACCACCTGCTTGCCGATGAGCAGCACCGGCATGTCGGGCCTGATCTCGTTGGCGCGGCGGATCAGGTCTTCGGCGGTGATTGCGGAATGGGTGTCGTCACAAAGCAGCACGTCTGGCGGCGCGCGCTTGAGCACGTCCTCCATCTCGCCGGCATCGTCGGTCCAGCCACAGCGCAGCGGGTGGCCGCTGTTGCGCAGGAAACTCTCGATGCGCTTGGCGGTTTCCTCCGAAGTGCCCACCACCAGCAAGACGCCGCCGGCATCGCCTGCCAGCGTCTGGCTGACGGGGCTGGTCCAGACTCTGGGCTCGTTGCGTTGCGGTGCGTTCACCAATGGATCCAGGTTTTAGAGGGCTGGCCCGCTACTTCGCGTACCAAGCGGGGGACCAGATAACCTGGCAACTCAGCCGACAGTTGCCGGATCAGTGCCATCCCCACCGCTTCATCCACTTCGTAGTGTGCCGCGCCCTGTACGCGGTCTAGTTGATGCAGATAGTAGGGGAGAATGCCGCACTCGAACAGGCGGGTGGACAGGCTTTTGAGTGCATCCACGGAGTCGTTGATGCCGTAGAGCAGCACCGCCTGGTTGAGCAGCGGAATGCCCGCCTGCTTGAGTCGCGCCATCGCCGCAGCCACTTCGCTGTCCAGCTCCCTGGCGTGATTGACGTGCAGCACCATCACCGGTTGCAGGCGGGTGCTGGTGAACCACTCCAGAAAATCGTCGTCGATGCGCTCCGGCAGCACCACCGGCTGGCGGGTGTGCAGGCGCAGGCGCTTGAGGTGGGGGATCTCGTCCAGCCCCTGCGCCAGTTCGGCCAGCTTGTCGTCACCGAGCGAGAGCGGATCACCGCCGGAGAGGATCACCTCCTCGATGCTCTCATCCGCTCGCAGCTCATCGAGCAGCACGCGCCAGTGGTTGCGCGAGGCGCGGGTCTCGCCATAGGGAAAATGCCGGCGGAAGCAGTAGCGGCAGTTCACCGCGCAGGCACCGGTGGCAATCACCAACGCCCGCCCCTGGTACTTGTGGATCAGCCCCCCGGGCTTGAGCTGCTTGAGGTCGCCCACCGCGTCGTCGCTGAACTCCAGGCTCATCACCTCTTCATCCGGCGAAGGCCAGATCTGCCGGAACAGCGGGTCTTCGGGATTGCCCTTTTCCATTCGGCTTGCGAAGCCGCGCGGCACCCGGAGCGGGAAATCCCGGATCTGCGCCAGTTTCAGCGTGGGCAGGTCGTCCGGCAGCTCAAGGTAGGCCAGCAGCTCGGCCGGCCGGGTAAACGAGTTGGTCAGCAGCGACTGCCATGCCGGGATGCGTCGCTCAGGCTGTAATGCAGCATTCATCCGGCGATTGTGGGTTGCTTTGGGTCGCTAGGGCAATGTCTTGCTGCGGTACTCGCAGAGATCGTGGATCACGCAGCGCGCGCATTCCGGCGTACGCGCCTTGCAGACGTAGCGGCCATGCAGGATCAGCCAGTGGTGCGCATCGCGCGCAAACTCGGCCTCGGTGAACTTCACCAGCTTGTCTTCCACCACCCGCACGTCCTTGCCGGGGGCGAGGCCGGTGCGGTTGGCGACGCGGAAGATGTGGGTGTCGACGGCAATGGTCGGCTCGCCGAAGGCGGTGTTGAGCACCACATTGGCGGTCTTGCGGCCCACGCCCGGCAGGGCTTCGAGTGCGGCGCGGTCATGCGGCACCTGACTGCCGTGCAGCTCGATCAGCATCCGGCAGAGGCCGATCACGTTCCTGGCCTTGGTCTGAAACAGGCCGATGGTCTTGATGTAGCCGCGCAGCTTTTCCTCGCCTAGCGCCAAGATGGCTTCCGGCGTGTTCGCCACCGGATAGAGCTTGGCCGTGGCCTTGTTGACCGAGACGTCGGTGGCCTGCGCCGAGAGCACCACCGCCACCAGCAGCTCGAAGGGGTTGTCGAAACGCAGCTCGGTGGTGGGTGCGGGGTTTTCCGCGCGCAGGCGTTCGTAGATCTGGCGGCGTTTGGCGGGATTCATGGTGGGCCTCCCTTGGCGCGGGCCATCGCGGCCATCAGGGGGTTGCTGGCCTTCTTGCGCGCCCTGGCAGCCTCGTCCTCCACCTGCCAGCGCAGCAGCCGGGTGGTGTGGGCGCGGTAGCGGGTGAGCGAGTGCGCCGCGCGCAGGAAGGGCGCGGGCAGTGCCGGTGCTTCGATCATTTCGATGCAGTCCACGGGGCAGGGCGGCACGCACAGCTCGCAGCCCGTGCATTCGGCAGCAATGATGGTGTGCATCAGGTTCGGCCCACCGACAATCGCATCCACCGGGCAGGCCTGGATGCACTTGGTGCAGCCGATGCAGTCGGCCTCGATCACCCGCGCGACCAGCTCGGTTTCGATCTCGATGCCGAAGGTGGGGTTGAGGGGCTTTTCAGCCACGTCCAGCACTGCAGCCAGCCGCGCCACGCCCGCCTGACCACCGGGCGGGCACTGGTCGATGTCCGCCTCGCGCTTCGCCAGCGCCTCGGCATAGGCGCGGCAGTCCGGGTAGCCGCAGCGCGTGCATTGCGTCTGCGGCAGGGCGGCATCCAGGCGGTCGGCGAGGCTTTGTGGCACGCGCTATTTAATACGCATGCCGGGCTGCGCACCCGCATCCGGCCACAGCAGGCAAGGCCCGCCGCGTTCGTCGCTGGCCGCCAGCACCATGCCCTCGCTCAGGCCGAACTTCATCTTGCGTGGCGTGAGGTTGGCGACGCACACCGTGAGCTTGCCCACTAGTGCTTCTGGCGCATATGCGGCCTTGATGCCCGCGAAGACTTGCCGCTCGCCCATCGGGCCGAGGTCAAGCTTGAGGCGCAGCAGCTTGTCGGCACCCTCGACGTGTTCGGCGCTGGCGATGCGGGCAATGCGCAGATCGACCTTGGTGAAGTCGTCGATGCTGATGGTGGCGGTATCGGGGGGGGGCTCCACTTTTGCCGGTGCGGCAGGTGCGGCCACCACAGCGGGCTTCACGTCTTCTTTCGAGGCTTCGATCACGGCGTCAATGCTCTTGGCTTCAATACGGGTAAACAGCGGCACGTAGCTATCGATGCGGGTGCCGAGCAGCGGTGTGGCAATGGCCTGCCATTGCAGTGGGGGGATGTTGAGAAAGCGCTCGGCCTCCTGCACCACGCTGGGCATCACCGGCTTCAGATAGGCGGTCAGGATGCGGAACAGGTTGAGCGCGGTCGTGCAGACCGTGTGCAGGCGCTCGCGCTGCGACGGGTCCTTGGCCAAGGTCCAGGGTGCGGTCTCGGCAATATAGGCATTGGCCGCATCGGCCAGCGCCATGATCTGGCGGATGGCCTCGCTGTATTCACCGGCTTGGTAGCGCGCAGCGATGGCGTCGGCCTGCGCCGTGGCTTCGGCGACCAGCTCCGGACGGTCCATGGTCGCGGCCAGCTGGCCCTCGAACTGCTTCTCGATGAAACCTGCGCAGCGGCTGGCGATATTGACCCACTTGCCGACCACATCGCTGTTGACGCGGCTGGTGAAATCGGCAAAAGAGAGGTCAAGGTCGTCGGGGCCGGCACCGAGGCGCGCAGCAAAGTAGTAGCGGAGCGCTTCGGGCTGCAGGGCTTCGAGATAGGTACGAGCCTTGATGAAGGTGCCGCGGCTCTTGCTCATCTTCGCGCCGTTCACCGTCAGATAGCCATTGACATGCAGCGCGGTGGGCGTGCGGTGCTGGCTGCCATGCAGCATCGCCGGCCAGAACAGGCCGTGGAAGTTGACGATGTCCTTGCCGATGAAGTGGTGCAGCTCGGTGTCGCTGCTGGCGGTCCAGAACGACTCGAAATCCTTGCCGGTCTTGGCGCAGTACGCCTTGAAGCTGGCGATGTAGCCGATGGGCGCATCGAGCCAGACGTAGAAGTACTTGCCCGGCGCATCGGGGATGGCGAAGCCGAAGTAGGGCGCATCGCGCGAGATGTCCCAGGCCTTCAGGCCCGCATCGAACCACTCGGCGAGCTTGGCCTTGATCGAGCTGTGGATGCTGGCCGTCGCCAGCCAGTCGGCGAGAAAGGGTTGGAACTGCGACAGCTCGAAGAAGTAATGCTCGCTGTCGCGCATCTCCGGTGTCGCACCGCTCACCACGCTGCGGGGATTCTTGAGGTCGGTGGGTGAGTAGGCCGCACCGCAGACTTCGCAGTTGTCGCCGTACTGGTCGGCCGAGCCGCACTTGGGGCATTCGCCCTTGATGTAGCGATCCGGCAGGAACATCTGCTTCAGCGGGTCGTAGAGCTGCTGGATGGTCTTGGCGCTGATCGCACCCGCTGCCTTCAGGCGCGTGTAGATGCTCTCGGAGAGCTGGCGGTTTTCTTCGGAGTGGGTCGAGTGGTAGTGATCGAAAGCGACGCCAAAATCGGCGAAGTCCTGCTCGTGCTGCTGCTGGATGTCGGCGATGAAGGCTTCGGGCGTGACGCCCGCCTTCTCGGCCGCGAGCATGATCGGCGTGCCATGCGCATCGTCGGCGCAGACGTAATGCACCTCGTGGCCCTGCATGCGCTGGTAGCGCACCCAGATGTCGGCCTGCAGATAGCCCACCATGTGGCCGAGATGCAGCGGGCCGTTGGCATAGGGCAGGGCGTTGGTGACGAGGATGCGACGGCTCATGTGCGGCTTTGCGGCTTTGACAGGGCGCGCATTATCGCGCGACTAGCCATCGAGCAAGCGGCTCAATCCGCTCTCGATCGGCCAGTCCTTCAGCTTTTGCAGCAGGCTGCGTTGTTCGGGCGTGGTCGCGCTGAATAGCCGCGCTTCGATGAGCTCTTGATAGGCCTCCATTGTCAGCCCAGCCAGGCCGGTATCGAATTGCAGCTTGCCCTGCACGAACTCGCGCCACTCGGCGGCCTCGTCCTCGCTCAAGCGATCCGGCCAATGCCGCGCCCGGTAGCGGAACAGCAGGGTGTTGAGGCGGGCATCGCGGAACTGGCCCTGGTAATTCCAGAGCGCATCGGCGCTGGCATTGCGCACCTTGGCCAGCAGGGGCTTGTCGGCATCGGGCATGAAGCCGGCGTAGAGCGAGAGTTCGGCGTCCTGCTCATCGAACTCCGGCGCGGTGAACACCGCGCGCACCTTCTCGGCCAGTGCCTCTCGCACGGTGAGCAGCAGGTCGCGGTGATGCTGGCAGCGGCCGAGGTCGATGCCCCAGCGCTCGGCGGTCGCGGCGTCCAGCGTGCCCAGCGGCGAGAGCATGGGCGATTTGTTGGCATGCACGCCCTTGAGCGGGATGCGGCTCAAGCCATCCGGCAGGTCGTCGTCGCTGGCGAACACGCGCTCGCGCAGTTCCTCGGCGTCGAGTTCGAGCAGCTCGGTGGGGTCGAAGCTCAGATCGAAAGTGATGACAGCATTGCTGTTGGTCGGGTGCTGGGCCAGCGGGGCAATCACGGCGAGGCAGCCGCGCGCGGCGGGGATTTTCGAGGAGACATGCACCACCGGCGTCATTTGCTGCACGTTGAGCAGGGTGCGCACGAAGTGCTTGTCGCGCAGCTTCAGCGCGTGTTCCCAGAGACGCGGCTGCGCCTCGCGCAAGCGGCGGGCGAGGCCGATGGTGGCATCGACATCGCTCAAAGCCTCGTGCGCCTGTTCATGCGCAAGACCATTGGCGGCAGTGAGGTGTTGCAGCTTGAAGCTGGTGCTGCCGTCCTCGCGCTTCGGCCATTCCAGGCCGGCAGGCCGCAGCGCATGCCAGAGCCGCATCACGTCAATCAAATCCCAGCGCGAATTGCCGCCGAACCACTCGCGCAGATAGGGCTCGTGGAAGTTGCGCCAGAACAGGTTGCGCGTCACCTCGTCGTCGAAGCGCAGGGTGTTGAAGCCCACCGCGCAGGTGCCGCTCACCATCATCTCTTTGTGGATCGCCTCGGCGAAGGCGTATTCCGGCAGGCCCTCGTCACGCGCACGTTGCGGGCTGATACCGGTGAGCAGTACGGCATCGGGATGCGGCAGCACGTCGCGCACCGGCTGGCAGAACAGGCTGATCGGCTCGCCGATGGGTTCGAGCGCAGCGTTGGTGCGGCGGGCGGCGAACTGGCTGGGGCGATCACGCGCGGGATCGACCCCGAAGGTTTCGTAGTCGTGCCAGAGGAAACTTGAGGGAGGGTTCATGGAGAGGATTTCATCTGACGGTCGAATCGCGTTGTGGTGCTGGCAGAGCCTTTGCTATGAAGAACCATCGGTCAATCGCCAGCCGCCGCTGGTCTGCCAACAGGTGTTGCAATCACCGCCCGCAAGGGTCGCATTTTCAAGGAGTCTTATGTCGTCCAGCCTCTCGAAGTCCGCTGTCTCCGCCGCCCTCACCGCCGCTGTGGCCCTGATCGCCATCCCGGCCCAGTCGGCCCCGGCGCCCAAGCTGATCGCCAATCAATACATCGTGGTGCTCGACAAGGCCGCACTGCCCAAGTCCCTGGCCAAGCTCGGCCTCAATGACCTCGTGCAGAGCACGCTGGTGCAGGTGGGCGGTGGTGTGGTGCTCAACAAATACAGCGCGGCGCTCACCGGCTTCTCAGCCCGCATCACGCCCAACCAGGCAGAAGCGCTCGCCAGGCTGCCCTACGTCAAGCTGGTCGAGCAGGATCAGGTGATGTCGGCCTCGGCCACGCAGACGGGTGCGACCTGGGGCCTTGATCGTGTCGATCAGCGCAACCTGCCGATGGATGGCCTCTACATTTACAAGGATGCCGCCGCCGCTGGCGTGCATGTCTACGTCATCGACACCGGCCTCAACGCCAGCCACAACGAGTTCACCGGCCGTGTTGCGGCGGGCCAGAACTTCGCGCCCAACAACGACGGCCTCGTCGGCAGCTTCATCCCCGGTGGCATCGTGCCGCTCAACCTCGCGGCACTCGACTTCGGCACCGGCCTGTTCGATGGCGGCACCGATCCTGCAGACACCACCGACTGCAACGGCCACGGCACGCACGTCGCCGGCACTGCCGCTGGCACCGTCTATGGCGTCGCCAAGAAGGCCACCATCCACGCCGTGCGCGTGCTGGGTTGCAGCGGTTCGGGTTCCAACGCGGGCGTTATCGCCGGTGTGGACTGGGTCGCCAACAACGCCGTGAAGCCGGCCGTCGGCAACATGTCCTTGGGCGGCGGTGACTCGCCCGCCCTCGACCAGGCGGTGGAGAACGTGATTGCCCGGGGCATCTCGATGGCCGTCGCGGCGGGCAACGACAGCTCCGGTGCCTGCTCCGGCTCGCCCTACAAGGCGCCCAACGCCATCACCGTTGGCTCGACGGACAACGGTGATGGCATGTCCTCGTTCTCCAACTTCGGGGCCTGCATCGACATCTTCGCACCGGGCGGCAGCATCACCTCGGCCAGCAGCAGCAGCAACACCGGCACGGCCGTGCTCTCCGGCACCTCGATGGCCAGCCCGCATGTGGCGGGTGCCATCGCGCTGATCCTCGGCGATTCGCCGAGTGCCACACCGGCACAGGTGCGCAGCACGCTGGTGGGCAATGGCACCAGCGGCAAGGTGACCTCGATTGGTGCCAACACCGTCAACTTGTTGCTGCACACGGCGCCTTGAGCACCACAATTACGTCGGGCTGATCGGCCGACGATGCGGGATATCAGCGGGCCAGTTGATGGCCCGCTTTTTTGTTGGGCGCGCAGTGGCATTAGCAAGGACAATAGGCGGATGTTCTGGAAGAAATCACCACCCATGTCGCCCCTGAATCCTGAAGTGCTGCTCGCCACACTCGATACCGTCATCGACCCGCATCTGGGTCAGGGCCTCAATCAGGCTGGCTGTGTGAAGGCCATTTATCCGGGCGTGAAGCCGCGCATCGAGATCGAACTGGGTTTTCCCGCCGCAGGGATCAGCGCCGCACTCGCCGCCACGGCAGTCGAGGCCATCCGGGCGGCGCATGGCATCGAAGCCGAGGTGCAGGTGAGCTGGCTGATCCAGCCGCAGACCGCGCAGCGCAATGTGGCACCGCATGCCGAGATCAAGAACATCATTGCGGTGGCATCGGGCAAGGGCGGGGTGGGCAAGTCCACGGTCGCTGCCAACCTGGCACTCGCACTGCAAGCCGAGGGCGCGCGCGTCGGACTGCTGGATGCCGACATCTACGGCCCCAGCCAGCCCACCATGATGGGCGTGCCGCGCATCAAGCCGACGCTGGTCGACGCCCGCACGATGCGGCCGGTAATGGCGCATGGCATCCAGCTGATGAGCATCGGCTTCCTGATTGCCGAAGACCAGCCCATGATCTGGCGCGGGCCAATGGCCACCCAGGCGCTCAACCAGCTGCTCAACGAGACCGCCTGGGATGCGCTCGACTACCTGGTGATCGACCTGCCGCCGGGCACCGGCGACATCCAGCTTTCCATCGCGCAGAAAATGCCGGTGGCGGGCGCGGTGATTGTCACCACGCCGCAGGATGTGGCACTCATCGACGCCAAAAAAGGCTTGCAGATGTTCAACAAGGTCGGCGTTCCGGTGCTGGGCATTGTCGAGAACATGGCGGTGTACTGCTGCCCCAACTGCGGCCACGGCGCGCACATTTTTGGCGAGGGCGGGGCGGCAAAGCTGGCCGAGAGCAGCGGGGCGGAAGTGCTCGGCTCACTGCCCCTGCTGCTGTCGATTCGCGAGCAGGCAGATGGCGGCACGCCCACCGTTGCAGCAGAACCGGGCAGTGAAGTAAGTGCCCGTTATCGGGCCATTGCCCGCCTTGCTGCCGCCAGGCTCGCGCATGGCCTGCAGGGCGATGCTTTTCCGGCCATCGAAATCGCCTGAGTCAGCGCAGGGCGCATGAATCGCCGGGCGCTGTGGCTCATTGCACTGCTCATGCTGTGCGGCTACCAGGCCGTGCAGTGGTGGCAGCTCAGGCCGGTCATGCAGATTGCGGGCGTGCTGGCCGCCGACGAGCCAAAGCAGTCTGAAACGGCAGCGTCCGCATTTCCCCACAAGGGTTTCACCCTGCAGCCGCGTGCCAGCTATCGCATCACCGCCAGGGTGCTGTCGCGCGAGGCTTACCGCATGGGTCGCGAGGCCAGGCTTTCACCGCTGGATTTCGCGCTGGGCTGGGGGGTGATGTCGAACAGCAGCGTGGTCGATGCGCTGGAGATTTCGCAGTCCGGCCGCTTTTTCTGGCTGCGCTGGTCGGACGCACCACCCGCGCCAGAGGCCGAGCTGATGCGTCACGCCGCCAATACCCACCTCATCCCGGCCGATTCGGGCGTTGGCCGTCAGCTCGCTAAAATACGGCCTGGTCAGGTTGTGCAACTGCAAGGCCTGCTGGTGGATGCCCGCGCCGCCGATGGCTGGCAGTGGCAAACCTCGCTGGTCCGCGAAGACAGCGGTGCCGGGGCCTGCGAGCTGTTTTGGGTGCAGAGCGTGGAAGTGGTTTTGAGTGGTCAATAACAACTTAGAGAACGACAACAAGATGAGCATCAAATCCGACCATTGGATCCGCCGCCAGGCCGCCCTCGGCATGATCGAACCCTTCGAGCCCGGCCAGGTGCGCACGGCCGCCGACGGCCACAAGATTGTCAGTTACGGCACCAGCAGTTACGGCTACGACGTGCGCTGCGCCAACGAGTTCAAGATCTTCACCAACATCAACTCCACTATCGTCGACCCCAAGGCTTTCGACCCGGCGAGCTTTGTCGATGTGCAGAGCGATGTCTGCATCATCCCGCCCAACTCCTTCGCGCTCGCCCGTACGGTGGAGTTCTTCCGCATCCCACGCTCCACGCTGGTGGTCTGCCTCGGCAAGAGCACCTACGCCCGCTGCGGCATCATCGTCAACGTCACGCCGCTGGAGCCGGAATGGGAAGGCCATGTGACGCTGGAGTTCAGCAACACCACCACGCTGCCCGCCAAGATCTACGCAAACGAGGGCGTCGCCCAGATGCTGTTCTTCGAGAGCGATGAGATTTGCGGCACCTCGTACAAGGATCGCGGCGGCAAGTATCAGGGCCAGCGTGGAGTGACACTTCCTAAAACCTGAGTCTTGTAATTGGGGCGAGCAAGGCGGACAGGGAGGGAAGCCATGCTGTTGGACATGCGTACGTTGTGGGTGGTGATCGTCATCGTCTACGCCCTGCTGGGCGGCTTGCAGCTGGTGCTGTGGCGCTTGCAGCGCAGCGAGACGGCCATGCTGTTCTGGGGCCTGTCGCTGCTGTGCTGTGGCCTCGGAGCCTTGCTGGTCATCCTGCGCGGTGTGTTGCCGGACTGGCTCAGCATCGGGGTAGCCAATGTGCTCGCCTCGCTGGGCTATCTGATGAGTACGGTCGGCCTGCTGCGGTTTGCGCACCGGCCGGTCGCCTGGGTCTGGGTGTTGTCGACGCCAGTGCTCATCGGGCTGCTGTTCGTTTTCGTCCCCTTCTTCGCACAACACGCCGGGCCCCGCGTGGTGCTGATGGCCGCTCTGCTGGTGCTGGTCGCCGGCATCAACCTCGGCATCTGCTGGCGCGCCCAGCGGCAGGAGCCGCTCCGGCTGCGGCAGATTGCAATGACCGCTTTTGCAGTCACTGGCTTGTTCTCAATCCTCCGCGCGACCGTTACGGTGTTCTACACGCCGCCGGCGGATTTCATGGACCCCAGCAAGACCCAGCCGCTGCTGATGCTGATTGGTCTGGCTCTGCTGCTGTTCTGGAACCTAAGCCTCATGCTCATGCCCGGCGAACGTCTGCAAAACCAGCTGCGCCGAGCCGCACAGGACGATGCGCTGACCAATCTGCTGAACCGCGGCGGTTTCAACGGCCTGGCGCGGCGGCAGCTGGAGCGCTGCCGTCACTCGGCAAAGCCGGCTTCGGTGCTGCTGATGGATCTCGACCACTTCAAGCGCGTCAACGACAGCCACGGCCACGATGCGGGCGACCGTCTGCTGTGCGCCTTTGCTGAAACAGTGCGAGCGCAATCACGCGCCACCGACCTGGTGGCGCGTTACGGCGGCGAGGAGTTCTGCGCGCTCCTGCCGGGTGCAGACCACCAGGCGGCAGTCGTGATTGCCGAGCGCATCCGCCAGCAGTTCGCGAAGGTGACAGTGCCTGTCGACGACATTGCACTCGGCACCACGGTGAGCATCGGCGTGGCCGAGATTGCTGCGGCCGAGACCGTGGAAGCGGCACTGCTGAGGGCTGATCAGGCGCTTTATGCAGCCAAGCGTGAGGGGCGAAACCGGGTGACGCTGGCGCACCAAGCAGGTTGATAAAGCCGTAAGGGTGTGAGGGCGCGCGAGCCACATCTGATGGCATCTGGATGCCTGACGTGAAGCGAACTTCCGCTCAGATTAAGTGATGAAGCGAAGACAGCACTCAGACGGATCATCAGCGGCGAGATCACTAAAGCTCTTGTAGATATTAACTACTACAGCCGCAAAAACCCTTCAATATTCAAGGGGAACTGCACGTTTCGGTTGCAGTGAAACTGTATAGTTTTTAACCATTAGTGGCGCATTTCCTGCGTCATAAAAATTACTAAAGCAACATGGGGTGGGCTATGGGTCGTTATTTCGGGCCAGTGTTACTGGCGTGCGCCTTGATCGCGGGTTGCAGTGGGGAAGCGCAGGATTCTTCTGGTGCTTTCAGTGCAAAGTCTGGTGGAGCGAATGGCAGTGGAACCACTCGCCTTGTGGATCGCACCGGGAACACTCCCAGCGCCTACACCAGCATTGCTGCCGCAGTCGTCGATGTGGTGCCGGGCGATACCATCAAACTGGTTCCGGGCACCGGCCCATATCGTGAAACCGTCAACATCGACGTGACCGGTACCCAAGAGGCACCGATCGTATTCGATGGCAGTGGCGAGACCGTAACCGGATTCGAGCCGTTTCAATTCACTTACAACGGCACGACTGCACAGTGGGAATACGTGCTTCCTGCGCCTATTCCGAACGGAACGCCCGGTACTGTCGACAAGCCTTTCCGCCATTTGGTGACATATCAGGGGCAGCGCCTTCTCCTGCTCAGCGGCACCACGAAATTCACCAGTGATTTCGCAACAGTCTCTGCTGACGGTACCCGCCTGATTCTCGGTAACGCCTCGGCATCCGAAGGCTGGGAAATCGGCACTCGCAAGTTCGTCATGCGCATTGACGGTTTTATGGGCACTTCGGCCAATCCGATCCCGAAGCGGTTTTTCCATGTCTACCGCAACGTCAGTGCCACCGGCTCAACGCAGGACGGTTTCAACGTGCATGGCACGGGTACCAACCTCGTCTACGAGAATATCAAGGGCTACAACAACTGGGATGAAGGCTTTTCCTCGCACGACTACGTCGAGTGCTCGATTGATGGAGGTTCCTTCTGGGCAAATGACAACGGTCTGCTCAATCAGAGCACGGCCAACCTTGCATTCCATGCAAACAACATCCGGTCTATGGGCAATCTTGGCTTCGGCATTGCAATGCGCCAGGGGGTCAACAGGCTGACCAATTCCGTGGCGTGGGATAACGGCATCCAGAACATCTCATTGGGTGGAAGCCTGACCGGCTACAGCAATGTCACCTATGAAAGCCGTTCGGCCACTCGTCTTTTCACGGCTTATCAAGAGTCACAGAATCTCGATCCCAGCTCTGTGCCTTATACCTACGAGCCATTCTGGAAAGATAGGGCTGCAACCGATAACCGTCAGGCTTATGTGCTGACAGGTGAAGAGCCGGTGGTACTTCCGCTCTCACAGCTACCGCCTTTCCCACTCGGCTACGAAGACTGGCGGTATTTCTACTTCAGCCACAGCCAGATCGATGATCCAGCGACATCCGCGCGTGAGGCGGATCCCGACTCCGACGGCATCAGCAACTTCGACGAGTTTCGCCACGGTACCCTGCCGCTCACCGCCGATGCCCCCGCGCTGCGGCTGTCGGTGAGCGTGCCTGACGTATTAGCCTCTGAATCGACGGCTGATCCTGGCCTGTATCAGATCGAACGCACGGGGCCGACCGACTTCCCCTTGATCACGTATTTCTCGATGCAGGGCACCGCAACCGAAGGTGAGGACTACAGCCCTGTAGGCACCTATGTGGAAATCCCCGCCAACCAAAGCAGCGTGCAGTTGCCGCTGGGGCCGCTCACGGATGCACTGGATGATCCCGGTGAGATCGCCGCGCTGAGATTGCTGCCCGATTCGACCTACTCGATTGGCCGCGCAAGCGGAACCGTGATCATTGATGCCACCGATGGCCCCCACATCGACGTCATCGCGACCGATCGCTCCGCGAGTGAGACTCTGGGAGAAACAGGCACCTTCTTGATCCGTCGCAATAGCGCATCGACCGAAGCCCTGACGGTGTATTTCACTCTCGCGGGCTCTGCCCAGTCGGATGTTGACTACCCATCCCTTGGCAATTCTGCCGTCATCCCGGCTGGCTCTTCAGCTGTTGAAGTGGTTCTCACTGCCCTGGATGACGGCATCAGCGAGAGTACCGAGACCGCTGTCATGAGCCTGGTGCCAGATTCGAGCTACATCGTCTCGTCCTACACCGCCACAGTGGAGATCGAGGGCGTTGCGCTCGCCACGGTTAGCATGATCGACCCGGACATCAGCGCTGCAGAAGGCCCGGTGGTGGACGAGGGCAGGGTGACGCTATCGCGCTCCAGTGGGACGGATAGCGAACTGACCGTGTTCATCAATGTTTCCGGCACGGCCACGAATGGCACCGACTATGAAACGATCGGCTCATCCGTGGTGTTTCCGGTCGGTGTGTCCACCGTGGATGTTGTGGTCAAGCCCCTCGTGGATACGATTTCCGAGAGCGGCGAGAGTGTAGTGATCGCGCTGTCGGCGAGTGATACCTACGCCCGGTCCGGCAGCTTGACGACGACGATCACGATCTCGAACTACAACCTGCCGACGCTTTCCGTGACAACGACGGATAACTCAGCAAGTGAGGCCGCAGGCAATATCGGCAGCTACACCATCAATCGCACCGGCTCCAAGACTGCGCCCTTGATGGTGCGACTCCTCTTGGAAGGTACTGCCACCAACGGAATCGACTACAGCATGATCGAGTCGACAGTCGAGATCCCCGCAGGTTCAAGCTCGGTTGCCATCACAGTGACGGGTGTGGCCGACAATGTGACTGAAGGCAGCGAAACCACGATCCTGCGAATTGACGCGAGTCCTGCCTACCTTGTTGGGTCGCCTTCAACCGGCACCGTAACGATTGCCGACGTGCCGCCGCCGACCGTGTCGCTGAGCGTCACGGACGGCTCTGCGAGCGAGGCTGTCGGCAATACCGGCGTATTCACGATCAACCGTACGGGCGCAAAGACGGCGGCGCTTTCGGTCCAACTGGTGCTTGAGGGCACTGCGAGCAATGGTGTTGACTACGCCGCCATCGGCCAGACAGTGATTATTCCTGCCGGTGCAAGTTCGGTGGGTGTCACGATCAGTCCCATTGCCGACAACCTGACAGAGGGCAACGAAACAGCGGTGCTGCGAATCGATTCCAGCCCGAGTTATCTGCTCGGCACCACGGTTTCTGGAACCGTGACCATCATTGATGTGCCGCCGCCGACGGTGACCATGACGGTATCTGATGGCTCAGCCAGCGAAGATGGCAACAACAGCGGCACCTTCACCATCAACAGGACGGGATCGAAGACCGCCGCACTCACCGTGAACTTCGCCATGAGCGGCACGGCCAGCAACGGCAGCGACTACACCAGCCTGAGCGGCAGTGTCGACATTCCTGCCGGTGCCAGCTCGGTGCTGGTCAGCGTCAGGCCACTCATGGATACCCTGACAGAGCCTTCGGAGACGGCCGTTCTGACGCTGTCTGCAAGACCTGGCTATGTCCTGGGTTCTACCACCACCGGCACGGTGGCGATCGCCGACATCCCGCCAGCCACTGTGAGTGTCAGTGTTTCCGACTCCACTGCGAGCGAGTCGGGAGATGCGGGTGCATTCACTTTGACCCGTTCGGGCAACCAGTCTGCCGCCATGATGGTGAACTACACGGTCACCGGTAGTGCGAGCAGTGGCAGCGACTACACGGCGCTGAGCGGGACTGTAGAGATTCCCGCTGGTGCCGGTGCCATCACGGTGCCCGTGTCGCCCCTGAGCGATTTTCTGCTGGAAGGTAACGAGACCGTCGTCCTGAACCTCTCGGCGGGTAGCACCTATGTGCCGGGCACGCCGGCGAGTGGCACGGTCAGCATCACCGATATCCCGCCGCCGGTCATTACCGTCCAGGCCACGGATGCCGATGCCAGCGAGTCTGGTGATACCGGCCTGTTCACCATCAGCCGCAGTGATTCCACTGCCACCGCACTCAGTGTCCAGCTGGCAATCTCAGGCAGCGCCAGCAGCGAAACGGACTACAACCCCATCTCCTCTGCGGTTGATTTCCCAGCAGGCAGCAGCGTGGTCACCATCACGATCACGCCGCTGGATGACCGTCTGCCCGAAACCTCTGAAACCGTCGTGCTGCAGGTGCTGGAGGGCAGCTTCTACGCTGTCGGCGAACCCTCGTCCGCCACCGTCATCATTGCTGATGTCCCGCCGCCGACGGTGACGTTGACCGTGCCGGATGCAACAGCCAGCGAGGCCGGAGACTCTGGCCATGTCACCATCGAACGGAGCGGGTCCACCACGAGTGCGCTCACGGTCAACTTTCAAATTGACGGCACTGCCATCAATGGGGAGGACTACACGGCTATTGGCAACAGCGTGCTGATTCCGGCTGGTTTCAGCGCGGTCACCATAGACGTGGCTCCCACGCCGGATGAACTTGAAGAGGGGTTTGAAACAGCGATTTTCAGCTTGCATCAAGATCCCCAGTATCTCGTTGGTGAGGTCTCGTCCGGAACCGTCAATATCGAGGATGTTGCGGTCGGTACGGTCACGGTTTCCGTGACGGTTCCAGATGCTGAGGCGAGTGAATCCGGTGATTCCGGCTACTTCACCATCAGTCGCAGCGAGTCCCAGACGAATGAGCTCACGGTGAATTTCCTGCTGGAAGGTTCCGCCGGCAATGGCAGTGACTTCATGACCATCGGCTTCACGGCGGTCATCCCGGCAGATGCGACTTCCGTTGATGTCTATGTGATTCCCGAAGCTGACCGTCTGCTTGAAGGTTCCGAGACCGTCGTGCTGCGGATTGACACGAGTGCGGACTACGCGGTGGCAGCGCCCTCAACCGGCACGGTCACCATCGCCGACGTGCCGCCGCCTGTCATTACTGTCACCGCCCCGGATGCAAGCGCCAGCGAGTCCGGTGATGCGGGGCTCTTCATGGTCAGCCGCAGCGGCTCCAACACCGAACCCATGCTGGTGCAGTTCTCGGTGCAGGGCAGCGCCAGCAATGACATTGATTACAGCGGTATTGCCAGCGCAATCGAGATCCCCGCCGGTGCCGACTCTGTCGTGGTTGCCGTCAATCCGCTTCCGGATTATCTGGTCGAAGGTGACGAGACCGTGATACTTCAGATCGGACCCAGCGATGCGTACGTCGTCGGAGCCGACTCAAGTGCGGTCATCGTGATCGTGGACGTGCCGCCGCCCACCCTGACTGTCAGTGTCATAGACGCGTCGGCTAGCGAATCAGGCGATATGGGTCGTTTCAGAGTGACTCGCAACGGCGCCAGTTCGACGGCACTCACGGTTCAGCTGATCTTTGAGGGCACTGCCAGCAACGGCAGCGATTACGGGCCCATAGCTTCCACGGTCGTTATCCCGCAGGGTGAGAGCTTCGTCGAGATCACCGTCAATCCGAATGCCGACAATCTCAACGAAGCATCAGAGACCGTGGTGCTGAGTCTCGGCAGCAGCAGTGAATATCTGCTCGGCGCAACGACGAGTGGAACGGTCACCATCGCCGAAGTCGCTGCACCGACCATCAGCATCAGTGTTCCGGATTCTTCGGCCAGCGAGTCCGGTACTAACAACGGTCTGTATACAGTGAGCCGCACTGGCAGCACTGCAACAGCGCTCACGGTGAAACTGCTGTTGGAGGGCACTGCCACCAATGGTACGGATTACGGCGCGATTGCTGCCTCCGTGCAGATCCCGTCTGGCACCAACGCGGTCAGCATTCCGCTCAACCCACTCGCCGACAATCTCACTGAAGCCAGTGAGACCGCCATTCTGCGGATCGATACAAGCCCTGAGTATCTGGTCGGCCCTGCTGCATCGGGTACCGTGAACATTGCCAACGTCGCGCCGCCAAGCGTGACGGTCACGACGACTGACAGCAATGCGGACGAGAGTGGAGGCAACACCGGTACCTTCACGATCAACCGGACCGGTTCGAGGACGAGTCCTCTGACGGTCACCTACACCATCAGTGGCACAGCCTCCAATGGGACTGACTACAACAGCCTGACTGGCACGGTAGATATTCCTGTCAATGCTGGTTCCGTGCCAATCAACGTGATGCCGCTGGGCGACACCCTGGTCGAAGCGCAGGAAACGGTGGTGATTACCTTGTCGAGCAACAGTGCTTATGCGCTGGGGTCAACCGTATCGGGCACCGTCAAGATCACTGATGTTCCGCCCGCTACGGTGAGCGTATCCGCCACAGATCCTTCCGCCAGTGAATCGGGTGACACCGGAACCTTCACGGTGTCCAGATCTGGCGCCATGACCCATCCGCTGATGGTGTATTTCACCATTGCAGGCACCGCCAGCAATGGACAGGATTACGCCTCGGTCAATACTTCGGTCCAGATCCCGGTCAATGCGGCATCGGCCACGGTCACCATCTCTCCGCTCACCGACGAACAGCTGGAAGATGTTGAAAGCGTCGATTTTCACCTTGTTGCGGGCGGCAACTATCTGCTGAGCAGCAGCTCTAACTTCGCTGTGGTCCAAATCGGAGATGTGCCACCGCCCTGAGGAGCAAACCCTGCTCTGATCTGCAAGCTGTCATCTGGATTCGACAGACTGCAATACGTCCCCAGATAGCCAGCGGCCATGCGCGTCCCCCGTCTCCGGAAAGACCCCGCCTTCTCGGCTCGCCACAAGCTCAGGCGGGCGCTGATCGGACGCAGTCTCTCCACGCTGGCGCGGTTCGGCGAGCGGGCGATCAAGCTGGAGGAGATCGAGACGGGGCTGGCCATACTGCGCGACATCCCCTACGGCCCCGCGCCGGAGCACTTGCTGGATTTGGTGCGACCGCGCGGTGTGTCAGACACCCGGCCGGTGCTGCTCTACATCCACGGTGGCGCCTTCACCACCTGCTCGCGGCAGACGCACCGTGCAGTGGCCGCGCTCTACGCCGCCCGCGCCGGCTATGTGGTGTTCAACATCGACTACCGGCTGGCACCGCGCCACCGCTATCCAGCGGCGATCGAAGATGCCTGCATGGCCTATCGCTGGGTGGCGGAACGCTGCGCCCAGTATGGCGGTGACCCGCGCCGCATCGTCATCGCCGGCGAAAGCGCGGGCGGCAATCTGGCACTCGGTGTGGCCTGTGCGGCCAGCTACTTGCGGCCTGAGGCGTTTGCCAAAGCCGTCTACGAGCATCCCGTGCGGCCGGTGGCGGTGATGCCGCTGATGCCGGTGCTGCAAGTCAGCGATCCACTCGCGAGGCGCGCATCGCGCGACCTGCCGGACTGGGCGATCCGCATTCTCGAAATACTGGCGATGAACTACATCGGCGAACGCCAGCCGGCCGCGACAGATGGCCTGCTGTTTGCCGATCCCATCCGGCTGCTGGAGACCACGGCCCCGGCCAAGGCGTTCCCGCGCGTGTTCACCGGCGTGGGCACGGCGGACTTGTGCGAGGAGGACGCGAAGCGCCTGCACGCGGCGGCGCTACGCTGGGGCATTGCCAGCGAGCTGCACCAGTACAAGGGCGAGCCGCATGCTTTTCAGGCGATGTGGTGGCGGCCGCTGACGCAGCAGTTCTGGGACGACAACATCACCTTCTTGCAGCAGCTTTAACCGCGCGTGATGCGCCAGGCGCGGTGCGGCGCGGGCGGGCGCTTGTAGTCCTCGCCCAGCGTTTGCAGGGTGATGTCTTCCACCTTCAGCCCTTCGAGCGCGTCGAGTTTGAAGCGCTGGCGGTTGGTCGAGAAATACAGCACGCCGCCGGGTGCGAGCAGTTGCACCGCATCGCCGATGAGAGAGACGTGATCGCGCTGGATATCCCAGCTGTCTTCCATCTTCTTGCTGTTGGAGAAGGTGGGCGGATCACAGAAAATGAGATCGAACTTCGGCGCGCGATCATCCTGTGCGGTGCGTGCCAGCCACTCGACGCAATCGGCCCGGAGTGTGGCGTGCGGCGGCAGGCGTGAGGGCAGGGGCGCACGGCCATCCAGCTCGGTGAAGGGGATGTTGTTCAGCTCGAAGTTCTGGCCCAGCCAGTCGAGATAGGTGTTGGACATGTCCACCGACAGCGTGTGATCGGCACCGCCGACGGCGGCGTGGATCGAGGCCGTGCCCGTGTAGCAGAACAGGTTCAGCACGCGCTTGTTGCGCGCCTCCTTCTGGATGCGCTGGCGCATCGGGCGGTGGTCGAGAAACAGACCGGTGTCGAGGTAGTCGTCGAAGTTCGCCCAGAGCTTGCAGCCGTGTTCGGTAACGACGTGATAGCGCTCGTGCGCGCCCTGCTTCTGATACTGCGCCGTACCCTTCTGCGCCTTGCGCAGCTTGTAGTGGAGATTGTCCATCGGCAGCTCCAGCACATGCTGGATCACCTGCAAGGCCTGGCGCAGACGGCGCTCGGCAACAGCCGGCTCGATGGTTTTGGGCGGCGCGTATTCCTGCACGACGACGTGCAGTTCCGGCGTGGCGTAGATGTCGACGGCGACGGCATATTCCGGCAGGTCGTTGTCGTAGAGGCGGTAGTTGCTCACCTCGCTGCGGCGCGCCCACTTGCCGAGGTGGGCGAGGTTCTTCTTGAGGCGGTTTTCGAAGTCCGGTGCCGGCGATCTACGCGGCTCGGCGGGTGCTGCGGGCACCGGCGAGGTATCGGCCACCATCTCGCCGTGCTCGTCCATCACGTCGGGGCGCGGTGCAATCTCGCCACGCTGTGCAAACACCTCCATCACCAGCAGCTTGCAGGGGATGGCCCCGTTGAAGAAGGAATACACCTTGTCGGCCTTGATGCCGAGGCGGAAGCCCAGCTCCTGCTTGCCGGTGAACAGCGCGAACTTCCAGCCCGGAAAATTCGCACGCACCTGGCCGCCCAGCAGCGAGTGCAGCTTGATCAGCTCGGCCTCATCGGAGAGGCGCTCGCCGTAGGGCGGATTGGCGATGAGCAGGCCCGGCACGTCGCCGATGGACTTGGCGAGGGTGGCCTCGTTCACCGTGAAATCGACCTTGCCGGTCAGGCCGGCACGCTTGCCGTTGTCGCGGGCAATCGAGATCGCGCGCGGATCGTTGTCGATGCCCGCCAGGGGCGGGATATTCCGGAAGCCGGCTTCGGCGCGTGCGAGTGCTTCCTCGCGCAGGCTGGCCCAGGCCTGCGGCTGGTGCGCGTTCCAGTGGGTGAAGCCCCAGTCCTCGCGCATCAGGCCCGGCGCATGGTCGCCGGCGATCCAGCCGGCCTCGACCACGAAGGTGCCGCTGCCGGTGAAGAGATCCAGCAGGGCGCCACCGCGCTGGGCGATCGCGGGCCAGCCGCTGCGGATGAGCAGTGCCGCGGCGAGGTTCTCCTTCAGCGGTGCCTCCACCTGCCGTGCGCGCCAGCCACGGCGGTGCAGGGCCGAGCCGGAGAGGTCCAGCGAGAGCTGGGCCTGGTCGCCGCTGGTGCGGCCGTCCAGATGCAGGTGGATGCGGATGTCCGGATTCTCGCTGTCCACATCCGGCCGCTTGCCGGTGACGGCACGGAAGCGGTCGGCGATGGCGTCCTTCACCTTCAGTGCGGCGTAGTGGGTGTGGGTGACGGTGTTGCTGCGACCGGCGACTTCGATGAGGAAGCTCTTGCTGACATCGAACAGATCAGGCCAGTGGATGTCATGTGCGGCGGCGTAGAGCGAATCCACACCATCGAGCGGGAACTTGGAGAGCGGCATCAGCACGCGCGAGGCGAGCCGCGACCACAGGCAGAGGCGGTAGGCACCGGCCACATCGGACTTGGCATGGACGCCGCCGATGGTTTCCTTGCATTCCACGGCGCCGAGGCTGCGGAGTTCTTCCAGCAGCATCGTTTCGATGCCGCGCGGACAGGTGATAAAGAGTTGGATGAGGCTGCTGGGCGAGTCGGTCATTCGCCATTATCGGCTTTCAGCGCCGGCAGCAGGCGATTTTCAGAACTCAGGCGGCTTCCGGTGCATCGGCGAAGCGGGTCCTGATCTCCAGGAACTGCGGCAGGTTCTCGATCAGCTTCTCGACCAGCATCGGGTCGAAGTGGTGGCCGGCCTCCTTGCGGATGATCTCGACCACCTCGTCGGCGGGCACCCCCGGCTTGTAGGGGCGCTTCGAGCACAGCGCGTCGAACACGTCGGCCAGGGCCGAGATGCGTCCGATCAGGGGGATTTCCTGCTGTCTCAGGCCCTTGGGATAACCGCTGCCATCCCATTTCTCGTGATGCGTGAGTGCGATGGTGCGCGCCATCTGCAAGAGTTCACTCGGTTCGTCACCCAGGATATGCGCGGCGTTTTCCACATGCAGCCGCATGATGTCCCACTCCTCCGGCGTGAGCTTGCCGGCCTTCTTGAGTATCGCGTCGGGCGTGCCGATCTTGCCGACGTCGTGCATGGGGGCGGCCTGAGCCAGCATCTCGGCATCGGTTTCCGAAAGCCCTGCGGCGAGGCCGAGAATCTTGCAGTAGTGGGCCATGCGCAGCACATGGCTGCCGGTGGTGTCGTCCTTGTATTCGGCCGCTTTGCCGAGAATGCGGATGATGGCGAGACGGGTGGCGTTCAGCTCCTGGGTGCGCTCCAGCACCATGCCTTCCAGCACGCGGTTCTGGTGGTGCAGGGCCAGGTGCGTCTTTACCCGCGCCAGTACCAGCGGCGGCGATACCGGCTTGGTGATGTAGTCGACGCAACCCACCTCGAAGCCGCGCTGCTCGTTTTCCACCTCGCCCATGGCGGTGCAGAAGATCACCGGGATGTGCCGCGTCGGCAGATGCGCCTTGAGCCGCTGGCAGACCTCGTAGCCGCTCATGCCCGGCATCATGATGTCGAGCAGTACGAGATCCGGCGGCTTGTCGCTCATGGCGATGGCCAGTGCCTTCTCGCCGTTGATGGCCGCACGCACCTTGTATTCGCCGCGCAGGATGCCGGAGAGCACGTCGATGTTCTCCGGCGCGTCGTCCACCACCAGGATGGTCTGCATCTGTTCGTTGCTGGACATGGGATTCCTTTCCTGTTTCCTAATCTAGCCCTTGCTGCCCGCAGGGAGTTCGATCCGGAGCTGGGCCGCCAGCATGATGAGCCCTTGGCGGGCGGCATCGAAGTCATAGGCGCCGATGTGCTTTTCGAGCGTGCGCAGCAACTCGCGGCTGCGGCCCTGCGGCAACAGTGCCTGCAGGCTTTCGAGCAGATCGACGGCATCGGTGTCGTTGTCTTCGATACAGGCACTCAGCGTCGCAAGCTTTTCCTTCAGCAGCCCCACATCGGCGTGATCGCCGGTGCCGGTCGCAAGGGTCTTCTCGCCGCCGTCGGCCAGCGGCGCGATGGCCGCGA
Organism: Pseudomonadota bacterium; assembly: GCA_040386395.1. GTDB lineage: Bacteria > Pseudomonadota > Gammaproteobacteria > Nevskiales > Nevskiaceae > Stagnimonas. The sequence continues at coordinate 18,800 of JAZKFO010000013.1, read as the reverse complement.
GTGCCTCTGAAAGGCGCTGCTGAACCACGGCCAGCAGCGGCTCGACGTCGGTCTCACCCGCCGCCAGGGCCGCTTCCAGACGAGCCGCCGCTTCGGCGACCCCATCGGCGGCGGCCGTGCTGGCCACGCCCTTGAGCGTATGCGCCAAGCGCAGCGCGAGCTCCGGATCATCATCCTGCAAGGCCCGGCGGGTGCCCGGCACGGCGAGCGCCTGGTTCTGGGCGAATTTCAGCAGCAGCCGGCGGAACAGCGGCTTATTGCCGCCGACGCGGGCCAGGCCGGCTGCGACATTGATGCCATCGAGCCGCTCCGGCAGCTCATCAGAGACAGCTGACGCGATGACGACTTCGGGAACCGCTGCTGCGGCAGCAGCCACGGCAGTGGCGCTCCGCACGGGTGCCCAGCGCGCGAGCGTGGTGAACAGTTCGTTGACGGCGATGGGCTTGCCAATGTGATCCTGCATGCCCGCCTGACGGCATTTTTCGATATCGGCGGCCATGACATTGGCGGTCATCGCGATCACCGGCAGGTTGGCCCACTGCGGGTTGCGGCGAATCTCCAGGGTGGCGGCGATGCCATCGAGCACCGGCATGTTGAGGTCCATCAGCACCAGATCGAACGCGGCGCGTTGCAAGTGGTCGATGGCCTCCTGGCCGTTGTTGGCGATGGTGACGACGATGCCGGCCTGGCCGAGGATCTCCTGCGCCACTTCCTGGTTCACCTCGTTGTCCTCGGCCAGCAGCACGCGCAGGCCCTTCAGCCCTGCCGACATGTCTTCGGTCACGCGGTGGCCTATGCCCAGCACGCGCTTGCCGTAGGCATTCATCAGCGCGTCGAGCAGGGTGGAGGCATTGACCGGCTTCATCAGCAGGCCGTTGATCTCCAGCCCGCCGAGGTCCTGCAGCACCTCCTCGCGGCCGTAGGCGGTGACCATGATGAGTTTGGGCGGATGCTGGAGCACGAGACCCCTGCGGATGCGCCGCGCGGTTTCGGCCCCGCTGATCATCGGCAGCTTCCAGTCCAGCAGCACGATGTCGAAGGGCTTCAGGGCGTCGTCCTGCTCGATCAGAGCCAGTGCCTCGGCTGGGGAGGCGGTGCTGCTCACGTCCAGCTTCAGCGAGCTGGCCAGGGTGCTCAGGATCTCCCGCGCATTGTTGTTGTCTTCGACGATCAGCAGCCGCTTGCCGGCCAGCATCGAGGCCTCGGCATGGGCCAGCGGCCGCGCGTTTTCCTGCACACCCAGCCGCAGCTTGAACCAGAACTTGCTGCCCTTGCCCGGCTCGCTGTTGACCCCGATCTCGCCGCCCATCAGTTCCACCAGGCGCTTGCTGATGGAAAGTCCCAGGCCGGTGCCGCCGTACTTGCGCGTGGTGGAGGTATCGGCCTGCTGGAAGGTGCGGAACAGGCTGGCTTTCTGCTCGCGGGTCAGCCCGATGCCACTGTCGCGCACCGCGAAATGCAGCAGCACGTCGCTGCCGCGCTCCTCCACGTCGATGGCCACCGAAACCTCGCCCCGGTCGGTGAACTTGACCGCATTGGTGCAGAAATTGGTCAGCACCTGGCCGATGCGCAGCGGGTCGCCGATCAGGTCGTTGGGTACGGTCGGGTCGAGCTTGAACACGAAGGCCAGACCCTTGTCCTGCGCCTTCTGGCCGACCAGATCGGTGAGGTTTTCGAGCAGGTCCTGCAGCGAGAAGCCCACCGATTCCACCGCCAGCTTGCCGGCCTCGATCTTCGAGAAATCGAGGATGTCGTTGATGATGCCCAGCAGGGACTTGGCGGCGTTGTCGATCTTGCCCAGATAGTTGAGCTGCTTCTGCGAGGGGTCGGTCTGGAAGGCGAGGTGGGTCATGCCGATGATGGCGTTCATCGGCGTGCGGATTTCGTGGCTCATGTTGGCGAGGAAATCCGCCTTGGTCTGCTCGGCCACCCGTGCGGCATCGCGGGCCTGCAACAGCTCGCCCTGCAAGCGCTTCTGCTCGCTGATGTCGGTGAAGAAGCCGCGCCAGAGTGTGGTGCCGTCGTCCAGCCTGCGCGGCAGGGCGTTGACGAACAGCCAGCGCTGCTCGCCATCCTCGGCATGGCGGATGCAGAGCGTCTCGCGCAAGGTGCAGTTCGCCGCCGCCGAGGCTTCAAGGCCAGCCAGCAGGCGCTCGCGGTCTTCGGGCTCAAGCGCGTCGAGAAAGTGCTTGAAGTCCGCAGTGATGCGCTGCCGCGGCACGCCGGTGGCCTCCAGCACGCCGTTGCTGACGAAGCGCGCCGAATAGACCCCCGCCGGGTCGCGGGCGAACTCGAAGACGATGCCGGGCGCCTGGTCGGCTATGTCGAGCAGGCGGCGGCGCGAGGCCTCGGCGACGGCGCGGACGCGCTCGGCCTCGGCCTCCAGCTGGCCCCGTCTTTTCAGGTCGTCCTCGATGGCCTGCGCCATGTGGTTGATCGCAGCACCCAGCTGGCGGACCTCCAGCGTGCCAGCCGGTTTCACGCGGCGGCGATAGTCCCCGGCGGCAAAGTCATTGGCACCATCGACCAGCCTTTGCAGCGGCAGCACGATGAGCCGACGCGAACCCACCAGCCCGAACAGGCCACCGAACAGGATCACCGCCACCAGGCCCCACTGGTAGCGCCGCCGGGTGTCGATCTGCTCGGTGAGCCGCGTCACCTCGCTCACGGTCTTCAGCTCGACGGCGGCTATGAAGGCTTCGACGCGCTCCATGATGCGACCAACCTGTGCGTTGTAGGCCGCATCGTGCAAGCGTCGGCGCTCTGGCGTCGCATTGATGCGGGCGAAGTCACCGCCGGCAGCGACCAGCTTGGCATCGAAATCGGCGAACACCCGGCGCTCGATGAGCACCAGCGCGTCGGATTCCCGCTTGGCCTCGCGCAGGAACATCGCCTCGCGTTCGCTGATACCGGCTTGCTGCATGATGAGATCGAGCGACAGCGGCGGGCGGTAGCTCAGGCCCGCATCGCCCTGCAGCAGGAAGCGATCCCAGAACGAGGGGTTGTAGTCGTCCGGGCGCGGACTCTGGCCATCGCGGATGGCGATGATGCGTTCGTGGATCTCGCGATAGCGCGCATCGCCGGTATCGACATAGGCCCGCGCGAAACGGCTCAGCTCCCGGCATTTCTGGCGCATGGATTCGCCGACGTTCAGGGCCTCTGCACGACGGCTTTGCACATCGACCAGATCCTTTGCGCTGCTGACCTGCGCCAGTCTCAGCCAGACGGCGACCACCACCACCAGGGCCAGTCCGGCAAAACCGTAGGCAATGATGCGTCTGATCGGCATCAGCAGGTCCGGCGGGGTGCCGGTGATGCGCACTGCGGGGCGATGGGCAGGTTCATGGCGGGCCGATGACGGCGGGGTGCGACACGGATGCTTCGAGTCTATGCCAATCGCGTCGCAATGGGCTTTGCAGCGCAAGCGGAACAGGGCCCATTCGGCATGCCGCGATTGACAAGGCCTTGACCAAAAGGACGGCGCCGCGGGTTTTCACCTAGCATCGCGGCACGCCTTCCGATGCCAGATTCCATGCGCCTCTCACGACTGCTGCTCACGCTCTGCCTCTGCCTGTCCGCGCTCGGCGTCCGGGCCGACGATGCCAGGTTCAACCAGGCTTTTGGCGACGACTGGCTGGCCCGGTACTGGCAGTTCAACCCGGATTTTGCGGTGAGCGTCGGCTACTACCAGGTGGCAGGTCTGCTGCCCGCACCCAGCGCCAGCCATCGCAGGGGCTATGTGCGATGGCTGGATGCGCAGATCAAGCGCCTCGCCGGGTTTGATGCCGCCAGCCTGAGCCCCACTGCGCGCAGCGATCTGGCCCTGCTCAAGACCCAGCTCGAAGCCGAGCGCTGGTCGCTCACCACCCTGAAAAGCTGGCAGTGGAACCCCTCGGCCTACAACGTGGCCGAGCCGATTGCGCTGCTGCTCAGCACGCCCTACGCGCCGGAGCCGCAACGTCTGCGCGTCGTGCAGCAGCGCCTGCTGAAGGTCCCGGCCTACTACGCGGCGGCGAAGGCCGCCATTGCCAGTCCAACCCGCGAGCACACGCTGCTCGCCATCCAGCAGAACGCCGGCGCGCTCGATGTGCTGGGTGCCGCACTCGAAAAGCAGCTGGCGGGATCTGCCCTCACGGCCATCGAGCGCACGCGGTTTCTCGCCGCACTCAAGCCCGCCCGTGCCGCCGTCAGCGACTACATCGACTGGCTGAAGGCGCTTGATGCCAAGCAGGCGGCTGATGACAGTGCCCGCAGCTTCCGTCTCGGCGAGGCGCTCTACGAGCAGAAGTTCGCCTACGACATCCAGTCCGGCAGCACCGGCAAGGCCCTGTATGCGCGCGCCCTGGCCGAGAAGGAGCACCTGCACGCGCGCATGGCCGTGCTCGCCGACCAGCTCTGGCCGAAGTATTTCCCCGGCATGCCGCCGCCCGCCGACCGCGTGCAGAAGATTGCCCAGCTCATTGCGAAGCTGAGCGAGCAGCACACCACCCAAGAGGGCTTCGTAGACGAGGTGAAGCGGCAGATCCCCCTGCTCGAAGCCTTCGTGCGTGAAAAGGATTTGCTGACCCAGGACGCCAGCCGCCCGCTGCAAGTGCGGGAGACACCGGTCTACCAGCGCGGCTTCTCCATCGCCAGCATCAATGCACCGGGGCCGTATGACCCGACCGCCAGGACCTACTACAACGTCTCGCCCCTCGATGACTACACGCCGGAGCAGGCCGAGAGTTTCCTGCGCGAGTACAACCGCTGGCAGTTGCAGGTGCTCAACATTCACGAGGCGGTGCCCGGCCACTATGTGCAGCTGCTCTACGCCAACAAGTCACCGAGTCGCATCAAGACCCTGTTCGGCAACGGCGCGATGGTCGAAGGCTGGGCGGTCTATTCCGAGAAGATGATGCTCGAAGCCGGCTGGGGCGGGCATGAGCCGGAGATGGAGCTGATTCACGGCAAGTGGCTGCTGCGGGTGACCACGAACACGATTCTGGACTACGGCATCCATGTCCTGAACTGGAGCGAGCAGCAGGTGCTGGACCTCATTCGCAACGAGGCCTTCCAGAGCGAGACCGAGGCGCGCGGCAAGTGGCGGCGCGCCACCCTGAGCCAGGTGCAGCTCACCAGCTATTTCGCCGGCTATTCGGCGATCTACGACTACCGCGAGCGGCTGAAAGCCCAGCTCGGGGCGCGCTTTGATCTCAAGCAGTTCCACGAGCATTTTCTCAGCTACGGCAGTGCGCCGGTGGTGGTGATCGAGTCGCTGATGAAGCCGGAAGACGCGACGAAAGCCCAATAAAAAACCGGCGCAGCGGGCGCCGGTTCTTTGCAGCCATCTGCTTCTAGTCGCAGGCCACGAAGGGATCGGGATCAGCTGGCGTCGCGAAGCTCTCGCTCTGCGGGTCGTTGTCCCACAGCGCGCGACGGCTGGCCACCTGCTGGGTCTGGTAGGTGCAGAAGGCGGCATCCTTGCTGCGCGTGCCGGGCGCGGTGACGCCGATCACGCTCAGGGCTTCGGCCACCACGGCCTTCTCGGTGAGGTGGCTGAGCAGGCCCCAGCCGAGCTGCACATAGGGCGAGGCATCGTTGACCGGGGTGGACTGTTCGAGCAGGCCATCGACCGGGTCCCAGTCGGCGGCGCTGGGGATGAAGGCCGCGACTTCGAGTGCGCGGCGCAGCTGCCAGTTGGTGAGGCGCTTGCCGCCGCCCACCACCATCGAAGGCTCACCTTCGTTGAGGCGGATGCCGCCGAGGTCGTTCCAGGCGCGGCGGGTTTCGAGCAGGATCTTGCTGGCGATGCCGGCCGACATCGGCGTGGCGAAGCTGGTGCCGCTGACGCTGCCCATCTCCTCGGTTTCGCAGGCCATGCAATAGGGCAGGATCTGGCTGAAATCGCCGACGAAATCGACGAAGTTGCCGCTGACCGCCTGGCGACCTTCGGAGGTGCCTTCTTCCCAGCCGGCGATGCCGATGGTCCACCAGGGGCCGGAGGTGCCATCGCCGGTGGAGAGCGCGGGCGAGTTGTCGGCCGCGCCGAAGTGCAGCTTGCCGTTGCAGTAGACACCCTGGTAGCTGTTGGTGAGATGGCCCAGTCCCGGCACGCTGCCGGGGATGCCGTAGCTGGTGGTGACCATGTCCACCATCGGGTGGGTGTAGGCAAAGGCCTCGCCCTCGGCCCCGGTGCCTTCCACGAACAGCAGGATGGCTTCGGGGTTGCCGGTCATCACCGAGCCTGCGGTGCCGGTGCCGTGGGTGTCGCCCTCATCGTCGGGCATCAGCGGGATGCTGCCGGGCGTGAAGCTGGCGGCGATGATGTTGGTGCCCTTGAACCAGTACAGCTCACCCTTCTTGACCGCATCGAACTTGGGCTTGTCCACCGCGTAGTCGGCGGCGAAGTCGCCGGTGCGGGTCACATCAATGATGTGTGCGGCGTCGATGCCGAAGGCGGTGAGCACGTCGGGTGTGACGGCCGAGGGGCCGGTGGTGGGGTAGATCGGCGAGCCGGCGCGGAAGTAGGCGTGATAGGGGTTGATGCCGCTGTCGATGTCGGCCACCACCACGCGCGCGGCGGCAGTCTTCGGCGCGGGCGCGGTGAGGAAGCAGGCGTTCTTGGCCGCCACATCGCTGCCCGGTTCGGTGACGCCCACCGTGCCATCACCAGGGGTCGGCGAAGGCGAGGGTGCTGGTGCGGGTGCGGGTGCGGGTGCCGGAGCTGGCGCCGGTGCGGGACTCGGCGCGGGCGAAGGCGTGGCCGGTGCCGGGCTGGGCGTGCTGATCGGCGCGGCGCTGCTGCCGTTGCTGCCGTCGCCGCAGGCCACCAGCGTGAGGTTGATGAGGCTCAGGGCTGCAACAGAGACGAGACGCATGAAGATTCCTAAAGTGATGAAGCGACCGATGTCGCCAGTGCCGTCACCTTAAGCAATAAATGCGCCGTGCAGCCGCTCTGGATGGGGATTTCCTACAGCTGAAGCGCCTTTCTGAGCGCGGCCGGGCTGAGCACGGCGGGCTGCCCAAGGTCCAGTGCCTCGATCATCTGCACCAGCGCGGCATTGAGCGGCGCAGGCCAGCCCTGCTGTTCGCCCAGGGCCACGATCTCGCCATTGAGCTGATGCACTTCGGTGCGCCGGCCGGCACGCACATCACTGACCATGCTGGGATACGCGCCGTCATCCAGCCCATTGCGGGCCTGCGCCAGCCACCAGGTGAGGCTGCCGCTGTGCTTGAGCAGCAGGCGATAGCCGCGGTAGGGCAGCGGCATGGGCAGCTTGTAGGGGATCTTCGCCGCCTCGATGCGATCCACGGCCTCGTCCAGCACGGCGACGAAGATGGTGCGCAGATCCGGCTGGCTCAGCAGGTCGCGGAAGGTGCTCTGCGTCAGCGCGCCGATGGCATTGGCGAGGTTGATCAAGAGCTTGCCCCAGCTGGCTTTTTCACCGGTGGAGCGGCTCAGCGCCAGGCCGGTACCGGAGAGCAGCCCGTGCAGGCCCTCATCACCGTCGCTGAGGATCACCGCCGGCTTGGTGGTGAGCTGGGCGTGCAGGGTGCCGGCGTGCTGGGCGTTGAACATGATGGTGAGTGCCGCCGCCCGGCACTGCGGCAGCCGCTCGCGGATCAGCGGGCACGCGCGCACGCCGTTCAAGGTGCTGACCACCGTCAGGCTCGGTGGTGCCTCGCGCAGCTGGTCGAGCAGCGCATCCATTGCCCCGAACTTGGTGCTGATGACGAGATAGCGCGTGTCCGCGTCGTAGAGCTGCGAAGTGAGTGCGGGCAGCGCGGCGGTGAGTGCGGGGCGCTGCGGGCGGTCGAGCCGGAGCTGGCCTGCGGCGGCGAAGGCCGCCTGGTCTTTCTCGCGCGCATACAGGCGCACCGGCTTGCCGGCGGCGGCGAGGTAGGTGGCGAGCGTGACGCCGACGGCACCGGCCCCGACGAAGGTCAGCATGGCAAGGCTTCTGGAGTGTTCATGGCCGCAGCATACGGCGGCGCTGCGGCGGTCGGATACACTCGGCGGCACAACCAGAAATCAGCCGCAGGGAGTCGCGCATGCGCCATCGCCATCTCGTGTTTGCCCTGCTCGCCGCGGCCTCATGGCTGGGTTTCGGCAGCGCCCGCGCAGGCCCCGCCGAAGACAAGCTGATGGCCTGCATGCGTGCCAACATCCCGGCCACGCTGCGCATCCAGGAGTTCCAGCTCAGCTCGGTGGACCGCAAGGGCGACAAGCGTCTGCTCGTGGGCAAGCTCTACGCCAAGCGCGACAAGGAACTGCTGCGCGCCATGCTCAGGCTCACTTCGCCTGCGGATGTCAACGGCGCGTCCTATCTGATCCGCGAGGGGGTGAAGAGCGACGAGATGTATGTGTTTCTGCCCGCGCTCAACCGCACCCGCCGCATCGTCGGCGGCGCGGGCGACGGGCCGCTGTTCGGCACCGATCTGTCGTATGCCGACATCAAGCAGGTGCAGAACGCCTTCACCGGCTCGGAGCCGAAGATCGAAGGCCGCGAGAAGCTCGATGCCCGCGCGGTGACGGTGCTCAGCGCGGTGCCGACGGCGGAGTCCGGCTCACGCTATTCCCGCATCAAGGCCTGGATCGACGACGCCAGCTGTGTGGCACTCAAGGTGGAGTTTCTCGAAGGCCAGACCATCCGCAAGCGGCTGCTGTCACCGACCAGCGCCATCGCCAAGGCCGGTGACTACTGGTATGTGAGCGAGTCGACCATGACCGACCTCAAGCTGGGCACCAGGACCCAGCTCAAGATCACCGGCGTGAAGAGCGGTGAGGACGTGGCGAACCGCTACTTCGACTCGCGCAATTTTTTCCTGGGTAACTAGCGCGTGCTCAATTTCCTGCTCCGTCGCGCGGCCCAGCCCTGGCTGACGCTGCTGTTCGCCACGCTGCTGACCGCCGTGGCAGCCGCCCTGTGCGTGGACTGGCAGAGCGGCAGCTTCAAGCTCAAGGTGGACCCTGCGATGGAGCGCCTGCTGCCGGCGCAGGATGCCGACCGCGCCGTCTACGAGCGCGCCCGCGAGGTGTTCGGTGACACCGATCCGGTGCTGCTGTCGGTGCGTTTCGAGGACGGCGTGTTCAAGGCCGAAAACCTAGCCCGCATCGCCGAGCTGGCCGCGCGCCTGCGCGAGCTGCCAGGGGTGTCCGATGTGTTCTCGCTGGAGAGCGCGCCAAACCTCATCAGCGCCGACGAGGCGCTGGAAGTATCGAGCTTCACCAAGCAGGCCGCCGCCTACCCGGAGCGCATCGGCGAACTGGCCGCCCAGCTGGCTGCCAACCCGATCTATCGCAGCACCCTGGTCTCGCAGGACGGCAAGGAGGCCGCGTTCGCGCTGACCCTGCGCGGCATCGACGAGACCACCTTCCGCCTCAACGACTACCCGCTCCGCTTCGAGCAGACCGCGCAGGCGGTGCTGCCCAATGCCGTGGTGCGCGTCACCGGCGCGCCGGTGATCAAGCGGGCGACGGCCGATGCCCTGCTGGCGACACTGGAGTTCACGCTGCCGGCGGTGTTCGCGGTGATCACCCTGGTGCTGCTGTTCGCCTTCCGCGATCTGCGTCTGGTGCTGGCGGGCGTGATCACGGTGGGTGTGAGCCTGGTCGGCACCATGGCGCTCCTGGTGCTGATGGGCTGGAAGGTGCATCTGCTCACCGCGCTCACCCCCGCGCTGGTGGTCACGCAGGGGCTCTGCTACTGCATCCACTGGCTGTCTGACTTCACCCGCAACAGCGATGGCCGCGAGCCTGCCGCGCGGGCGCAGAACGCACTCAAGCATTCGGCGCTGCCGCTGCTGCTGAACGCCGTCACCGCCATCGCCGGCTTCGTAGCCCTGCTGGTGACCCCGCTGCCCGCCATCCACCAGTTCGCGGTGCTGACCGCCTTCGGCATCCTGCTGTCGATGCTCGCCTCGCTGACGCTGCTGCCGGCCCTGACTCTGGTGCTGGGTTGCAGGAGCTCGCGCAACAGCCAGATTTCCGGCGTCTACGACCGCATCGCCACCGCGCTCGCCCGCTACTCGATCAAGTGGCGCGGCGTGATTCTGGGGGTGGCCCTGCTGCTGCTGGCCATCGGTGGCGTGCTGGCGACCCAGCTCGAATCCGGCACCGAGTTCGTGCGGAGCTTCCCCGAAGACTCCAAGGTGCGGCAGGACTACGAGGCCATCAACACGGCCTACGGCGGTGCCAATGTGCTGACGGTGCTGATCGAGACGCATGTGGCGGATGCGCTCACCGACCCGGCGCTGATCGCGCAGGTGGATGCCCTTGCCCAATGGCTGCGCCAGCAGCCGGAAGTGGGTGCGGTCTACAGCTATGTCGACCTGGTGAAGCTGCTCAACCGCTCGCTCGGCGATGGCCGGCCGGAGGACGAGGTGGTGCCGCAGAGTGCGGCGGCGGTGAAGCAGATATTGATCTTTGCCGGTGGCGAGCAGGTGAGGCAGGTGCTGGACGCGCAGTACAAGACCACTGCCGTGGTGGTGCGCGTCACGGTCGACGATGCGCGCGAACTCGCGGCCTTTGCCGACCGGGTGGATCGCCGCCTCACCGCCCTGCCGCAGCCGCTGTCGGCCCACCTCACCGGCAGCAGCCTGCTGGCCACCCGCACCGCCGACCAGCTCACGGGCGGGCAGTGGGCCTCGGTGGCACTCACGGCCCTGCTGATCTGGCTGATCCTGTCGGTGATCTTCACCTCGCCGCGCGCCGCTGCCCTGGCCCTGCTGCCCAATCTGGTGCCGGTCGCCATCTACTACGGCCTGCTGCAACTCACGGGGATTGGCCTCACGCCCACCACCTCGCTGATTGCCAGCATCGTGCTCGGCATCTCGGTGGACGACACCATCCATTACATGGTGCGCTTCAACAAGGAGGCGCGCGCGCGTGGCAGCGAGGTGGATGCCGTGCGCCATGCCCTGAGCGAGGTGCTGCGTCCCATCACCCTCACCATGCTCGCCCTGTGCCTGGGCTTCCTCGTGTTCACCGGCGCCGACATGGAAAGCCAGGTGCAGTTCGGCCTGCTCGCCGCCTTCACGCTGTTCCTGTCCTGGGTCTCGGACATCACGCTCACGCCCGCACTGGCTTCGATGGTGCGCATCGTCACCCTCTGGGACATCCTGCGGCTGGACCTTGGGCAGTCACCGCAGCACACCATCCCGCTGCTGTCGGGCCTGTCACTGCGGCAGGCCCGCACCTTTGCACTGCTGAGCCGGCTGGAGAAACATCCCGCCGGCAGCCGGGTGATCACCGAGGGTGACTACGCCCGCGACATGTATGTGATCGTCGATGGCCAGGTCGAGGCCTGGGTGCTGCGGCATGAGGAACGCAAGTCGCTCTCCACCATGAGCCGTGGTGCGGTGATGGGCGAGGCCGGTTACTTCGGCCAGCGCCGCACCGCCAACATCGACGCGCTCAGCGCCGTGCGCCTGCTGCGTTTCGACAGTCAGGATCTCGAACGCCTGCGCCTGCGCCACCCGCGCATCGCCGCCACCATCTTTCGCAACCTCAACCGTATTCAGGCCGAGCGCATCGCGCGCATGACGGCGATGCTGTAAGCGGTTTCTAACGCCCCGCCTTGCCCTCGGCCGCAAACTTTTGCAGCTGCTGCGGGTTGAAGTACTTGGGGTCTTTCTCCCAGTCGTAGTCGAACAGGCTCTTCTCCTCGTTGGTGAGGTTGATCGCCACGTAGCGCCTCGATTGCAGGTCGTAATGCACCTGCACGCCGTTGACCACGACCGGCACGTTGGCGAAGTTGATCGAGTGCGATTCCGCCGTGCGCCAGAACTGCCCGCGCTCGTCGTAGATGTCCTGCAGGTGGACGATCCAGCTGTCTTCGTCGAGATAGAAGGTGCGCTTCTTGTAGCGGTGGTTGAAGCCGGCCTTCACCTCCGCCTCGATCACCCAGGCGCGGTGCAGCTCGTAGCGGGTCAGGTCCTGGTTGATGTGGCCTTTCTGGATGATGTCCTTGTATTTCAGCTTGGGGTCGTAGAGCCGGTAGCTGTTGTAGGGCATCAGCACTTCGCGCTTGCCCACCAGCTTGATGGTGTAGCGGTCGAGCGGCCCATTGAACATGTCGAGCTGGTCGTGCGTCATCAGGCCATCGAACAGCGGGTTGTCGTAGCCCACCTCGCCGATGCGGCGCACCCGCTGCAAGGCCGGGCTGTATGACCAGACGCCGGTCGGCTCGGCGATGCGGTCGATCGGCACCCGCACCAGGCTGGCTTCACCAGCCTTGTTGGGCGGCGACAGCGTCTTCACCAGCAGATACAGGTTCTGGTTGTTGAGCGAGGCCAGCGTCGTCTTGGGGTTGTTGTAGATGTAGGTGAGTTCGAGGTACGAGCGCTCCACCGCATAGCTGCCATCGCCCTGGGTCGGGATCACCACGCCATAGCCCCTGAAGCCCTTGGTGTTGTAGCGCATGATGTGATTCCACATCACTTCGGTGCCGTTCTTGGGGATGGGGAAGGGATAACCCTGCGCCGCCCCCGTGAAGCCATAGCCGGAGTTGCTCAGTTCCACACCCGTGGCGTTCTTACTGGTCGCATCGAGAAACCACTGCGGGTAGCTGGCACTGCGCCGCGTCGGATACACCGGCATCCGGTAGTCGACAAAAGTGCGGAACAGCTGTTTCTGGCCTTCAGTCAGCAGCTTCTCATGCTGCTTCAGGTTCTCCTTGCTGATGGTGTACAGCGGCTTGTCATCGGCGAAGGGATTGGCCCCGCGCGGCAGGTCCGCCTTGGGCAAGCCGCCATCCCAGGCCGGGATGGTGCCGGCCTTGTTGCCGGCCTTTTCCGCACCCATGGGGGTGAGCGTCGTGCCGAGCTTGGCGGCTTCGTCCGCACTCACCTTGGCGGTGGCGCTGGCACTCAGCAGCAAGCCGAGGGTGGCAATCAGTAGTCGTTTCATCGGGATACCTCACTCATTGGATCGCCATGCCACCCTGGGGTTTCATCGGCAGGAACTTGGAACACAGCCAGGCCAGCGCCGGCAGCATCAGCAGCGCCCCCAGAAGATTGGCCGTGAACATGAACACCAGCAGCAGGCCCATGTCGGCCTGGAATTGCAGGCCGGAAAACAGCCACATCGCCACGCTGACGATGAGCGTGAGCGAGGTGAACAGCACCGCCTTGCCGGTGCTTCGCAAGGCCTGCTTGTAGGCATCAGCCAGCGTGAAGTCGCGCTCCAGGTAATAAGCGAGCACGCCCCAGAGGTAGATGCCGTCATCCACCCCGATGCCCACACCAAAAGCGGCGACGGGCAGGGTGGCGGCCTTCATGCCGATGCCGACCAGCGCCATGAAGCCGTAGGTGAGCAGCGAGCACAGCACCAGCGGCGTGATGATGCAGATGACGCTGGCGAGGCTGCGGAACGAGAGCCAGACGAAGATCAGCAGGGTGAGATGCACCCAGACGATCACCACCCATTCGCGCGCCTTGATCTCCTCGTTGGTGGCGGCCATCACGCCGGCGTTGCCGCTGGCGAGGGCGAGATGCAGGCCCGCCTCTTGCGCCCGTGGCTCGAAGGCCTTGGTGGCGTCGATCACGCGCGCGAGCGTTGTCGCCTTGTGATCGCTGGTGAAGATGAACACCGGCATCCGCGAGCAGTCGAGATTGGCCATGCCGAGCGAGCTGGGCGCGCGGCCGACCAGGGCGGCGAGCACATCCTTGTTGCGCGAGAGCACTTTCCACTTCGGGGCCTGTTCGTTGAGCAGGCCGCGCACCTCGCGCGCCACGTTGGGCAGCGCCACGGCCAGGCTCACACCCGGCGTGTTCTGCATCTGCCAGACGTAATCATCGAGGGTCTGCATCGCCGCCCCGTCGAGACAGCCGTATTCCCTGGTCTCCACGATCACCTTGAGGATGTCGACACCGAAGGCGAAGTTGCCGACCACCAACGCCGAGTCGCGGTTGTAGCGGCCATCAGCCTTCAGTTCCGGCACGCCGATCTGCGCATCGCCGATGGTAAGCCTGGGATACATGTGGATGGCCCAGCCGAGTGCCGCGACGCAGACCAGCAGAAAGGGCACCGCCGCCCTGGGGGTGGCGAACACCGCAATACGCCGCCACACCGCCTCGCCACTGGCCTGCCTTTTGTGATGCCGCTGCCGGAAGATTTCCAGATCGCCCACCTGCACCCAGCTGAGCAGGATCGGCAGCATCATCTTGTTGGTGATGATGATCGCCGCCATGCCCATCGCGGCGTTGAGCGCCATCTCGCGCACGATGTCGATCTGGATGAAGGCGAGGGTGGCAAAGCCGATGACATCGGTGAGGATCGCCACCGTGCCGGGGATGGCGAGACGGCGGAAGGTTTGCAGGCTCGCCTCCAGCGGTGAGAGGCCATGCTCGGCCACTTCGTTGGCCCAGCCGTTGACGTACTGCACGCCGTGGCTGACGCCGATGGCGAGGATGAGAAAGGGCACCAGGATGGCGAAGGGATCCAGCCCGAAGCCCGCCAGCTTCAGCAGGCCCAGCTCCCAGACCACGGCCACGAGTGCTGCCGCCAGCGGCAGCAGCGACAGCCGGAAGCTGCCGCAGAACCACCACAGCAGCAGCAGTGTGAGCGTCATCGCCACGAAGAAATAGGCCACCACTTCCAGGCTCGCATCGGTGACATCGCCCACCACCTTGGCGAAGCCGATGAGGTGGACGCTCAAACCCGGCGCGTAATCCGGATTGGGCACGGCGGTGGCAGTGACCTCCCGGCCGCTCACCATCAGGGCATTGCCGTCGGCATCCTTCTGCTCGGCCTCGAAGGTCTGCCAGCGCAGCTTCCAGCCGTGGTCGGTGTAACCGCGCCAGACCACCTCGCCCGCCTGGTAGGGCGGCCTGTCGGCGGTGAGCCGGTACTCCCACATGGTCGGCGACTGGATGCGGTTGCGCAGCTGGTCTTCGAGCTGACCCGCGAGCCGCGTGTAGTCGAGCTTCTCGCCCGTGGTCGGGTGGTATTCGAGCAGTTCGGCGACGATCATCGCGCCGTCCTGCCCGCTCGCCACATAGCGGCCGACGATGCCCGCCTTCTCGACGTGATCCTTCACCTGCTGCATCGACTCCGGCGAGGGCGTGAAGTTGCGCGGCACCACATTGCCCAGATTGATGCCGCCCTCGACGATCTCGAAATAGGTGAGGTCGGGCGTGAAGAGTGACGAGACGCGCGTGCGGTCGACGCCGGGCAGGAAGAAGGTGGCGTCGGTGAGCTTCTTCAGGCGGTCGAGAAAATCCGGTTCGTAGAGTGGCGAGCCGTCCTTCTGCATCAGCGCGACCGAGATCAGATTGGCCCCGCCGAAGGCCTGCTCGTACTCCTTGAACACCTTCATGTAGGGGTGCGCGAGCGGAATCTGCTTCTCGAAGCCCGCATCCGGCTTGAGCTGTGTCGCCTGCCAGCCGAGCAGCAGCGTGAGCAGGGTGAGCACCGCAAAGCTCAAGCCCCGGCGTGCGTAGATGAGCGGGATCACCGCGCGCAGCAAAACCTCGGCGAATCCGGCTGGGGCGGCACTGGCGACAGGGGCTGGGGCCACGGTTCTCCTCCGGGCGGAATGCCGCCTACCTTAGCGGCAGTCGCTGCGCCTGCAAGCCGGTTCGCCATCGGGGCCGCCGGGCGTATGATTTCGGCGGGGTACAGCCAGTCATCAAGAATTGATCAGGCCGAAGGGAGACCGTCATGTCCGAAAGCGCCTTCAACAACTGGGTCAGCAGCATGGCTGCCGTCGCCGCAGTGCTCTCCACGGTCGCCGGCATTGCCAGCACCTGGCAGGCCAGCCGGGCCGGTGAGCAGGCCGAGGAGGCGAAGCTGGCTGCAGAGCAGACCAGCCGCGATTTCGAGGCCCTGCAATACCGCGACAAGCAGCAGTTCGAGCTCTACGCGAAGATCGAATCCCTGCTGAAGGAGAACACCAAGGGATCGCTGGTGCTCGCCACCACCTATGTCTCGCTGGTGAAGGACCCGGATGCCAAGGGCGTCTGGTGCGCCGCCGTCATCAACTACGCCCGCATCCGCGAAACCGAGCTGACCGAAGCCGAGCGCAACGCCGTGCTGTTCGCCAAGCAATGCCTGAGCGATGCGGTGGAGAAGCGCATGGAGCAGCCAGCAACCGCGGCGGTGACGACCGGCACCGCCACGGCCGCAGCGCCGCCCGTGGTGCAGGCCCCGGCCTCGGCCTGGACTGACAAGAAGGTGGTCTCCCAGGGCAAGGCGCTGGGCTATGACATCGACGTCTTCGCCTGCGAGTCCGGTGGTGCGCAGAGCCGCGCCCGCGCTGAACAGGTCGCCAAGCGGCTGGCGGCGGAGTCGCTCGCCAGCGGCAAGATCGCCCATGCCGATCTGGGCCGCGTGCGGCTGCGCTGGCTTGCCAGTGCCACCGAGGCGCAGGGCGGCTATCCCTCCGGCCGCAACCAGGTGCAGGCCGAGCAGGATGCGAGCGAACAGCGCATCGCCGAGGCGCTGACCATCCTGGCCGGTGAGGCCAGCGGCCAGACCTTCACGACCGGCCGCTCGGCATCCGGCACCGAGTTCTATCTCAGCGTATTTGCCTGCGGCAAGTAGTCAGCGAACGCTGGCCTGCACGGCTGCCCAGTCGATGGCGAGAGGCTGCACCGGCCAGCTGCCGGCCTCGGCGATGGCGGTCTTGAGCCGCGCGATGCGCTCGGCGGTGGCGGGGTGGGACGAGAGCATCGCCGGTGGGTTCAGGCCCTCGCTCTCCTTGCCCAGCGTCTCGAACATCCGCACCATGCCCTGCGGGTCGATGGCGGCTGCCTTCAGCACGGCGAGGCCACGCGCATCGGCATCGCGTTCGGCATCGCGCGAGTAACTGAGCTGAGAGAGGCTGGCCGCGATCTGTGCAATGCCGGAGACATCGCCGAACACCATGCCGAGTGCGGCCATGGTGCCTAGACTCTGTGCCATCGCGCGCAGCGAGTGGCGCTGCTCGATGTGCTGCACCTCGTGGGCTAGCACGCCGGCGAGTTCTTCCGGCGTTTTGGCGGCTTCGATCAGTCCGGTGTGAACCACCACCGTGCCGCCGGGCATGGCGAAGGCATTGATGCTGTTGTCGCGCGCCACGAACCAGCGGTAGGAATAGCGCGAGCCCTGGGTGAGCTTGGCGCCGATGCTGGCCACGGCCTCGTTCGCGGCGGTGTTCTCGACCAGTCGCAGCTGGGCTTTCTGCGCTTTCCACACCATCTCGCCGAGCTTCTGTTCGGTCTTGATCGGCACTTTGGATGCGACCCAGCCGGTGATGCTGCTGGCGTTCCACAGCAGGGCAATCAGCAGCAGCGCGGGCAGGGCGAACCAGAGGCCGAGTGCGCCGAAGCCCAGCCGCGCGCGGGTGCGGGTTCGGCTCTGCTTCCTGCCCGCAGCACTCAGGGCTTGCGCGAGTGCGGCGGGTGGCTGGGCGAGCAGGGCGTTCTGTGTGGCGGCGTCTTCCAGCGTCACGGCCCAGCGGCCCTGCGCATCACTCCACTCGAAGCGCCACACCGTGTCGTTGAAGCCACCCACCGCGACTTGCACCTGTGTGAGCGGCACGCTCAGCGGGCGGTTATCGGGCAGGGTCAGCGTCAGGTGAAAGCTGTCGAGCCGCACGGCCAAGCGGCTGCCGCTGGGCGGCAGGCCGGGGCCGTAGACGAGGCTGGTGAATTGCATGGTCGTGAGGCCTGCGAGTGTGGCGAGCGAGATCGCGTTTGGTCGGCGCTGCTACGCGGCGCAACGACCAAACACTCTATTCGTCTCCGCCCAACATGCCACCCAGCAAGCCACCCGTGGCGAGGCCGCCCAGCAGCGAGCCTTGATCCTGCGAGCGCCCACCCAGGGCGGGGGCGGCCATGACAATGCGATTGGCCATGCGCGACAGCGGCAGCGATTGCAGCCAGACCGTGCCGGGGCCTTGCAGCACGGCGTAGAACAGGCCTTCGCCGCTGAACAGCGCGCTCTTCAATTTGCCGACGTACTGGATGTCGAACGAGACCGAAGTCTGCATGGCGACGATGCAGCCGGTATCGACGCGCAGCGTCTCGCCCGGTGCCAGGTCGCGCTTGTAGAGCGTGCCGCCGGCATGGACGAAGGCGAGGCCATCGCCTTCCAGCTTCTGCATGATGAAGCCCTCGCCACCGAACAAGCCGACGCCCAGCTTGCGCTGGAAGGCGATGCCGAGTGCCACGCCCTTGGCGGCGCACAGAAACGAATCCTTCTGGCAGATCAGCGTGCCGCCCACATCCGGCAGGTTCACGGGCACGATGGTGCCGGGGTAGGGCGCGGCAAAGGCGACCTTGCGCTTGCCGCTGGTGCCTTGGTGGGTGAACACGGTGGTGAACAGGCCTTCGCCCGTGACCAGGCGCTTGCCCGCACCGAGCAGCTTGCCCCAGACGCTTTTCTGCGCCATCGAGCCGTCGCCGAAGATGGTGTCCATGGCGATGCCGTCTTCCATGAACATCATCGCGCCGGCTTCGCCAATCGCGGCTTCGCCGGGGTCGAGTTCGATCTCGACGAACTGCATGTCTTCGCCGTAGAGCTTGTAGTCGATGACGTCCATTGCCATGTGTTTTCTCCGTTGTGGTTTTGAAAAGTTTGAGGCGCTGGCGTGACAGCGCGTTGAAAGCGGTTTGAGACCTAAAGCAGGCTGACGAGTTTCTTCAGCGTCTCGTCCTTTGCATAGGCGCGGAACAGGGTGCGCGCCAGCACGCCCACCTGCGGGCGGATTTCTTCCGGCGTGAGGTGGCGCATGGGCAGCACGATGGCCTCGATGATCGAGATGATTGCGCGCGCCATGTCGTCCAGATCGTCGCCCAGGTCGAACTGCTTCGCCGCCACGCCCTTGCGCAGGCAG